>JBKBRY010000029.1:0-32483 GCA_046291925.1 Leptonema sp. (in: bacteria) | reverse complement strand
GATTTACTTTTTTTGTGATTTTTTTTAAAATATTAAAGATTTTAAAATTCTTTGAATTTCCTAAAAACTTATAATGAGTTGGTGTGATTAATAAAATTTAAAACTGTTTGAATAAATTCTTTTTCGTTAGCATAATGAACCCAGTGATTGCCATTTAATTCTTTTATGATTCCTTTAGGAAAGTGTTTGTAAATTAAGTCATAATCACTATCTAAAATATAATTTGAATCTTTTGCACGAATAAAAAGAGTTGGGACATCAGAACTTTTATCTGTCCAATTTTGAACTTCTTCTAAATAATTTCCTTTTTCTAGAGCATTCACGTTGATTTTCCATTGATAACCTTTATCAGATTTTACTAAATTCATCATTAAAAATTGGCGAACGGAATCGTCAGGATGTATGTTTTTTAAAAATACATTAATTTCTTCTCTAGTTGAAAATTGGGACACATCCGTTTTTAATACTTCGAATT
Source organism: Leptonema sp. (in: bacteria) (assembly GCA_046291925.1). Classification (GTDB taxonomy): domain Bacteria; phylum Spirochaetota; class Leptospiria; order Leptospirales; family Leptonemataceae; genus SKYB61. Next base: position 32,008 of record JBKBRY010000029.1, on the reverse strand, counting down.
CTCTTTGGTGGTGTGGAGAATAAACCTTCGGTGATATATCAACCACAATCAATTTTTTTAATTCAATAAAATTCTTAAGAGCGATCCCCATAGCAACTAACCCACCCATGGAATGACCCAATAATATGGGATTTTGTATGCTTTTCTGTAAAATAAACTCTTCCACATCTGAAATCATATCATTAAGAGAATGAGTTTGTGAGTGGGGAGAATTGCCGTGATTTCTTAAATCAAGAGCGTAAACATTGAAATTCTGACTTAACTTCTTAGAAATACTTATCCAATTTTTAGAACTTCCAAATAAACCATGTAAGATTAGAATTGTTTCTTCATTTTTTGGATTAGGATAATAAAGATAATGTAGTTTCATTCAAAATAGAAAAAATTTCCAATTTGATATACCACCATAGAAAGAAAATAAGCAAGTAAAGTCATATATAAAAAAACATAAATGGGATATTTCCATAATCCTAATTCTTTTTTTATAACAGCTAGTGTGCTCATACATTGAGCGCAGAGAGCAAAAAAAATCATTAAACTAATGGCAGTTAATAAGTTGTAACTGGGATTTCCTTTTTCGTCTTTTTCACTTAAAAGCTTTTCTCTTAAAGACGCAGATGTTTCATCAGTATCAGAACCTATTTGATAAATAATCCCTAAAGTGGAAATGATCGTTTCTCTTGCTGGAAAAGCACTTAAAATACCTATACTTAATTTCCAATCAAAACCTAAAGGTTTAAAAATTGGTTCAATGAATCTCCCTAAAGTTCCTAAATAACTATTTTGTAAATAAAAAGAAGCCTTCTCTTTTTCGATTTCTGATTCTAATTGTTGTATGAGAACTACTCTTTCTGGAAAAGGTGTATTCTGACTTCGATCCAATTCCTCTTGTTGTTTTAATCGTTCTAGTTCTTCTTGTAAAGGTTTTACATGCTGATTTGCTGCATTCTCATCATGAGGAAAATAAATGGATGCCCAAATAATGATAGACATTGCAAAAATAATTGTTCCAGCTCGTTTTAAAAAATTTTTTACAGCTTCATAAACACGAAAATAAACATTTCTTAAAGAAGGAATATGATAATCTGGTAATTCCATTACAAAAGGAATATCTGGTGTCTTTAGAATTTTTTTGTTTATGATTAAAGAAACAAAAAAAGCGACAATCAACCCAATGGAATGCATTAAAAATAAAAATAAACCTGCAACCAAAGCTCCGTATTTTGGCTCAATAAAAGCACCAATGAACAAAATATACACGGGTAACCTTGCAGAACAGGACATCAGGGGTGTAATCAAAATGGTTGTTTTTCTTACTTTATCATCACTAATGATTCTTGTAGCCATAATGGAAGGGACAGCACAAGCAAAACTAGAAATCAATGGAATAAAGGATCTACCATTCAGTCCAGTCCAAGACATAAGTTTGTCCATCAAAAAAGAAGCTCTTGCAAGGTAGCCCGAATCTTCCATAATAGCAATAAAGAAGAAGAGAATAGCGATTTGAGGAACAAAAACAATTACTGAACCCACACCAGTAATGATACCATCAATAAGAAAAGATTCCATCATTGGAGAAAAAATACCTGATTCAGAAATCTTTTTGGATATTACATTAAAAAAACTTTCGATAAAAGACATTAAAGGTTCTGCCCAAGTGTAAATAGATTGAAAAACAAAAGCCATTATCAGCACAAAAAAAGTTAAACCAAATACTTTATGTGTCAAAATTTTATCAATTTTTTCTTTTGTGATTTCTCTATTTTGTTCAGTTACACTTACTACATCTTTTAAAATGGAATCAATTACTTTATATCGTATCTGGATTAATTGACTTTGAGAATAAAACTGAAACCTTTCTAAATTTTTTTTCAAATTGGTAATATACGATGTCAATTCTTGTTGAATCGTATCTTCGAATTTTTTTTCATTTGAATTTTTTATAAAATCAATTACTAATGATATAAATTCTTGAGAATTCGTTAAACACAAAAAAATATCTGTTCTTGTGCATTGGTAATTTATATTTTTATCATTAAGAAATTTTTGAATATTTTCCAGACAGAATTGATTCAATTCTAAATAATTTTTTGGCATTATATGTTGAATATAATTCATATCATTTTGGTTATCATTAAAAAGATTGTCGATATATTTTTGGAGTTCTTTTTTTAAAAAAAGTATATTCTCTTTATTTTTAGCGTTTATTCCAATAACAGGAATGTTTAGTTTTTTTTTTAATGATTCCAAATCGATTTGAATTCCCTTTTTTGAGGCAACATCTGTCATGGTCAAAACTGCAAAAATTGGAATATTCAATTCCATTACTTGTAATAATAAATATAAATTTCTTTTAAGATTGGATGCATCCATAATATAAAGGATTAGGTCAGGTTTTTTTTTGATAGATTCATCTTTTAAAAGATGTCCTGTCAAAACTTCATAAGTGATTTTTTCATCATTAGAATTGATTCTAAGGCTATACAAACCCGGTAAATCATAGATTTCCGTTCTAAATAAATTTGTTTCAAAAAATCCAACTCTTTTTTCCACAGTAACACCAGGATAGTTTCCCGTTCTTTGGCGAAGTCCACACAATGAATTAAAAACTGTAGTTTTTCCTGTGTTTGGATTTCCTATCAGTGCAATTTGCAAATTTTTTTTAACAATTTCCTTCATATTCAACCTCAATTTGAGAAGCTTCTTTTTTTCGAATACACAAAGAATAGCCAATAATAGAAATTTCTATAGGATCTCCGAATGGTGCACTTCTCAAAACAGTAATTGTTTCTCCTGGTACAATTCCCAATTCCATAAGTCGAATCATAAAATGTGAATCCGTTTTTACATTTTTTATTATTGCATTTACATTTAATGGAATTTTATCTAATGTCTGTATACATTTAGTAAATTTTATTTTGGTTTGTTGCATTGCTACCCCTTTTTTTAATCAAGTGTTTACTTTCAATACATTTTGTACATGCTTTCTCCTCTATTTTGATAAATACTTTAAAAAATTCATAAAGCAAATAAACAATAGAGAGAATCACAAAAATAACTATCAACAGTTTTTCTAAACTCATAGTACCATATAATTAAATAAAATCGAAATGTCAATTATTTTGAGTCTCAATCTCATTTTATAATCTTATAGATGTTAAAAATATACAAATCCTTTGTTTTTTTTATTTTATGAATCTATAAAAAAGAGTTCTTGAAATCGAATAATGGAGTTTTCATTTAAACGATTGTTTACAGAGGATAATAATTTGAATACTTTCAGAAAATTCTAAAATCGTATTCCAATTTAAATTTATTATATTTTTTCCTAATTTTAGGAGGAGAATTTGGTATTTTTTTTTATAATTTTAGATTTCTTTTAATAGTATTCTAAGGTAATTGTTGGGTAATGGAAATCTTAATCTATAACTATTTCGAAATGAGATCTAAGATACTAAGTATCTTCTTCTATTTTATCTTGTGCGAGAACAAATTGTCTTTTGGTTATAAAAGATTCAAAAAAAATATCATTTTCATAGTCGAAATTCTAACTTATAAAAAAAATTGTCCTAAAATTCTCTATAGCAAATTTTAGGTATTACTCATTAAAATTTATTTTGTTGCAAGAAATCTTATCAGAAAAGTTATCATCTTATGAAGTTTAAAAATACACAATGGGTTTTATCTCAATTTGGTATTGAACACCTCGAACGAAGAGAAGAAGCATTACCAGAATTAAAAGACAATGAAGTTTTGATTCAAATGGAATCAGTTTCTCTTAATTATAGAGATTTATTAATGGTAACAGGAAATTATAATCCTAAATTAAAATTACCTATGGTGCCTTGCTCTGATGGATGTGGTACGATTATCCAAAAAGGAAAGCAAGTAACCCTCTTTCAAGAAGGAGATAAAGTATTGCCCGTATTCGCACAAGGATGGTATGAGGGAAAACCATTTAGAGAAATATTCAAAAAGACATTGGGTGGACCCTTGAATGGTACTTTACAGAAATATTTTATAGTTCCAGAATCCGAAATTGTTTTAGCTCCAAAAAATTTAAATTCTTTGGAGGCTTCTACCTTACCTTGTGCTGGGTTAACAGCTTGGAGTGCCTTGGTAGAATTAGGGAAAGTAATCCCTGGCGAAACAGTTCTTACTTTAGGGACAGGAGGTGTCTCTATCTTTTCTTTACAAATTGCAAAATTATTGGGGGCAAAAGTAATCATTACATCGAGCAGTAAAATTAAATTAGAAAAAGCAAAAAAATTAGGAGCTGACTTTCTAATTGATTACAAAGAAACACCGCAATGGGAAAAAGAAATTTTAAAAATAACAAATTTTAAGGGTGTAGAACATATTATCGAAGTTGGAGGTGTAGGCACATTAGAAAAATCTATAAAATGTGTAAAGCCAGGTGGTACAATTTATCTTATCGGTGTTCTTGCAGGAAGACAATCCCCCGTAGATTTAACTCCTGTTCTAATGCAAAATATAAAAATCCAAGGAGTTATTGTGGGTCATAAGCGTTCACTGGAAGAAATGATAAATGCTTGGGAGTTTCATAATCTTAAGCCAATTGTTGATCAAGTTTTCGATTTCGAAGAGGCACCTCGTGCTTTTGAATATTTAAAAAATGGATCCCATTTTGGGAAAATATGTATTCGAATTCAATAGGTCAATTTTTATATGATTATAATTTGAAATAAATAAACTAAAAAAAATTCTTTAATTTCTTTATTAAAAAAGGTTGTAAAAAAAATCTTTCTAAGAAATACAGAATTATGCCTCTTATTAAGGGAATTGATGAAATTTATATAATTACGAAAAAAAATAAAATCAAATGCAATCTTTATTTCGAAACGGAAAGACGAATAGGATTTTTAATACAAGAATCGAATATCGAGGGGATAAAAAGCGAAACTCGTTTTGATTTCGAAGCAAAGCAGAACAATTATGATTGTAGTTTTCAGTCTAAAATAGAGTATATAGAATATGATTTTGTTAATAATCAATATCTATTGGTAGTAGAAACACCTCCCGTTTTAAGAAGAGTATTAAAAACTTATAAATAAATATAACAAATAAATAATATAAAAAAAATTCATATTATTTATATAATTTTAATTAAGTATTTCAGACAGCAAGAATTTAATTTATTATTGTTGATTTTATTACAGTTTTTTTATTTGCTAAAATAATAAGCTATATTTTTTTGAGTATGGGAGCCTACGAATGAAAATCAATAGATATTATACATCATCAATACAAGGCGAATTTTATGTAGATCAAAAAAAACCATGGGAAAGTAGAGTCTGGAATTTAATAGAGTGGGATATTAGAACATCAAAAATAGTGAATCCAGACGGATCTGTAGTTTTTTATATAGAAAATATTGAAGTACCAAAACATTGGTCTCAAGTAGCAGTAGACATACTTGCTCAAAAGTATTTTCGAAAGGCTTCTGTCCCACTATATACTAAACCAGTTTACGAAGAAAATATTCCCCATTGGTTGCAACGAAGAATCCCAGATTATGAAATGTTGTCTTCCCTTTCAGAAGAAGAGAGATATCAAGGAGAAACTTCTGCTAAGCAAGTATTTTATCGTTTAGCAGGAACTTGGACATATTGGGGTTGGAAATATAAATATTTTCACAGTGAAGAAGATGCTATCAATTATTTCGAAGAAATGCTTTATATTTTAGCCAATCAGATTGGTGCTCCGAATTCACCCCAATGGTTTAATACAGGTTTGTATTGGGCTTATGGAATCGAAGGAAGAGGTCAAGGACATTATTATGTAGATCCAGAAACAGAAGAATTGGTTCGCTCTGAATATGCTTATATACGACCACAACCACATGCATGTTTTATTCAATCTGTCGATGATGATTTAGTTAATGAAGGTGGAATCATGGATTTATGGGTAAAAGAAGCAAGATTATTTAAATATGGTTCTGGCACAGGAACAAATTTCTCCTCGATTCGAGGCGAAGGAGAACCTCTCTCTGGTGGTGGGAAAAGTTCAGGACTTATGAGTTTTCTAAAAATTGGAGATAGAGCAGCAGGAGCTATTAAATCAGGAGGTACAACTAGAAGAGCTGCAAAGATGGTATGTATCGATATCGATCACCCGGATATAGAAGAGTTTATTGATTGGAAAGTTAAAGAAGAATATAAGGTATTAGATTTGGTTATAGGTTCTAAAATCAAAAAACAATGTATAAACGAAATATTGGATGCAATTCATAGCGAAAAAGATAAAAGTATACAATTTGATTATAATAAAAATTTAAGATTAAAGCAAGCTATATATAAAGCAAAAAAAAATTACATATTGGATTCATTTATTTTAAGAATTATTGAACTTGCAAAGCAAGGAATCACTTCCATTGATTTGGAAGAGTTTACTACAGACTGGCAATCAGAGGCATACCAAACAGTTTCTGGGCAAAATTCGAATAATTCTATAAGAATCCCTAATCAATTTATGTATGCAGTTTTTCAGAATAAAGAATGGAATTTGTATTGGAGAACCGAATTAGAAAAAGCAAAAAAAAGAAATACAATACCAGTACCCTGTAAAACATTGAAGGCTAAAGAATTATGGGATAAAATTGCTCATGCTGCTTGGGCTTGTGCAGATCCTGGATTACAATTTCATACTACGATCAATGAATGGCATACTTGTCCCGAAGGTGGAGAAATTAGAGCATCGAATCCTTGTTCCGAATATATGTTTTTGGATAATACTGCTTGTAATCTTGCTTCTATTAATTTAATTAAATTTTTGAATCATAAAACAAATGAATTTGATGATTTAGCATTTCGTCACGTGACAAGATTGTGGACCATTACCCTAGAAATTTCTGTTACAATGGCACAATTTCCTTCGAAAGAAATAGCAAAATTATCATATGAATATCGAACTTTAGGTTTGGGATATGCTAATTTAGGCGCTTTATTGATGCAAATGGGAATCCCTTACGATTCAGAGCAAGGAAGGGCAATTACGGGAGCCATTACTGCGATTATGCATTTAAATGCTGCTGCAACAAGTACTGAAATGGCGCGAAAACTTGGTCCCTTTAAACAATACGAAAAGAATAAAAAACATATGCTTAGGGTAATGCGCAATCATCGACGAGCAGTATACAATTCACCACCTGAAGAATACGAAGGTTTATCAATAACACCTTTGGGCATACAAGCAGAATATTGTCCCGAAAATTTACTGAATGCTGCTAAAGAAGAAGCAGATAGAGCTTTACAATTAGGCGAGAAATATGGATATCGAAATGCACAGTTTACTGCTATAGCACCTACAGGAACAATAGGTCTTGTAATGGATTGTGATACTACCGGTATTGAACCAGATTTCGCTTTAGTAAAATACAAAAAATTAGAGGGCGGTGGTTATTTTAAGATTATTAATCAATCTGTTCCTTACGCTCTTAAATCTCTTGGATATGATGACTACCAAATCGAAGAAATTGTAAAATATGCAATAGGACATTGTAGTTTAAAAAATTCTCCGTATATAAATTACCAAACACTTTTACAAAAGGGATTTACGAAAGAAATGATTGATAAAATCGAATCTATGTTGGCTTCAGCTTTTGACATTCGCTTTATTTTTAATCGTTTTTCATTAGGCGATGAATACTTAGAAAAAATAACAAATAAAAAAATATCTGGGTTGCCTGCAGATTTTGATTTGTTAAAATATTTGGGATTTACTGATGAAGAGATCCAAAAAGCTAATGATTACATTACTGGCACAGGAACGATCGAAGGAGCACCTCATCTTAAAGAAGAACATTATCCTGTTTTTGATTGTGCGAACAAATGTGGAAAGTATGGTAAAAGATTTTTATCGTGGAAATCTCATATTTTAATGATGGCATCAGCTCAACCCTTTATTTCGGGTGCAATTTCTAAAACTATCAATTTGCCATCCAATGCAACCATTCAAGATGTAAAATCCGCTTATGAATTTGCTTGGAGAACCATGACAAAAGCAATAGCTTTGTATAGAGATGGAAGCAAACTTTCTCAACCTTTAAACATTTCTTTAGACGAAGATCAATTCTTAAAAGAGTTAGAAGAAACTCACACAACTGGAGAAAAAATAGAAAAAATTGCCCAAAGAATGGAAAGAATCGTTACTAAACGAGAAAGATTACCAACAAGAAGAGCAGGCTATACCCAGAAGGCAATTGTCGGAGGTCATAAAATTTATCTTAGAACTGGAGAATACGAAGATGGAAGACTTGGTGAAATTTTTCTCGATATGCACAAAGAAGGTGCTGCTTTTAGATCTTTGATGAACTGTTTTGCTATATCCATATCCCTTGGTTTGCAATATGGAGTTCCCTTAGAAGAATTTGTAGATGCTTTCGTTTTTACAAAATTTGAACCTAATGGAATGGTACAGGGCAACCCAAATATTAAAATGGCAACCTCAATTATTGATTATATATTTAGAGAATTAGCAATCACCTATCTGGGTCGTTATGATCTAGCACAAATTGATCCTGATTCTATTACGCCAGATGTAGTAAAAAAAGAAGAAGTAAAAGTACAAGATACCCCTTATAAAAATAAAGAAAGAGATCTACCATCTTGGATAGAATATAAAACCAAAAAAGAAAATTCGGGAGTTCAAACTCAAGAAAAAAAAACAACACTTACTATGATTGCTAGAATGCAAGGATACGAAGGAGATCCATGTCCAGAGTGTGGACAATTTACGATGGTTAGAAATGGAACTTGTTTAAAATGCGTTAGTTGTGGTGCAACTACAGGATGTAGTTAGAATGCGTTTTTGGCTTTTTATTATCTGAAATTAATTTCTATATAGAAATTTTTATAAAATCACAGATTCTAAGTAATTGTAAACGGTTTTTAAGGAAGGAAAGCGAATTTCACCGTTTGGTTTTAATTCATAAAAACAAGAAATTGATGGGAGCGGATTCCAAAGCCAAGGATTTGTCACGCCAAAGATAGCTATTCCGGAAATACCAAGATATGCAGATAAATGAGTAATTCCAGAATCATTACCTATATAAAAATCATTTTTATGGATTACATCAATTACAGAATAGATATTGTTTGTTTTTAATATTTTTATATAATTTTTGAAATTTTTAAATTCTTCACTTATTCCAGACTCTGCTGGTCCTTCTAAAATTGTGATAGTTTTTGATTTATGTAACAAGAATTCAAGAATGGCATAAAAATTTTCTATATTCCAAATTTTACTTCTTGATCCCGAACCAGGATGTATAAGAAAATTCGTAAAATTTGTATTTTTATTCATTTTATTAATTTTCATTTTGGTAAGTGTGTACGAATCATTTAAATTTAAAATTTTAGAAATTTCTTTTATCAAATATAAGCGAATTGGAATTAAATAAGGAGGAATTGAATTTATAAAATATACAAATTTGTGTATTTTTTTTAAGCGTGTATAAATAGTTTCATTTTTTTCTATACAGAAAATAAAATCAAATTGTTCTAAAAAATTTTTTAAAGATTTAGAATCCAACTCATCTAAAAAAATGGGAATAAATAAAGAGTGATCAAAAGATATACCTTTTCCTAAATTAAAAAAATGTATTAATGAAATATATTCTGCATTACTTACAAAATAAATTTCAAACTTATGGAATTTTAGTATTTCCAATAATGGAAAGGACAATAAAATATCTCCCAAAGCGCCGGGTCGAAATATTAAAATTTTTTTCATTTATTTATAAAAAATTTATAATGATTTCCTTAACTTTTTTAAGATCATTGGAATTATGAGTTTTAAATATATTTTTTTTTATTTGGTATTGCTTAATTTCGTTTTGGTATTTGCATATCGTATCAAATAAAGGATTTGTTTTTAAACAAGTATTTTTTATTTTTATTTTAGTAATTATATCTTCTTTTGTGAAGAAAAAATATTCTTGTTTATAATAGTTCAAAAAATTTATATATGTGATTTCATTGATTTCTTTTAAGTAAAGAATTTCTTTGTAAATTTCTTCACTTATTTTATTCTTTTTATTTTGGAGGTAGTTTAAATAATATTGATTAAATATATTTTCTAAATAAAATGAAGAATTAGGATCTTTTTTTTTGCTTTTTATAAATTCTTTATGATTTTTTTCTAAATATTCATATAAAACAATAAATTCCTTATATTGATTTCGAATATTGGTTGTATAACCCCACTCTTCATAAATCTGAAATTTAATCGTTGGATTTTTGATCTTCTCGAAAGTATTTAACATTGTAGTAGTAAGTTTGTTGGAATTATTAAGCACTTGAAAATATTCGTAGTAAAATTCATCGGTGTGCTCTTCTTTGAGCAAAAAGAAGGAATTGGCTAACTTATATTCTAAATTTTTAAGATTCCGCTTTCTTGCTTCCCAGATAGATGCGATAGCTAAGTCTTCTCTTTTTTCTAAAAATTTTATAATCTTTTTTAAATTTTCTTCTCTATTATTTTTGAATTCATCACTATAAGGAGTCAATTCATAAAAAAATAGCAGATTTAAAAAACTTTTTATGGTATTATTTAAAGTATAAGGTTCGGGTTGATTTTCAGAAATCAAAAACAATGTGATTGCTTTTAGAAAAGAATACTCAGCATAAGAAAATTCATTCTCGTAAAAAAACTGTATAGCATAGGAATTCCATTCAGATGGCGAAATTTTATCTTCTCTTTTTAAAATATTTTTAAAATCAATATTTTTCTTAGGTATTTTATAAAAAACTTCAGAAAAAAAAACAGAATCTAAATAAAATTCATTTTTCTGAAAACTTGCACAGTTGAAGAATAGAATTACTATTAAAATTTGGTATAGACTTTTATTCATAATCCTTTAAATCAAATTCTTTAAGTAATATTTTTAGATATTTTCTTTCTGAAACTGCTGGATGGGGAATCATTAGTTCGTTAGTAACAAACTTTTGTTTTTCGTAAAATAAAATGTCAATATCAATCTCTCTAGGTCCATAACGAAATCTTTCTTTTCTACCTATTTCTTTTTCTATTTTTTTTATTACCGATAACAATTTTATTGGCGTTAAAAAGGTTTCTATCTCAATAATTTGGTTTAAAAAATTAGGCTGTTCTAAATAAATTTCTGCAGGATTATCTAAAATTGATGAAGATTTTAATATAATACCTATATTTTTTTCGATTAATTCTTTCGCATGTTTAAGATAGTTCATTCGCGGTTCGATGTTAGATCCTAAGGAAAGCAATGCTTTGTGTTTTTTAACGAATGGAACGTGCTTTCTTAAGTCTATAATCTTCTGCATCCAGATGAATCTCCAAACACATTTCTTTTAGTCTACTATAAACTCGTCCATTAGAGATTTCTTTCCAAGATTCCATAGGTTCATTAGAAGTTAGAATAGTTAAAAGATCTTTTTCGTATCTGCTATCTATTAAATCATACAAAACATTGTTCACCCATGGGCTTTCTTTTTGTACGCCAAAATCATCAATCACAAGAACTGGGACATTTGCTAGTTCTTCTTCTATTTTTCTTCCTTCTCCAAAATATTCTGATTGGGGATTAAAAGTGTCTCTGATTTTTCCTAAAATATCTCGCGAAATTTTCGCATATCTAACAGGAATTTGGTATAAACGAATCAATTCATTTAGTATGATACAAGACAATAACGTTTTACCACTACCTGTTCCTCCATACATATATAAACCTGTAGAATTTTTGTTTTTGTATTCTTTTATAAGAGCGTAAGCATGATCCACAACGAATAAAAAATTTTGACTTTTTGGAAAATTAGAGTCAATAGAAGTAAATAATTTGTTCTTATATCGATTAGGAATTCCAGAGTTTTTTAGCAGATATTCGATTCTTTTTACAACTAGCCTTGCTTTTTTCGAAGGACACTCCTTTATGCAGTTTTCCTGAGAATCATAATACTCATAGGGTGGTTTGCCATCACATTTAGTGATTTTTTCTACACAATCACAGATTTTATATGCAACTTCATCTTTTAGTAAAATATCCGTATTGAGTACAAATCCCAATCCATTGCAAATAGGACAATTTTCTATACCATAGTGGGGTGCACTTTTTTCTAAGTCTGCTTTTATATCATCTAAAATATGTTTCATTTGATAGGTAATAAAAACCAATCATTATAGAATTTTCAAGCATTTTCTTTATATATACTAAATTAATGATTGAATCTGTTTTTTACAAAATTTAGATAGATCAATTATGAAAGAACAAGAACTAAAGAACTTGATTACAAATCATATTAATATTGATAAAAAAGACGTAGAAGTTCATTTCCATTCATCCAATTTGTTTTCTTTGTATAAACTAATTAGCAAAAAACCTATAAATATCAAAAACAAAAGTTTTTACCAAATGGCTATCAAAGTTATTGATAATTTCCAAATGGCTTTATTGGAATTCGAGAGTTTGCAATTGTTATATAATTTTCATGTTCGTGTACCCTTTCCTATTGATGTACTTCGAACAAATGATATGAATCTTCTTATTATGGAATTTATAGATAAGACTAGTATTTCTTTAGCAGCCAAAAAGGATTTGATTGTTTCTTTAAAAAAACTGTATTCTCATAGATCTTTAAATTATGGATTTGATAAGGATAATTTTATTGGCACATTGATTCAAAAAAATTCTGAATACAATAATTTTTTAGATTTTTGGTGGGCTTCTCGCATCGAACCTATGCTTTCGATAGCGATAGAGAATCAATATTTTTCTGTTAATGAGAAAAACGATCTTTTTAAAATCATAAAAAAGTTTTTATCCGATTGGAATTTAGAGAAAGATCAACCTAGAGCCATCCATGGAGATCTTTGGTCTGGGAACATTTTATTTTCAAATGAATTTGCTTACTTGATAGACCCTAGTTTTGCATATTCCCACCCAGTACAAGATTTTGCAATGTTGGAATTGTTTGGAAGTCCTTTAAATTTTTCTGATTATTTAGACATCGCCAATTATTGTAATTTTTCTATAAAACCAGAAATGATCGAGTTTTTTCAGATTTACCCTCTTTTAGTTCATGTTAACATTTTTGGTATTACTTATAAGAGGGAAGTTTTGAAATTTATTCAAAAATTTAAATAGGTGTCTGTAAAGACACCTAAATGGAATAAACTAGTTAAGAGGTAAAATCCTAACTTCTACCCTACGGTTTGCTGGACTTGCCCCTGTTCCATCAATAGGTCTATCCCATGCTAAACCTTTTACTTCTAAAACTCTATTCGAAGGCAGATTCATATACTCTACGACGGATTTGGCTCTATCTAAACTCAATTTTTCGTTGTAGGTTCTACTACCAGATTTATCTGTATGCCCCCAAACTTTAATTCCTGTTTCGGGATAGGATTCTAATGCCTCTTTTAATTTGGTAACATTTTCTTTTGCTACTCCTTGTAGATTCGCACTATTTACCTGAAAGTTTATATCTCCGTCCATTTTTACTAATAGTTCCTTAGTTTCTCCTTTTTCATCAGGAACTTTTTCTAATTGAATCCCCTTTTGAGAAAATTGGTTTTGAATGTCATCATACATTAAATCCAAATAAAGACCTACTCCCAATCCAGTTAAACAACCAGATGTTAAACCTACAATTTTTCCTTGGTTATGCTCTTTTTTCTTTTTAAAAGCAGCTAAAATATCTTTCCTTCTTTCTTTAGAATCTTTTTTTCTTTGCAGTTCATCGTAAAGAGCACCTAAACCTAACCCAACAAAACAACCTACGGAAGTTGAAATTACTGTTTTTTTTGATAAGGAACCGCAATGATTTAGAAATAGACTCCCAATAAAAATGGAACCAATAGTAAATAAGGAAACTAAACTTTTAAGGATTCGAACTTTCATGGTCTAATAGGTAATTTTTTTTAAGGTATTTGTCAATCATAATATGCTTGATTTTTTGACATTTATATTTTTTTTTAAGTAAAAATGAAAAGCAAAACAAAAGTATATTTTAGTGGTATTTGCGGTTCCGGTATGAAGCCTCTTGCTCTTTTATGTTCTCAATTGGAAAATTACGATGTTTATGGAACGGATATAGCATTGAAATCTTTAGAACATCCCTTATGGAAAATTTTTGAAAAATATAATATTAAAGTTTTCTTCGAACCTAATCTCGAAGTTTTAAAAAATTCAGATCTATATGTGTATAGTTCCGCAATTCCCGACGAACACATAGAAAAAAAAACAGCTTTTGAATTAATGAATGAACAAAAAATTAAAATTTTTCATAGAATGGATTTTTTAAATTTTTTAGTCAAAGACTATGATATCCAAATGGCTATCTCGGGAACTCATGGAAAGACCTCTTCTACTTCTATGACAGGATGGCTTTTACAAAATTTATGTTTAAGCCCTACTATTATTGTAGGGGGTACACCAAAATTCCTTCCTCATTCTTACAAAAAAGGCAATGGCTATATTGTTATCTATGAAACAGACGAATCTGATGGTTCTTTCTTAAAATCTAATGCAGATTATAGATTAATTTCAAATATTGATAATGATCATTTAAATTACTACCAAAATCTAAATAATCTTGTAGATGCCTTTTTTTTATTTTCTAAGGATTGTGGTCATTGTGTGATAAATAACGATGATGAATATCTAAAAAAATTTCCATATTTGCAAAAAAATCATTATATAGGGTATGGACTACAATTACCAGAACATAACTATTATAAGTACTTTTTACAAGGTCAGTTTAAAAACAATGCATTATTTATTAAAATTTATAAAAATAATTCATTATTATACGACTCAAAAAAAGAGGGCATTCATTTTAAATTTCTGGGAAATCATTTTTTGTTAAATGGTCTAGGTGTTTTGGGATTGGTGTTTTCTTTATTTTTGGATTATTCGTCATTATCAGTTCGTTCCTTAGGAGCAGAGATTTTAAAGAATTCTTCTTTTACTTCTTTAATTCGAATACTAAATCGTTTTACTGGAGTAGAACGAAGAATGGATTTTCTAGGAAGATATCGTAATACTGATGTTTATGATGATTATGGACACCATCCAAAAGAAATAGAAAAGGTATTAGAATCCTTAAAACAATACTACCAAAATAAAATAGCTGTAGTTTTTCAACCACACCGTTATACAAGAACTAAAGAGTTAGCAAAAGATTTTGCAAAGGTCTTAGAAATCGCCGATGACATATATTTGTTGCCTTTGTATCCAGCAGGAGAAAATCCAATTACAGGAGTTTCGTCAGAACTCATAGGAAGATTTATTAGAAAAAACGTTCATTACTTAGATAACAATCAATTTGATTTTATATTTTACCAAAATTACAGTTGTGCAGTTTTCTTGGGAGCTGGAGATATTTCCCAACAAATTAGAAATTATCTTCAGAAGAAAGTTAAAATTTATATAAAATAATACTTTATAATTTTTTTAGCTAAAAATATATAATTAACTTCCTAAAGAAGTTACTACGGTTTTGGATCGAAAATTTTTCCACTCTAAGAACTTATTATATACTTTTTTAGATTTTAATAGTTCTATAATTTTTTGTGTAGCTTCTTGTAAAGATATCTCTTCGAACAACTTTAATGCAATAGCAGAATTCATTGCAACAATTTGATTTTCTATTTCTTCTCCTTCGCCTTTTAAAATTTTTAAAAATCTTTCCACAGATTCTTTTCGATCTTTTACTTTTAATTTATCTAATTTTTGGGGTTTAACACCAAAATCTTCAACTTTCCAAATACCTTCAGAAACAATAGTACCATTCCTTATTTCTAAATAATGTGTGGGTGCTGCGATAGAAACTTCGTCTAAACCATCTTCGGAATGAATAATATATGCATTTTTTCTACCTAGTCCAATTAAAGCCTTTCCCACAAGAGGCAGTAATTCTTTTCTAAAAACCCCCATAACTTGATGGGTAATAGGAGCTGGGTTGGTTATGGGTCCTAAGATATTAAAAACAGTCCTAACATTTAATGCTTTACGGACGGGTGCTGCAAATTTCATTGCTGGATGCCATTTAGGAGCATACAAAAAACAGATACCAATTTTTTCTAAACTTTCTATTGCTTCATCATTCTCTATGTCTATGTTGATTCCACATTCTTCTAATACATCAGCCGATCCTGTTGCACTGGATACAGCTCTATTGCCATGCTTTGCCACCTTATAACCCATGGATGCCATTACAACTGCAGTAATAGTAGAAATATTTAACAAATTTGCATTATCCCCACCTGTACCACAAGTATCTAATATAGGATATCTTTTTCTACTATTCCATTTAACTGCTGCTTTTCTCATTGCCTTAGCAAAGCCTTCTATTTCTTCGGCTGTTTCTTTTTTCATTGCAAGAGCTATCAATACAGCTGCGGTTCTAACTTCTCCCGCTTTGCCCGTCATGATTTCATTCATTACTTGGAAGGCTTCTTCACTTGTCAAATTTTCATAATTTAATAATTTTTTTAAAATTTTTTCCATATTATTCTCCTTTGTTTGAGGGAAGTAACAAATTATAATTTGAATATAAATAGCGAAGTCCAGAAATAATTGTAATGATTGTTGTAAGTAACATTAACGTATAAGGAAGAAAAGAAGAAATGCTAAACAATACATTCGAATAGTTTCCATTAACAAAATCAATCAAATTCCGAAAAGCAATTTCAAAAGTGGAATACCCTTCTTCTTTGAGCTTTACATAAGATTCATTGATTAGAGCTCTTTGCTTATAACTAATGGATAAAAAACTTAATAAAATTACAATAATGCTAAACATCTGAAAAGCTGTTTTAACCTTTCCAAACATAGAAGTTTTAAGACTTGTCCCTTTTTTGATCGCTATCGTACGTAAAATGGTTATTAAAAAATCTCTTCCTACAATGGATAAAATCATCCAAATCTCTATCTGTTCTGACATAAAAATAAATGTGATTAATGCCCCGGTTACTAAAAATTTGTCTGCAAGAGGATCTAAAAACTTTCCTAATTCCGTAGCTTGATTCCACTTTCTTGCAAAATAACCATCAATTAAATCAGATAGTGAAGCGATGATAAAAATAATAAATCCAAGTACTCTAAAATTAAAGTTTTGAGATAAAATCAGAAATATAAAAATAGGAACCAATAATATCCTAAATATAGTTATCGTATTTGGTAAATTTAATTTTTTTAAATCTTCTTTATACTTTTGCATTGGAAAATTCTATAGAATCATTTACTAAATTTCCTAAATAATCATAGGCAACAAATCCATTAATTTTAATTTCATAAAAATTCCCTAATTTGGGTAATGCTATATTGTTTTCTTTAAAATCTTTATAATTAAAATTTACAATTACAACATCATCTATTTCAGGAGAAGATTGTGGTCTTCGAAAATACATTTCTTTGGTCGTTATTTTTTCTAAAATACAAGTAAAGGTTTTATGGAGATTCTTTTCCATAATTTTTTTCAATTGTTCATCATAAAAATTTTGCAATTCATTAACTCTCCTTCCAATTTCTTTTTTTGTTATTTGATTTTTAAAATAAAAAGAAGAGGTGCCTTCTTCTCTTGAATATGGGAAAAAAGAAATATGTTCGATTTCACACTCATTTATAAATTTTTTTATTAGCTCAATATCCTGAGCTTTTTCTTCTGGAAATCCAACTAAGAAAGAAGTTCTAATTTCTAAATCTGGAAAAAGCTCTCTTGCAAAAAAAAATAAATCTTTAAAAAAAGAATAATTACCAAAGCGATTCATTTTTTTTAAGATGGATTCAGAAACATGTTGAACAGGTGACTCTAAATACGGAACGATTTTATTAAATTTTTTTTTATAAATTTCTTTTAATATTTTTTCAGTTTTTTTGTCGGGATACAAATACAAAAGTCGAATCCATTTGATTTCAGGTATTTCTTCGATTTCTTCTATTAGGTTAATTAGTTCTAAATAATTTTCTCCATAAGAATTTGTATCCTGACTCACCAAACAAATTTCTCTGATATGAGGGTTTTGTTTTAAGATCTCTTTAATTTCTTTTAGAATTTCTGATTTTTCTTTATAAAAAAATTTACCTTTAAAATTTGGAATAGCGCAAAAAGAGCAATTTCTATTACAACCTTCTGATATTTTGATTGGTAGATAAAATCGTTTGTTATAAGGTATAGAATTTAAGAATGTATATGTATCTATTGTTTTTAAATTTTTTGCTGAGAGATTGAATTCATTTCGCAATATTTCTCCTATTTGGTTATATTTTCCAGTTCCTATTATAAGATCTACTTCAGGAATTTCATTTTTAATTTCGTTTTTGTACCTTTCTGCAAAACAACCTACAACAATAAGTTTTTGATCTATATTCAACTTCTTTTTAAAAGAGATAGCAGTAAAAATTGTATTTATAGTTTCTTTTTTGGCTTCTTCTATAAAACCACAGGTGTTGATTATATGAAAATTTGCATCGCTTAATTTGCCCGAGTTTATAAAACCATTAAGAATAAGGGATTTATATATGTCTCTACTATCCGCTTCGTTTTTTAAACATCCTAATGTAGTTATATAAAAATTTGGTTTCATTTGATTACTGAAAAACTACAATTTGTTCTTCTATTTTGAATTTAGTAGTATCAAAAGGATCAGGAACTTTAAAAAGGGATAATTTAACAATTTTTCCTGGAGGTCCAGCAATTCGAGGAGGAAAACCTTCTCTTAAGAATTTTACTCCAGCACCATTTCCAATTTTTATATCTAGTCTATTGTCTGCTTCTAAGGGTAAAACATCTCCTTGTTTAAGAAATTCTCCTTTGTAAGCTTTTCCATCAGAAATCCACTCTATGTACGTTTCTTGTACTATTTCTAAAGTGATAGATATACTTTTAGTACTTGCTGCTTTGGCTATAGATTGCAATTCAATTTGAACTGTATTTTCCGATACTACTTTAATGGAGAGTTCAATCTTTTTGTTTAATTGATTCAGTTCTGAGATTGTATTACTTAGAATTATAGTTTCTCCCGATTTAGCTTCTAAAGCATAAGGTTTTTGTTTATAATCTAAAGTAAACTTTACATTTTCGTAATTTTCTTTTTTTTCAATTTCTGTAATACATAGTTTTAAAGGGATTTTCTCTGAACCAATATAGAATTCATAATAAGTAAATAGATCCAATAAGGACAATAAGGATTCTTCGTCCTTGATATAAATGGTTTTTTTCTCCCTTTGGTTACAAGGTTCTGAAGTAACAAAATTGGTCTCATGAGAAGAAAAAGATATAGGTTCTATAAACTTGTAAAATAGATATACAACTCCCAAAGCAATCAAAACAATTAATACGTATCGAATTAATAAATTAGAAGCAATTTCAAATTTAGGTTTTGAAATACTTGTCAACTCTTTTAAAGGAGATTCACTATTTTGCAATTTTAGTCCTTTGTATTCTTTGATAATTTCGTTGGAATTGAAATTTAAAAACTCAGCATAAGTACTTAAAAAACCGATAATATATGTTTCTGATGGAAAACATGAAAAATCTTCTTCTTCTAAAGCCTTAATATACATTGGAGACATATGGGTTTTCTCAGAAACATCACGTATGGAATATCCTTTGGATTCCCTTGCTTTTCTTAGTTTATCTCCTAACTTTTTAAGTTCTGACATTACTTAATCCTCCGATACTAAAGGGTTTAAAACCATTCTATAATTCTCTGGTGGTTGAAATTGAAACAACTTGCCTTCCATTTCTGTATTTATTTTGATATTAAAAAATTCAATGGTTGTTTGAATTCCAAAACTTCCTTCTGCGTTTGCTTTTTCTATAAAATAATTTTCAGCATTAATGAACAATCTTAAATTTTTATAACCTCCTATTTTCACTTTTTGTTCTAAATCCATTACATAGTATTTTTTGTTATTTATAATCTTAGGTTGCTGAATATCATCAAATTTATAATGATATTTTGTAAATAAGTGACGGATTCCACTTCCAGGCATAACAGCAAAAATGGGTTTGTTTTCTTCGTTTTTTACATTTAGTTTTAAATCTTGTTTACCCACCAATTTCTGAGAAGCGATTACAATCCATAAAATTTTACCATCAGAAATCATTAAGTCTCCATAAGGTTGGCTAAATTCAAATCTAACTTTACCTGGTTTTTGATAGTAAGAAATCCCCTTCATAGTTTTATTTTTTGAATATATGATAAACTCTGCCTTAAAATTATCAAAAGATTCATACTTTTCTATTACTTTTCTAGCTACCATGGAATGGGATTGCCAATTATGAGGAGGGTTTTCCGCATTCAATTGAATTTTGAATATAAAAATAACAATCAATAATTTTGTATACTTCATAAGGATTCATTCCTAAGTTACCAAAATATTTTTAAATTTAATATAAAAAACAATTTTTTTAAATATTAGTAAAGATCATACCTAAACAAAAATAATTGACTTTTGAGATTACTCCAAATCTTATAGGAATGATGGATTTAAAAAATAAAATGGTTTTAATTACTGGAGGCTCTTCTGGGATAGGAGAGGCATTGGCAAAAGAATTAGCAAAATTCAAAGCAACTCCAATATTGATCGCAAGAAGAAAAGAAGAATTAGAAAGGGTTCAAAGAGAAATCTATAATACATACAATGTAGAATCAATTATTTTTTCTTGTGATCTTACAAAACAAGAAGAAAGGGAAAATTTAAAGAATTTTATAAATAGTTTAAATAAATTAGATATAATAATTCACAATGCTGGAATTACTAACCATGGTCCTTTTCTAAAATCAACAGAAGAAGCTTTAAGAAAAACCTTCGAAATTAATTTTTTCTCTATTGTCGAATTAACAAGAATTCTTTTGCCAAAATTGCTCGAAAGAAAAACAGAAAAGAAAATTATCGTTTTCATTTCTACACCATCGGGATTGTACGGAATACCAGAAAGATTTGCCTATTCTTCTAGCAAAGCAGCAGCGCAGCTTTTTTTAGAAAGTATTTCCCACGAATTTTATAAAGAGAACATTAAAATATTATTTGTATTCCCAGGTTACACCCGAACCAATTTAAGAAGTAGTGGAATTACTAGTGATGGACAACCATTACAGGAGGCACAAGAAAAAAACGCAAAAAGACCAGAAGATGTAGCTAAAATTATAAGAAAGGGAATCCAAAAAGAGAGAAAGTACACATTTACCAATTGGACCGGTAGAATCATCTTTTATTTTAGAACCCTTTGCCCAACAATTTTAGATTATTTGATAAGAAAAAAACATTAAGACTTGCTGCTCCCGTATGGCAACAAGTCTTCTTTATTATTAAGGCATAATAGAAATGATTTCATCTCTATTTACCAAAGAAACTACATGTTTGTACTCTGCTGATTCTTTACCATATTTTAATTCAGTCGCTCTTAGAAGATGTACATTTTTCTTATATCGAAATCTCAGCATCTGATCTTCTGTTCCCATACCATACTTTTTTATCATATTCTCCTGAAACGCATAGGCTTGAGAAAGGTATTTATGAGCTGGATATTCTTTTTCGTTTTCATCTATTTGGATATAATGTTCCAATATAGGAATTATTTGTGGTATGTTACCTAAATCGTACTGATACATTACCCAGTTCCTGTAAACTGCAGAAAGCAATCTTTTAAAAGGCTCTTTTTCTCTTAAATCGGGATTGATAATTTCATCTAAATAATTCACAGCTCTAGTAAAGTAAGTTACAGACTCTTGTTTTGCTTCTCGCTTTAATCTATTGATATGCCTTTCTTCTTGTGTTTTTCTATCTACAACCTGCCAGTACCATTTTTCGTTAAATCTTCTTGTTTCTGCACTTTGTTTCCTTAGCAATTCAATTTCGTCCCTCATTTTTATTATAGAATTGATTCCAGCCTGAAACGAAGAAAGTGCTAACCTATATTTGTTATTTGCAAAGGCTTTGGATAATCGATGCAATTCAGTAAAAGAAGGATCATAATCTCTATAGTCTGCATTTTTCCACAATTCCTCTGCCTTTAAATTTCTAGAACGAACACGCTTTTGTTCATCGGATAATTGAGTTTCATCCACTTCTTCGGATATCAATTCCCCAGGCGTAGGTTCATATGGAGTAGGATTTGCTGGATTTACCACAGTGCTAGTCGGTTGTGTTGGTTGTGTAGGTTGCTGGGCTACCAAACCTATCTCATAAAACATAAGAATTAAAATTAAGATTTTGCTTCTCATATAATCACCCCTAAATCCAATATTCTTGTAATAACTTATCGGTTTTAATAAATCAAAAATAAGTTAAAACGACTAAAATTTTATTTTCTATAGACTGTTTTTTTAACATAGATTAATATAAAATCCCAATATCTTTTCTAAAAAAAGTACCTTTTAAAGGAAATTTGTTTAAAAAATCATAAATTTTTTTTTGATTCTCTTCTATGGAGTTTCCTAATGAGACGAAATTTAAAATCCTACCGCCAGTACTATAAAATTCATTAGAACTAGGCATGAATTCCGTACCTGCATGAAAAACAATCAAGTCTTGAGGTACTTGTTTTAAAAAATTTGTTAGATTTATATTTTTTTTATAATTTTGCGGATATCCTTCAGCTGCTATTACAACACCCAATGCAGATTGTTCTTTAAAAGAAATCTTATTGGTATTAATCTTTCCAATGGCAGTTTGGTAACACAATTCTAATAAATCTTCTTTTAAGAGAGGTAATAAAACCTGAGTCTCGGGGTCTCCAAATCTGCAATTGAATTCCACTATTTTAGCTTTGTAGTTATGAATCATAAGCCCTGCATATAAAATTCCTTTGTAAGAGATTCCTAACTGTTGAAAGCCATAAATCGCTTTATCAAAAATTTCTTTCTGAATATAATCAAGCAATTCCTGATCTATATATTCCACTGGAGACAAACTCCCCATTCCCCCTGTATTAGGACCTAAATTTTTATCATAAGCTCTTTTATAATCCCTTGCAGGTTGCATTATTAGAGCTTTAGTTCCATCACAAAAGGCAAACACAGAAGCTTCTTTTCCTTCTAAAAATTCTTCGATCAAAATAGTATCTCCAGCACTACCAAAGATTTTTTTATCTAAAATCTCCGTAAGGATT
Organism: Leptonema sp. (in: bacteria); assembly: GCA_046291925.1. GTDB lineage: Bacteria > Spirochaetota > Leptospiria > Leptospirales > Leptonemataceae > SKYB61. The sequence goes on along the minus strand of JBKBRY010000029.1, from coordinate 8,894 downwards.
TGATTTGCTTCCTCTATATTGGAAACTACAGATACGCCTTTTCCTGCGGCTAAACCATCTGCTTTGATTACATAAGGAGGGTTTATGGTTTTGATATATTCTTTTGCTTCTTTAGAATTCGTAAAAGTTTGATAATTTGCTGAAGGTAAACCAAATTGCTTCATAAAATTTCTTGCCCATGATTTGGAACCTTCGATTTTAGCTCCTTCTTTAGAAGGACCAAACACCAAACAATGATTTTTTAAGATATCGGCAATGCCTTCTACAAGAGGCTGTTCTGGTCCTACAATTACCAAATCTATTTCTTTTTTATCTATGAATTGTATTAGGTTTTTAAAAGAGTCTGAAAAAAAATCTCCGTACTGTTCCTTTCGTACTCTATGTTCTTCTAAAATTCCACCATTTCCGGGATAAACATAAATTTCGTCTAATAAGGGTGAATTTAGAATTTTCCAATAAATGCAATGCTCCCTTCCACCAGAACCAAGTAGTAGTACATTCATAGAAAGAAAATTTATTTTGGTTTTTCTTTTATGTCAAATTGTTTTAGAATATCCTTTAAAAAAGGCAAATTTTATAAAATTCATTTTGCTAACCTTCTAAAATACAAAGTTTTTTCTACTTTTGCTATTGTTTGGTGATCGTTTTTAGTTTTTATTTCTGCAATATAAATTCTTTCCAAACTTTTTTTTGTTTCAAGCTCACTTTTGACAAATTGAATTTCTTCGTCTGTCAAAATAAATTCTGTATAGACATCTTCTGTAGTTGCTTTAATAAATTCTATAGTTGCTTTTTTGTCCCAAACAATATATTCTTTACCTAAGTTTTTTAGAAACATTAACATATAAAATGGATCGGTCATTGCGAAAAGAGAACCACCAAAATGAGTTCCTACATAATTTTTGTTAAAGAAATTCAAATTCAATTCTACAAAAATGTATTTATAATGATTTTCTACTTTAGTTACTTTTATACCGGCACTTAAATATGGTGGATATAACGAAAAAATATAATTGGCTGGAAAAATTTTTTCGAATAAATCCCACAAAAAATACGGATTGGTTTTTATGATTCGTTTATTTTTGTCCATATAGAGCCAAACTGATTTTAGTGTCAATTCAGTAAATCAAAAAGGATTTATAAAAACGTAGAAATTTTTTAAGTTATTTTAACTACCTCTGCAACTAAGGAATCTCTATAAAATCGAATATAAATCATCTCTTTCTCTCTTAAACTTTTTGCTTGTTTTACGTACTCATTTGTATTTTTTCTTTGAATTAAAGCATATCCTCTGCGAAGAGGTTCTTCTGGATTCAATCTTTTTAGTTTTTCTTCCAAAAGAATTAATCCATTTGCATTTTTTTGAAAAATTTTTTGTATATTTAGTTTGATTTTTTCTATAGTTTCATCCAAAGTTTGGTAATAATTTTCTAATAGCACAAAAGGATCTTCGTATAATTTTCGATGGGTTAATAGTTTTAATTGTGTTTGATAAATTTGAATTTTCGTTAAAATAATTTTTTTGATTCGTTCTTCGAAATACTTTAATTGTGATTTTATTTTTTCAATTTCTGGTACAGTAATTTCAGCTGCATTGCTTGGGGTAGCAGCAGCTTTATCAGCAGCAAATTCACATAAAGGTTTATTGATCTGGTGTCCCACTGCAGCAACTATAGGAATTTTAGAATTTGCAAAAGCTCTTACTACAGTCTCCTCGTTAAAAGGCAAGAGATCATCAAAAGAACCACCACCCCTACCTGCAATAATTACATCTACATTGAAAATGGGATCGTTAAGAATTTCTATAGCTTTCGTTATACTTTCTATTGCTTCTTCACCTTGAACTACACAAGGTGCTATAATGATATTGATTTCTGGAAATCGATTTTTTGATACTTGGATTATATCTCGGATAGCTGCTCCAAATTCTGAGGTGGCAATTCCAATTGTTATGGGTAAAAAAGGTAGTTTTCTTTTTCTTTTTTCATCGAGAAGTCCCTCTTTAAGTAATTTTTCATAAGTTTGCAAAATCCTTTTGTAAATCAAATTTTCGCGGTTTCCTTCTGAAATTTTTTTTACATTAAATTGACATTTACCCACTTTCTTATAAAAAATAACATCACCAAAAGCAAGTAATGTAATTCCATTTTTGATTTCAATTTGATTTAAAAAAAAATTGTTTTGCCTTGTTTTGAAATATGTACAATCTAAAGTAGTATCGCCTTCCTTTAAAGAAAAATAGATATGTCCACTACTAGCTTGAGAAAAATTATAAACCTCACCTTCGATCCAAATGTTTTTGAGTGTTTGATCTTTATCAATTAAATTTCCAAGATAATGATTAATCTGTTTAGGAGTATAAATTTTTTCGTCTTGAATTTTCTCATAGAGAGATGTTCTTTCAATAAAATTTGTCATAAAAAACATTATTACTGGATGTAATGGGCTTGCAAACCAATTTTAGAAACTCTAATCGTAATTGACAATAATGTCAAAAAATAAAAGTTTGATTGAATTTAAAAACTGGGAGTATTTTATGAAACCAATATATATAATAGATGCTGTTAGAACACCAAGAGGAAAAGGAAAAAAAAGAGGAGCCCTTGCTCATATTCATCCCATAGATTTAGCAGCGTATTGTTTGAAAGCAATTGTAGAAAGAAATCCTATAGAACCCGAAGCTATAGAGGATGTAATTTTAGGCTGTGTAACCCAAGTAGGAGAACAAGGTGCTTGTATAGCACGAAATGCAGTTTTTGCTGCTGGATTACCAATTTCTGTACCTGGGTATTCACTAAATCGGTTTTGTGGATCGGGTTTGCAAGCTATTCAAAATGCAGCTGCTATGATTGGTTCGGGGATAATGGATCTAGTAATTGCTGGTGGTGTTGAATCTATGAGCCGTGTAAAAATGGGATCAGACATAGAGGGAATGGATTTTGATTTAGGAAATGAAACACTAAAGAAGAACTTCTACCTTGTTCCACAAGGAATTTCAGCAGATTTAATTGCAACCATTTATCATATATCGAGAGAAGAAGTTGATCAATTTGCAGAATCCAGTCAAAAAAAAGCTCACAATGCAATCAAGAATAGATACTTTAAAAATAGTATAATTCCCTTGCCTGCTTTGAATGGTGGTTATGTGGAGATTGATGAACACCCACGAATAGAAAATGATTTTAAATTTTTGTCAAATTTACCTTTAGCATTTAAAACTATAGGTGAACAATTATACGATTCTATTGCTTTAAAAAGATATCCAGAAATAAAACAAATTCATCATGTGCATACTTTGGGAAATTCTTCTGGAGTAGTTGATGGTTCTGGTGTAGTTCTTTTAGCTAGCGAAGAAGCCGTAAAAAAATACAATTTAAAGCCAAAAGCAAAAATCGTTTCTACTGCAGTAGCAGGCACTGAACCAACAATCATGCTTACAGGACCCGTACCAGCTTCTAAAAAAGCATTACAAAAAGCCAACTTAAAAGTCGAGGATATAGATCTTTGGGAAATTAACGAAGCCTTTGCTGCAGTTGTAATTTATGTAATGAGAGAATTACAAATTCCAGAAGAACAAATTAATGTAAATGGAGGTGCCATTGCTTTGGGACATCCTTTAGGAGGAACAGGAGCAATTTTATTGGGTACTTTAGTCGATGAATTACACAGAAGAAACAAGAAATATGGTTTAGTAACCCTTTGTATAGGTGGTGGAATGGGAGTTGCGACAATAATCGAAAAATTATGAGTTCACAAAAGCACCTTCTAAGACAGTTCCCAACAGGGTTGCCTTAGTAGCATTTGTAATTTTTGTTGTTACAAAATCTCCTATTTTGAATTTTTCTTCGGGATCCGGAAAAACTACAACTTTACCATGATTTGTTCTACCCATCCATTCTTTATCGGATTTTTTGCTTTTCCCTTCGATTAAAACTTCAAAACATTTTCCAATTTCTTTTTTATTTTTTTCTTTAGACACATCACTTTGTAAATCTATGAGCTCGTTAAGACGTTTAATTTTTACATCTATAGGTACATCGTCTGGATATTTTTTTTTAGCTAAAGTATGTTCCCTTTCTGAGTAATAAAACATGTAAGCCATATTGAACTTTACTTCTTTTACCATCTCTAATGTTTCTTGAAAATCTTCTTCGGTTTCTCCAGAAAATCCTACGATGATATCGGTTGTTAAGCCAACTTCTGGGATTTCTTGCCTAATATAATTTACTAATTCTAAATACTCCTCTTTTGTATAATCGCGATGCATTCTCTTTAAAATTTTAGTGGAACCTGATTGTAAGGGTAAATGGATGGAAGAGCAAAACCTTTTTTCTTGAGACATAAGTCGAATCAATTTTTTTGGAAAGTGATGAGGATGAGGAGAAGTAAAGCGAATTCTTTGGATGTTTGTTTGATCTAAAATTAACTGAATTAAATCTGTAAAATCAAAGTTTTCAAACTTGTAGGAATTTACATTTTGTCCTAAAAGAGTAACTTCTTTAATATTGAATTTTTCGATCAAATGATTGATTTCCTTGATGATTGATTGAGGAGATCTACTTCTTTCTCTTCCTCTTGTATAAGGAACAACACAAAAAGAGCAAAAATTATTGCAACCTCTCATAATAGTAACAAAGGCAGAACAACCTTCGATAACTTCTGGTTCAATATCATCATATACTTCTGTAGAAGAAATTCTTGTTAATTGAAATTTTTTGTTGGAATTGCTTTGGATGTCTTTGATAATTGCTGGTAAATTTCTATAATTATCAGGACCTAGAACCACATCTATGGGAAATCCCATCGCAAAAAGTTCGTTCCCCAAATTTTGAGCCATACAACCAATGATACCTACTACCAAATTCGGTTTTCTTTTTTTTAATGGATATAAAGATTGTAATCTACTATAAATTCTTTCTTGAGCTCTTTCTCTTATGGCACATGTATTGATGAGTATTACATCGCTTGTATCTTCTGACGCAGCTAAAGTAAAGCCATCATTCAAAAATAGTTTTTTAACAATGCCAGAATCATACACATTCATTTGACAACCATAAGTTTCTATAAAAAGTTGATTTGTCATCATATGCACCAAAAAAATTGAATTTATTACCAAGAAAAGTTTTAAATATGAATTATTCTTTAACAATAGAAGAAATTGAATATTATTATTCTTTACTTAACGAAGAAATTACAGATTATGATTGTGGTGAATTATGCAAACCTTATAACAAAGGCATACCTTATTGTTGTTCAGTAGAAAATGCTGTCCCTCTACTGTATAAAACTGAATATAAATATCTCAAGTCTAAAGGGGATCTTTGGAAAAAATGGATCCCTAAGACAAAAGAAGATAAAAAAATCAAAAGGCAAGAAGGAAAAGATCAAATCTTTTGTGAATGTAAAGGAATTCAATTTTGTATTCGAACACAAAGAAGTATTTCTTGTAGAACCTTTCCTCTAGAACCTTACATAGACAAAAGAGGAGTATTCGTTGGGTTGGTATTCATTCTAGCATTTACAGAAAAGGATCCCGATACTGGCGTTGTGAAATGTCCTTTAACGATTCATTATAAAGATATTAGACAAGCTTTTATTGACTCTCACTTTATCTTCTGGGAAAAAATTATGCTGCGAAGAGAAGAAGAATACGAAACCTATTTAGAAACTTCTAAAAAATTAAGGCAAATTTTTCGTAAAACTGGAAAAAAATTTGTTATTTTGTTTCCTTCTCATTTAAAAGATTCCAAAATTATACCAAAATATCTATATTAACCAATCTCAAAATGTTTAAAAAGGTTTCTGTATCTTTGTACCAATAAATGATTTACAATTCCAATTTTTTTCTTTAAATACTCCTGAAATTTTGGATTCTCCCAAACAACATCTTCATTGGGAAACTGAGATTTAAATTCTCGGGAAATATTAAAAATAAATTTTTGAATATGTCTATTCAATAAACTATATTTGTTGTAATCGTTTCTATCTTCTTCTGAAACAAAATTCATTATATTCTCTATCCACCAATCGAATAAATATCTTTTAATGAATTCAAAAGGGATCAACTTTCTGATTATATTTTTAGTCTGTATTTGATGAATGTAACCAGTCTTTAAGTCTTGCAAATACTGTTTGTTAATCGAAAAAAAGGTTGCAGGGCCTAGATGGTATACAAAAACAAAAGACATAGGATTTGGAATTTTAAAATTAAAACATAAAATTTGTTTATTCATTTCGAACAAAGAATTCAAAAAGTTTTTATATTTTTCCTTTGCTTCTTCAGGCTGCATTAGATTACCTTTCATATAAGAACGAACAATTTGCGACTTCATCAATTCGGGAGTTGCACCTAAATGAGTATCTATATAAAAAACATTATGAAAGTACAATTCTTCCTTATTGAGAAGTTCGGGATCGTAAGTTAAAAAATAATATAAAGAGGAATTCCATAAATATTTCCCACTTGTATTCAGCATATTATTTTCTATAAAATTTTTTGTTTTATTAAATTCTTTGATTTCTGTTGTAACAATTTTTTTTTGATTTTCTATTTTTTTTTCGTGCTCAGTAATCTCCTTTTTTGTTTGAAAAAAACTTTCTATATAATCTTTTAAATTTTCTTTGAAAATTAAAGAATATTTATAGTCTATATTGGGGGAAAATTGAACAAGATCGTATACCTTTTGGATTTTTGAAATTGGTTTTTTAAAAGAAAGTATTATTCCCAATCTTCTTAGAAATAGATCAATTTTTTGAAACTTTAGCATAAGTGTTCTAAATTGGAATTCCATAAACTGTTGATAAAAATAGGATTGGGGAGAAATTTTTTCTATTATTACTTTTTTTATAAAATTTAAATTCTCCATACTGGTTGTATAAAAATCTTGAATTTTTATAAAATGAAGTACCAAAAGTACGAAATTCAATTTTAAATCGTTTATTTCGTCAGTAAAGAAAGTATAATATTCTCTTTGTGCTTCATTAGTAATTGTATCTTTAGTTAATTCTAAAATTAGAGTTCTATTTCGATTTTGGATTTCATTTATTTTAAATTCAATATCTTTAATCTCGTAAGAAATTGCTTTTTTTTCTTCATTCGTTAAAATGTTTGAATTCAACACACTAAAAAGCATTTTGGTATTTTCATAAACCTTTTCAAAAAAAGGAATTACACCTTCTTTAAATTCTTTGAGTTCCTTAATTTCTCTTTCGTCTTTAGCAATAGAGATTGGGTTTATATCTTCTCTATCCATATATGGTTTTCGATACCTATGAAAATATTGATATTCATATAAATTCAGTCTGTAAAATTTATGCAAATATTTTTTGAGTCCAAACTTAATATTTTTTTGAACAATTTTCTTTATTTAAGTACAACCTTAATTTACTTTTTCATATACTTAAAAAATATGACCTTATGAGCACTATTTTAAGAAAAATCCCAAAAGGTCAAAAGGTAGCGTTGGCATTTTCTGGAGGATTGGATACAAGAACTGCCGTTCAATGGATGACAGACAATGGAGCTATAGTGTATTGTTATACTGCAGATTTGGGACAACCAGATGAATCCAACATAAACCAAATTCCAGAAATAGCATACAAATATGGGGCAAAAGATGCTAAGTTGTTGGATGTTAAAGAAGAACTTGCAAAAGAAGGGTTAATTGCAATCCGATGTGGAGCATTTCACATTCATACGGCTGGACAAAAGTATTTTAATACCACCCCTTTAGGTAGAGCAGTAACCACCAAAGCAATTGTTTCTGAAATGCAAAAGGAAAACATAGAAATTTTTGCTGATGGAAGTACTTATCGAGGAAATGATATTCAAAGATTTTACCGATACGGAAAGTTATTTTACCCTAAAATCAAAATATATAAACCATGGTTAGATCCTAATTTTGTTAAGGATTTTGGTGGAAGGAAAGAGATGGCAGAATATTTAGAAAAAATAGGTAAACCTCATAAATCCTCTGTAGAAAAAGCATATAGCACAGATTCAAATTTGTTGGGAGCAACCCACGAAGCAAAAGATCTAGAAAATTTGCAAATATCTATGAAAATCGTTGAACCTATAATGGGCGTTCCTTTTTGGAATTCTAATATTGAGATTCCTCCAGAAGAAGTAAAAGTAGAAGTGCAAGAGGGAATTCCATTAAAAATCAATGGTCAAACATTTTCCAATACTTATGAATTATTTCTTAAATTAAACCAAATTTCGGGAAGACATGGTTTGGGAATGTGTGATACAATTGAAAATAGAGTGATTGATGCTAAAAGTAGAGGAATCTACGAAGCACCAGGAATGGCACTTTTGCATATAGTTTATGAGAGGTTAATTCAATTATACTACAACGAAACAGAATTGGATCTTTATTATGTCCTTGGAAGAAAGTTAGGTAGACTCCTATACGAAGGCAAATGGTATGATCTGGAATCTGCTTCTATAAAAGAAGCTTTATTAAAATTATCAAGTATTCTATCCGGTATAGTTACGATAGAACTAAGAAGAGGCAATGACTATACCATTCTAAAAACAGAAGCAATGAATAGCAATTATGATCCAGAAACATTATCAATGGAAAAAACATTAGGAAGCTTTACAGAAGAAGATAGAATCGGTCAATTGGAAGTGCAAAATATAAGCATACGAAATGCAAGAAACAATCTATTATTAGCAAAGAAACTTTAATTGTATACGATTTATAAAAAAAATTAAAAATTGAAATCTTTTTTTTATTTGATAATAAGCATAATTTCAAGTTAGATGATTTAAAAATTTTTTTTAAATTTTTAGAAATTTCTTTGTGTATAAAAATTTAAACCTAAAGTGTTTTGAATTTTTTTGAGATTCAATTGATTTTGTCTTAAAAAAATCACAAAAAAAGTAAATT
>JBKBRY010000028.1:0-33324 GCA_046291925.1 Leptonema sp. (in: bacteria) | reverse complement strand
ACCAATTATTATCATGAACCTACAACTTTTTTTACTGTAGAAAGACCATATACAGAAACCCAAATCATCCCATCTACTTGGAGAGATATTGGGATTATGTTCCATGGAAAGTTTTTTAATGACTTGATTCTCTATAAAACTGGTGTAGTAAATGGAATGGTAGGAAGTAGTTTTTCAGAAAGAGATTGGATTCGAGGAGGAAGGCAAAAAGGTAGTAAGGTAACATCTCAGGATTTGGCTTATTTTGCATCGGTTGAGGTTTTTCCCATCGAAGGGGTGCTTTTGGGAGCATCTTATTATTTTGGTGGTTCTGGGCAGAAAGAAATTACAAAAGTAGATTTGCTTTCTAGATTGGATTTTACTGCACTTGTGCCAGGTTCAGACGATACCTCAAAAGCTTTAAGGACCCACCTACAAAAAGAATTTGATAATTCTAGAATGATCAATCCCAAAGTTCAAATAGCAGAAGGGCATATAAAATACGAAATTCAAGGAGTTACTTTGCAGGGATTATTGGCAAGAGGTTGGATCAAAGAGAACGAAGTCCGAGCTTTAAACGCAAAGACATCCAAAAATATAGGTTCTACCGTAGAAGGTGCTTATATAAATATAGGTTATGATTTGGCTTCTTTGTTAGGTTTAAAAAATAAAAAATTGGTTCTATTTTACCAAAATGAATATCTAAATACCCAAAAAAGAACTTTAAGAAATAATGGACAAATCTTTATAGAAAAAGAAATTTCCCAAGAAATTAATAATACTCTGGGAAATAATCTATTCACAGTGAATTTTTCTAATCATGGTTTTATCAACTCATTGAATAGTAAAGAAATCAAATCTTTATTGGAAACCTATGATATAAGAGGGGTTGCGGATCCTACCAACAATAGAAGAATAGAAACTATTGGTATTGCATTTTACCCTCATCCTAATGTAACCATAAAATTAGATTTCGAAAACTGGAAGTCAAATTCTAAATACTATCAAGATAGTGATTTTTATAATCAATCCAATAACAACATAGATGTGGTGAATTTGGCAATAGCCTTTATTTTTTAATACTTTTTTTAATACTTTCCCTTCCATTAGGGGAGGGAAAGTTAAATATCCTTCTTTAGTTTAAGGAAATTTGTTGGTAATTTTATTTTTTGGTTGGACTTAGGGTCTTAGGGTTCTTTTAAGGGCACTATTTTTTAATAAAAAGTTTTTTTTGAATTTATTTTATAGATGGTCTAAAAATCTTTTTTGAATAGAAATACGAAAACATATAGATCCCATGATAAAATTAATATTTTTGATTTGACATAGATCTTCGAATCAAAAAATAGGAGCATTGAGGGGTAGTAGCTCAGCTGGTTAGAGCGCTGGTCTGTCACACCAGAGGCCGCGGGTTCAAGTCCCGTCTATCCCGATTAGCTTTTTTAAAATACAAAACCTATAGAAAACCTACTCTGCCACTTCGAAAAAGGAAGGGTTTTTTTACCATCGTAGGGAGATGCCCATTCAATTTTCATCATAGCACCTGGGAAAATAAACCACAAAAAGTTATTCCAATGGATTCCCACACCGATAGATGCTTTTAAATCTTTTGTAATCTTTTTTTCTGCATCAAATGCTTGAAATCTTTTCGGATCATCAAAGGCTGCTCCCATATCCATAAACATGGAGCCTCGAATTAAGCCCGGACTCCAACGAAAAGGAAACCCAAAAAGCAATTCTTCTATAAAAGTAAATCGATATTCCAGATTCATAATAAAAGCATATCTACCTTCGAATTTTTGGAAATCGTACCCTCTGATGGTAGAATATCCGCCAATCCTGTAAGGAAAATTTTTTGAATCTTTGCCAGTTTGTGCACCTAAAAAAAATCTATATGCAAACAGAGAATAATTTTTAAATAATTCATAATACCGAAACTCCAATAAAGTTTGGTATACTTCTTTATCGTAAATATCGGTTTTTATGGGAATTTCGTATCCTACAAGAAAAGAAATTCCGTCCAGTGGACCATAGAGAGAATATTTTGCGTTATCATATAGATAATAAAAGCGAAAGGTTAAATGATTTTTAAAGATGTCATCATTTTTTCTTTCTTCGGGAAGTTTCGGAAGAAAAATTTGCTCTTCTCTTCCTAAATCAATTTGTAAACCAAAAGAACTATAATTATGCAAAAAGTACTTTGCACTACCATAAATACCACTAGTAGAGTAAGAAAGTAGTCTCTGAAAGGGATTATATAAAATATAATTTAAACTTAAATCTAAAGGATTTAGAATTGCAAAGACTCCATTGTAACTATAAATTCCTGTATTGTATTGCATTCTATTTAATTTATAAGAATATTGGATCTCTCCATTGAGAATTACAGGATTCTCCTGATAAGTGATAAAACCTTCTAAAACATGATTGTTTTGTAAATCAGCAAAACTTGCATAACCTAAAAATACCAAACTTGTATTTCCTTGGCTATCTGCCGAGCCTGTCAAGGCAATAAAGGGGAAACCCCTTCTGTAGAATTTTGGTTGGTAACTTGAGAAATGATCATTTAGCAAATAAAGGTTGCTTTGGGATTCGCAACAATTTTGAATTTCTTCAAGATACAAAAATTTTTCTTTCCATTCTATGGGACGTGGAGACTCTTCTTCTACGGGATTCTTATAAAATTGATTGAATTTTTCAGTTTGTATGCTGAAATCTTTGTAAAAAATTTCATAAGTTCCTTCTTCTAATGTTGAATATAGTATGGAGGAAGAAATTTTTTGAGAAGAGGTATCTGTAAAAACATCAAAAGAAAATATATCTCTATTGTTGTTTGTTACGAGAAAATGTTTATGGTTTTCATAAGAATAAAAAAATAAAGAAAATTTATTATTATATTTTGCAGTATAAAAAATTCCCTTAAGCCATTGTTCATTGATTTTTAGATATCCTTCTTGAATAGATTCGATTTCTGTTTTTAAAGAAAAGATTACAGAAGATTGATTTTGAAATATATTATGAGATACTACTGCATTTTCTTTTTCTGAAATCTTTTTTATATAAATTATCGATTCGTTATTTAGACTAAATACAGGTGATTTTTCTCTTTCAAAATTATTTGTGATTTGCTTTAAATCTTCGCTAATCAAATCTAAAATATAAATATCAGAAAAACCCCGAATGGTTGCAACAAATACGATTTTTTCTTTATTACTTCGATGGGTTATAGATGGTTCAAAGATGGTATCAAAGGGAAGCTTATAAATTTTTTGAATTTTTTTTTGTTTTATGTTGTATCGGACAATGCTTAGATTGGATTTCGTCCTTGTAGGGAAATAAATGGAATCACCTGTAAAATCAAAATTGACTTTTGTAGTTAAAGGTTGCCATTCTTCAAAAAATTCATCTTTTAAAAAATACAAAAGAGTATTTTTGATTTGTATTTCTTCTTCTGAAAGGGTAGGGGCAATCAAATTTCGAAGCACCAAAACGGGATAAAGTTTTTCATAAGAAAAATAAACAAAAGTTTTTCCATCAGGAGAGATTTTGGGTTTAAAGTGAAATGGATTTTGCCCCCTCAGGATATCTCTATAACGAAATGTAATTCTATCTTTGGATTCTTTAAAGTTAACGTCACCTTTATATCTTTCGTATAGAAATTCCTTCCATTGTAAGTTAAAATCAAAAAAGTCAATTTGTAAAGTTTGGTAAAATGCTTTGGAAACATCTTTTGTCAATAAAATATTTTTAAAGAGAATTCCAATGTGCATAAGCGACCATTTTTTATGAATAAAATACATAACGGATTGACCAATTTTGTAATTTGAATAACCATTGATGGGTTCGTATAAGTCTGGTAGCCTTTTGGAAAGAATTAAATCCCTTAGAAAAACATCCATATCTTTTGTACCAATACTTAAATATTCTGACATTCCTTCGACAAACCATAAAGGGATTGAGGCGCTTGTCGTATTTAAGTGGTTCAACATTATATCATACTGTACTGAATGTACCAATTCATGGGAAAGAGTATAGAGCAAGTCTTCTTCGTCTCCATTATAGGGCAGCACGATTCTTTCGAAATATCCTTCGGTATATCCTGCAACTCCTTCGGGCAACATATAAGCATGAATATTACTGGATTGAAAATCTCTAAAATTTGGGTAAAGAAAAACAAGAATCTGATGGCTTAGGTTGTGCTGCAAAACTTTTGAATAAAAGTCTATTGCCTTTTTTCCATATGTTAAAGATTTTAATGCTAAAAAACCGTAATTTTTTGGGAAAAAAATTACCATTTCTTTAGTCTCTAATTTCTCCCAATTTTTTGAATTTTCTGATAAAATTTTATTTTGTGATAGAATTTGAATAGGGAAAAATAAAACCAAAATTAGATTGATCCTATAGAATTGCTTCATAATTTCGCTAAGGTGTCTGTTAATATAAAAAAAACTCTATTTGTATCTATTATTTGGGTTGCAATATTTGTTTTTCTCCTAATCTTTGCTATGCAGTTCTTCATTTTCAATCAAATTAAAAGCACTTCTTTTTTAGAACAAATTTTTATACCTGAATTTGTAAACAAAATTAAAATGGATAATAAAAATATAACTTTTGAATATTTAAACTATGATTATAATCTTTTCTTGGGTCTTGAAATTAATGAAATTCGTATAAAACACATAGAAACTCAGGAAATTCTATGTTATATCGAAGATTTGGTAATTCAGGTTGGTGTTTTAGAATCTTTCTTTAGTAAGGATATAAAAATAAAAAAAATAGTGATTAAAAAACCAAAATGTAATTTTAAAACAGAAAACTTCTATAATAGGATTGCCAATCTACAGAAATTTTTATTGGATAATAACATCAAATTAGAAATGATTCACTTGGAAAAAATTGAGGCATTTTCTTTTTTAGAAGGATTGGAGATATTTTTTTATCCAATAGAGAAAGAAAGAAAAGTTAGGATTACGGGTAAAATAACAGAAAAAGAAAAAACCATTATTAAGATTTATGGATTCTGGTTTGAAGATTCAGGTCATTCCAAAAATACGATTCATTTTGATCTCTATAACTTTCCTGTATATTATGATAGTTTTTTTAAAAACTTTTTGGGTATCGATCCAAAACCTTTATTTTCTGACTTTAAAATATCATTTCGTATGTCAGGGAAAGGTTCCATAGATATAACCACAGAAGGATATGCAGTTCATTTTTTTACTAATTTTCAAGATTTTCAATTAGGAACTTCTTTTTTTTGGATAAATCAACTTGATGGAAAAATTAAATATTTAGTTGTTAAAGAATGGAATGACTCAATCGAAAAGAAGGAAATTACTATATATTCGCCTTCCCTTTCCCTTTATATGGATAAATTTAAAGAAAGAGATTCCCAGTTCATGCGGTTTGATCTGCATCTTCCTATTGATAATTCCCAAATCAAAACAGTCTGGAATTCAAAAGGTATAATAAGTTTTAAAGGAAGTATTCGCAAAGCAAAAGATATAGGGATATCCATAGAAGGAACTATAGATAAACTAGTCTTACTACATAAGGCTAAATTTCCTGTGGTTTTTATTTCTAAGGCTAATCTTTTTTCTACTAAAGATCATGCTGTTGAATTTCATATAGATGGAAAATTCAATTCCGTAGATTTTCGTTATTTAGGTGTGGTTGAATTTGACTTTCATAAAGTACCTATCTTCAATATCAGATCAAAATACATTATGCCTTCTGTAGACTACCAAATTCTTTTTGAATCTGCAATACAAATTTTTCAAACTACAAAAGAAGAAGCTTTAAAGGAAAATGCCATTCAATTTACAGACTTTGGACCTGCATGGGAAAACAAGTTTCAAAATTCCGAAATTTATAAAAACTATCTTAAAAATACCAATTTTTTATCCGAAATAGAATTCAAAAATCCAAAACAAAATCTTCCAGAAATCCTTGGGACTATAAAAAATACAGAAATGGGTTTTTCCCTATCTTTACAAGGAAATCATCCTCATAATTTAATAAAAATCAATTACTCTATTGATTATCTTGCGACAGTTCCTTATCATAATTTTTCTATTCTTGTAAATTTAAAAAATTCTGAAATTTCCCTTCCCTTCTTTTGTAAAAACTGCGAAAGCCATATCAAAAGAATTTATTTTAACTATAATTCAAATGCGAATGGTTTGTATATAGCGGATTTATATTTAAATAACAATAGTAGTTTTATTTTGGAAATAGATAATATCAATTTAGACAATAACGATAAGAAAGAACTATTAGAAAAATTTTTAGAAACAAGTTGGAAAAATGAATTTTTTAATTTAAGAGCAAAATTTAGTTCTTATGGAGCCATCTACAATCCAATCGATATCCAAATAGAAAACGAAAAAATAAATCTAAAAGGTTACGGTAGTTATAACATATTTTCTGAAGGTAAATTAACATTTTATTTTTTAGATAAAAAAAATCCAATTCAAAGAAACTTTAATTTAAAAATAAGAAGAGATGGAACATGGGTCCCTTTATACTTTTATTGATTTTTTCTGTATTGATGCAATATTGTAAAAAAGAAGAAATCAAAGATTTAGAAGTAATGCCCAAAAAAGAGATACTTGGTATTTATGAGTTGTATCCTTCTTACGAAAAAATTTATATAAAATTCGAAGAAGAAGAAAAATGCCAAATTTTGTATAAAGATACTATTGAAAATTGTATTTACAAGATTTGGGAACAAAAATTGCTCATTTACACAGATACGTTCCCTATAGGAATTTTTTTTATAGACAATCAAACATTCATAAAAGGAACTTGGAGGGAAGAAACAAGATTTCTAAAAGTATTAAAGAGTTTTGAATAGAAATTTTTCTTTAAATCTAAAATCTTATTAAGCTAAAATTAAGTTTTATTTATTAGTTCAATTTACATACCAACTTATACTTATAAAAGGGGAGGGATGCTATTGAAATTTAAATGCTTTTCCTCAAAACCAAAGATTACAGAAAAACTTTGACTCTTAGCTTAAAAGAAAAATTTTGGATGTCAATAAAAATTTATAATAGGAGATTCCAATGACCTTAAGAAATTTTGTATTTACATCTGAATCTGTATCGGAGGGACATCCAGACAAAATTTGTGACCAGATTTCTGATGCCATATTAGATGCCTTTTTACATAATGATCCCAAAAGTAGAGTAGCTTGTGAAACTTTGGTCACTACAAATTTTGTCTGTATAGCTGGGGAAGTATCTTCTAATGCAAATGTGGATGTAGAAAAAATAGCCAGAGAAGTAATTAAAGAGATTGGATACAACGATTCGGAAATTGGTTTTGATTATAAATCTGCAGAAATATTAGTTAAGCTTCATGCACAGTCTCCAGATATCGCACAAGGAGTATTGGGAGAAGGACTTTTTAAAGGGGAACAAGGTGCAGGAGATCAAGGTTTGATGTTTGGTTTTGCAATCAACGAAACAGAAAACTATATGCCATTGCCTATTGAATTGGCCCATCGATTGGTAAAATATTTAGCAGAACTAAGGCATAGTGGTGTTTTAAAGGATATATTACCTGATTCAAAAAGTCAAGTTACAGTTGAATATCGAGATGGTAAGCCGTATAGAGTTGATACAGTAGTTGTTTCCACACAACATAAACCCCATTTAGAGCATAAAGAACTACAAGAAATGATTATAGAAGAAGTGATAAAAAAAGTAATTCCTTCTCGTTACTTGAATGATACAAAATTTTTAATCAATCCTACAGGGAGATTTGTAATTGGTGGTCCTCATGGAGATGCAGGATTGACTGGACGTAAAATCATAGTAGATACGTATGGTGGTTATGGTAGGCATGGGGGAGGAGCTTTTTCTGGTAAGGATCCTTCGAAAGTGGATCGAAGTGCCGCTTATGCAGCTCGTTATATTGCAAAAAATATTGTTGCTGCTGGATTGGCAGAAAAATGCGAAGTACAGCTTTCCTATGCTATTGGTTATCCAGAACCAACTTCTGTTTTGATTGATACTTTTGGTACAGGAAAAATAGATGAAAATCGTTTGTCTGATATAGTCAGAAAGGTCTTTGAACTTACACCTAGGGGAATCGAAAAAATGTTAGATCTGCGTAGTGCTGAGCGAAATTATAAAGAAACAGCTGCGTATGGACATTTTGGTAGATTGGAACCAACATTCAGTTGGGAAAGGCTTGATAAAGTGGAAGAACTAAAGGAACTTGCAAAATAATATATTTTAAAAACCAATTTGTAAAATAGGTAATGTTTTTAAAAACATTGATAGAGCATATTTTTCGCGAAGGAATAAAAGAAGTAATTGGTAATCATTCTACAGCAATAGGTTCTATAAAAGATATTCCTATTCGAATCGAGAAGGCAAGAGAAGAAAAATTTGGAGATTATGCAATTCTTTCTGCAATGGATAAAGACTTTCGGGAGCTTGTGCAGATAAAAAATCCTAAAGAATTAGCCCAAAATTGGATAGAAAAGATTAAAACTTTAAAGATCAATGTAGAGAGTTTACCTCTCGATAAAGAAATTTTATATTTAATTTTTAATAAAAAAGTTTCTTTAAGTTGGGATGATGTTTTTGAATCTATTGAAATTGCAGGTTCGGGATTTATTAATGTTTTTATAAATAAAAAGATATTTTTGTATTTTTTATTTATTGCGAATCAAGAGGGGGAATCTTATGGTAGAATCAAGAAACAAAATCCGAATTCAATTATTTTTGAATTTGTTTCAGCAAATCCTACGGGTCCTTTGAACATTGTTTCTGCTCGCGCTGCTGCTCTTGGTGACTCTTGTTGTAATCTATTAGAAGCAATTGGGGAGAATGTCTATAGAGAATACTATGTAAATGATTACGGAAATCAAATTGAACTTTTGGGAATTAGCCTTTTATTTAGATTCTTAGAAAAAGAAGGAATCCCTTTAAAGTTTTCTATAAAAGAAGGAGACAAAATTTTTTATCCTGCTTCGATAGGTCTGCCCTTCCCGAAAGAGGGTTACCATGGAAGTTATATCCTTTTAGCCTTAGAATCTATTTTACAAAAAAATCCTATTTCTATTTCACCAGAAGAAAGAGAAAGACTCTGGCATTTATCCCAGCAAACCGGTTTGGACGAAAAAGACTTACCCAGTATTCTAAATCATACCTTGCGAACTTTATCCCAAGAGTTATCAGAAAAAGCTATAGACTTTTTTTTACAACAACATAAAGAAGATTTATCTAAATTCCGAGTAAGATTTGATAATTTTTTTAAAGAAAGTGATCTACACAGAACAGGAAAAGTTAAAGAAATCATTCAGAAAATTCAACCTTACACTTATTATTCAGAAAATAAACTATATTTCAGAAGCACAGAATTTGGAGATGATCAAGATCGTGTAATTCTTCGAGATAATGGAAAACCAACTTATTTACTTGCTGATATAGCATATCATGATTCAAAAATACAAAGAAACTTTAATAAGCTCATCAATATTTGGGGGCCTGATCACCATGGTTATATAGCAAGATTAAAAGGGGCAGTGAAAGCTTTAGGATTTCCAGAGGAAAGTTTTATTATTTTGATAGCTCAACAAGTAACCCTTGTAGAAGATGGCAAGCCAATAGTGATGAGTAAAAGAACTGGAAGAATCATCCAAATGAAGGATTTATTAGAGGAAATTCCTATAGATGTTGCGAGGTATTTTTTTATTTTACGCTCTTTTGAAGCTCATTTGGAATTTGATCTAAATCAAGCAAAGGACACTTCAGATAAAAATCCTTATTATTATATTGCTTATGCTCATGCACGTATTCATTCTCTTTTTAAAAAATATTTTAAAGAAAATACGATAGATTTAGACAGGATACGAGAACGAGATTATTTTGAAAATATTATAAACTTTTTTAATAAGTTAGAAATTTCTAGGAAAAACACCTATTCAGAAACTTATAATTATCGCAGAGATTTACTTTTAGATATAGCAAGGTTTCCCGAAGAAGTATACGATGCTGCGATGAATTTAGAACCTCATAAGCTTGCCTTAACCCTTTATAAAATGGCAAATGATTTTGCAAAATTTTATGGTATTAAAGAAAATAAAATCATAGAAAAAGAAAAAGAAGAAGCAGTGGTATTGATATATATTTTGAATGCAATCAAAACATGTTTAAAAAATGGATTGAAACTACTTGGAACAGAAGCACCAGAAAGATTAGAAAAAGAAAATGCTACGATTTAAAAATATGGAAAAACATATCTTGTTCTTCTATGCTTAGACCCCGATTTGGATATGCTAGATCATAAAATAAAGCTGCTAAAATTTCGAACCTTTCGTCGAATGGCAGTTGGTTTTCTTCCCAATATAAATTTCTTCTTTTTATTAGGTAAGCAATTGTGTCATCCTCAGCAGAAAATTTGATTTTGTTTTCATTTAGTTTTCGTATTAACCAGTTTAGATCCCAGGAAATATAATCACCTAAAATTTCTAAATAAGCGAGGGTAGGTTCAAATTTAAAAATTCTTTCACACAAATAAAAACAAGTTTTATAAAATTCTGGATTGGATCTTGCTTCTTTTAATGATTCTTCGATCCTTTCTAAAAAAGAAAAAATATCTCTATAGGACTCCAAAATTAAAGAAGTATACTCGGGATACTCTTCTAAAACTTCTATGATGCTAAAAAAAGAGTTCTTTTTCATTTTTTCATTTAAAATAGGGTACTTTTCATCAAAGGGAGGATCAATAAGAGGAATGTATAAATATCTTACTTCGTTAATGAATTTTGAATCCTTTGGAACATAGTATTCAATGGTTACTGGTTCTACATAGTAATCATTAAGTTCTTCTTTTGGTATAGAAGGGACAACTTCCAATGATTTTAGTTTTTTTACATCATCTGTGATTACTTTTTTACCTTCGTATTTGAACTTAGCTTGTTTTATTTTTTTGATTTCTCCTTTAGTGGATAGTCGCTTTTTTGATTGTAGGGTCTCTGAAGATTTAATGATTTCTTCAGAAAATAGTTTTTTTTTAGGGGTTCGAATTTCTTCGCTCATAATTATAAATTAATCTTTTTATAAAAAAAGCCTATTTTTTCTTTTGAATCAGTATAGCAGAAATATCGTCAATTCTATGAATATTTTTTAAATTTGATTTGATTTCTTTTATTAAGTTTTCTATTTTCAAATTTGAATAATTTTTTTTAATTGAATTTTGCAAGATTCTGGTAAATAATTCTTCTCTTTTTATAGAATCTTCACCAAATATTTCTAACAAACCATCCGTACATATAAAAAGAACATCTTTCTTCTTGATTTCTATTTCCTTAATTTTTATTTGTGATTTATTTTTAAAGTTTATGATTCCTAAAAGGGGCGCAGGTTCTTTAAAGCTGATTATCGAATCTTCTTCTGCTTTATAGTAATATAACAAATTCATGGAACCTGTAATTTCAATTTTTTGATTTTTTTTTATTTTTAGAATCATCAAATCAGAAAAGTTTTTTATATTTAGTTTTTGTAAAAGTTTATAGTAATGAGAATTCAATTCAAAATACACCTCTTGAAGGTCTTGGATGTTCTTTTCTACAATTAGATAATTTACTAAAGTATTGATTTGCATGGTTAACATGGCTGACTGTAAGCCATGTCCCGTTACGTCCGCTAAAAAAATCCAAATTCCTGAATCCCTTTCAATAATATCTAAATAATCTCCAGAAACCTTATCAAAGGGTTGGATATAATAATCCATAAAAAAATATTCATTGTTGGGAATTACAGGATAAAGTTGGGATTGGATTTCTCGTGCCAATTGTAGATCTTTTTCTCTTGAGGAATTGATTTCTTTTAATTTTTTTTCCAATTCTTCTTTAAAGTGTTCGTAAAACTCTAATAAAATCCATAAAATAAGTGAACTCATAACAAAATTATAAAAATATCGAAAAGACTTTTCAAATTCCTTTGTATTATACCAATCAATTTGGATATTTAACAATAAAAAAAAACACAGTAAAATGCTTCCTACAATATAAAATAAAGAAATCCACCGATTTAATAAAAGATGAAGTAACAAAATAAATACCATTAAAAAAGTTACATTAATGGGAGGGAATGTATTCGCTTCTATTGATAGATAAAAGTTGATACCTATACCCAGAAAAAGTAAAAAGAATAAGAAAAATTCAAAATATCGAAACTGAGTACTAAAATTAAAAATAAGTGAAATTGCCAAGAGAGAAAAATAAACATATACAATAGGATTAGAAAAACTTCCTTGTTCATCTAACAAAATAAATCTGCTAAGAAAAAACAAAGGTAAAATAAAACTAATTCCAATATAGATTCGTAAACGCTTTCTTTTAATGGGATTTTGAATAAAATAATGTTCTTTGGGTAAAAAACCATCCAAAAAGTAGTTGGCAAAATTATATAGATTTTCTCTTTTTTTTAATATTTCTAATACCTTTTTTTTTGGCTTCATAAAAATTATTCAAATGTAAAAGCGTTTAATAATTCATAAATGTTTTTGTCTTCTTTGTTTTTAGAATAGACTCGAATATAAACAAAACAAAGCGGATTCATAAATAAAAGCTCATAGTAAGAAATTAGGCGATTTTCCTTTGTATAACTTACAAAATTAGTTGTATCGTTGATCTTTTCCCTTTTAAAATTATAATTTTTTTTCGTAATGGTACTCCAAGAAAATTCCTTATCTATCCCTATGGAAAAATCTTCTATAGTTTTAATTTGATTCGAAGATTTTATTATATAAAAATATAAGTCATAAGCTCCATTAGTAAGAGAAAAAATTCGTTTGTTTGTTGAATTTTCTATAAAATAAAACCATTGATTTTTTTTGGTAAAAACTAAATTCCAATAATAGGGAAAAGTCATTTTAAAACCAAAAATATCAGAAAATAATTTTGTTTGGTTTTTTTCAAGAAAATATAAGAAATAAGGATCAATTTTTTTATAGAATTCCTTAAATCGAAAATCCTTGGTAATGTTTTGTAGTGCATTCCTGCTTTTAAGAAAAGTTTCCTTATTACTTGAATAAAAGATAGATTTGTATAAAAATAAAGCTTCTGGAAACATCTTTTTTTCCCATAATTGATTGGCTTCTATAAAATGCAAAAATGATTGCTCGTTTATGGGTAGTACAAGAGTCCAATTCTGGTAGGTTCTGTTCTGATCATATGTTTCTTTTTCTAAAGAAAATTCCCATTCATTTTTAAATAAATGAAATTCTCTATGATGTAAATCGTATAAATTTTGTTTTTCTATTGGAGTTTCTACTTGCTTTCTTAGAGAATAAATTTCTCCCTCGATTGAATTTTGAGCTTTTAAAAATATGTGTTCAGAATAGATGGGTGTCACTATAAAAAGAACAAGAATCATAAATGCTCAAGGATTTGTAAATTTGATTTAACATAAAAGATTTCTTCTTCTGTTGAAAAAGTTTTTAAGGAACTAAACAAGAGATATTTTTCTTCTATACTTAAGCTTTCGTTAATATTTGTAAGAGAATTCAAGAGGATCTTATAATTTTTAAAATTAATGAGATCAGCTATTGTGTAGGTGATCTCAAAATGAATGTCTTTATCTTTTTCTTTTTTTAGAAATTCTATTAGGTCTTCTATATAAGTTTCTAATTTAAGTGTTCTGATTGCTTTTAGAGCAAGAAATTTAATTTTGGGGTTTTTGTGATTTAGTAGAAAAACCAACGAGTGGAAGGGATCTCCCTTTTTAAGTTCTAATAAAGCAAAGATTCCCTCTTGAATCATTTCTGGTTCACTTTCTATAAGCAATTGTTTGGAAATAGTATACGAAAATCTTGAATCTGACAATTTCTTCGCTGCTAATATTGCTGATTTTCTTATTTTTTTGTTTTCAGATGATATATTTTGTTGGATTAGATAATGATAGCTATTCCATCCTTTTTCTCCGATAATATGGATTATATGGGAAATGATGTCTTCGTCTTTTTCGTTTGTTAAATTTTTGATTATAAAGTAGCTTTCTTTTTCGTATTCAGCAAGGGCATAAAAAGAGTAAATTTTTATGATTTTATTGGGGTGTAAAGAAAGATCCTTTATAAAGGGAATCATTCTTTCATCAGGAAAAGATTGAATGAGTTCTAAACCATAAATGTTTAAGAGATCGTCTTTTGCTTTTAAAAAATTTATGATTGTGGGATAGATTCGATCGCTTTGCAAAATTTTTAAACTTTGGATTGCTTCCCTTCTGATTTCGAAGCTTGGGTGGTTTGTTAATCTTAACAAAGTTGGGGTCAGCTTTTTTTCTTTAAATTTCTGCGCTAATTCAATTACAATCAAAAGATTTTCTTTAGGTTTTTTTATATCTGTATATCTATCTAAAATTCTATACCAATTAGGTATTATGATCTCTAAATCTTCATCTAAAAGTTTTAAAATTCTCAAAATCAATTTTTCTTCTTCTTCGTTATTGATTTGTGGTAATTTTAAAATTTCTTGTTTTAGTAATTCAAATTGTTTTGTTTGGTAAATGATCCATAATGATTTTCTTCTAGATTCGGAGTCTTTCTCTAAAAATTCTTTTATTGAAGGTTCAGATATATCTACACTAAAAACTGAATGAGATAAAATTGTGTATAATAAAAAGAATTTTATAAATTTTCTCAATTATTCCTCCCTTTTTTTTATAATTTTATTTTTATAACCAATCGCTTCTTCATTTGCTGGATCCCACTGAAGCACCATCTGGAAGGCATTGAGTGCTCTTTGGTATTCTTGATTCTTGTAGTAGGCTACTCCCAAAGTAAAATAGGCTTCTTTTAAAATAGAAGGAGGTTGGTCCGAATAGGTAATTGGCAGAAGTATCTCGATTGCTTTTTCTAAATCATTTGTGGTAGATGATAAAATTAATATTTTAGCCAAAGTTATAGTAATTTTTGGATCTTTGGGATCCAATCGAATGGCTTTATGGATCCAAGCTTTTGCAGGTTCTAAATTATGAATTTCTTTTGTGGAAAGATAACATTCTGCTATTTGGATTGCTGCTTCTTTTTTTTCTAAGATAGAAGAATTTGCTGATTCAAACACTTTGTTAAAATAACCAATAGCTGTTTCGTAATCTTTTATATTTTTATACAACACACCCATTTGCAAGTATACTTGATTGGAATTTTTTTCTGTAATATCTACTTTCTTTAATTCTTTTAGTGCTAAATCATAACTTCCTATGTTTTGGTATGTTTTTGCTAATTGGATTAAAATTCTTGTTTTTTCCTCAGGTGTAAGAGGATCTTTTTCTAAGGCGTGCTTCCAGATTTCTATGGCTTTATCTTTTCTATTTCCATATTCGTAGGCTCTCCCCAATTCGTAATAAACTTCGATTTTAGGATTGGCTTGTAAATCCAATGCTTTTTTTAAAACGAAAACAGCGTCGGGGTATCTTTCCATTTCTATGTATATCTTGCCAAGCTCTAATAATGCAGATTCAGTAGTTTCTGTTCCAGGAGTTCTGTTTACAATTTTCCTATATATTTCTGCTGCTTCTAAATAATTTTTTGAATTTTTGTAAATTTCTGCTAACCGAAATAAAGATGGTAGATGATCAGGATTGTATTGAAGGGATCTTTCTATCGTTTTTTTAGTGAGTTCGGGTTCTCCCAGCTCTTCAAAAACATAAGATAATTTTTCGAAAACTTCAGGATCTGTTTTTCCGAGATTTAAAGCTTTTCTAAAATATTCTTTTGCCTGAGTAGGATCATTTAAGTTATAATAAACTACACCAATATTGTAATAAATTTTTGCATTATCAGGAGACAGTCCAGAAGCTTTTTTGTAAAAATTCAAAGATTTCTCGTACTGACCTAATGAATAATAAATTTGTGCCATTTGAGACAATACTATAGGTGTTAAATTATGGTAGGGAAACAAATCCAAAAAGTTTTGGAATTCTACTAAGGCTTCTTGTGTTTTTCCTTGCCTAAGTAAGGAAATTCCTAAATTATATCGAGCTATGGGTTCTTGGGGTTCAAGTTGTGTTGTTTTTCTAAATTCTAATTCTGCTTCTTGGGCACCTTTGAGATTCATCAAAATATTGCCCACTAGAAGAGACACTAATGGATCTTCAGGTGCGATCTTTTTAGCTTCCATTGCTTGCTTAAAGGCATCTTCTAAATTTCCTAAATGATATTCTGTTATTGATAGATTAACTAATGCTGGTAGGTATTTCTCTTTATATGCTAATGCTTTAGAAAAATAATGTTTGGCTAAAGGATATTTTTCCAAATCCAATGCAATAATTCCTAAAAAAGTATAGGCTACTGCTTTTTCTAAATCATCTTGGGAGTTATCAATAATAGATTGAAAATGTTTTTCTGCTTTTGTTAAGAAGCCTTCTTTATAGTATTGTAAAGCTTTTCGCAATTGTGGTGTAATTTCTTTTTCGGAAGGGTAATAGTATTTTTCTTTTAAGGATTCATTGGTATTGGTTTCAGGATTCAAAACTCCTTTTTCTTTGGAATCCGTCCATTTATTTTTTTGAAAGTAATAAAAGATTCCTGCTCCCAACAAAAACAAAAATAATATAGCCATTCCTATGATAACTATATAAAATAATTTTTTCTCTTGATTAGTCGCTTGCTTCGTTTCTGGAATGATTAAATCATGCTCTGTAGATTCTAGCATGATTCTATTTTTCCCCATTTTTTTCCCTCTATTTTATTATTATCGTTATTGATTTGAATTTTGCAAATTACTTTCTTTTATGGTTTTTTGTAAATCTTTATTAATTTTATCTAAGATTGCATTAACAAATTTAACTGCATGATCAGAATCGTATTTTCTAGTTAGGGTACAATAGGTGTCTATAACAATAGGTGCAGGGAACTCTTCTTTTAGAATTTCATAGATTCCCATTCTTAACACACATTTTACTATATTGGATAGTGTTCGTATATCTTTTTTGCTATATTTTTGAATTAAGGAATCCAAATCCATTTCTGATTCTACAACCCCTTCTATAATATCTTTAATAAGGCTGATTTCGGATTCTCCTAATTTGCTGTGTACCCATTTTAATTGTAGGATTTCATCTAATTGGTACTCGGATACCTCCATCTGAAAAATTCCTTGTAATGCAATTTCTCTTGCATTGAAGTTGGGATGAAAGCTATTGCTTTTTTTTTCTAATTTAGGTCTTGCTTTTAATTTTATAATAATTTTTTTCATTTTATGTTTTTTACTTGGTTATACAAATCGCACATTTCCATTAAAGAAATGGCACCTTCATAACCTTTATTACCCATTTTTAAACCTGCTCTCTCTAAAGCTTGCTCAATTGTATCTGTGGTTAATATAGAAAAAATAATTGGGATTTCACTTTCTAATGCAACTTTTGCTATTTGAGATGCTGTTTGACTTGCTACATACTCATAATGATCCGTAGAACCTCTGATAATACAACCTATACATAAAATTCCATTATGTTTTTTTAATTGGGTTATCCTTTTTGCGGTAGAACCCAATTCAAAAGAACCAGTAACATAGAATATATCAATATTTGTTTCTTGTACTTTGAATTTTCTAAATGCGGCTAAGGCACCTTCTTTTAATTTTTCTGTAATTAGTTCATTCCATCGAGAGATTACAATGGCATATCTATATTGATTTGCATTCATTGGTGAACCTTCGTAAAGATTCATTTTTGTATCCTATTTTTGCTTCTTTCTTTGAATTCTTCGAATGCTTTTTCTCCTTCTTTTTCGAAGACAAGAGAATCTAAAAGATGAAAAAAATAAGTTTCATCTGGTGTCCCTCTAAATACCAATTTATTGTTTATTACTAATGTGGGAGTCGAATTGATATCAATCCTTTTTGCATCTTTTACGTCTTTATTAATTTTTTCTTGGGAAATTGCACTCGTCATACATACAAAAAGCTTTTGCCAAGGAATATTTAAATTTTTACTAATTCTTTCTAATTGTTCCAAATCTATGGGTAGTTGTTGTTCTTGTAAAGCAAAAAGAGAATGGTAAAAATCAGAAAAATTTGGGTATTCATCAGCACAAACAGCAGCTTGGGCACCATTACATCTCCAATCCCCATAAGGCTTTCTAGGAGGAGAAGTGATTTCAGAATTGCAGGTAGAATCCAAAGGAAATTGCCTATAATAAATTACAATTCTATCAGGCCATCTTTGTAACACTTTTTTTAATATATGAACAGTATGGAGGCAATGAGGACATAGGAAATCTGCAAATTTATGGATTACAATATAGCCTTTGGGGTTTCCTTCGTATGTTTTTAATCCCTTTGTATCTAAATTGGCATCTTTTAAAGAGTAAAAATCTTTTAAATATTCTTGGATTTTATCTTTAGGAACCAATTGATTTTTGTCTATATTTGTATTTTTTGATTCTCCAAGAACATAATAGAATCCCATGATTAAGCTTGATACTACGACAGCTACTCCCATCATAGTAAAACCATTCTTTAGTATCAAGATCTGATTTTTCTGAGGTTTATTTCTGTTTTTTAAAACTAAGGAAATAAAAAATAACGATAATGTAATAAAATAGCTATAAACACAAAGTAAACAAGGGACGATTAAAATTTTAAAATTTATATATGCTAATATACCATCAAAACCTAAACCTATTATACTAAAATAATAAACCAACCGTATTCTTGAATGATTTTCTATAGGATCTACGTTTTCTCTTAAAAAAGATATAAAAAATTGTAAACCTAAAAATAGATAATAAACCAAACCAAAAAAAGCAATGGGAATACCAAAAATTTTTGAATACTCACTTTGTCCTAGCTCTTTACATCCGTCTACTCCTTCGATATTGCAACCAAGAGAAGTGGGGCAAATATCAGGAAAAGAATGTTTGCAAACCAGCAAAATGGATAGAATCACTCCAAAAATGCTAATAAGACTTCCTAAAAGAAAATAAATTTTATTTTTTTTATTCATAAAAAGACATTTAAATTTCTTTTTTATAATTGAAAAGCAATTTTATATTTTAGAATTTTTATGACTCTAAAACCGGAAAGTTTGGTTTAGAAAATAAAAAAATTTTAGATTTTGTAGAAAATCCATTAATATTTTTTTAAGAAAAATTTTATATTATAATAGAACATTTTATTGACATAAATTCTATCAAGTTTTTATGAGATTATGTTTGGATTTAAATTTATAAAAATATCCCCTACCGATTATGTTTTTTTAATTAAAAAAGGAAAAATAAAAAGGCAAGGAAGTGGTTTAAGTTTTTTTTATTTTGCACCTACTTCTACTGTGTCAGTGGTTCCTATAGATACAAAAGATCAACCTTTTATTTTTAATGTTATGAGCAAAGATTTTCAGCAAGTATCTGTTCAAGGGCAATTTTCTTATTGTATTAAAAAACCAGAAAAAATTTATACTTTATTAAACTTTAGTATAAATGAGTATGGGGAACCAGTTGGTGATGGAATTGAGAAATTGCCAATTCGAATTATGAATATAGTACAAGTGATGACTCGAGAATGGATTGTCCAGTACCCACTTATTGAGGCTTTAACCTCTTCGGATAGACTTGTAAAATTTTTGAATGAGCAAATCAAAGAAAATGAAACTTTGGATTCTATGGGTATAGAAGTGATCCATATATCAATACTCAATATATCTACAACTCCCGAAATGACAAGAGCATTGGAGACTTCTACAAGAGAGAAAATTTTGCAAGAAGCAGATATTGCTATATACGAAAGAAGAAACTTTGCTGTAGAGCAGGAAAGAAAAATAAAAGAAAATGAATTGCAAACACAAATTGCTATTGAAGAAAAAAATAAGCAAATATTAGAAGAAAAAATGAATGCAGAGATAGCAATTCAAGAAAAACAAAAAATTTTAGAACTAAAAAAGTTCGAAACCAATAAAACAAAACTAGAAAAAAGCTTTGAGTTAAATTTGGTGGATATTCAAAATCAGAAACACATAGAACAAGAGAAAATAGAAATCCAAAAATTAGTAAATGAAAAATTAATTTTATATTCCGAGGCAAAATCCAAGTCCTTAGAATTAGAATTAAAACCTCTTAAGGAATTATCGCCAAAATTATTGGATATTTTCTTGCAATCGGGAATGAATACCAAACAATTGATTGGAAAGGCTTTCCTGAATTTGGCAAAAGGTTCTAGTAAAATTGGCAACCTAAATATTTCTCCCGAGCTATTGAATGCATTATTAGTAACTGAGCAAAAGCAAAGTTTCTCTGCTGAACAAAGTTTTGGATAAACTGAATCAGAAGAAAAGAAAAAAATAATTCAATAGATTGTTTTCATGCATAAAAAACTTTTTAAATTCGATACCAACACCCAGAACGCAAAAAGAGAAGAAAAAAGAATTATCCTGATTACAAGAAAGACTCGATTGGAAGAATTAATCGCTAAATTGAATACAAAAAGTCAAGTTGAGTTTTTTTTAAAAACTAGAAACCAAGATATTTCGGACATTGAACTTGAACATAATCAATATTACTCCTCTTTAAATGAAATTAAAAGAAAAATACCAAGAGGTTATAAACTCCAAGTTTTAGATAGAGAATTTTTGCCCAATTATATTTTTACAAAACATGATTTGATCATTGTATTAGGGCAAGATGGTTTGGTTGTAAATACTGCAAAGTACTTAGATGGGCAACCTATTTTGGCTATCAATCCCGATCCCGAAAGATTCGATGGAATTTTACTACCTTTTCTCCCTTCTGACTTTAGTAAAGTGATTCCCTTAGCATTGAGTGATCAATTACCATACAAAGAACTTACAATGGCTAAAGTTGTAACCAATGATCAACAGGTTTTGTATGCCTTTAACGATTTTTTTATCGGTCCCCAATCTCATATTAGTGCTAAATATACGATTCATTATAAACAAAAAAGTGAAAGACAGATATCTAGTGGAATTATTGTTTCTACACCAGCGGGAACTACAGGATGGCTAAGCTCTTTTTTTTATGCAACAAAAGGAATTTTGAAAGATTTTTTTAAAAACAATTCAATACGTATGAAACCTTTACGACTAGATTGGGAAGAAAAAAGATTACTTTTTGTAGTTAGAGAACCATTTCGCAGTAAATGGAGTGGTGTTTCCATAGTAGGTGGCAGTATAGATTTGGATACTTCCTTAATCATAGAAAGTCATATGTCAGAAAAAGGTGTTATCTTTTCTGATGGTATAGAAAAAGACTATATTGAGTTTCATTCAGGATGTATAGCAAAAGTATCCATTGCTGAAAAAACAACAAAATTGTTTTTAAATTCTTCAAGTTCCATTTAGTTTAGAAAAAGATTTACGTAGAGGAATCTCTTTTGTCTATAGTGCGAAGTAATAAATCTAAGTTTTTTAGTGACTTAATATAATATTTTGGTTTTATTTCTTTTAAATAACCATAACCATACATCGCAAAGATGGAATTTATATCTGCATTTTTTGCGCATTCTATATCTGTATAATGATCTCCGACTAGTATGGCTTCTTTATTTGAGAGATTCCAATTTTCTAAAAGTTTATGAATTCCGTAAGGATTTGGCTTTTTGTAATCCGGATGATCCCCTGTTAATACATAAGAAAAGAAATCTCGAATTTGTAGATGCTCCAAAATTTTTATAGTAAAAAACTCTGATTTGTTTGTTAAAATTCCCAATTGATAATTTGAATTCTTTTTTAGGAATTCTTGAACTCCTGTGAATAATTTTGTTTTGTTTGTACAATTTTTTTCGTAATGTTCATAAAAGATTTTATAGCATTGTTGTATTTTTTCTGGATTTTCGTTTAAACTATCGATTGCATTTTTTATAAGAGATTCCATCCCTTCACCTACAAATTTTTTAACTTGGTTTACTTCAAAAGTAGGTAAATTGAGTTCTTTGAGTGCAAAATTCAAACTGTCCGTTAAGTCTTCTATGGAATCAATCAATGTTCCATCTAAGTCAAAGATTATAGCACGAATCATTTTCGAAAGAAGGGTCTTAGATCTTGTAGGGTTTTTAGTTGTATTCCCATTTGTTCTTGCAGATCAGAATTTCCTTTCGTCTGTTGTAAATAAAAATTTATTTGAATTTCTGAGTTGGGATCCAATTGAAATCCATTATCATAAATCATTTTTAATGTACTTTGCACATCTGAACCTTTTACATTTAAATAACCCGAGACAAAGAGAGAATTTGCAACTTTTAAAGCAATGGGCTGCTTTTCTTTTAGATAGATTTCTCGTCCAGCTGCCATTCGAATCTCAGATTTTGGATTGGTTAAGCGAAATAAAGCTAAAATTTTTAAGCATTCCTCTTCGGACAAGTGTTTATAATTTTTAACAGCATGCCCAGGAATAGGAATAAAAAAATTTACAGGTATGGATTCTGCACCCAATCGGTTTAATTCCAATGCCAATTCAATTAAATCTTCGTATGTTTCTCCCATTCCTGCGATCACGCCACTACATAATCCTATATTTTGGTTGGATAAGTTCTTTAAAGTGATTTCTCTTTCTTCGTAAGTATGGGTTGTGGTAATATTTTTATAGTATTTTCGGGAAGTATTTAAATTGTGATTGTATCTATCCAATCCCGCTTCTTTAAGAATTTTGCTTACTTCGGGATCTGTAATGATTCCTGCACTTAGGCATACTTTTATATTGATTTCTTTTATAATTTTTTTGATAATTTCTGCGTATTTTAAAGCCAATTTACGATTGGTTCCCTTTCCAGAAGAGACTAAACAATATCTATAGGCTCCTTGTTTTTTGGCTAATTCTGCTTCTTTTAAAATTTCTTCTTCTGTTTTGTAGTTATATATAGGGATTTCCGTCGAGTCTTGGGTTTTTCTTTGGATACAATAACCACAATCTTCGCTACAATTTCCATTTCGAATATTATTCAGAATATGTACAAATACGTAGTTTTTATAGTAATGTTTTCTTAGAGGTTCAGCTAAAGAAACCAAAACTTCTCCACTATAATTTATAAGTTCTTTTGCTTCGTTAAATTCAATAAGGGATTCTTTTTTCTCTGGTTCTCTTTCCAGTCGTTCTTCGATTCTTCTTTGAATTTCTTTTAATAAGTTCATATTGAATTCCCATTTTTTTTATTCTCAATTTTTTTAAAACTACTTTTAATAATATCATTTCTAAAAGATTAAAAATAAATTTTTCTTGTTTCCATACAATGCTAAATCTTACAATAGTTGGTCATTTTGGTTTAGAATGATGAAAGCTTGATCTCTTTATAAAAAAATTGCTTGTATAGAACCATCATAAAGAATCTCTTGAATTGAGAGGTAAGTAGCCTTACAAAAATTGGTCAACCATTTGGAATTTTAGAGAGGATCCATTTTATTTTGCCTATTTTAGATTGCGAGGTATTCTACATTTACAAAAATTTAGGGTTTTATAGAATCTAAATAGAAAATCCCAAAGAGGAGGGAAAAGTCTTTCTCTACTTTATTGTTTTGTGGTTATTATAAACAAAAACTTGTATGCATGCTTTCTTTATAAAATCCCATAATAAAGCATAAAAAGATTCAGTTTTTTTAAAATTATCTATTCCAGAGAATTTCTTTTGCGCAATATAAGTAAACTCTCCCAATGTTCTGTTTGGGGGAAAGGATCTCCAAAAATTATAAATTCTATTTTGTAGTATTCTTTAAATGATTCAATTTCTATAGATTGTTTTTTAGGGTTACAAGAAATATAGACAATCCACTCTATAAAATCCTTGTATTTTAGAATCCATCTGATTAAAGAGTTAGGCAAGCCCGAGCGAGGAGGATCCAAAATCAAAAGAGTATTTTCTTTAGGTTTAAAAGTAAATTTTTTTGATAAATCGAATTTTGTAAAGTTATATAAAATTGAATTTGATTCAAAATTTTGGTTTGCATAATGGACAGATCTTTCTGAAATTTCGAAACCCGAAATACTTAAAATACAATTTGATAAATATTTGGAAAAATATAAAGAGACCAATCCTACACCACAAAAAAGATCGATTAAATGGTATGATTTTCTTGTAAAATCCCTATGGTTTAAAAAGAAGTCTATAGAAACACGGAGCATAGATTCCATTTCTTTAGGATTGGGTTGAAAAAATCCTTCTGGTGGCACTTTCAAAATTGCATTATCGAAAGAAAAATTTAGAGAATCTTTCCCATATAGGGTTTGGTTGTTTTCTGTGTTGGATACCTCAGATTTTAAGTCTGTATAACATTCAAACAAAGAAAATTCAATAAAATTTTCTTTTAAAGACAAGATTAGTTTTTCTATAAATTCATTATAGATTTCGTTTTTATTTTCTTTAAAAATAGTTAGAATGATTCCCATTTCTTTCGCTGTACGAAGAGTGATATATTTTAAAATTCCTTTGTTGGTATTTCTATCAAAACCTATGGGATAGGATTGCAAAAGATTTCTTAATAATTTTAAAATTTGATTTGCTATTTCGGATTGGATTTTGCATTCTTCAATGTCAACAAGTTCAGAATAGAAATTTCTTTTTCTGAGTCCTATAAGATTCTGGTTGATTACAAAATCCATTCGATTTCGATAATGATAAATCACTTTTGCGGGGAGCTCATAAATTTTTATTTCGGGGAATTCTCTTAAATATTTTTCTTTTAATTCTCTAATCTTGAATTCCCACTGAAAACTATAGGGTATATGCTGACCTTTACAACCACCGCAAAGTTCGTAGTAGGTACATTGAGGAGTTTCTCTTGGAATCAGTGGATTGTTGTTTTTTTCTACTTTGATGGGAAGGATCTTTTTTTTTCTTTTGAATTTGGTAAATATATATTCTACTTCATCACCTGGTAGCACATAAGGCAATGAGTATTCTTTTTGATTGAAATGAATCAAACCTTCTAAATTGGATAAAATTTTATCTATTTTTGCCTTTTTTAAATTCATAAGTTTCTTATTGACAAAATTTACTTTTTTAACTATAATTGTCGATGGGTATAATAAGTCATCAAAAATATGGAATGGTTATTGTTATTACTTTTGAGTTCAGCAGCTACAGGAGTGATTGCATATTTTTTGAAGGAGGATCCAACTAAAAAAGAAAAAGAATCGGATACTAAAGAGATGCCCCAAACACAATCCGTTTCTTCCATTCCAGAAGCCAAACAAAAAGTAAGTCTTCGAATTGATAAAGAAGATTTACAAAAATTTAAAACATTTATTCATGAACTTCCTACGCCTATCCAACCTGAAGTTAAGCAAACATCCAATCTAAAAGAAGAGATCCAGCAAATAAGACAAAATATCTTAAGAAAAAAGAAGCCTTTAAAAGTTACCTATTCTACAGATGATATCATCCCAAGAGCATCTTCTTTTTCTCGGCATAGAAGACCATTACAAAACGCAGAAAAATTTGTCGAAGAACAAAAGGCTAAAGAAGCATTGAATATATACGAAAGATTGGAAAAACGCATACCTGATGAAGAAATCAAGCGTAAAATTCAAACAAACATAGAAGATATTAAAAAATGGCTCATGGGTATAGAAGAAGATGAACCCATTGAGTTTCCAGAAATTATCATTCCTTTATCGACTCAAGTTTTTGCCTTAGAACAATTCAACGAAGGTATAAAAAAAATTTCAGATAGCATTGCTCAAGAATTATCAAAAATTCTTTTAGAGGGGCTCAAACAAATCCAAAGTGAATTCAAGCTGGATAAAGAAATATCAATAAAGGAATTAAAAGCGGATACCATTTCTGTAAAGAACGAAAGCTTATTAGAAAAAAAAGAAAAAGAAAAATTTGGAGATAATAAGACTCCAAGAAATGTTATTGAGGCGAAAGAGATAAGGGAGGAGAGGATAGAGGTAGGGGGAAGTGGTAAGGGTGTTATAGATTCAAGTGGAGTTATTGAGGCGAAGGAGATAAGGGAAAAAGACCGAAGTTCTATAACGGATCAAAAAATCATTCAAAATGATTATACAAATATTTATTATCAATTTATTCCTATACATCCCGATAGATGGATCCAAACTGAAAAAGGCTTAGTTGATATTAATGGTTTAACTGTTCCTCTTCCTTTAGGGCAAAAGGTACCTACAAGACCCCAAGAATATTTCGAAGGTTTGCTCAATCAGGAAGGATTTCAATTTGACGAAGAAGGAGATTTGATTACAGAGGGTTGGACAGATAAAGATTTCGAAAGAGAATGGCAGAAATATAAGCATTTACCTTTAATAGATCGAAGAAGTGGTAAAGAAAGAAGGGGTGAATATAAATATGATCCCAACCGCCCCGATAGAAGGCAAGGAGAAGATCGAAGGAAAGTGAATCTCTTCGAAGAAAGAGATGAATTTTTAGAAAAATATAAAAAACATCAAGAAAGAAAAAAAGCATTAGAACTACAAAAAAAATATTGGGAAAAACAAAAAAATATTTTAGAAAATCCCATTCCCCCTTTCGGACAAATTCCTATTTTTCCGACTATCCCTTTTTATAGGGAAGATTTAGAAGAACTAGAATTTCCGGAACCCAAAATAGATACAATTCAAGAAATTCAAGAAATTAGCGAAAAGAAAGAAGAAATTCCTTCTCATAAAGAAGAAGTGGAATTCCTACAAAAAGAAAAAGAGGAACCTCCTTTGGCAAAACTCGAACTGCCAGAAAGCACAACCACTCAAGAAATTTTTATAGATTTGCCAGAAAGTTCATTACAGGAATCAGAAATAGAACCACAAAAAGCTTCTGAGACTTCTCCCATTTCTAAAGTAGAAATTTGGGAGCCTCCTTTAGAAGAACTTTTTTTGCCTGACCCCATTCTTATAGAAGAAGTTAAAGAAAGTGAAAAACCCGAAGAGGCACCCCAAAAAGAAGATGCGCAAAGGGAAAACCAAGAACAACAAGAAGAAGGGGAAAAAGAAGATATTCAAAATTCACCTCCCAGTTTAGAAACAGAAAAGCAGCAGTTAGGGGAGGGGGTAGAGGAACTTGATTTACCAGAAATTCCTGATACTCCAGAGGCCAAAGGACCTATCCAAGAAATTCGTGGAGTATTGGAATTAAAACCACCTGATGAAGAAGACGCTCCCTTTTTAACTCTAACTTATGATTTTTCTAAGATTCCTGATTCTTTCCAGTTGAGTAAAAATTATCATACTTTGGAGTACGTGTACTATAAATATAAGCCTTTGTTAATTAAGGCACAGGAATTCGCAAGAAGAAAAATGATAAAAAATGCATTGAACTATTATAGAATGATTAAATCGCAAAATATTCCCCCCGAATTTAAAAGAATGATAAATAGAAATATACAAGACATAACCGATTATATAGAGAAATTTATGATGAGTAGAAGTGAATAAATTTTTAAGAATCTATGGAATTTTTTTTAAAGGTAGGTTCAATAGCACCATGGTTCTTTTTGCAGAGACAAGATATAAATGCTCTTCTGGCTTTAAACCCATATCTAAAAGTAAAGCATCGATAAGAGGATAGCCAAGTCCATGACCTCCGCCAGAAGTATCCAGGTGCTCTAAAAAAAATTCTTCTTTTCTATTTTCTTTTACGTATTGTGCAAAACTTTTTCTTTTTTCAATAATTCTAAAAAAATCCTCTTCTAAAATAGGAGAACCATTTTGAATCATTATATGAATAAATTCTGGATTTTTATAGATTTCTACTTTTGTAAATATTTTAGATTCTTTTAATATTTTTTTTATCTGGTATATGATTTGAACTTCTTTTCTTAGTTTTCGAGAATCTTTGTTTTGTTTTTCTTTAAATTCAATATAAAATTTTTCATAATGCATCAATCGTTTTAATTTTTCGCTTATTTTTTTTGAATCGATCTTCTTTACGTTGTGATTGATTAAAATGTTTTCGCCTGAAAATAGAATTTCCTTTAGCCAATCCAAAAGTTCTCCAGACTCTTCTAAATCTTGTAATGAATTTTTGTAAATTTTTTTTAGTTCAAAAAGTAACAAAATTAGTTTATAATTGGATTTTATAGCATTTTTGATTAGTTCATCACAAATGTGGAAAATAGAATTTTCATGAGGTTTTAACCAAGTATTGTCTAAATATTTCTTTAAACTGTTTTGTATAGATGAAATAGTTTTGTTTGTATAAGAGTAGATTTCTATTTTTGTATTCATTTTTTTTTAAATAATTTTTTATTTAGCTTTTTTGTCAAAACTAAATTTGACTTATAATTTTTGTTTTTTGGATTTTTTATCTAATTTTCGATTTCAAAAATTTTTGATTTTTGTGAAGTCCTAAGGTTCTTTTTTTGAATTTTTTTGAACTTAACAAAAGAAGCAATAGATAAAAACAAAAATACAAAAGAAAAAGATTGATTGATTTAGATTTTGGATGGGATAAAAAGATCTGTTCTGCTATACGAAATTCGTTGGGTATTTTTTATAATTTGGCAATCTATAATTTAATAAAATTCATATGAAATAACAATCAAGCTGTATCCAGAAAGGAAAAATATTGACAAATAAATCAGTAAAAATTTTTTATAATTTTTATGAAGTTAGAAAAGAAATTAGCTATATGCAGTTTAAAGAGGACACCCTTTGCACAAATTGCAAAATCATTAGGAAGGTTCCCTGCTCATCATTTAGGAAAGATGGTGGCAGAGGAAATTTTAAAACACTCTAACATCGATAAAAAAAATATCGATGGAGTGGTTGTAGGAGAAGGTTTTCCCTTTGCTCCCAATTCTGCTAGAGTGATTGCCAATTTAATCGGACTTTCAGATGAAATTCCAGCTCTTACTGTAAACCAAAACTGTGTTTCTGCTATGGAAGCAGTTGTAGAAAGTGCAAGAAGAATTCTTTTAGGAGAAGGGGAACTTTTTTTAACCATTGGAGAAGAATCTCAAACCTCTATGCCTTTTGTGATTAAAAACGCAAGGCTAAATAAAAAAACAAGTAGTTTAGATAAATTGATTAAGCTTTTACCCGATCAATTGCCAGAAGGTGTAGAAGTTCGAGATACTTTGGAAGATGGTTTAGCCGATGGAGAAACCAGTTATGGAATGGCTGTTACAGCAGAAATTGTAGCTCAAAACTGGAAAGTTTCTAAAGAATTGCAAGATAAATTCGCTTACGAAAGTTTTAAAAGAGCTTACGAAGCAACAATGGATAAGAAATACGATTGGCAAATTTTAGAAGTAATTGATGACGAAGGAAAACCCTTAAAAGCAGATGAGGCAGTTTTATTAAGAGAAGGTATTGTTAAAAATCCATCTCGAATGGAAAGGGCTATGCTTCTTTTTGATAATCCTGCTATGAAGTGGGATCAATTTAAAGCAAAATATGGCAAAGAATTAAAAAACGATATTGGACCAACTGTTTCTATATTTAATGCATCTCCAAGATCGGATGGGGCTTCGGGATTGCTTCTTACAACACCAGAAAGGGCTAAAGAATTGGGTTTAGAAATTCTTGCCTATTTAACAGGATGGCGAATGAAAGGTGTACATCCTAATCTAATGGGTATTGGTCAGGCAATTGCAACTTTAGGTTTGTTGCAGGATTTTAGATTAAAACCCGACGATGTAGACGCTATAGAAATCCACGAAGCGTTTGCGTCTACTGCTGTAGGTGCATTAGAAGAAATTAAAATTCAAACTGGATTCGATTGGTTAAAAAAATTCGAAGAAAGAAAAATCAACCGGTTTGGAGGATCCATTGCCATCGGCCATCCCTTTGGAGCAACAGGAATTCGCTTAATAGGAAATGCGATTATGGATATGCAAGATGATCCATCCATTCACCGTGTAGTATGTACGGCATGTGCTCATGGTGGAGTTGCCGGTGCTCTAATGATAGAAAGAGTATAAATTGTTCTTTCACTCCTATGGAACATAGGAGTAATTTTTTTCTTTAAAGATATCCAAACTTATGTCTTTTTTTGGTAAATTGAATTCTTTATTACTAAAATATAAATATTTTATTTTATCTTTCAATTTGTTTGCAATTTTTAATTTTTTGAATTTTTATGCTTTGCTGGATATCTACTCTTATGTGGGTTTCTTTTTACATTTTTCTCTTTTAATTTTTTATATAAAAAATTTTAACAAGTTGCTTTTTAATAAAAAAAAAATTTTTCTATTTTTAAATATCATTTTGATTTTAGTATCCATTGGATTTACTCTTAAAATAAAGATAAGCTATGGGCTTGACGAAGAAGTTATACTGTTTAGGCATCAATATATTGGAATCCTTTTATCAATTGTTTTTTTGTATTTGATCATCAATCATAAAAACTTTTTATTGAGTTATAAAAGAATTATAAGTAGATTTTTGCTTTTTTCTATTCTATTTCTTTTTTACATTTTATGGGGTTATCCTTTACAACTGATCGATGTAGAATACCCTATGAAAATTTCTTACAAATTGATGTATTACCAAAATTTTCACTTAGACGAAATGGGTATAATGCAAGAGAAGATTGATCCATCATCTTTTTTACCAGGAGTACAATTGATCAAAGGAACCAACGATCACTATTACCCAATATTTCCTTTACTGCTAGCTTTTTTGAATTATCTTTTTATGATTTTATTCAAATTGTTTTGTATCCCCTTTGGTTCTCTAAAATTAAAAATTTTTTTTGATTCAATTTTATTACAAAAAAGCTTTTTAAATTTAGATTTCTTTCAAATTCAAATTTTTCAATTCCAAAGGATAGTATCGAGTCTACTTGCATTTTTGACTGTAATTTTATTTTATAAATTTTTAAAAGAAATAGGTATTCCCCTTTCGAATCAAAAAAGACTTTTTTATGGAATTCTTTATGCTTTGGGAAGTATCCATTGGTCTGTTTCTGCTATGAATTTATGGCAACATACTTATATTGAATTTTTTAATTTAATTTTATTAATTTTTTCCTTAAGATTTTCTAAAAAAGAAAACAGCAACTACTTGTTCGGAATTGGTATTTTACAAGGAATTTTATTCTATATTCGGCCTACTACTATTTTTATTTCTTTTGTTTTTTTATTATTTATTTTATATTATTTGTTTAAAAAAGATTCCAAATTTAACTTTTATAAGTCCATTTCACTCCTTTTGTTAGGATATACTATTAGTATTCTTCCTATGGCTTATCTGAATTTGATTTCTTATGGGAATCCCATTGGTGGTTATTTCGTAGTATTCTTAGACCCTACCAATAAAGATGTTAGTTTTACTTTAAAGAATTATCTAAATAATCTATTTGGTATTTTTTTTTCTCCGAACTATGGAGTTTTTGCTTTTCATCCTTATTTTCTGGTATCTTTAATTTTTTTATTTATTTATAAAAAATACAAAATTAGTACAAAAAATATATTGAAAAATCAAATCTCCTTGATTTCTTTTTTTATAATTCTTCTGTATTGGTTTTTTTATTCTTTTAATGTACAATGGACTGGATTTTACAATTACGGTCCAAGAATGTTTGCAGATATTTTAGTATATTTGTTTATTTTATTTATTTTTGTATTAGAAGAAATCCAAAATTTTATAAATCCATTTTATAAAATAATATTATCTATTTCCTATGGGATTGCTTTTATGATTCAATTGTATGGAAATTTTAGTTTGCAATTGTTAGGTGACTGGTACTGTGATGTGCATAGAAAGAGAGATTACCATTTGGATATAGAAAAAAAAATTTGGG
Organism: Leptonema sp. (in: bacteria); assembly: GCA_046291925.1. Taxonomy (GTDB): domain Bacteria; phylum Spirochaetota; class Leptospiria; order Leptospirales; family Leptonemataceae; genus SKYB61. Next base: position 1,685 of record JBKBRY010000028.1, on the reverse strand, counting down.
ATTTTAAAGATATTTTATTTCTTCATAAAATTTGGTATAGAAGCCAACCTGTTTACAAAAGCCAGACCCGAATCCAGGGAGAAAAAATTTGTACAAATTATAAAGGAAATCCAATCCATCACTATTTGGTATTGGATCGTGAAGAAATAAAAAAAGAAAGTGTTGAACTTGAAAAATATCAAGAAGATCAAAACCTTCCAGAAGGGGATTTATTATTTTACTATTACTTTTTTCTTTCTAAGCATAAATATAATTTGGACATTTATTTGGAAAACCTAACTTCCAAGGAAGGAGAAATTAGAATTTATATAAAAATTAAAAATAATGTTCGAGAATATAAATTTGTTATGAATCCCGGAGAGGTAATTTTGAAAATTCCCTTGGAGGGTAGATATCTTCAAGAAAAAATTTCTTTTTTTGCATTTAGTAAAAATTATGATAAAATCTTATTGAAAGAAATTCAAGTCCTTCGTTATTAGAGGACGTTGTGCCCATGATTTAAAAAATGTGGTAAGAATCATAATTTTGAATTTTATTTTTTAAATTAGGGCAGATTTCTTCTCTTGGAATTTTTTTGTATTTTGCAAGCCAGTTGATTCTATTATAAAAAAAAATGTTGGAATTCAAATAAAATCCTTTACAAAGAGAATCCTGGAATTTTTCTAAATCCCCACTACCATCATAAATAAAATATCTATATAAATAATAGTCTGCCAAAAGGGAATAGGTTTCGTTATCCAGAGAAATGAATTGAATTACTTCTAATAGTTGTATTTTTTGATCAATTTGGTTTGCTTCTATTTTAGGTTCACCTTTTTGGAATTGATAAATAAGATTCATTTTAGGTAGAAGTTGAAAATGATAATGCAAGTTGGCATTTTTTTTAAGTTCATACCTTAATAGGATCACCATTAAGAATCCTAAACTAAAAATTATGCTATACAATCTTATTTTTTCTAAAGTCTTTTTATGAATTTTTTTTATATTCAATAGATTTTGAAGATCGAGTATTTTTTTCTTATTGACAAAATTTTGCTTTTGATTCTCTGAGTTCTTAAAGTAGACTACAATCCATAAAAAAAACCAAAAAATAAATCCAGTGTAAGGGCTAAAAGTGAAAGGTTCAGTAATTCCATGGAGGAGCATAACCAAGAAAATAGCAAAAACAATATAAAAAATTCCATTTATTTTTATTAGTCGAAAAATATTTTTTAAGTAAATCCAAAGAATCAGAATGTAAAGAAAAAGAAAAACAATTCCACCACCCATCAAAAAAGAAATGGGATCGTTGTGCGCGTGCATGTGGAAATAAAAAGCTATATCAACCTGATTTATAAAAGAAAATTGAGATATATCAAAGGTTAGGTATTTATATAAAAAACCCCACTGGTACTCGCCTAGCCCCCCAATAAGATGCCAAGGATTTTGTTTAAAATATTCATAAAGAACGTACCAATAAAAAAAACGATTGATTAAAGAAGAATTCCCTTTTTTTGCCAAATCCCATAAATAAAAATACACAAAAATGTAAACAATAACCAAAATAATAAAAACAGAATTTTGAGTGTACTTGAATACCTTTAGGGAATTCTTAAAAAAAGTATTAACTGAAAAAATGATCAAAGTAAAACCAATTGCAAAAGGAATTGCTATTTTGGAAGTATCTGCGTTAAACAATAAAATCA
>JBKBRY010000027.1:0-35136 GCA_046291925.1 Leptonema sp. (in: bacteria) | reverse complement strand
GTAACTTAAGTCAACCACTTTATCATATTTTTTTACCCCTTATATTGATTTTTTTTGATTTTTTTATGCTACGGATAGGGGACTTTTTCAATATAAAAAAATTTTTTAAAATTTTTAATAGTTCTATTAATCTAAAGAAACTTTCATTTAAAATAAAAATTCATTATATGGGCATAGTGAATCAATCCAAACAAGAGCTACTTTATTAAACTAATTTCAGAATCTATAATAACAGTTTCTTTATTCAATCATTAAAATTTTGAATTTTAAAAAATAATATCCAAACCAACTCCATTTTAAAAATTTGAAAGTGTGATTGAAAAGTTGCAAAGTGCTTTAAAAGAATTAAAAGATTTTGGTCTTTACGCTTTAAAAACAGGAACAGAAGTCGAAGATATGACTTTCGAAGAAATTCAATTCTTAAGAGAAATTAGCAAAGGGATTGTGCCCTTGAATGTAAAAATAGGTGGACCAGAAGCAAGAAATGATATCCGATTTCTCTTATCTATAGATACAGATTGCATTATTGCCCCAATGATAGAATCTCCTTATGCATTAACTAACTTTATAAAAACTCTTGATGAACTCAAAAAACAACACCAAAAAGAAACAAAAGCAGGAATTAACATAGAAACTATAACGGGGTATATGCAATTAAATGCTATTTTGAATAATCCTTATGCAAAAAGTTTAACTCAAATTACAGCAGCTAGAACAGATTTTTCAAATTCTATGGGATTAGATGCGGATCATCCTAAAGTAATCGAATTATGTAAAGAAATCATAATTAACTGTAAAAAAAAAGGAATCGAAACATCGATTGGAGGTTCCATACATTCTGGAATTATAGAATCCTTGAGTAGAGAAATTCCTTCAGATTTCATCAACACAAGACATATGGTAATCGTAAGAGAAATATTGGCTAAAAATCCTGTTCCTATCCTAAAAAAACATTTAGAATTTGAAATTCTTTTATACGAATTTTTGTCTAGTTCTAAAAACCCCTTAAGAAGAAAAATCCATTCAGAAAGATACCATATTTTAAGAAAAAGATTGCTTTAGGTAGTTTTTCAAAAATCTTTTACAACAACAATGATATATAAATTATTAAGCAGATACTTTAAAAATCTCCCCGGTAGGCCTATAGACTATAATTTATTATTATTGTTGTTGTTTATAGATGTAATATTTTTATTGATAGGAAACTCTTACGGAATTTTTTTATCAAGAGGAATCAATTTTTCTATTCTATTATTTGATATCTTCACAATTACCATCTGGGGAGTTGACTTTTTTCTTAGACTAAAAAAGAACGAAGAATCTCAGAAATTCCGATATATATGGACACACTGGTACGAAGTGATAGGAATATTACCATTCCAGATTTTAAGACCTTTTTTAATTCTAAGAGGAATCAAATTGGCTATTGCTTTTTATAAATTAGGAAAAGCTGAGGAAGAAATTTCCAGAGCACTAACTCGAGAAATCACCTTTCGCTTTCGAGATATTATCGTAGACACAATTGCAGATGCAGTTTTTTTACAGTCTTTAAAAAGAGTAGAAGAAGTGATGATTCGACTAAATTACGCCCAGTTAGCAAAACACTCTTTCAAAAAATACGAAAAAGAATTAACTGATGTAGTTAAAAAAAGTCTCTATTCTACCACTATGATGGGGGAAATAGCTAAAATTCCTTTTATGCAAAATGTGGTAAATTATGCTGGTGAAGAAATTAGTAAAGTAATCAGTGAAATTTTAGAGACAGAAGTATTTGGGGATATAATGAAAGAAATCACAAAAGGGATTCTTAAAGACATGTACGAAAGAGTTCAAAAATTAGATATTGAAAGGATAACAGGAAATCCAGAAGGTTCCAAATAAAGAAGAACAAACTAACGCATCAAAAAGTATCCAAATCTTAGGAAAAGTTTTTTTAGAACTATGATAAAATTTAATTGATTTTTTAAGTGTTATATTTTAAAAAGCAAAATATAGAAACAAAGAGAAAACAGAGGAAATCTTATGGAGATTTTTATTCACAAAAAGGATAATAGATTCGTTTTTAATTTAGAAGGAAGTTTAGATATATACACATCCCTTGACTTAAAAAGTGCTTTAGAAGAGAATGTTAAAGAAGCTAATGTAGATGTTTGTATAAATTTAGAAAATTTAAATTATGTTGATTCCAGTGGAATTGGTATTTTAATTAAATCTTTAAATTACATTCAAAGTTTAAATGGAACTATGTGTGTTGCTAATCTGAAACCTGCTATTGAAAAAATTTTTAAAGTTAGTGGTTTAACTACATATTTTGAAATTCTAACCAACGAAGAATTTCAACAAAGATATAATGATGTAATAAAAAAATAAAATATTTGAATTTGTTTTGGAGAGGGAGGGAAAAAAAATTCTAAATTTAATAAAAACAAATTATTTATTGTATATAAATTAAAGCCATAAGCAATTTTTTTGAAATCTAAAAATCAATAGTTGTTTCAATGGTTTATGGAATCCTCAATTGATTGATTTTATTTAAAACCATTAAAGGTGTGATTTCTTTCATACACCGAAAATGTTTTTCTGGACATTTTTGGTTACCATGTGTTCCACAAGGTCTACAATAAAGATTTTCTATTTCTACTACGGCTGTATTTTCTGATATAGGGGCATATCCCAAATCTTTTGTAGTCGGTCCTAAAATTGTTACCACGGGAATTTTTGCAGCACAAGCAAAATGAATTGGAGCAGAATCATTAGAAACTAGCAAGCGGCAGTTTTTTAGTAAAGAAAATAAAGTAATTAGATCTGTTTTACCACAAAAATTATAAATTTGCTTGTAATATTTTTCAGGATAAATATGCTTCGCATAATTTTTAATATACTCAGATAGTTCATAATCTTCTTTAGAACCTATAAGGATTACGGGCGCACGGTATTTTTCTATCAAAATTCCAGCAAGCTCAGCAAATCCCCATGGTGTCCATCTTTTCGTAGCCCATACAGAAGAACAAGCAAAAGCTATTGGTTTTGTATGAAAATTTTCTAAAAGCTTTTTAGCTTCTTTTTTACTTTTTTCAGTCTCTTCTAAAATAGGAGCATTGGTGAGATAATTTAGATCGGAACATAAGGATTCCTTAACAAAATCAATAAGCCTATGGATTTCGTGTTTTTTTGTTCTTATTAATTTTTTATGATACACAAAAGGCAAAGCAGAAGTTTTATAACCAACGCGATAGGGTATTCCCGAAAAAAAACTGATGATCCCTGTTCGTAAAGATTGATGAGGGGCTAATAAAACATCAAATTTCTTTTTGCGAATTAAGTAGATTATAGACAACATTCCCAAAAACCGATGTTTTCTTTTTTTGTCTATAACCAATACTTCATCTACGAAAGGTAAATGTTCCAAAATTCCTTTTGCTTCTGGCTTTACTAAAATACAAAGATAACTGTTGGGAAAACACTTTTTTATCGCAAACAGCATAGGAGTTGTCAAAACTACATCTCCTATAAATGCTGTTTGGATTACTAAAATTTTTTTTGGCGCTTGGGAATTTTTCATAAAGTAAAAGACAAAAAAAACTTTTTATATAAGAACTAAACAAAAAAATTGAATAAAAAACCTATAAAAATGAGAAGATTCAAAATCATAGACCTATACATATTTAAAGAGATTTTAGCACCCTTTTTTACAACATTATTTTTTTGGACGACCTTAATGATCATTTTAGTATTAAAAGAAGTAATTGGTGAATTAATTGGGAAAGGTATTGAATTTATAAAAATTTTACAATACATATTTTATTTGATTGGAGAAAAAATTACCCACACAATTCCAATAGCTTGTTTATTTGCTGGAATTTTATCAACAGGTAGACTCTCGGCAGATTCAGAAATCATTGCTCTTAGAGCATCGGGAATTAGTTTTCGAAGAATCTATTCCGTTTATTTAGCCTTTGGTATGATAGCAATGTTCGTTGTTGGAATTCTTTATTTTTATATCGGTCCTATAAGTAGTAAAGCAAAAACAGATTTTGAAGAATGGTTAAGAACATATCATAGTTTTAGTCTGGTAAAATCGGGAAGATTTATGAATGTGGTTGATACCGAAACCTTAGGAGATTATGGATTTGATATTTATGTCCAATATAGAAATGATTCTATTTTAAAAAATATACAGATCAGGAAATGGAAAAACCTATTTAAGGATTCTTTAGAGATGAATTCTACAATCCACTCAAGTATGGTCCAAATTATACAAGCAAAGCAAGGTCAAATTTTAATACGAAAAAAAGAAAACGGAGAAGAAGAAAATTTTATAAGATTAGAAAAAGGTTATATGATAGAAAGCACATCGGATTGGACAAAAATTGAAATTACCGATTTTAGAAATGGATTTATGGATTATGTACTAACAAAAATTCAAAGAAAAGTTTCTAAATTGGATGTTAAACCTGATAATTACACTTTTTGGGAATTGTTGGATTTCTTAAATAAATTAGAAAAAGGAGGACATAAATTTGACTTTGAAGCCCTTAGTGCAGGCAAGGAAAGTATAAAGTTGGAAGAACTAACATCGGGACAGAATTTTCCTTCCCTCCAAGAATTAAAAGAATACTTAAATTTAAAGAAAATCTGGTTAATAGAAAATTTAAATAAGGTAAACCAACAAGGGGGACCAACAATGGAAGAATATAACTACACTGCACAATTTGTTTTTCGATTAGAATTATTTTTAAAAGATGTGGAAAAGACCAAAAGGAAATTTCAGATAGAAATTCACCGAAGAATTGCTATACCTGTTGCCAATTTACTTTTCTTTTTTGTTTCTTTTCCTTTAGGATTGGTTTCTAAGAGGACGGGTAAAGGAATGAATTTCCCAATAGCAATATTTGTATTTTTCTTTTACTATTCTTTATTGACCATCGGGTTAACAAAAGGCAATGATGGTGTATGGAGCCCTTTCTTAAGCGCTTGGATTTCTAATATAGGACTATTTCTTTTAGGCAGTTATATTATGGCACTAAAAACTGATGATTTTACTTTATTAAATTCGATTAGAGTACCTATAAAAAATTTTTATAACAAATATATTTATGAACATCCAATCTATACATTCCTTGAAAGAAAAATTATCAGGAATTATGATTTGATAAAAAAAGTTGTTGCCAAAATCAAAGAATTATTTAAAAGTAAATTTTGATGACTACCATAAAAATTTGGCACTTATCAAGAAATTTAAAATTTCCTTTAAAAATTAAAGTGGATAACTTGGAAGATAAAAATTTAAAAATAGAAATTTACGAAAGAGATCTAAAAGAAATTCAACTGATCAAATTCGAAGAGGATTCGATTCCTATCATTGTTATACAAGCCACGCAAACGACAGACAAAGAAATTATTGAACTTTTAAATACAAATCCTATTTTAGTTCCGATCGCTAAAGTTTTAATTTTACCTGAAAGTATTCTCGAACAAACAATCAACAAAATAGAAATCAAAAGAAGACTTTATGTGATTGACGATCAAACCAAAACTACTACTTTAAAATTGATTTTAGAATTTTTAATTAAATCAGAAAGATATAGAAAGATCATTCAAGACTTTTCTACACAAATTAGAAAATATAGAGATTTCTTGGAAGGCTATGTACAATTAATCAGAAAAGAATTATTGGATGCAAAAAACGAAACCAAAGCATTCCAACATCTACTTGAATTTGAACAACAGTATAGAATCTTTGAAGAAAAAGTAAACAAAGCCTTAGAAGAAGCATTTTCTTTAAAAGAAAAAGAAATGATTGAATTGCAAACCACCTTGAAAGCTTTAGAAAAATTAGGTGAATTTAGAGATAAAGAATTAATGGAAACAAAAAAAACCTTAGAAGCTACAGAAATCGCTTTAGAAATAAGTAGAAGGGAAAGTATAGAAAGAGAAAAAATCATACAAGCTTTAGAAAAATTAAACATATTTACAGACACCGAAGTTATGGAATTATACAAAGAAAATTTGGAATTAAGAAGCAAATTAGGTCTTCCCCCGAGAGAAAAGTATAATATCAAAAATCATTGAGTTTTTCTTTTAAACCGTTTTATTGTATCCACCATTTTGTTGACATTATGAATGGGAGTGGATGGCAAAATCCCATGACCTAAATTAAAAATAAAATTTTTTCTTACAGAAAAGGTATTTAACAATTCCCATACTTCCCTTTGTACTCTTTCTGTACTTCCTAATAAGATTGCAGGATCTAAATTCCCCTGAATTCCTATTTTGCTTGGAATCTTAGAAATGTCATTTACCCTCCAATCTAGACTTATTGCATCAGGTTCAAGTTCCACCAATTGATCAATTAGATGAGTATTGTTCCCCACAAAAATTATAATAGGAACTAATGGTTTTATCGCATCTATAATTTGTTTTAAAAAAGGAAAACAAAACTCCCTATAATGCTTAGAAGATAAAATCCCACCCCAACTATCAAACAACTGAACCAATTCTACTCCAGAATGAATCTGAAACTTTAAATATTCAACTGTAAGATTGGTCAAAATTTCCAAAATTTCCAAGGCTTGTGCTTCGAAATTAAATAAGAATTCTTTGGTGTTATCTAATTTTCTTGAATTTCCCTTCTCGATTAAATAGCTCAGCATAGTAAAAGGAGCACCAGCAAAACCTATTAAAGAAGATTCGGAATTTTCTTTTTGAATAAATTCCCTTAAATTTTGTATTATTTTTCTTAAGTATTCCAATTGTAGGTTGGGTTCAAAATTATAAAGCTTTTTTATGTCTTGACGGGAAAAAATATCAAATTCAAGTTTGGGTCCAGATTCTTTAAAGCTTAAAGGTATATCAATAGCCAAGTAAGGAGTTAAAATATCAGCAAAAACTATAATCCCATCCGTTCGGTATCTAATATAAGGTTGAAGTGAAATTGTCGTAGCCAAATCCACATCAAGAATGGTTTCTATAAAACTTTTATGCCCTTTTGATCTATTGTATTCGGGCAAATACCTTCCCGCTTGTCGCATAAACCAAAAAGGGATACTTTCTTCATAACCATTTCTTAAAGTCTTAACCAATTTCATTTTTTTTCCTATTTGTATTCTTGGATTTCACTTGATAATTCATATCCTTTTTTGTGTCTTGTTAGGATAAACTTTGGGTTTGAGGGATCTTCTTCCAAAATCTTTCTTAGTTTTAAAATAAAATTATCAATAGTTCGGTTTGTGGGGTATTCGTTTTTCCAAAGTGTATCCAATATCTTATCTCTACTTACAGGCTTTCCCTTATTTTCGTATAACAAGAATAAAATACCAATTTCTTTTTCTGTTAAGTTAAAAATTTTTTTTGTTTTTCTATTTTCTACTTTATAATTTTCAAAATCTACTATATGATTTCCTATCAAAATTTTATGAAATTTCTTTTTTTTAAGCTTAATCTTAACTCTAGCCATCAATTCTTCTAACTCAAAAGGCTTAGTAATATAATCATCTGCACCCACCTCGAATGCCTCTAATTTATGTTCTAAGCGATTCTTTGCAGTCAAGATAATTAAAGGAACATCCCATTTGCTTTTTATAAGTTTCGTAAATTGAATTCCATCAGTCTTACCAGGAAGCATTATATCTACAATAATTAAATCATAACCAAAATGATTTAAATAATCTTCTTTAGTTAAGAATTCTTCTGCATTGGAATAAGATTTTACAAAAAAACCTTCTTCTTTTAAATTTAGTTCTATGCCTTTTCTTATGTATTCTTCGTCTTCTATTAGTAAAATTTTATAATTTTTTTTCATTTTTTACAATTATAAAAATATTCACCTCTAAACCGTTTTCCAACTCGCGTATTTTTATATCTCCTTTACATCTTTTTAAAATTTCTTTTATATAAAAAAGACCTAAACCTGAAGTTTCCATTTTAGGTAGATAATTATAATTTTTGTCTTTATAATCTATTACAGTAATCTGTAAATATTTTTTAAATAAGCTTTTAAATAAAGAAAACTTTATGATGATCTCTTTAGCAGAATATTTGATAGCATTAATGAACAATTCTTTTAAAATTAAAGATAACCATCGTTCAGGAATATACAACCATAGGTGATTCATATCCTGCAATGTTTGGAAATGAATTTTGCATTTTTTTTTCTTGATTTCATAATCTATCTCTTCTAAAATCTCTTTAACCAATCTATCAAGATTGATATTATAAATCTTTTTAAAAGAAGGCAATTGAATTTCTTTATCAAAAAGTATTTGATTTATTTTATGATTTAAAAGATTCAATTCGTATATGCTAGTTTCTAATAATTCTAAATTTTTTTTGTTGTTTTTTTTTAATAAAGTCTGTAAATTGAGTTTGATTGCTGTAATAGGAGTTTTTAATTCATGGGTAAAGCTATTTAAAAAAATAATCTTTTCCATTAGTAATTGATTTTTTTTATGATAAAAAATTAAAATCAATAAAGAGATGATTAAAAATACAAAAAGAAAAAATAGAGCTTCGGATACAAACATAGTTTGATTTTTTTTCTTCAATTGTTCCCTTTGATTGTAAATTTCGGGATTTATTTTATATTTTTTTTCTTTAGGATCAAAATAGATATTTTTATTAATATCTATGATGTCATGGATAGGTTCTTTGTTTAAATGTCTTAAAATTAGAACTTCATTCTGATCTAAAAGTGCAAAATATTCATCCTGTGTATTAAAGAAAAAATATAACCACCATAGCATTTGTATATAGATGAATAAAATTAAAAAAATAATATAAAAATCTAAACTTTTGAAGATCTTAAATATGAAATTCATTCACAATATCTAAAAAGTGATCTAAATCTCTTTTGGTCATGGGAGAGCTTAAAAAACCTACTTCGTATCCTGAAGGTGCAAGATAAATTCCCTTCTTAAGACAATGATGAAAAAATTTTGCATAAATCTCCATACTTTCCTTTGAAATTTGATCAGCTCTTCTTGGCGGTTGATACTTACCATTTCCAAAATAAATCCAAAATATAGAAGCCTTACGAACTACATGCATTTCGAGTTTTTTCTCCAGAAAAATTTTCTTAAGATTTTCCTCTAAGTATTTTCCTTTTTTTTCTAAGTTTACATATAGTTTTTCTGATAAAAGATTCAATTGAGCTAAACCAGCTGCCATTGCAAGGGGATTGCCACTCAACGTACCCGCTTGGTATACTGGGCCATCAGGAGACAATAAAGAAAAAATCTCTTTTCTTCCAGCAAAAGCACCAACAGGAAGCCCTCCACCAATAATTTTACCATAGGTTACCAAATCAGGTTCAATTTTATAATGTCCCGAAGCACCCGAATACCCCACTCTAAATCCAGTAATTACTTCATCAAAGATCAAAAGACTTTGATTTTTATAAGTTATCTCTCGTAGGAATTCTAAAAATTCCTTTCTTTGTATCAATAAACCATTGTTGGCTGGAATTGGCTCTATAATAACACAAGCTATGTCTTCTTTATGTTTTTTGAAAACTTCAGAAACTGATTCTTCGTCATCCAAAGGCAAAACAAGGGTATGTTCAGAAAAAGAATTCGGTATACCTGCAGAACTTGGTTGTCCAAAAGTTACCAGACCCGAACCAGCTTTAACTAATAAAGAATCTACATGTCCATGATAACATCCTTCGAATTTAATGATTTTATTCTTTTTGGTGTAGCCCCTCGCCAATCGAATTGCACTCATTACAGCCTCAGTTCCTGAATTTACAAACCGAATTTTTTCAATACTTGGAATTTTTTTTCGAATGGGTTCTATGATTTTTTTTGCAAGTTCAATTTCTAAATGATGGGGAGTTCCCAAAGTTAAAGTCTTTCGCAACTGAGTTTTTATTGCATTAATGATTTCTTCATTTCTATGTCCGGTAATCAGAGGTCCCCAAGAATTACAAAAATCTATATAGAGATTATCATCTTCGTCAATTAAATAGCAACCCTTGCTTTTTTTGAAATAAATGGGTGTACCCCCCACTTGTCGAAATGCTCGAACAGGACTATTGACTCCAGCTGGTAAGTATCTAAGTGCTTCCTCGTACAAAATTTTGCTTTTATTGAAATTCATATAAAATTCCTTTATCAAGATATAATAAGACTTCTTTGAAACTTAAAAGATCCGAAAAATAAAACCCTTGGAAGTAATGAACCCTTTTTGATTTTAAAATTTCTTGAAGCATTTCTAAACTTTCCAGTTTACTTACAATAATTTTTGTTTTTAAAGAAAAATATAAGGAATCTACAACCTCAGAAAATAGTCTTAAATCAGCGAAAAGAAAATTAAGTAATTGAATTTTAATATAATCAGGTTTGATTTGATTTATCAAAAATAAATTGGTTTCTCTCCCAAAATCATCCACGCAAATAGAAAAATGATTTTCTTTTAATTCCCTAAGGATTTCTATACTTTTCGAAATATTTTTATTAAGGGTCTTTTCTTTAATTTCTAAGACCAATATTTTAGGAGAAACTCCATTCTTTTTAAAAGTATCTTTTAGAAAAGAAACGAAATTATCGTTATAAAACATTTGGGTTGAAATATGGACAAATAAAGGCAAAGAAAGAGCTTCGTAATTTTTTACAAAGTGGACTACTTTTGAAAGTACATAACGATCTATTTCTTCTATAATATTTTTTTTGGTTGCAATCTCCATAAGAGATTCTGTATTCAAATTCTGTATATCTCTCTGAAGATCATTCCACTTTACAAAAGTTTCTAAAGCCTGTACTGAAAACTTATTTACATCTACCCTAGAAAAAATGGGTTGGAATGCTACCTCAAAATTCTTAAAATTGGATTTATAATCTTCCAAAAATTGCTTTTCAATTTTATGTTTCTCTTTTAATTCTTTTTCGAGTTTTTCAGAATAAAACGAAAATGAATTTTGGTTTACTTCTTTAGATTTATACATAGCATAATCTGCCTTCTCTATTAGTTTTTTAGAATCTTCAGCATCATCTGGGAAGATACTGATTCCAATGCTTAAAGAAATTGGTATAGTTTGGTTCTCAACAAACATTGGTTTTTGAAAAAAAGAAAAAATTTTATCTATTACATAATGAACATCTTCTTTGGATGCAAGGTCATTTAAAAGAATGATAAACTCATCCCCACCTTTGCGAGTTATAAGATCATCCGCTCGTAAACAAGATTCTAAAATCTTCGCAGTTTTTTGAATGATAGCATCACCAACCATGTGTCCATAGGTATCGTTAATATGTTTAAATTTATCTATATCTATGAATAAAATCGCAAAAATTTTATTTCTTCTTTTCGAACTAACAATAATTTTTTCTAGATTCTCTTCGAATATAGATAAAATAGGAAAACCTGTTAAATAATCATAAAAACCTTCATAAATGGTGCCTAAATAATAGATCTTTTTAATATATTCAAAAGCTGTAACATTCATAGGTAGTTCAATCTCTTTTTGGTTCTCTGAATCAAAAAACTTAATATTTGTTGTAAAAAAATAAAAGTGTTCTTTAATCCGATTTGATCCAATTTCCAATGGAAATTGAGCCAAATTTTCATTTTTAATTTTTAGTAAATCAAGACTTCTTTTATTCGCAAAAATTATTTTTTTATCTTCAGAAAAAATCAAAATGGGCAGGTCTACATTAAATAAAAGTTTTATTAAAAAATCTCTTTCAAAATTAAGACTAGAATCATCCTTCCCAATCATATTGGTGAATTCTTTTTCCTTTTTTTATATCTCTTTTTAATATTTTACCTAATATTGTTTCGTATTCTTCTGGTGGTATACCACCCCCTGGTCTTAAAGCAATCAAATCATTATAAGTTATGTTATGTCCTTTTTTTAAATCTCTAAAATAATATAATGATCTCCTTCCAAAAAGTCTAACATTCTCTTCGTTAGGTTGTACTTTTTTGATGGGCTTACCTATTGTATTACGAAAGATTCTTAAATCTTCTATCAATCCTTTTAGTTCTTTAGGTGTTATGGAAAAGGACTGATCCGGTCCTGGTAATGATTTATCAATTGTAAAATGCTTTTCTATAATTTGGCAGCCAAAAAAAATAGAAGCAATCGATACTTTATCAGAGGCACAATGATCAGAAATCCCAACAAGACAGTTGTATTTTTCTTTCCAATAAGGAAGTAAACTTAAATTATATTCATATTCTTTAGCAGGATAGTGAGACACACACTGTAAAAGTCCAAAGGGTTTGCCAAATCTTTTTATGGTTTCTTGGATTTCTTGTTCTTCACTTGCTCCAGTGGATAAAATAAATTCCATATTCCTTTGTTTTATTTCTTTTAAAAGTAAATAATTTGTTAAATCGCTAGAAGCTATTTTTACTAAATTTATTTTTAATTCTTCTTTATAAAATTTTAGAGACTCTAAATCAAATACAGAACATAAAAAATCAACATTGAATTTTTCTGCTATTTCTCTTAAATTGAACCATGATTCTTTTGGTAATTCAAACTTTTTAAAAAACTCAAAAAGGGAACCCTCAACAGAAGAAGGAAGAGAAGCTTCTTTATCTATAAAAAATTCGGTTTTGAACAATTGAAACTTGACAGCATTGGCTCCTGCTTTACATGCTGCTTCTATCATTTTTATAGCCAAATCTTCTCTGCCATTATGATTCAATCCAATTTCTGCTATGATGTAGGGGATGTTATTACTTTTATTAAGAATTTCATTCCATCTGTACATAAAAACACTACCTAAAATTGAACTAAAATTTTGCAAATAAAAAATTGGCTATCATTTGCATTCCGCCTTCCGTTGCAAAAGATTCGGGATGGAACTGAATCCCCTCTATTGGATATTCTTTATGCCTAAGACCCATAATTTCTTTTGTATCTAAACTTATAGCAGTAATCTCTAAACACTTCGGTAATGTTTTTTTATCTACTATAAGTGAGTGGTACCTCATTACAGATAACCTTTGTGGTAAATCCTTAAAAATACCTTTTTGATCGTGTTCAATAAGAGAAGTCTTTCCATGCATAGGAACTTTGGCAGGGATTACTTTCCCTCCAAAAACTGTAGCCATTCCTTGCATACCCAAACATACTCCTAAAGTGGGAATTTTTTTCGAAACAAAAGCTAACACTTCTGCACAAACTCCAAAATATTGTGGATCCGATGGATGTCCCGGTCCAGGAGAAATTATAATTTTATTATAATTTTTTTTTATTATTTGAGAAATAGAAATCTCATCATTTCTATATACATCTAAAGTATAGCTTTTATCTTCTAATAATTCTGCAACATATTGGTATAAGTTATAAGTGAAGGAATCGTAATTGTCTATGATAAGTACTTTCATAAGTCTTTAAAGTTTTCTATACATTTATCTATAGCACCCAACTTTCGAATAATTTCTTGGTATTCATTTTCTGGAACAGAATCATACACAATCCCGCCCGAAGCTCTAGCAAAACCAAAGCTATCAGAAACAAAAAAACTTCTGATTGGAATAGCGAAAGTACAATTCCCATCAAATCCAAAATGTCCGACAGCCCCCCCATAGGGACCTCTGGGAGATTGTTCGATTTTTTCGATAATTTTCATGGATTCAATTTTTGGAGCTCCAGAAAGTGTACCTGCTGGAAACACACTTGCCAATCCATCAAACATTGTATAATTTTTCTTTATTAAACCTACAACTTCGCTGGAAATATGTTGAACATGACTAAACTTCTTGATATCCATTAAATGCCGAATTTTTACTGTTCCTGGTTTTGCAACTCTACCTAAATCATTGCGATGTAAATCTACAAGCATATTATGTTCAGCAATTTCTTTAGGGTCATTAAGAAGTCGTCTTGCAAAAAAAATATCTTCTTCTAAATTTCTTCCTCTTTGAATGGTTCCTGCCAAAGGGAATGTCTCCATCTCTCCATTACGAATACGAAAAACCAATTCGGGACTGGCACCTATTAAATATTTGTTTTCGAATTTCAAAAAAAACATATGGGGAGAAGGATTGATATTTCTTAAGGTTTTATAAAACAAAAACAAATTTCCTTTAGAAATTTCATAATTTTTCTGAAATCCTATCTGGCACTGAAAGGTATTACCCTTAATGATTTCTTTTTTTACTTCTTCTACCATTTCTTTATGTTTCTTTTTAGAAACTGATTGTTCCACAAATTGAATTTTTAGATAACCCTGCTTTGGCTTCTTTTTTAATAGGGAATCGATCAATTTTTTTCTATTTTCTCTATAATAAAAATAAAAAGTTTCGCCAGTCATTTTATCGTAAACCAATCCATCCAAATACAAACCAAACAGGAAAGGTGGGAATAAAGGATGCGAGGAAAGTTCTAATTTTTCTTCAAAAAAAATAGTAGCATCATACCCCAAATACCCTACCAATCCACCTGAATACATTTTAGTTAAAATGTTTTTAGGAAACCAACTTGCTAAATATGAATAAGAATTTTTCGTTTGGATTTGCTTGGTTTCTTTTTTGTCTTTCCAAATTAGATAATTTTTATTTCCAATAACAATTGCATAGGGATCAAATCCAATCACAGAGTATCTCGAAAATGAATTTTGTTCTCCCAAAGATTCTAAAAAGAAACAATGAGCAAACTCTTGTTGTATTCCTTCGAAAAGTTCAATAAAATTGATGTTGTTTTTTAATCGAATGAATTCAGCCTTTCTAGGTATATCTATAGAAGGTATAAACATTCCTCACCAGTATTTTATTAAAAATCTTGGGAACAATTCTTTTTTTATTTTATGATTCTATTTGTTATTTTTTGAGTCAAAAACTGTTTTACTTTAAATCTATATTTTTAATAAATCTCTGAATATTGGATTGGGAACCAAACACATAGATCTTATCTTTTTCTAATAGAACTGTATCCCCTCTTGCTTCCAACTCTGTTTCCTCTCTTTTGAGCAATAAAATATTTAAATGGTATTCGTCTCGAATTTTTGTTTCTTGGATCGTTTTATTATAATATTTTTTGGGAACTTCTAACTCTATCAATTCATAATCTCCAAATACAAAAAAGGTCTTACCTACAATTTTATGTATATGCTTCGCAAAAATAGCCATATTATTGGCTGCCTCTTCTTCTGGATTAAAGATTTTTTGAATTGTGAACATTTTTTCTAAAATTTCTTTTTGAATTTCGTTTCTATACCGAACAATAATTCTTTCTTTAGGACAATGCTTTTCCAATATTTTCGTAGTAAGAATCAATGCTTCGAAACTCGCTGAGGAACTTAAATAAATTAAATCCATATCTTGAATTCCCTGGGCAAGTAGAGCCGATTCATCTGTAGAATCTAAGCAAACTGCATGGGTACAATAATCTTTAATTTCTTCTATTGTCTTTATATCTTTATCAATTGCAGTTACTTCATTCCCTTCTTGGTTTAGTTTTTTTACTAATGCCTTACCAAAATCACCCAAACCAATGATAGCTATTTTTTTCCCAGACATTTTGTACCTCCAAATTATGACGACTATCCAACAACTACATATTCTTTGGGATATTCATAATGTAGTTCTTTTGATTTTGGAATGATTGCTAATAAAAAGGTTAAGATCCCCACTCTTCCTGTCAACATAACGAAACATAGAACCACCTTAGATATGGGTTCTAAACCATTGGTAATCCCTAAAGTTAGCCCTACAGTGCCATAGGCAGAAACCACCTCGAAAGTTATTTTTAAAAAATCAGGTTTTTTTTCGAAAATAGAAAGAAGAAAAATACCTGCAAATATTGTCATTAAAGAAAGTAGAACATTAGAATAAGCACGAATGATTGTTTCTTTGCCAATTTCTTTTTTTGTAATTTCGACACGATTGTGACCTCGAATCAAAGACAACACATGAAAAATCGAAATTGTTATGGTGGTTGTTTTGATACCTCCCCCTGTCGAAATGGGAGAAGTGCCAATCCACATAAGTAAAAATGTAAAAAAAATAAGGGGTAGGTTTAAGGTATCATAAGGAATTGTATTGAATCCAGCTGTCCTAGGAGTAACAGTAAAAACAAATGCATGCAAAATCAGTTCAGAAATTTTAAAGTTATAATGATAATAAAAATTAAAAAAAATAAAAACAAAAAAACCAACAATCCATAAAATCAAATTGGATGCAAGTACAATTTTGGTGGTTAGAGAAAATTTATGATTTTTTATTGAAATTTTATTTATTATATCTTGAATCACAGGGAATCCAATCCCCCCAAACATAACCAAAAACATAATTCCGTATATACTGAAGGGTTGAATTTGAGACAAAGTGTAAAGACTATCGGAAAATAAACTAAAACCCGCATTGCAAAATGCAGAAATGCTATGGAAAATCGAATAAAATAGTTTGCTTCCCTTTTGAGGTATTAAAGAATCAGGTAAAGTTAAATATAAATAAATGACTCCTAAGATCTCAATTGTAAAAGTAAAGATGGCAATCTGTTTTAAAATTCCTTTTACTTTTTCTAATGAATATTCGCTAAAAAGTTCTTTCATCATGATTTGATTGGTTAAGCTGATCCTACCTGAAAAATAAAAAGAAAAAAAGGATGTCAAAGTCATAAGTCCCAATCCTCCCAACTGTATAAGAAATAACAATACAAGTTGACCCGAAAAACTTAAGTCTTTACCCACATCTATGGGAGTTAATCCTGTAACACAAACTGCACTAGTAACTAAAAATAAAATATCAATGTAGCTCAGTTGTTTAGTATGCATTTTTGGCAAAGACAATAAAATAAATCCAAGAAAGATAACTAAAATATAGCTTCCCAAAAACACTAAAGAAGGATTGAATCTTTTATAAGATAGATTCGAAATATTCCTACTAAAATGAAAGAAATTATTAATCAATAGCAAAACCTGCGAGATAGATAAATAAATTAAAACAAGTTTATCAACTGAAGGCTCCCATAAAATCAAATAAGGAATTAAAAATCCTTCTACTGCTAAAATTAACGAAACCAAAATTGCAATTAAAATTTCTATCTTTCTGTAACGCCAATAGTTACTTAAATGATTGATTATATCCGTTCTCAAAAAGAGCAAATTCACAAATTCATAGAATAAAAAATAATATATAACGATTTGAATGATTCTTCGTAAAACTTTTGTCCACTCTACAGGATAATAAATTCCATATTCTATAAAAAGTAAAACAATCGATATAAAAGATACAAAAAAAAATAGGATTCTAAATAATTTATAAACATAATTTGTATAATAAAAAGATACTTTATAATATACCGATTTGATTCCAATGGGATTTATATTTTTGCTTTGCGAACCAATTTCCATAGTATTTTAAAATTGCCAAAATTACTTTACAAGATTACTTAAACTTATGGTTCTGGAAAGTATTTTTTCTTCTAATTACTCTAATATATTAAAACAAATTTTAGAGACAATCAAAAAACATAACCCAAAAATTTCTGAAAAAGAACTGGAAGTTGTCAAAAAAGCTTATTTTCTTGCAGAAGAAGCCCACAAAAATCAAAAGAGATTATCTGGAGAACCCTATATTTTACATCCCTTAACCGTAGCTCTTTATTTAGCAGAAATGCACATGGATATTCCTACAATTGCAGCTGGATTGTTACACGATGTGATAGAAGATACTACATATACTGAAGATTACATAAAAAAAGAATTTAGCGAAGAAATAGCAAAATTAGTAAAATCTGTAACAAAAATCTCTTTAGTAAAAAAGGATTCCTACAAAGAAAATATCAGCGAATTAAAAGCTCAAGAATCCATCGAAAACTTAAGACTTATGCTATTGGCAAGCATCGATGATATCCGAGTAATTATCATCAAACTATCTGATAAACTGCACAATATGCAAACCATACAATACCAAAAGTCTCATAAAATCGAAAGGATAAGCAAAGAAGTATTGGACATTTACGCTCCTATTGCAGGTAGACTAGGAATGTATAGAATCAAATCCGAATTGGAAGATTTGGCTTTCGAAGCTTTATATCCCGAAGAAGCAATGAAACTTAAAAACGAAATTAAACATTCCAAGACAAACTTAGAGGATTATTTAAAAAAAATTAAAAAAATTTTACAATCTCAATTAAAAGAAATGAAAATTGAATCGCAAATCGATAGTAGAATCAAACATCTATATTCAATTTATCAAAAAATGATTAAATACAATAAATCGATTCATCAAATTTATGACTTAAGAGGTATAAGGGTCATTGTACCAGAAATTAAAGATTGTTACACAACTTTAGGAATAGTCCATACTTTATGGAAACCCATACCTGGTCGATTTAAAGACTATATTGCATTACCTAAACCAAATGGTTACCAAAGTCTCCATACCACAATTATGGCTCCCGACGGCAAACCTGTCGAAATTCAAATCCGAACTTATCAAATGGATGAAAAAGCAGAAAATGGCGTTGCATCCCACTGGCTTTACAAACACAATTTAGACTATAACTCTTTGCAAAATAAATTCAATTGGTTGAATTTTTTAAAACAAATTACACTAAATTACCAAAAGGGAAAAAACCAATGGGAAAAATCAAACGAATTCCTTACAAATCTAAAAGAAGAATTACAGTCAGATGAAATTTATGTATTTACCCCTAAAGCAGATATCATAACACTACCTCGCGGTGCAACTGTTTTAGATTTTGCTTTTAAAATCCATACAGATTTAGGATTTCGTTGCAAAAGTGCCTATGTAAATGATAAAATTGTCCCTTTAAGCACAGAATTAAAAAATGGAGATAAAGTAGAAATCATTACTCATCCTGATGCAAAACCTTCACCCATCTGGTTAAAATATCTAAAATCCGATAGAGCCAAACAAAAAGTTCGTGCTTATTTTAGAAAAAAAGAAGAAGAGCAAGAAAAAGCAAAAGAAGAAAAAACAAAAAATGAACACACGATACATCCAGAAATCAAAATAAAGAGAAAACCTTCCAAAAGTCCAAAGGAAGTACCTATAGAAATTATTGGAGGGTATTCCCATATTCCTGTAAAATACGCAGGATGTTGCAGTCCAGTTCCGGGTGATAAAATCGTTGGATATATAACAAGAGGGAAAGGAATTACCGTACATAGAACCGATTGTGTTCAACTTCCAAAAATTCAGGACGATTACCGCTTTATTTCTGTAAAATGGGAAGGACTAACAGAAGTGTATCCTATTTCTATAGAAGTTACTGCAAAAGATAGGCAAGGAATCTATTTAGATCTTGTTCAAGCAATAACACAAGCAAAAACCAATATCTTAAAAGCTTCTGCCGATCTACCAAAAGAACAGAATGGTTTCATGAGAGCAACTTTCTTATTAGAAGTAGAGCACTTAGATCATCTAAAAGAAATTTTAGAAAATATAAAATTAGTAAAAGACGTTATCGAGGCAAAAAGAAAACATTAAAACAAATCAAAAAATAATTTAAGTTCTTTGTAATGTAACAAAATTTGATCTTTTTTTTTAAAAAATAAGCGAATGATATCTTCCGTTGCTATTTTTTTTACTTCCCTATTCTCCATCTGATTGTTTTTACTTTCATTCGAAAATGCTGCACTCATTCTTTTTTTATTAGCTTGATTTAAAAATAATTGATAATGGTAATCTTCTAAAGTATAAATCCTATCTTGCTTGAGCATTCTATAATAGTCATAACCCGTATTTTTTACATAGTACAAAGAAATTTTTTTTTCGATTCCACAACCAGCAAAAAAAAGTTTTTTATTCAAAAGTTTGGCAATAGAAATGATATAACCTTTTACATCTCTAGTTTGTGTAGACAAGTTCCAAACCTCATGGAATTCTTCTTTAAGGATTTGATCTAAAGGAAAACTTGTAGTAAAGTAATCAATCTTAGAAAATATCTTAGAAAGTTCCCACCGACTACCTAACCATGTAATTAAAGGAATTTTTTTAAGGATTTCCTTAAATTTATAAAAATGGTAAAGAGTCCCTATACCCGGATCAATTGAAATTACCCAATCTATGGAAATTCCATTGTCCAATAAAGGTACAACAGCTGTATCCGAAGAAATAATAAAAAATTCCTTTAAATTTTTATATTTTTTTAGGTCTTGAATCAAAGTAGGTCCTCCTCCACAAAAAAGAATTTTTGTTTGGCTAAACTGACTTCCCCTAAGAAAATCTAAGTATTTTTTATTATTCAGGTTTCTAAAATAATTTCTCTGCCACAAATGGATCCACTTAGTAAAGGTTATGTTATCCAATTGGGGATTTAGTAAACTCAATATAGAATCTACCAATTCGCAAAAGATTCTCTGATATACGGGATAAACTAAAAATATATATTCTGACTTTTTGTATTTTTTTAATAAGAACGCCAATTCAGAAGAATCGTACACATAGTGAACTTTTAAAAAAAAATCATTATTAAAGCAGTTCTTTTTTTGATAGGGAATAAAATTTACTATGGGCTCTATAACAAAAATTTTTTCCAATAAGTGAAAGTGATTCAGTATATAATTCAAGATATTTCCATTACCCGCACCAATCAAAAGAATCGTTTTAATCGTCCTAGGAACGGTTTTTAGCAATCTTTCGTATTCTTTATCTTGGTATTTAGAATGAATTTTTCGATCTTCAATAATAAAGTTCCTATCCTTTGTAATTTTGAATTTAGATAAATAAAAAGTGGGAAACAGCAAATTGTTAACCCCTTTTGGAGCTTATAAGGGATTTTCTTATTTAGAATTTTTATTTTTGCATAATAAAAACTCTAATGTTAAGAAGGCTACTCATCCTCTTCTTCGTCTAGTTCCTCGTCTTCTTCGTATGTTTCGTTATCCATATCTTCGTAGAAACTGGTTTCTTTTTCTTCGTATGGGGATTCCTCCTCTAAAGAAGATAGATCTTCTTTAATCGTTTCTCCTACATCTTCTTCGTTTAGATCTTCGCTTACTTCTAACACTTTTTTATTTTTTTTAAATAAAGACTCCGCTTTCTGAAGATGGATGTTTGTTGTTTTTTCTTTTAACTCTTGTTCTAACTTTTGCCTTTGTTCATCTGTAATATAACCATATTTTACAATTCCTTTTGATAGAGCCATCATTGCTATTACAGCTACCTTATTGGTCTTCCATCCTAATTTTTTTAAATCCAAATCCATTTTATGAAAATTTTCTACCACCTCAAAGGCAGCAACACAAGTTTCGTATTTATTGTTTTGGGTAATTTTTAATAAATCTTTAATTTGAAAAGTTCTTTCGCTTTTGTCCATAGAATCCACACACTTTAAAATGACCATAATTTTAAGAGGGAGCTTTTTGTCAATCTTTCCTCAATCTTATTGAAAACAAAAACTCTTATATAATCAAATTAAAAAATACAAATCGATCATTTTTTCATTATATTTTATCAGTCCAAAAGAATTTTGCATTAAATTTTAGGATTGACAACTGCTCTATTTTATTTTAAAATTCTTTCTATGAAAAGATATTGTATTTTTATCTTTTTTTTCTTTATCCAAGAGGTGGTTTCTCAGGAAGAAAAATTTCCCAATCTCATTCGTAGAGTTAACGATTTAGCCCACTTTCTAAACCAAAAAACTATAACCGTCCTCGAAAGAGCATTAGAAAATCATGAAAAAAATACAACAAATCAAATTGTTATACTTACCGTAGATACGATTCAGCCTTATACGATCGAAGAATATGGTATAAAAATAGCTGAAAAATGGAAGATTGGACAAAAAAATCAAGACAATGGAATTATAATCATCCTAGCAAAACAAGAAAGAAAAGTTCGTATAGAAGTAGGATATGGACTAGAAGGGGATTTACCTGACGCCAAATGTAAACAAATTATAGAAGAAAAGATGATTCCCTATTTTAAGAAAGGAGATTTTAATTACGGGATTTTAAAAGGAGTAGAAGAGATCTTAAAAACATTAGAAGATTCAGAATCCATAGCTCTTCTATTAGAGGAAGAGAAACAAGAAATTGATTTAAATCGAGAAACTAAGGATTTAGATATAATCAAAGGTAAGGATGAGAGCGAACTTGAAAAAGCAATAAAAGAAAAACAAGAAATCATGATGAATTATTGGGGTATTTATTTAATCATAGGAATCCCAACATTGATCATTGTTACAACAATAATTTTTGATAAAAATAAAAAATTTAAGTCTCTGGTAAGGCTAACCTTAATTGCATTTTTTATTGTATTCTTTTACTGGCTATTAATGAAAATTTATATTTTTTCCCAAGAAAAGGATATTCAACAGGCTTTGTTGCAAGAGTTAAGTAATATAAATTTTGGCAATTCAATCCTATTTGGTATTCTTTATATGTTTTTGGCTTTGGGAAATATGCTAAACCTAAAATCTTCTAAAGTTCATAGCCGTGATTCCGAGAGTTCGTGGAATTCCAGTAGTTCTAGCTCGTGGAGTTCAGGAGACTTTTCGGACTTTTCGGGAGGAGGAGGTTCTTTTGGAGGTGGGGGGGCTTCTGGCAGTTGGTAAATTATACCTTTATTGTATTTACTTCTTTTTTTCTTTTGGAATATAAAAGAAAAACATTGTTGTTATTATCTTTTAATTCTTTGTAAGGGATTTCTTTATAGATCTTTTTAAATTCTTCGAAAGGTAGTCCTCTCATTTTTTCATAAAACAATTTATAATCGTTAATGTTCATTTTACCACAGAGTATATTGCTCTGAAAATGGTAAATCTTATGCTCTATCAAAAATTCTAAAGTATCCAAATCTTCTACAGCTTCTGCAATGATAATTGCATCTCGATTATTCGCCAAATGTTGGCAATAATCTATAAAAGCAAGGTTATCTAAAAATTTAATTTGTTCTTCGTTTTGCTTGAATTGGAAACTCAAAGGATCCAATTTAAATTCTTTAATCATAATCCCTAATTCTAAAACAACTTGATGACTCTGGCTTTTTACTCCAAAATCATCCGCAGCAAAACTAAATCCGTAATTCCAGAACATTTCACATATATTTTTTAATTTGATATCTTCTTCTTCATAAGATTTTTCCACAAGTTCCAATCGTATATTTTTTGGTTCCAAATTCTTAGACTTTACCAATCCATAAAATCTTTTTACTTTTTTTGGATCTTTAAAAATTTCTATAAAAGACTGAGGAGAAATATTGTATTTTAAAATACCCGGACAATTTTCTGAAGCAAGAATTAATTTTTCAAGAATAAGTAATTCAAATCGGTGTATATTTTGATCGTAAGGAATATCATGGATTAATTCTTTGTAGTTGCTGTACAAACCACCACCAATAAATACTTCTCCTCCTTTTACAGAAAAGGTTTTCGTATTCGGATCAAAAAAAACAGTGGGTTGGATTAATGCTTCTCTTGTAGAATTAGATAAATAAGTATTTGCTTTATTAAAAAAAGTCCACTTCCATCGAGTTAGATTGTCCAATAGATTTTTGTGGGAAGATTCTATCAATTCTTGGTAGATTTCTTCACTTTCGGAAATAAAATTACAAGGAGTTCTCCCTATACCAAAGCGAAAGGAAATATTCTTCTCCTTTTCGCATAAATCTAAAAATTTCCCTACAGCATTATCAATATTTGGGAAATCTTTTTCCTCCCAAAAACCCAAAGGCGAAATACTTAAAAATAAGACATTCTGATGGATAAAAAAACCAAAATCGATATCAATTGTATTTAGTAAAAAATGAATTTCATCTCTTAGTAAAATAGCAAATTCTTTTATTGAAATTCCTAAAATCTCTTCAAACCTTACTAAAAAAATGGGTTTACCTCGGTGGGGCGCTATATGTCGTTTTTTAAATACTTCTTCATCAAAATAAATAACATCTTTACTCATATCTTCTAAAATTCAACTTTCCAAACTTTTTTTTATAGTAAATAAATTTTTGACTTGTCAAAAAGATTAAAAAAAATTAAATGGGAAGCATGAAAGATATCAAAGAATTTTCTATACCTCCTCTGCCACAAGTAATTCTAAAAGTGATTCAATATGACGTAACCTCCCCCACAGCGAATACCCAAGACATAGAAAAAATCATTACACCTGATAAAGGAGTATCTTCGGAAATTCTAAAAGTTGCAAACTCTGCATATTATGGAAGATCGGGTAAAGTAAAAATCCTACGAGATGCTACTTCCTTATTGGGACTTAAAGCATTAAAAAATTTAATTATTTTTTTAGGGACAAAAGGGTTAGGTGAAAAAATTAAACATCCTTTACTAAAAAAATATACAAATCAACTGCCTATCACCACTGCTCTAATGGCTCAAGAAATTTCAAAAAATCTAAACAAAAAAGATATCATCGAAGAAGTATTCCTTGCTGGTTTACTACATAAGCTGGGTATGAGTATTTTGGCTGTCAATAAAGGGGAGCATTACGCATTGTTGATTGAGCAAACAGAACAAGAAGGGTTTGATCTAACAGAATTAGAGAAATCTTCCTACGGAATCACTCACGAAGAAATAGGAAAGCATGTTGCTTCTGAATGGAAGTTACCTGAAATTTTTATTAAAGCTTGTGGTATTGGTACACATTCAAAGTGGGAAGACTTGCAATCGGACATAGAAAAGATAACTTTTATTGCTTCTATTTGTGCCATGGAATTATTGCACATACCTTTAGATCCCTCGAACTACCAAAAAGCAAATACTGTTTTTAAACAGTTGGGTGGTAGTGGAGATGCTATTTTAATTTTTGCCAATGAGCAAGTATTTGAAAAAATTAAACAACATCCTTTTTATCAGCTTTCTATAACTTAGAGTGGATTCATTATCCAACCAAACAACTTTTAGTATTCTCATTATAGAAGATGATATTACATCAGCAGAATTGCTTAAAAATTTTATTTCTATGTGGGGCTACAAAATCCATTTAGAAACCGATGGAGAAAAAGGTCTACAGTCTTTTTTTACATTAAAACCTGATTTATTGATTCTTGATATCTACCTTCCTTCGAAGCCGGGTTTAGAAATTCTAAAAGAAATTCGGAACCATCCCGAATACGAATTAATCCCAATTTTTATTATTTCTGCTGATTCTTCCGAAGAAGTTAAAATCGTAGCTATGTCGAATGGTGCTACTGAATTTATTCCCAAACCCATCAAAATGGCAGACCTCATTATGAAGATCCAGTCTTCTTTAGAATTGTTAACTTCGCGAAGAATTATACAAGATCTAAATAAAAAATTAGAAAAAGAAAAAAATCGACTTCTGAGGTACTTCTCTGCTGATTTAGTAGAAAAAATTTTAACAGAAGAAATCCCTGCAGAACTAGGAGGAGAGATTGTAGAAGCAACCATAATGTTTTTTGATGTAAGAGGCTCAACAACATTAGCAGAAAGGATGGGTCCCAAAAATTATGCAAACTATATTTCTTCCCTTTTTTCTGATTTAATGGACATTATATTTAATAACCAAGGTTCCGTTAATGAGTTACTTGGAGATGGGCTTCTTGCAACCTTTGGATGCCCAGTCCCTACTCAAAACGATCAATTCAACGCCCTTAAAACAGCAGTAGAAATAGAAACATATATCAAAGGATACAACCAATTTGTAATGGAAAAAGTAGATTTTGGTATTGGTTTATCTTCAGGAAAAATTTTTGCTGGGAATATTGGCTCTATACGAAGAATGAAATATGCTGTAATGGGAGATCCTGTAAATTCTGCTAGTAGAATTCAGGACTTAACAAAAGAAACGGGAAATAAAATTCTTTTTGACGAAGAAACCGTTTCTATTTTTAATAGAAAGCAAGAATCCTTGGGACTACCCAAAGTTGATGAATTGTACCAAATAAAGAAAGTTGGTGAATTCCTTCTTAGAGGTAAAAAAGAAAAAAAGACATTGTTTACGATTGTGGACTATAAGAAAAAATTAATCGAAGAAATCCAACAAAAAACTACAGGTTTAAAAATCGAATCTAAATAAACGAAAAATTTTAAAGCACCTATAAAAAAATTGTTTTGATTTCCATTGGATGAAACTCTATTTCTATGAATCTTTTTATTTATAAAAATTTATAAATTTCCTTAAATTTTAAGCCATCATACAAAATCTTGTAGTATAAATCTTTTTCTTGATTATGATTTACGTTTTATAGTTACGCAAACTTTATTAGTCAAAAAAATTTCTGCTTGACAATCAAAGGGCTTCAAGTACTTTGTAAAAATTATAAGGAATCCGAAAGCATATAGGTATATTATGGATCGTTTTTTAGAAAAACATATAGATACAATAGATCGAATTATCAAAATCTTGATTGGGTTAGGATTTTTTTTTCTTGGTTTTTATTACGAAACATGGTGGGGAGCGTTGGGTTTAATCCCACTACTGCGTGGGATTTTTAAACCCCTATCTTGTTTTGGCGATCAATTCCCCACTATTGATAAAAAAAACCAACGCTGCGAATAAATGATCAAGCTTTTCTATATTATCGTTTTAAACCTAAAACTTCTTGTATCATCTGATCTGTAGTTGTTATTGTCCTAGAATTTGCTTGAAACCCCCTCTGGGTAACGATCATATCCGTAAATTGATCCGTTAAATCCACATTGGACATTTCCAACAATCCTGCTAAAATTTTTCCTATTCCTCCGGAACCTGCCTCCCCTATGTTTGGTTCTCCAGAATTCATAGAATAACTAAATTTCGTTTCTCCTTCTTTATTTAAACCAGCAGGATTTGTAAAAATCGCAAGAGCTATTCTCGCCAATGGCTCTTTAACACCATTGGTATAGGTTCCTATTATGGTACCTGTATTGTCAATCGT
Organism: Leptonema sp. (in: bacteria); assembly: GCA_046291925.1. Lineage (GTDB taxonomy): Bacteria > Spirochaetota > Leptospiria > Leptospirales > Leptonemataceae > SKYB61. The sequence continues at coordinate 8,379 of JBKBRY010000027.1, read as the reverse complement.
AAATGCCTCTAAATAGCCCATAGGATAGCCATCCTGTTCTTTAGCTCTAGTTGTGAATTCAGAAGCAAATTGGGTAACTCCTTTAACACTTCCTGCTTCTCCCATCTTTAGTCGAATAGTCTGAGGTTCTGGATTGCCAGGAATACGAAAAGTTACCAATACATCCAAATCTCCTGAATTTAAGGTATCTGCACCATCCGAAACAGAGGCAATCTTACCATCACTAGTAAATCCAATATCAAAAGTGTTATTCCCAGGAATCGTTGTATCGAAACCTCCTGGTCCTACAACATTCACTGTGACATTTTCTGCACCGTCTATCAGAACTCGGCTTCTCCAAAGATTTTCTCCTATTTTGTAGATTTCTAACTTTAATTCCCTTTTATTTCCTTGAGGATCATAAACATTTATGGTGGTTATATGACCCCTTCGCTTTTCTGGAGGACCTTCCAGAAATTCTCGAATCTGTTCTTCCGTTGCATCGGGAGGAACTATTTCCACTGCTTGATTCAGATTGGATTGAAAAACAATTTCATTTGTCTCTTTCGCTGGCTTTTTTTGGTATAAAGGAATTTTTATATCTTCGATTGTCGTTGCTGTATTGATATAAGCATTCCCCTTTTCGTCTACTCTTGCATTCCAACCTTGAACATATAAACCAGTTCCCGGATGAACAAAATAACCTTCTTTATCTAAATCAAAGAATCCTGCTCTGGTATAAAAATTTTTATCCCCATCACGAAGAATAAAAAAACCTTCCCCAGAAATTGCTACATCTGTGTTTTTACCTGTATTTTGTAAACTACCCTGAGTCATTAGTTTATCAATCGATGCAATCAAGGCACCTAAACCTACCTGTTGAGGATTGATCCCCCCAATATTTTCTTTTGGCTCTGAGGCTCCAGTTAATTCCTGGCTAAGCAAATCCATAAAATTTACCCTCTCTGCTTTATAACCATGGGTATTTACATTCGAAACATTGTGTCCAATTACATCCATTCGTATTTGGTGATTTTTTAAACCTGAAACACCTGAATAAAGTGATCGCATCATAATTTTTACCCTTCTTTATTGAATTTGCAATAAATTTTGATTGTATTCTTTCCTTGGATTTTGTTGATTATTTTCTAAGTTGGATTGCATTGATTCAGATTTATTTTTTTCAGACTTCATAAAAGATTCTACCTCTCCCACAAGTTTTATATCTTGCATTTTTAAAGCATAAGAATTGACTTTTAAAAAGATTTCTCCTGTTTCGTCTTTAAAGATAGCATCGACTTTACCCGATACCTCGTTACCTGAAACAGCATCTTTACCAACAACAAATTTTCCTAAATAATAAAAATTTTGGCTTTGGTTCATTACATTTATAGACTGATAAATATTTTGCATTTGCTCTAAGGCAGAAAATTGAGCCATCTGTGCTATAAATTCTTGATCTGTCATAGGCTTAGTGGGATCTTGATGGGACAACTGGGTAATCAATAATTTTAGAAAGTCATCCTTTCCTAAAGATTTAACTTTATTCACTATTTCTACATTTTCTAAGTTATTTTGTTTTAAGTATTCTTTTTCTTTAAAGTAATCTTGGACTTTTACAGATTTGTCTTGCTGAATATAATTTTTCTTTAAAATATCCACTTCCATAGTTAACCCCATACATTAATTTTTGAATCATTCCAATTATAAGTAGCATCGGTATCTTTTGCTTTTTCTAATTCTTCTCTATGATTCCGTTGAATATGATCAGCACTTGTTAGTGTATCATAAGAATTTTGATTTTCTGTATAAAAATTTTTTTGATAGCTTTCCGAGTTAGAGAACTGGCTCGTAAACGAAAAATGTTCCTGATTCCCAAAGAACGAAGTTTCCTTTAACTTTACTTGTAGCTGTTCGATTTGAATTCCCTGTTTAGCAAATTCATTTTTGAGGGCATCTAAATTCTCTTGTAATTTTTTATATACATCCTGATTATCAACCAAAATCTTTATGATTAGGTTTTGGTTTTCTAACTTCATATCCAAAGACATAAAACCAAAAATAGAAGGATTCAATCGAATTTGGGCATTGAATTGATCTTTACCAATATGGATTTTTGCTTTCTGAATCAATTCTTCTAATGCTTCTCGAATTGTCGAATTGAATAGCTCTTTAAAAGAATTTGCTTTGGGTTCAAGAATTTTAGAATTCGAGAAATTCTGTTCAATGAAATTCTTAAAAGGATTTTCTTTTTGAATTTTTGGTTCTATTTCTTTTTTAGGATCTTCCCCAAAAAATTTTCCCCTTTTGAAAGCAAGGTTGACATTACCATTCGCTTGAGGTATTTCTTTTTCTAAAGGGTTCAACTGATTAAGGGAGACTGGATCTTCTTTTTTCCTCGATAAATTTTCTTTTAAGAATTCTTGGATGATTTCTTTTGTATTTTTTGTTTGTGGACTTCTTTTTTCTTCGTCGCTAGTACTCAAACTGTGTTTTTTATTAACCAAACCCTTCTTTAAAGCAAGATCTTTAGTAGATTGTGCACTAAACAAAATATGAATTTTTTGACTTCCTTCTTCTAAGTTATTGAAAATCTGATTCTTTTGGTTATTAGAAAACTCTTTTTTTAAGGAAACATGATTTAAAAAATCCAAATTCCTTATTTTAAAATCCCTTGGAAGGGTTTCTAAGTTCTTTAGAGAAATTTCAGAGGATTTTAAGTTTGTTTTAAGAAAATTTAAATCTAATTTGTTTTGATCTAAGTTTTTTCTTTCCATTACAACAACGGAATGAGGATTGTCCCTAAAAGAAGTTCTTTTATTTAAGGCTTGGAAGTTTTCTGATTTTTCTTTTAAAAAATCTTCGGCAGATTTCTCCAAAAGTTTAGAAGATTCAATTGGCAGATAGTTTTTATCTTTCTCTTGGGGTTTTTCTTTTTTTTCTTCTGCCTCTTTTGTAGGATTCTTTTTTTCTTGAATATTTTCAGAATTTTTATAAGAATTCTCTTTTACAAAAGAATTTTTGAACTCTGGTTCTTTTTTTGAAATTTCATTTTCTCTCTGATTTTTTTCTAAAGAATCCAAATTCTGACTCGTGATTTCTGTAAGTAGATCTTTAAAACTAAGTTTTTCTTTTTCTGATTCCAAAACACTACTTTGGCGAATTTGTTTAAAATCCAAATTTTTTGCATTGGTAGATATAGAAGGTATAAAATTAAACAACTTCATCTATGTTTTTTTTCGGAAAATTGAAATTTTTCCTAATATTTTTTATAAAATTATTTCGTATTATCAAAAAAAATATTCTTTATAAATGACATAATCCAATTGATTCTCTACATAAAGAAAAAACCTTATACCTTAAATGTTGATTCAGTATTATATGAAATTTAAGATTTTTTTATATAATTTTTTTTATCTTCTAAAAAAGCCTAAAAATGGAATCCACATATTTACACTAAAAAAAAATTTAGAGAAGCAAAACTTTTATTTTCAATGTACTCAATGTGGAAAGTGCTGTTATGGTCCTGGAAAAGTTTATTTTACAAAAAACGATTTAATAGCAATCCAACAATTTTTAAAACTCAATCACCAAAAATGGAAATCACTCCTCGAAAAATTAAACTTGCAAAAAAAAGATCAACTTTTCGTTTACTATACAAATGACAAATGTTTGTTTTTGGGAAAAAATAACATTTGCAAAATTTACCCAGTTCGTCCTCTTCAATGTTTAAGCTTCCCTTTCTGGAGTTCCAATTTTTCTTCTAAAAAATCTCTACAAAATTTAATTCAAAATTGCCCAGGTTCTTATTTAAGCCCTAAAAAAAGCAAAAATTTTTATCATAGTATTTTTAAAATAGTTTTTGATTGCAACCAAACATCAGAAAAACTGAATCGATACCAAAAGAGTTCCAAAGGAGAATTGCTAAAATTATGAAACCGATTTACCAAGGAAAAGTTAGAGATTTATACAGTGTGGATACAGAAACTTTTCTTATTGTTTCTACAAATCGAATCTCTGCTTTTGATGTAGTTTTTAACGAAGAAATACCTAATAAAGGGAAAACTTTAAATTCAATTTCGAGTATGTGGTTTTTATATTTAAAAAATAAAAATTCCAGAATTTTCCCTGGTTTTTCTTTAGAAAAGAGACTTAATTTTAAGGATCACTTTATAACCAACGATTATAAAAGATTCCCTGAACCATATTCTAAAGAAGAATTCAAAGAGAATTCTATGCTTGTTTACAAGACTCAAAAAATTCCCTTTGAATGTATTGTTCGAGGTTATCTTGCAGGTTCTGCTTGGAAAGAATATAAAGAAACTTCTAAGATTTCTGATATACCTTTACCCAAAGGATTAGAACTTGGTTCTCCTTTGCCTGAAATCCTTTTTACACCTTCCACAAAGGAAGAAAAAGGGATTCATGATAAAAATATTTCTTTTAAAGAAATGGAGAATCAAATTGGAAAAGATTTAGCTTACAGACTAAAAGAAATTTCTGTAGAAATCTATAAAGAAGCAAGTTTGATTTTCGAAGAAATTGGTTTTATTTTATGCGATACTAAGTTTGAATTTGGTCTTAGAGAAAACCAAATTTACTTGATAGACGAAGTTCTAACGCCTGATTCTAGTCGCTTATGGAAAAAAAAAGATTATAGAATCGGCTCTAATTTGCCCAGTTATGACAAACAACTAATTCGCGATTATTTAGAGTCTATCCAATGGAATAAACAACCACCACCTCCTCCCCTTCCCCAAGAATTGATTCAAGAAACCATAAAAAGATATCAAGAAATAGAAGAAAGATTAAAAAAAATATTAACTTAAAATGCCAAAAGATCGATTCTCGAAACAATCCAAAAAATATTTAAAATTTCGTCCAAAGTATCCAAAAAATCTTTATGATATAATCTATAATGTTTTAGAAAACAATCATAATCCTTTTGAAACAGCTTGGGACTGCGGTACAGGAAATGGGCAAGCAGCTTTAGAACTAGCTAAACGATTCAAAATCGTTTATGCAACAGATCTAAGCAAAAAACAAATAGAATATGCAACAAAAAAAGAAAATATCTTTTATCGAATAGAACCAGCAGAAAAAACGAGTTTGATAGATCATTCTATAGACCTTACTGTAGTAGCACAGGCTTTGCATTGGTTCAATTTCAACGAGTTTTTTAAAGAAGTTCAAAGAGTATCCAAAAAATCAGGAATGCTTGCAGTCTGGTGTTATTCAACTTGCAAATTCGAAGATCAAAATACCAATTCTATTTTTTCTTCTTTTTACCGAGAAACATTAGGACCCTATTGGGATAAAGAACGTATGTTGGTAGAATCAGGATACAAAGAAATCCATTTCCCCTTTACTAAGATCTTAGATACAATCTTAAATTATGAAATATCATTCACAAGAGAAAGATTTCAAGGATATATTTCTACTTGGTCATCCGTACAAAATTTTATCCGTAAAAACCAAAAAGATCCAACTCTGATTTTTACAAATCAAATCCGAGAAATTTGGTCAAGAGAAGAAAAGAAAAAAGTAACCTTCCCCATTTATCTTAAAATTTTTCAAATCGATTAAAGATAAATTTCCATTCCTTTTTCTAAAAATTCTTTGGATTTGTCTTTCATCCCTTCCTCGATGGCTTGTTCCTCTTTTAAATTTTTTTGTTTTGCATACTCTCTTAAATCTTCAGTGATTTTCATAGAACAAAATTTGGGTCCACACATAGAGCAAAAATGAGCAAGCTTGGCTCCTTCTGCTGGTAGGGTTTCATCGTGGTAAGATTCTGCAGTTTCTGGATCCAAAGATAAATGGAATTGATCTTTCCATCGAAACTCAAATCTTGCTTTCGATAAAGCATGATCTCTTTTTATTGCTTGCAAATGCCCTTTTGCAATATCTGCAGAGTGGGCCGCAATCTTATATGCAATTACGCCTTGTTTTACATCTTCTTTATTGGGTAGCCCTAAATGTTCTTTTGGTGTTACATAACAAAGCATTGCACAACCCATACTACCTATATTGGCTGCGCCAATAGCAGAAGCCAGATGATCATATCCAGGTGCGATATCAGTAACTAAAGGTCCTAATGTATAAAAGGGAGCATTAAAACATTCTTCTTCTTCTTTGCGCATATTTTCTTCGATCAAGTGTAAAGGAACATGTCCGGGACCTTCGATCATTACTTGAACATCATGCTTCCAAGCAATTCTAGTCAATTCTCCTAAGGTTTTTAATTCAGCAAATTGAGCCTCATCATTGGCATCATAAATACTTCCCGGTCTTAATCCATCGCCTAAAGAAAAAGCTACATCATATGTTTTTAAAATCTCACAAATTTCTTCAAAATGTGTATATAAGAAATTTTCTTTATGATGAGCCAGACACCATTTTGCTATTATAGAGCCACCCCGAGAGACTATACCCGTCAAGCGATTCATTGTTAAAGGAATGTATCGTAACATAACACCCGCATGAATCGTAAAATAATCCACTCCTTGCTCTGCTTGTTCAATTAAAGTATCACGAAAAATTTCCCAAGTTAACTCTTCGGGTATTCCTCCTACTTTTTCGAGTGCTTGGTAAATAGGCACTGTTCCAATAGGTACAGGTGAGTTCCTTAAAATCCATTCTCTTGTTTCGTAAATATTTTTTCCCGTAGAAAGATCCATTACCGTATCGGATCCCCAACGTATTGCCCAAACCAATTTTTCTACTTCTTCTTCTATACTTGAACTTATAATTGAATTTCCAATATTGGCATTGATTTTAACTAAGAAATTCCTTCCAATAATCATTGGTTCTGTTTCGGGATGGTTGATATTACAAGGAATGATTGCCCTACCTTCTGCTACTTCTTTTCTTACAAATTCCGGAGTTACAAATTCGGGTAAACCAGATGGCAAAATTTTTGGATCTCTTTTATATTTTCCCCACAACAATTCTCTTGCCATATTTTCTCGAATTGCTATGTACTCCATTTCTGGAGTAATGATACCTTGTTTTGCATAATGCATTTGGGTAACTGTTTTACCTACTTTAGCTTTTCGTATCCTTCGTTTCCTTAGAATGCCATCGTAGCGAATGATTTCTGTATCTTTTCTTTCTTCGATCCATTTTTCCCTTATCTCTGGCAATCCTTTAGAAATATCAATATCTGCATTTTCATCTGTATAAGGTCCAGAGGTATCATATACAACCACAGGTTCATTAGGAATCACTCTTTTATCACTTGTATAGGTAGGAGAAAGATAAATTTCTCGCATTGCAACTTGTATATCGCTACGAGATCCCGTTACATAAATTTTTTTTGAACTAGGAAAGGGTTTTCTTGTAATTTTTAATTTTGTCTGTAATGTCATAACTTACTCCCTACGGCAGCATTACCTGCATCAGGTTCAAAGGGTATAATCTCAGCCCTTATCGAGCACCCCTGTAACATGATGTGGTACTTACAATTAAATTTAATTTTAAATTTAGTCAAATTTTATTTTTACTCAAGAAAACGGAATTTATGATCAATTTAATATTTAGAATTCAAAAAAATTCCTTATACAAGAAATAAAATAGCTATATCATTTAGATTGGTTCCTGTATATTCTGTCTTAATTAAAGAATTACTTAAAGTTAATGCATTATAAGAGTCATTGTGGATTAAAAATTCTTCGGGTGTTCTAAATTGTCCTGCTTTAAAGATTTCAGAATAAGTATTCTTTGTGACTATAGCACCTGCAGCATCAGTAGGACCATCCCTTCCATCTGTCCCAAAAGAAACAAAAGTTAAAAAACCTTTTGAAAATCTCTGAAATTCCTCATTCTTATAAAATTGAATTGCCATTCTTAAAGCCAATTCTTGATTGCGTCCACCTTTGCCCCTGCCAGTAACTCTGACTGTAGGTTCTCCTCCCCAAATGTATGCCATTTTGGGTTTTAATTTTTTTAAGTGTCTTTGAATGGATTTTAAAATTAAGGATTCATATTCTTGGATTGTACCTGCAAAATTGGTTTTTAAAATTTTGGTAGTAAAGTTGTACTTTTCCAACACAAGTTTTGTTTTTTCGCAAGCTATTTGATTGTTTCCAATTACAAATGTTTTTTTTAGTGAACTTTGATTTTTTTTAGGAAATCTTAAACCATCTAAAGAAAAATTTAAAGGAATGTTGTATTTTTTGAATATTTTTTTTATTAAAGACAAAGAAATTTTTTCTGGATACATTATGCCCGAAGAAACAAATCTTTCTGTGTGCTTTCCTACCACATCATTTAAGAGAAACTGATATACAGTGCGGGGGTATAAAATTTTTGCAAGTCCTCCCCCTTTAATAAGAGAAAATTTTTTTCTTACTGTATTGATTTCTTGGATGGGTGCTCCCGAAATTAATAGATTTTTGG
>JBKBRY010000026.1:0-36887 GCA_046291925.1 Leptonema sp. (in: bacteria) | reverse complement strand
TTGAATTCAATTTGAATCATAATAACCACTCCAAAAAGTAACCCTTTAAAAGAAAAGCATGAAATGATCCCAAAGATAGATAGTTATCCATTAGATGGCAAATAAAAATACGGATTGAAAAAATTATAGGGAATCCCATCCCTAAAATCAAAAGAATTAAATTGCAATTTTAAACAAAAATCAATTTCAAGATAAGTTTAGAATCAAATATTGAAGTTTCCATCTAAAAATTTTAATTTTTTTTTTTAAAATTATATCTGGATTGATAAGAAAATAAAATCAAAAAAAATGTTCAAATATGTGTGGTATAGTAGGCTATGTTGGTAATAAATCTATTAATTCAATTTTACTTGTAGGATTAATTCGATTGGAATATAGAGGTTATGACTCTGCAGGAATTGCTGTTATCGATAAAGGAGATTTGGAAATTCGAAAAGAAAAAGGTAAATTAAAGAATTTAGAGGAACTTTTAAAAATTTCTCCTGTAGAAGGTAGCATCGGGATAGGTCATACAAGATGGGCTACTCATGGTGAGCCTTCAAAAAAAAATGCCCATCCTCATGTAGATTGTAATCAAAAAATTGCCGTATGCCATAATGGAATCATAGAAAATCATTTGACTTTAAGAAACGAATTGATCCAAAAAGGTCATTTATTCCGAAGCGAAACAGATACAGAAGTCATCCCCCATTTATTAGAAGAAGAACTTAAAAACAATCCTGAGTTAACACTTAAAGACATCATCCCAAAAGCCCTTCGCAGAATCGAAGGAAAGTATGCTTTCGTAATTTTATCGGAAACAGAGCCGGACAGAATTTATTTTATAAAAAATGGTTCTCCTTTATTATATGCAAAAAATAAAGAGGAAGGATATTTGACTAGTGATATCGTTGCCGTAATTCCTCAAGCCAAAGAGTACTATGTAATCAAAGATAAAGAATGGGGCTGGATTACCCAAAGGGAAATTCATTTATTGAATCTTGAATCAAATAGCCTTACTCTTACTCCAGAACTAAAAGAAATTAAGATAGATCCTATCCATTTAGATAAGGGGAATTATGAACACTATATGCTTAAAGAAATTCATGAACAACCAGATATTTTTCGAAAAATTTTAGAAAATAGATTAGGAGAAAAAGGGAAAATAAAACTTGATGAAATAAAATTGCCGAATAGCACTTTTGGTAGAATTTCTCGAATTCTGATTACAAGTGCTGGTACTTCTTGGCATGCAGGACTTGTTGGCAAGCTTTATTTGGAGCATTTTGCAAGAATTGTAACGGAGGTGGATTTGTCTTCTGAATTTCGATATAGGAATCCTATAGCAGAAGGAGATACACTTGTTTTAGCAATATCGCAAAGTGGAGAGACAGCAGATACTTTAGCGGGAGTTTTAGAAGCGAAGACAAGATTTTGCAAGGTGGTCTCTTTTGTAAATCGATTGGAATCTACTATTGCGAGAGAATCTGACTCTTTTATAGATTTGATGGCTGGTCCAGAGATTGGTGTTGCTTCTACTAAGGCATATACTTCTGAGTTGATTCATCTGTTATTTTTTGCTTTATATCTATCAGGCATCAAGTGGTTAATCAATAAAGAAGATAGAGAAAATATATTTAGCGAAATCCGAAAACTACCAACGATGATGGAAACAATATTAGATAAATCAGAACAAATAAAAGAAATCGCTAAGAAATTTAAAGATAAAAAAGATTTTATTTTTTTGGGAAGGTATTTCAATCACCCTACAGCTCTTGAAGGTGCTTTAAAATTAAAAGAAATAGCATATGTGCATGCCTCTGGATACGCCGGAGGTGAATTCAAACATGGTCCCATTGCTTTGATTGATGAAAACGTTCCCACAATTTGTATTGCTCCAAAAAGTTCTGTATACGATAAAATGCTATCAAACATCCAAGAGGTGAAGTCTCGAAAAGGTAAAATTATAGCAATTATAACAGAGGGAGATAAACAAATTCCAGAATTAGCAGATTACTATATAGAAATACCAGAAGTATCAGAATATTTAAGTCCTATTCTAACAATTATACCTTTACAACTTTTTGCTTATTACTCTGCTATTGAAAGAAATTGTGAACCTGATCAACCTCGCAATTTAGCCAAATCAGTAACCGTAGAATAACTATGAAAATTGATTTATCTTTTTTTTCTATAATCGCATTAATTTCCTTAGGAACTTTTACAGGTATCATAGGATCTGTTTTGGGAATAGGAGGTGGTATTTTTATTATTCCTTTTTTGATTTTTTTTTTCAAACTTCCCTTAAAATATGCAATTGCAGTTTCTTTGGTTTCCATCGTAGCTGTATCCTCATCTGTTGCTATGGTAAATATAGAAAAGGGTTTAACCAATCTAAGATTAGGAATAACTTTGGAAATTCCCATGGCATTGGGCTCTTTGATGGGTTCGCTAATAATGTTAAAAATGCCATCCAAAACCTTGCAATTGTACTTTGGAATCATTCTACTTCCCATTGCTTTTCAAATGTTTTATAAATCTATAAAACAAAAAAAAGAAATAAACACAAATACTTCGGGCGCTTATTCTTATTTTGAACCTTCCATAAAAAAAAACATTTATTATGACATTAAAAATCTACCCTATGCTATGGTATTTTCTTTTTTTGGTGGTACTCTTTCGGGACTATTTGGACTCGGTGGGGGGATTATTCAGGTTCCCATAATGAACTTTATTTGTGGTGTACCAATGAAAATAGCTACTTCAACGAGTAATTTTATGATAGGCTTAAGTGCAACAGTGAGTGCCATTGTTCTATTGAAAAATGGTTATGTTTTGGAAAATATTGCAGCGTTTTTAATCATAGGTGTTATTGTAGGAAGTTTTTTAGGAATTCGAGTTCTATATAAAAGTAAAAGCCATTTTATACAAATTTTATTTTCAATTTTTACATTGCTTGTAAGTTTTAAAATGATTTGGGAAAGTATCCAAAATGGATTCAAATTTTAACGAAGAAAAATTTGCAAAATCTGTTAGCCTTGTTTTAAGAATGGGAATTTATTTATTTATTTTATTTTCTTTAGTTTCGTTTTTACTAGAAATTTTTGAATCAGCATATTCCCAAATGGTTTTAAAGTATGGAATATTGATTTTAGTTCTTACACCATTATTTAGAATCATTATGTTATTCATTGGTTTTCTTAGATTAAAAGAAAATCAATATACAATTTTTTCTCTTATATTAATACTCATCATTTTATTAGAAGTTATGATTTAAAATGCCCTAATTCTTTAGGGCATTTTAAAATTTCAACCAAACAAGAATTTTATAAAGTGCTTAAATAATTTTTTAATTTTATTGGTATAAGGAAACCACCACAATTCAAAAGGCAGATTCAAACGATCCACTACAACCGATTGCATATCTGTAAAAGCTCTTATACCTTCTTTTGAATATACTCTTCCTATTCCACTTTCTTTAACACCACCAAAGGGAAGATCGGAAATTATGTAGTTCACGAGCACATCGTTAATACAAATGCTTCCACTTTTAATTTGTCTTGCAACATTTTGTGCTCTTTTTCTATTTTTTGACCAGACAGAACCATTCAAACCGTATAAAGTTTGATTTGCAATTTCAATCGCTTCTTTTTCTGTTTTAAAGGTTTTGATAGCAAGGATAGGGCCAAATGTTTCATCAGACCAGACTTTCATATCATCAGTAACTTTTCCAATAACCGTTGGAGGAATAAATAAGCCTTTGGAATTTGGAAAATTTTGATCCCCCATAAAAAGAATTTCTGCACCTTTTCCCTTCGCATCCTGAATCTGTTCCATCACTATATTATATTGTTTTTCGAAAGTCATAGAACCAACGCTATTTTCCTCGCTATAATACCCTTGTTTAATTTTAGATAATTCTTGTTTTAGATGTTGTAGAAACTTTTCATATACGCTTTCTTGAACAATAACTCTTTCTACAGCTATACAAGTTTGACCCGAATTGGATATTCCACCCCATAAAGCAGCTTTAGCAGCTCTTTTTAAATCGGCATCTTCGAAAACCACCATTGGATCTTTCCCACCCAATTCCAAAATTACAGGTTTAAGCATTCTACCACAAATTTCAGCAATTTTTCTTCCTGTAGCAGTAGAACCTGTAAAACAAATCATGTCGGTATTTTTTGATTCTACCAAAGCAGCTCCTGTTCTGCCATCCCCGGTTGCTACTAAAAATACATCTTCGGGAATTCCTGCTTTTGTTGCAATTTCCCGAAGTTTTAGTGTGGTATTTGGTGTAACTTCGGAAGGTTTAACAATTACAGCATTTCCAGCCATCAAGGCTTGAGCTAATGGTCCAGCTGTCAAAATAAAAGGATAGTTCCAAGGACTTATCACACCCACTACCCCTTTTGGATGGAAGGAGATATAAGCCTTTTTATGGATAAAAATTCCCGTAGATTTTTTTTCGTCTCTAAGAAACTTTGGTCCATTTTTGATTATATATTGGAGATGCTCACAAACCGTAAAAACTTCAATAATACCATCCATTTCTGTTTTACCAGTTTCTAAACAAATTGTTTTAACCAAATCATCCATTTGCTTAACAATTTCTTTCCTTAAGTTCTTTAAATAATTTGCCCTTTCTTTTAAACTCAAATTGCTCCATTTCGGGAAGTAAGATTTTGCCCTTATAGCTAATTTTTCTACCTCTTCTTTTCCTAAAATAGGAACCCTATTGATTTCTTCTCCCGTTGCAGGATTAATATTAATGATTTCCAAAGTTTTTTCTTGAATAATTGTTGTCATAACACCCCCGTGGTAACCATTTAATTTCTTTGATTTTTTTATCAACTTTTTTTTGAACAATTATTTTAAAAAATTCCGATTTTGCATCTCCAAAATCACTAAAACCAATATAAAAAATTATAGCGTTTCTAATGCACGAAACATAAAAAAATTTTCTGGAATTTTTTCTTTCTTTCCGAAGAATAAACTATGATAGTAATAGAAGGATTACACCCACAGTTACAACCAATGGTAGAAAGAGGGCAATTGACTGCAAAAAAAATCATTCACTTAATTGAGCTTAAAGAATTAGTAGATAGATATGCTCAAATTCCTTTTATCTCGCAAGAAGAAATAGAACAATTAGAAGCAAAATATGGAGCAAAGCCTGAAATCCAAACCTGGGGAGATTATTTTCAGACCGAAGTAGCTTCTCGATTTTTTAGTTATTCAGATGAAGATTTCGAAAAAATCATTTCCACAATTCATTTTGATATAATTTCTTCGATTTTAATATTTAAAAATAAAACTATCGAATTTAAAAATAAAATCAAAGAAGAAGCATTAATCCTTAATGGACTAGAAAAAGAACAATTGACAGACGAAGATGAACAAATTTTACATCTATCGATTCTCTTGCAATATTACGAAGAAATGGGTTTAGAAAATGTAGAATTAACAAAAGAAGATATGGAATGGTTCGAAACATTTGTTCAGGATTATGAAAAAAAAGTTGGTTAGTTTCTTTATCTGGTTTCTATTTATAAAATTTATTGGTTCTCAAGAAATAGAAAAAGAAAAAAATAAAGAAGAATATATACCCAGTTTTACAAGGAATCAAGAAATTTTAAGAAATAGTTTAAAAAGCGATTTCGAAAACAAAATCAAAATTGCGCTGGAACTAAAAGAAATCAATGCAAAAATTTCTATCCAGCGTATTTACGAAATCATATTTCACTACAAAGGGTTTTTAAAAGATCAACAAAAACTGGAATTGCTTTTAGATACCTTATCGGAATTATCCAAAAATAATAAAGAATACGAATATTGGATGAATTTTGAAGAAATTCTTTTGGATTTAGAAAAAGAAGGAATCTTAAGGGAACCACTAAAATCAAAATATATTAGCAATAAGGAAGGTAAAAGCAATCCTTAGTACAAATTTTATTTTTACCTATACCTTGAAATTAAACATATAGACGTGATAGGGAACCGCTTTTCTTAAATAAACTATTGAAAAATCTTTACTTGACAATACAATCAAATAATTTTTATAGATCATAAAACGAATTTTATGATGATTGAACCTTTAAATACAACACCTACAACAAAAAGGGAAAAAAGTGAGAAAAGAATTTTCCATGCCGCAATCAAAGTAATTGCTGAACAAGGATATCACAATACTAGGATCTCTGATATAGCACAAGAAGCGGGCGTTGCCTACGGATTGGTATACCATTACTTTGGTTCAAAAGAAAAGATCATGTATAAAATATTAGACGAGGTAACCAAAAAGTTTTCTGAAAGAATAGATAAGATTGATTCGGAAACCATTTCCACATTAGAAAAATTAGCAAGAATTAGCGACTATATGTTTGATACTTACTTAGCAAGCAAAGAAGTAATTAAACTTTTAATAAATGAAATTGTAAAAGAACCAAAAGTAGACAAAGAACTTTTAATTTCTACCAGAATCTTAGACAGAATCACACTCATCATAGAAAATGGAAAAGAAAAAAAAGAAATAGATAACTTTATTGAACCAAAAATTTTTACACTAGTTTTTTTTGGTGCAATTCAAATGCTACTTGCTTCTTTAGTTTCGAATTATTACCAATCAGAGAGTCCAAACCAAACAATAAAAAAATTTAAAAATCAAATCAGAAGTATGCTTTTTAGAGACTTAAAGAATACAAAGCCCATTTCTTTTTTATAAAATCATACGTCTACTACACCATTAAAATTAGAAAAATAAATTATTTGATATTTTCTTAAAGAAAAAAAGCATAAAGCATATCCTGAAATACTTTTATTTACTACATTTTAAATTTAAATTTTTTATAATTTTAATTTAATATCAATGCTTTTTTTTATGAATTGTCCCAATATTGAATAGAAAACTCATTTTTTTGCCTGTTCCATGCTTTTCCCAATACATAGTTATTAATTTTTGGGAATCTTTCAGGATAGCTAAAATTTTGAATTTCTATAAAGATATTTCTTTTTTGCAACAATGACCGATCTACATTTTGGTTTTGAGTATACAATTCCCATTGAATAAAAATTGTGATAATAAAACTAATCGAAAACCCCGACATCCCTCGTAAGTCCCAATACCTCTGCCAAAGAAATGGTTCTATTTCTATTTTCATTTTTTTATATTCCTCTCCTGTTGGTTGGTATTCTGCAGTAGCAGATCTTTTATAAGATGCTATTTGTAAATTCAAAATCCTTCTTTTGTACTTTTCATACAAATACTCCAAGAAAAGAGAGACCGATCCTTTTGCCATTCTTTTTAACTCACGATACAATGCCAATTTTATATTAATACAAACATTGTGTGTTTCTTTTAATTTGTATTTTGATTTGACTTTCACGATTTATTAATTTTTAAATTGGATCAATTTTTTTTAAAATTTTTTCAAAAATCCCTATAAAATGATTCTTCGATTCATCTTTTTTCAGATTAAGATAAAAAATCCTAAAATCTTTAAAAGAATTTTCTAAGGGAAATTATTTTTGACAAAAAAATCAAAAAATAGTTGAACATTTTATCAATTTATTTTATATGGATAAATGGAGTGTTTTATGCGAAGTAAAATTTTTTTTGTTCTTGTAGTATTAATTTTTAATACTACAATGGTTTGGGGAAGAGCTTCAAAAACTACTTATCCTGTAGTTTTTGCACATGGGCTCGGTGGATTTGACAATATTTTAGGTTATGATTATTGGGGAGACGATTATGGAGTATTTGTGGGAGATCCTTGTGATGAGTTTTTAGAAATTAGCTGTAATTCTTACATTGATCCATCTCAAAAAGCAAAAGCAACAGCGGTTCAGCCCTTTCATAACTCAGAATATCGAGGATGGCAGTTAGCCAATCAAATTGAAAGTTATATGGCTCAGACTGGTTCATCTTACATAAATATCATTGGTCACTCCCAAGGTGGAATAGATGCAAGAAAGGCTGCAAAAGAACTACGGGCAAGAAAAGGTTATACAGTCGTAAGAGTTTTGATAAGTGTATCCTCTCCCCATCGCGGTTCTCCCATTGCCAAATATATTTTAGATTTAGGTCCCGGCGTTACATCTGTAATTAATGCTTTAGCCACAATCTACGGGAATCTAGTATATGCTTCTGGTAATGATGGGTATGCTGCAGCAAAACAACTGGTTTATAATGACTATTCATCTACGGATGGGCAAACCACTGGTATGAAAGTTTTCAACCAAAACAATCCCATAAGTTCATCATATGCCTATCGATATGCTTCTGTTATCACAGCCCAAACGGGATTGGATGTAAACCCAGCCTTATTTTTACTAAAAAATGGATTCTATAATATTGATGGAGATGGGTATTGTATAGATGATTGTGATAATGACGGAGCAGCAGGTAAAGGGAATGGTACCAGAACAGATTTAGATGATGATGGTTTGGTGGGGATCAATTCTCAACAAATGGGGTATAGATTAAAATACACAATAAATTGTTGTACTATAATGGACACGATTTCTACTTATTCAGATACGGGCTATGTTTCGAATATAAATTATCCCAACTCAACACAAATGACTTCCAAAGCTGCAATTGTTAACCAAGATCATTTGGATGTAATTGGTGTTCCACCAGATATGTTTGACGAAATGGAATTTTATGCAGCTCTAATAGATTACATCGCTTATTATGATTAAGAGTTATTAAGTTCTAATCCCTCAAGAATATGGGGGATTAGAATTGCCAACAGCCAACAACCAACAGACAACAGACTAAAAGGAAAAGATTATGAAAAAGAATACTTTAATTTTCATAGTT
This sequence comes from Leptonema sp. (in: bacteria), assembly GCA_046291925.1. Taxonomy (GTDB): domain Bacteria; phylum Spirochaetota; class Leptospiria; order Leptospirales; family Leptonemataceae; genus SKYB61. Next base: position 28,084 of record JBKBRY010000026.1, on the reverse strand, counting down.
CTAATGAGCATAATGCTTTTGGGATTTTTATATTATATTACTTTTAGAGAAGATCCAATCAAAAAGCAAATTGAAAATGTAAAAAAGAATCCACCTAAAATCCCAGAAATAAAAGAAGATGTATTAAAAAATTTAATGATAGAAACCAACGCGGAAGGTTCTGAAAGAATTCATGCAGAATATTTATCATTAGAACAAATCATTGCCCTTTATAGAAAAGTATATGGAAAAAAGATTTACAACAAATGGGCACAAATTAAGTTTATAGAAGATTTAATCCGAATGTTGAAAGAGAGATATCCCGATTCTTGGGTTACAGAATTGTATGTCATCATCCATTCTACATTCCCAGACTTAGCAGGCGAAATTTTTCAAAGATTCGAAAAACTACAAGAATACAATCAATGGCTAGAAAAAAACAGAGACGATTTAATGAAACTACAACCCGAAGAAAGGGTGGAAGCTCTTTGGAATAAAAGATACGAAATGTTTGGCGAAGAGGTGGCAAAAGAAATATGGGCAGCAGAATTAAGAGCTCAACAATTCAAAGAAAGTTTAAAACAAATTGATCAATCGTCAGGAGATATCAATCAAAAAGTACAAGAATTCCGTTCCTCGTTACAAAAGATCTATGGCGAAGAATTCCAAGACTTTTTATCAAAAAAAAGTTCCGATATTACTGATAATTTTTTACAGTTATCTTCGATTCAAAAGGAACTAAAAAATATGGATACGGATACTCGTTATAAAACTTTAAAGCAAATTCGCTTATCCTTAGGGATGGATCCTAATGCAGTACAAAGGTTGGAAACTTTAGATAAAGAAAGAGATATAAGATGGGAAATCGGAACTCAATATACTATAGAAAGGGAAGAATTATTAAAATCAGGTGCTTCAGAAGAAGAAATGCATAAATTAAGGTTAAAATTTTTTAATCCAGAAATGGCTGAAATTCTTAAGCAAGAAGAAGAAAGCGGATTTTTTAGATTTAAAGAAGAGCGAAATTATGGTTTGGATTAATGGATTAGCAAATCATTCTAATCCATTGTTGAATTTTTGGCTCCTTAGTTCTAGTGCAACCGCCCAAATTATAAATCTTTCTATCGAATCCAAATTCCTTAAATTAGCTTAGAAAGCAACTATCTAAAATAAGTAAAATTTTTTATATAGAAATAAAAACAGCATAGAGAGATTTTACATTAAGTACTACATATAATTTTATAGGGGAAAAACATTTTATAAATCTAATTCTATCTAACCATCATTCGGAAGAATAACTTTTAAAATAAAATAAGCAAGACATCAGATCTAACATAGATTCTACAAAAGAATTTATCATTAAGCTTTTTACTTTCTCTATTTTAATCCGCAATCCCTCTTACAAAAAAATTAAAATAATTCGATCCCACTTATCCCAATATACAAAAAAATCATGTTTTGTAATTTCCATAAATTTTTAAGTGATTTTCTAATTTTTAGCATTCTCTACTATAATAGCATATTCAAAAATCCCAAAAAAACATGCCAATTCAAAAATAAAAACCAATGATTTTAATTTCTAAAGATAGATAACAAAAAGTGGATTTAAAATTTGAACAAGTTGTTGTAAATATGTTTTTTCAAATAACAATCTCACTAACAATAAATTTTATACATGGATTTAACAAAATTTTTGACTACAAACATTTTTTAAAAAATTCATTTGTATAAAATATATGAAAAAACTAAATCTTACAATATATTTAATTGAAAAAAACCAAAACAATTTAGAAAAAATAGCACTCATTTACATAGAAGATGAAAACGAATTTAGGATATATTCCTATAAAGAAATCTTTGAAAAAATAGAAATAGTAGCAAACTTTTGTATGGCAAAAGGCTTTCAAAAAGGGGATAAAATTCTTTTACGATTACCTTCGGATCCTTCTATGATTTTTTGTTTTTTGGGTTGCATTTTATCAGGTTTAGTACCCATTCCAATTTCTTCAATGTTAACGAACAAAGAAGTAGAATTTTTGGTCATGGATTCTCAATGTAAAGGAATTTTTTATAACAAAAAAATGACAAAATTAGACATCGTCCCTCAAAATTCAATTCAAATAATCGATACCGAAGAAATATTTACCATTCCAAAATTGTTTTCTTTTCCCGAAACTTATACAGAAGATCCTGCTTTTATGGTTTATACATCAGGTACGACAGGTTTTCCAAAAGGAGTGATTCATGCCCAAAGAAACATATTAGGGAGAATTCCTATTCAAAAGGAATGGATAAATATCCAACCTGATGATATTTTACTACATTCAGGTGAGTTAAATTGGACATATACATTAGGGGTTGGGATAATGGATGTTTTCTCTAATCAAGCTACAGCAATATTGGTAGGAAGCATTCGAAAAGATCCCACATTATGGACAAAGATTATAAAAAAATTGAATGTATCTATTTTCGCAACTGTTCCAAGTTTATATAGAAGAATTCTTAAATATTCTGAATCCTCTCTAAAAAATCTTTCTTCTATTCGACATTGTCTATCTGCTGGAGAAGAACTAAATTTAGAATTATATAAGCATTGGACAAATCGAATTCAAAAACCTCTATTCGAAGCTTTAGGTATGACAGAAATATCCACATACATAAGTAGTGGCTATAATGTTCCTACGAAGATGGGTAGCCCAGGAAAACCACAAAAAGGAAGAATCATCAGAATTATTCCAGAAGATAACTCTTCTACAGAAGAAGTTGAAGTTGGCAAAGTCGGTTTGATTGCTGTTCATAGAACTGATTTGGGTTTAATGTTACAATACCATAACAGAATAGAAGAAGAAAAAAAAGTATATAGAGAATCTTGGTTTATAGGAGGAGATCTTGCCTATAGAGATGAAGAAGGATACTACTGGTATATGGGAAGAAACAATGATATAATTAAATCATTTGGTTATAGAGTATCCCCATTGGAAATAGAAAAAGTTTTAAATCAACATCCCCATATTTTGGAATCTGCTGTTTGTGGAATCCATAAAGATGATTTTATGATTCTTATTACTGCCTTTGTAGTAAAAAAAGATAATAGAGCCCTAACAGAAAAAGAAATCATACAATATTGCAAACTTTTTTTAGCAGAATACAAATGCCCAAAAAAAGTAATTTTTTTAAAAAATCTACCCAGAAATAGTTCAGGTAAAATTTTAAAAAAAGAATTAAAAAAAATGTATGATTACAAAATTTAACAAATCTTTAGCATGTTATAATTTACAAAATTTATAAACTAATTTATTCTTTAATGTTTTAAGATTATATCCATTCTAATACAATTATATCTTTACATGAGTCAAGTTGTTCTTAGATATTACACCACCTATTAGCAATATATCATTAGGATTCGATTCAAGATTTGGATAAAATACTGCACTCTGTCCAGGGGTAACCGCTGCAATTGGATTTTCTGGTATAACTCCAAGGATATGACCTCTGGGCTTGCCATTCCCACTTGGAGTAGGATCATACTTTACATACTTAACATAAGCATTTTGGGGTAAAGATCGATAGCGAATTTGTACTCGAGAAAACAAACTTTGATGAGAAAATAAATCTTTGAATTCCTCATCTGAATAGTATAAAAAGTTGACCTGTTCCACTTCAAAAAAAGAAAAATAAATTTCTTTAGAAGTACCTAAAATTACATCTCCATTTTCTAAAATGTCAACCACGTATAAGGGCTCTTTCCAGCTAAGCTTTAAACCTTTTCTTTGTCCAATGGTAAATTGTTCTTTGCCATCGTGTTTTCCTAATATCCTTCCTTGAGTATCCTTAAAATATCCAGGAACAAAGCTTACATTTTTCTTTTTTAAAAATTGTCTATAATCGTTTTCAGGAATAAAACATACTTCTTGAGATTCTCCTTTATCTGCTACAATTAAATTATAATTTCTTGCAATTTCTCGTACTTCTGATTTTGTAAAATTACCCAAAGGGAAAATTGTCCTTGATAAAGCTTCTTGGGATAAACCATACAAATAATAGGCTTGATTTTTTTGAGAATCCAAAGAATTTTGAATTGTATATCGATTCCCTTTAGTTTTATAAATTTTAGCATAATGACCTGTTGCAATCCAATGAATACCTAAGCTTTTTGATTTTTCCCATAATGAGCCAAACTTAACATGGGTATTGCATTCTACGCATGGATTAGGAGTCCTTCCCATCTTATAGTCTAAGATAAATCGATTAATGACTTTTTCTTTAAATTCTTTTTCCATTTTTACTACATAAAAAGGAATTCTTAATTCCATTCCAACATCTCTTGCATCATAAACATCTTTAGGACTGCAGCATGACTTTTTATTGTAGTTGCAACTTTCCTGATTTTCTTCGTAATCATAAACCCTTAAGTTAATCCCTATAACCTCATATCCTAATTCTTTTAGAATTAAAGCAGAAACAGAACTATCTACTCCTCCGGACATAGCAACAACAATCTTTGAATCTTTTTCGGGTAGTATTACATCTTCAAATTTCTTGTAAAAAGATGTTTGCAACATAATATGGTAAAAAAATAAAAGAATCATGCATCGTCATTTAAAAATATTATTTGTTCTTTTGTTTATTTTTTATGATGTCTCTGCAGAAAAACTTCCTAAAGTATACTTTCAATCAAGTTCAAAATTTCTTTCTTTAAATGACGATGGATACCAAGATACAATCATGTTTACTATTTATTTTAGAGAAATTAAAGGTATAAATATCAAAAGTTTCCATTTAGAAATTGTAAATTCAGCTTTCCAAAATTTTTACAGTATTCAAGAAAATCTAGAAAAAAATAAAAAAGAAAAATATATTTATATTTGGGATGGAAAAAATCAAAAAGGCGATTCTGTAAACGAAGGAGAATATAAAGCAATATTAAAAGTCAACTACGACTACGCAAATCTTACAAAGGAATACGAAATTACTTTTTATGTAATTAAAGATAATCATAAGGTTCAACTTGAATTTGTGAATCCTTTGGTTATTCTTGAACAGCATACAGAACAAAAAAAATATCTATCGCGAACAGAAGCTATAATATTCAATAAAATTTATACGAATTCTTTTACCAGTTCTGAATCTTATATTTTGGATCCTTCAAAAAAAATACTGGAAATCAAAACCTGGATAGAAAATGTAAAAGACACTGTATTTTGGAACGGTTATGTAAAAAATTCCCCAACGAAATATGGAATTTATCATTATTTATTCAAATCTACCACAAAAGAAAATCAAAATTACTATTTTCCTTTACCCGGGATCTTAGTCTTTCCTTACGAAATTGAATATATATCTTTTTTAAATCACTATATAGTAAATCCGCAAGGGTATGGGTTAGATAAAGATACATGGAAACCTTTAAATCTTAGAATCATTACAAAAGAACTAAAAGAAGTATCATTAAAAAATCACATAACTTGGAATCAATATTACCAAATCTACTGCTTACGAAAAGGCTTTTTTGGATCAGAATGGAAATACTACAAAGACGGGATCGGAGACATATCAAAAGAAGGAATTCTAAACATTTTAAGTCGAATTCCAGAAAATGAAAATTGTCAAATTATTTTTTTTAAAAATCCTGAAAGGGAATTTGATTTTTTTAAACTAAAAAAAGAAAATATTTTAACCACCGTCCCTATCTATGTAGACACAAAAAAACCAGAAATAAAACTAAGCATTTTAGAATCCTTTCGTCCCAATTTGAATCTATACCAAGATAGTTTTCAGAATTTATACCTAAAAATTAAAGACAATACTTTTATAGAAAGTATAGAGATTAAAATTTCTATTTCTTTTAATGATTCTCAATATTTAATCAAAGAGTGGAAAATACCTTATTTTAAAATTCCTCAAGGGGAAGAAACTATAAAATTAAATTTAATCTGGTATGGAGAAACCAAAGAAAATATAGAAATTTATAGTTTAGAAAATTTTATTTTAGATATTCAAATCAAGGATTTCGCTATAAACACTACCCACATAAGAAAAAGTTTTAAAACAGATCTCTTTTTAAAAGAAAAAAACGAAGATTATAAAATTTGTATTCCAATTAAGCATTTTTTTAAAAAAGAAGAAAATATCATTTCTACTACTTATTTAGATACCATTCTAAAAGAATTCAAAAAAACAAATAAAAAATATATATACATTTATGTACATTCGTTCGAAAAAGACCTCTTTAATGATTTAAAAAAATCAGAAAGATTGGCTGAAAAGATTTATAGTTACATGATTCAAAAATATCCAAAAGAGAAAATTTTTTATAGGGGTTTTGGAAATCTGGATCCTATATCTCATAATAAGGATCAATTTTCAGAATATAAAAGCAATCGAATAGAAATCCTTTTCTCTGATGATTTAGATGTTAAAGAAAAATTGTAGAATCCTATTTCTTGTAATTTTCGTAAGTAATCTTAATGATGTGTATTCGAATCCCATAAGAGAAATAGAAAAAAAAATCCATTTTTTAGACAAATGCTATTATAAGTATTACGAAAGTAAAAAAATTAGATACCAAAACGAATGTAGGGTCTTTAAAAAAAACCACCAAATAGTTTTTGAATTTAAGATCCAAAAATTTGATGATTCGAATTATGCAATATTAGAAGCAAAGGACACAAACATACATTTTGAATTAAACCTTAAAGAATTCAATCAATATTTCCATTACAGTTTGATCGAAGATGAAATTTTATCTTCAGATAGAAGAAAAATTTATTATTATATCGAAAATAAAGTAAAAAAAATGATTCAGATGGACTTTCCTTCAGAAAAAAAAATGATTATAATTCTTGAATATGGAAAATTGGAAATTCTATTTTAAAATCGTATTTGATTGATTCGTTCTAAATCTTTTCTGATTTTTTTATAAAACAATTCTGGTTCTTCTATATGAGGGGTATGACCCGTTTCTGGTATAATGATAAGCTTGGAAGGCTTGATTATTTTTAATAATTTTTTAGAATATTCCATAGGAACGATAGTATCTTTATCCCCCCAGATCAAAATTGTTTCTTTTGGAAATGGATTTTTTTGTAAAGTTTTTTCTGTATAAAAAACCTCTTCTTCGTTTTCCAATGTATTTTTTATTAAATACTGAAGCCCAAGGTGATTCCATTCTTTTAGCAAAAAGTATTTTACAAACAAGGGAATTTCTTTAAGGTTTTTGGGAAATAAATTTTTTAAAAGATTATCGATATCTTGGATTGTTGATGGAAAAAACATTCGTTGATTCCTTTCTCTCAAATCCTTTTGAAATTGAAGCATCCCTGGCGCAATTGCAAACAGAATACAATTAAAGTTTTTTGGAAAATCACCACGCTTTTTTGCATAACTTAGCATATGAAAAACTAAAAAACCTCCCATACTATGGGTTAAAAAAATTGGTTTAGGGATTTGCAAATATTCAAATAGAAAACGATACATAGCTCTTGTTAAGGTAGATATCTGCCAGAGTTCACGAATATAAGGAACTTTTGTATTTCCATGCCCGGGAATGTCTAAAATAAAAAGATTATAGTCATCTTTTAGGTAGGTTAAAATTTTTCTAAACGTAAAAGAACTATCTAAAAATCCATGTAATAAAACTAAGTTTTTTTTGTTTCCATGAGGGGTATTCTGAAAATTAGTATAAAAATAAATCGTAATTCCTTCGAAATAGGATTTTTTTAAAAAAAAGCCATTTCTAAGGATTTGTCTATGAATTTTAAAATTTCGTAAACTAAAAAGGGATTTCCCTACTAAGTAATAAACATTTTGCTTAATATTAAGAAAATTCATTCTCAAGAGAGCAATACTTCGCTATGTACCCTTACGGACTCAGCTAAATCAGATAAAGAATACCCTCCCTCTAAGAAAGAGATCATTCTTCCTTGGCAGCATTCTCTTGAAAAATCAACCAGTTTCTGTGTCATCCACTCAAAAGCAGCAGTAGACAATTCAATACCTCCTAAGGGATCCCTTTTATGAGCATCAAAACCAGCGGAAATTAGTATGATTTCTGGTTCAAATTCTTCTAATTTTGGTAAAATCTTGTTTTGGAATGCTTTTTGGTAATCCGAATCTGTGCTTCCTTTTTGCATGGGAATATTTAAAGTGTAACCTTTGCCTTCCTCCTCTCCTATTTCGTCTATAGATCCAGTTCCGGGATAAAAAGGGTATTGATGAATGCTAATAAATAATACATTAGAGTCTTTATAAAATTCTTCTTGAGTTCCATTTCCATGATGTACATCCCAATCTAAAATTGCAATTTTTTTTAAACCTTTTTGTAAGCCATATCGTGCAGCAAGTGCAATGTTATTAAATACACAAAACCCCATTCCTTTGGATTTTAAAGAATGGTGTCCGGGAGGACGCACCAATAACAAAACCCTATTTGTTTGTTGATCCAAAATGGCATCCATTGCTTGTAACCCAGAACCTGCCGCTAGTAAAGCAGCTTGGAAAGTATCTTTACTAACTGGTGTATCTCCATCTAAATACCCTCCTCCTCTTTTTGACAATTGTTCTACATAATCTATATAAAAAGAGTTATGCACTAATTTTAGTTCTTCTTTTATGGCAAATCTCTTAGTTAATAATTGAAACTTATCCAAGACATTCTTTTTTTTTAATTCATCTAAAATTGCTATTAACCTTTCTGGAACTTCGGGATGATAATCACCTGTTTGGTGCCTTAAAAATAACTCATCATAATATATCTGGGGCTGCATAATTAATCAAATAAACAAAAATTCCCCTCCGAGCAAATTTTTTTTTGATATTTATAATAAAAAAAATTATTCTTTAAATCTTGGCAACAATTACCACAAAAATTACTGGCATTGGTTTTTTTAATGATTTTCTGTAAAGAAAAAGAATTCTCAAATACTATTTTTTTAAAACCTTCTTTCGTTAAACCAGTACAATAGCATATCACATTTTTAAAATTCATATTATACTCTCAAATAATTCCTTAGTAAATTCCTTTTTCTTTTTTTGTATGTCTTTTTGGGTTTCCATATAAATTTCTTCGTCGGGCTTAACTTTAAAAATTGGTTGCCCTTTTTTTACTACAATTCCATCTTTTTGTACGAGTTTTTCAACAATGGTGCCAGAAAATTCAGCTGGAATTTTATTAAACATTTTCATTACTTCTATAATGAATAAAGGTTCCCCAACCTCAAAGTGATCTCCTACTTCTTTGTAATTGGGGCTTGTTGGGGTTTCCTTAAAGTATATCATCCCACCCATTGGAGCAACAATTGTATCCGAAGAAGCAACTGGTGGTGGTGATAAATTTTTGATATACTCTTTTTGTAATTTGGGATCGTAGAATTCATCAGGGAAAATCATATGCATTTCTGAATCTAAGTACACATCAAAAACTGAACTTTTTTTGCCAATTAAAACCAAAATATTCAATAATTCAAGCCCCATCTGAAATCCTAAATGGGACGACAAAATTTTTTTTTCATCTGGTGTATGATATTTTCCCAAGAGAGAATTATGCAATTCATAATAGAAATTCCAACTATTATGATAGTTGCTTAGTTTTTCGTAAAAAGCTAAACTTCTATTTAACAATTCCAGGTCATGATCCCATATTTTTTGTAATGCAGGTGCTTCCCTATCCTCTAAATGGAGATATTCATAAAGTTCTTTTAAAACTTCTATGGGATTTTTTAGCCAAAGCATACGATGATTTTCGATTTTATAGCTAGAACCATAATGAAATCTTAACCATCCTACCAAAAGATGGGGTTCTTTAAGTAAAATTTTTATGGGTCGAGTAATTAAAGTTAATTTTAAATCTAACAAATTTTGAATTTTATTTCCGTATATATTTTGATAATGATTGCACAATAAATCCCAAAGATAATCAAGCTCAATCAAATTTGCATATTTTGCTAATTTACCAACTAAAGAGAGATAAGGGATTGTTATTTTTGTATCAGGTCTTGCCATTTCGTCCAAGCCTAGAAGAAAATAAATGATTCCTGTATGAAACTCTTTATTCGTTTCTAAATCAGTACCCCTTAATTCCATCTTGGTAAGAATCAATCCTAAATTTTCTAAATTTTGTCTTCGAGAATTCCCATAAGAAACCAACAATGCAATATTAGAGTCATAAGCTCCTGCTAAATGATAGTGTATAAAAGCTTTTGTGTCGGGATTTCGTATACAAATTCCCTGGTCATCCCTTAGTTCACATTCAATAGGATCTGACCAAAATTCTATAATACCTCCTGCATGAGGTTGTAATGCCTGATTCATTGCATTCAATCGAATTTCACCACCCGTTAAATTTTTCAAATAACGTTCTGGTTCTGGCAATCTTTCTTTATGGACTGCACAAAGAACCATAGCTTCTACAAGAGATTCAACAGTAAAAAATTGTTCTGGATTTTCGGGATTCCTAAATCGTAAGCCATAAACCATTTCAGTTACTCTATGTTCTACTTGGATTCTTGTGTTTACTTCCATAAAGTAAAAACCATCATCAGAAACAATACATTCAAAAGTAGAAGCAGAATTTAATCCTACTGCAAGGGCAAACCTTTCAGCTTGTTCTTCCATTTGTACGAGGAATTCTCTATCTTTTTCTAATCTTCTTGCCCAGTCCTTTTTATCTTGTTTGTATAAACGCTGAATTTCATAATCGTAAAGTTCAGCAGTAATAGACAACTCGATTAGTTTTTGTTCATACATCTGAATACTACAATCTCTTCCACCCAAGCTAATTGCCCATTTACCATTGCCTAATAATTGAATTTCGTTATGCCGTGTGTTTTCTATATTGAGTTCAATCAAAAAATTTTTATTATCACTTGGACCCAGTGCCTTAGCCTCGGATAATACTTCTAAAACAGCGGAGGGAACTTGTTCTTCGGAGCTTACAATTCTTTGTCCTTTACCCCCACCCCCACCCACATGTTTTAATCGTATTCTTTTACCAGGATTTTGTTTCAAAAGTTTGGATATCTCTTCTTTTGCTTTTTTTTGTAGATCTTCTAAAGTAATCAAGGGTATAGAAAGCTTATAACTTTCATTAAGGATTTCTTCTGCTAATTCTTCATCTGTTAAATTATCTATATTTTCTATATTCAGGTTGTGAATTCGAATTAAATTTTGTAAACCTTCTCTGTTTGGAACTTTGCTTAATAAAGTTAAAGAAGTTATATTGTCAATCCCTGGTGTTACAGAAACATTAACTTTTTTTGCAATCTTCTTTGCATTATCTTTAGAACCAGCCTTTAGATGTACTTTAGATTCTGGTCCAATAAATCCAATTTCATTTTTTTCTAAAGTTGCAACAAAATGGGCATCTTCTGCCATAAAGCCATACCCTGCAAAGATATGGCTATAATGATTCTCTTTACAAATACGGATGATGTCTTCGATTCTTTGGTTTCTCTCTTCTTGCGTTGCACCTGTATAATCAGGGATTCTATGAATTCGCTTAGGATCTTTTATGATGCGAATCTCTGGAGCTAAGGTTAAAGGATACACAACAGAATCTTTTTCCGAAAGTAAAATTCCATAGCGAATTCCTAATGATTCAAAAACATCCATTGCTTCTTTTCTTATGGGACCTCTGCAAACAATCAAAATACTTATATCATTACATCGAAAGCTTTGTACCCACGGATCGGGATGGTTTACATATTTTATTTTTGTTTCGTGAATGATTGGCACCTTTTTACCTCTATATTTTTTTTCTCAGATTTCAATTCATAAATTTTTAGTCAATACAAATATCCATAACGAAATCTAAGAAAATTTTTGTTATGCATTTAAAAAACATTTTAAAACTCGTGCTTTAGTTTAGGGGAAACCTTTTTTATGATTTCAAAAACAATAAAATCTTGATTGTTTTAAAACAATAAGAGATTTTGTAAAAAATGATTTTACAAAAAAAAGAAATCCTTGTACACTTAGAAGAAAAAAACCTAAGGTTGGATAAATTTTTATCAAAAAGATTCAATAGCATTTCGAGGCAGATTTGGCAACGAAGAATACAAAAAGGAATTGTCCAAGTAAATGATAAAATCACAAAAAAATCTTATTTAGTAAAATATAACGATAAAATTAGTTTTTATTATCCAAAGAAATCTGAACCAGAAATCCAAACAAATTTTAGAATTATTTACGAAGATGAGTATCTTATAGGCATTGATAAACCACCTCATCTACCAATTCATCCAAGTGGAAATTATAAAAAAAATACTTTAAATTATTTGATAAAAGAATACTATAAAAATACTCAAGAAAACTTTTATTGCCATCCTATCCATAGAATAGATAAAGAAACATCAGGTATCGTACTTTATGGTAAATCTCCAAGTTTTATTAATAAAATGAATCAAATGTTTCAGAACAACCAAATACACAAAAAATACTATGTTCTGGTTTTTGGAAAAATAGAAAAAGAAAAAGTTTTAGAAGGATATATCGGTAAAGATTTTTTTAGTAAGATCAAAAGAAAACAAAGGTTTATTCCAAAAGAGAAAATAAAAGATTTTTTGAATGAGTTCAAAGGAATCCATAAAAGCCCCGATTTTGTAGAAATATTTTTTCAGAATACTTATTATAAGTATCGATATTGCAAAACAAGTTTCATTCCAAAAAAAATAAAACAGATTTCACACTTTAAGTATCAATTTATAACTTTGTTGGAGGTGGAAATTTTTACGGGAAGACTACATCAAATTCGAGCCAGTTTAAATAGCCTAAAATTTCCCGTTGTTGGTGATAAAATCTATGGAATTGATGAGAATTATTTTTTGTCTTATTTGGAGGATCCCAAAGACTTTAGTAAAGAATTGCTTTTGAATCGAACTGCACTACATAGTTATTCATTAAATTTCGTTCATCCCATTAGTAAAAGGGAATTGACCTTGGTTAGTCCTTTACCAGAAGACATCCAAAATAGAATCGAATTTTGATAAAGATTAGGTTTTGAATTTTTTAGAAGCAAGATCTTTCAAATATGCTTTAATAAATTCGTCAATCTCCCCATCCATTACTCTATCTACATCTGAAATTTCGTAATCAGTTCTAAGATCTTTAATCATTTTATAAGGATGAAAAACATAGCTTCGAATTTGATTCCCCCAAGAAACATCTTTTTTCTCTCCTGAACGCAATTCTATTTCCTTTTCTTTCTTTTGTTTTTCTAATTCATATAATTTTGTTTTTAAGATTTTTAATGCTCTTTCCCTATTTTGATGTTGTGATCTTTCGTTTTGGCATTGTACCATAATCCCAGTTGGTACGTGTAAAATTCGAACTGCGGAATCTGTTTTGTTTACATGCTGACCACCAGCACCGCTTGAGCGAAATGTATCGATTCTCAAATCCTTTTCGTTTATCTGTATATCAATACTTTCGTCAATTTCTGGTGCTACATGAACAGAAGCAAAAGAAGTATGTCTTTTTTTATTTGCATCAAAAGGCGATATCCGAACCAATCTATGAATTCCATTTTCGCATTTTAAATATCCATAAGCATTTTCCCCTTTAACTAAAAGGGTAACATTTTTAATCCCAGCTTCTTCTCCACTTTGGTAATCCAAAATCTCATATTCAAAACCTTTCTTTTGAAACCATCTTGTATACATTCTTAAAAGCATCTCTGCCCAATCTTGGCTCTCCGTTCCCCCTGCACCAGGAACTATAGTCATAATGGCATTTTTATTATCATCCTCTCCTAATAATGCTAAGGAAATTTGTATTTCTTCTATTGTTTCTTTTATGTTTGCTATTTCTTTCGAAATTTTTTCTAAAGCCTCTTGTTGAGTATTTTCTTCTTTTAAAAGTTCCACCATTAAAGGAAAATCTTGTATCATCTGTTGGATTTCTATCCAGGGTTTAATATTTTTTTCTAAGGCTGCTTTTTTTTGCGAAATCATTTTAGCTTTTTCGATATCCTCCCAAAAATTGGATTTTTGCATAGTTTGTTCCCAATCTTTTAATTCTGCAATTTTAGAATCCATTTGATTTCGCTTCCAAATTTCTTCGAAATCCGACTTGATCTTTTGGTATTCTTTTTCTACTTCTTTAAAACTTTTATAAACATAGTATTGCATAAAATCAAAAAAAATTATAATTAAAATTTAGCAAATATTTTATGAACTCTATCTACAAAAGAAAAATAGTGTTTTTTTCTCTTTAACTGGAACTTATAAAAAATTTATTGGTTATATGAATGGAGAATTGGATATTTTGGTATCTTTTTTATTAGGTGCTTTACAAGGATTGACAGAATTTTTACCTATTTCGAGTACAGCCCATATTCGAATTTTACCTGCTTTTTTAAATCTACCCGATGTAGGTGCTGCCTATACTGCAGTAATTCAGTTAGGTAGTTTAATCGCTCTTTTTTTTTATTTCAACAAAGATCTAAAGGATTTTTTTATTCAATCTATAAATTTGACAAAAACCCTAAACTTTAAAGAAAACAAATTTTCACTTCTTAATTTTTCGAATTGGAATTACGAAGCAAGAATGCCTATTTATTTAATTATTGGAACGATTCCCATCTCCATTTTTGGTTTACTATTCAAAGATTGGATAAAGGGACCATTCCGATCATTATATGTGATTGCTTTTAGTTTGATTTTTTTTTCGATTCTACTCTTAATCGCAGATATCATAAGCAAAAAAAATAAAAGGATTCAAGAACTTTCTACAAAAGACGCTTTTCTGATTGGTTTTGCCCAAGCCTTAGCTTTAATCCCAGGGGCTTCTCGTTCAGGAGTTACTTTGATGGCTGGACTTTTTTTAAACTTTAATCGAGAAGCATCTATGAGGTATTCATTTTTATTATCTATTCCAGCTATTGCACTTTCAGGATTCTACGAATTATGGAAAGATTGGAAGGAATTACAAAATTTAGGATTTTTTTCTGTAAGTATAGGAGTCGCTTCTGCTACTATAGTTAGCTATTTAACAATTATTGGTTTATTAAAATACCTTAGAAACCACAGCACATTAATTTTTGTAATCTACAGAATCCTTCTTGGAATTTTCATATTAATATTATTGTATTTTCAAATCCTTAAGGACTAAAATACAATTTTACAAAGTCAATTTAGCATGATCCATTAATTCTTGAATCTGTTCTAACCTTTTTTTACACTTTAAGGTAAACGAGGGGTGCTTTACCATTACTGTTCTATATAAAATTTGAACCTGGGAAAGATTTTTTACCAATTCTAATGAACGATATCTGATTGGTCTACTTTTTTGAGAATTAAACTTATCCATAGAATAATGAAAGTATTTCTCTGCTTTTTCGAACTCTTCTAAACCTTTATAAGAATGATATTGATGTTCTTCATAATATCTCTTTTTTGCTGTAGGAAAATCAATTTCTTCCATGCCATAACTCTTAAGGATTTCATTAATGATGTTGAGAATGTGAGGATCATTAGCAAAAACTCTTGATAAAAAATCTTGAAATACTTCTTTACTGATTCTTTGGTTTTCTTTTTTATTTTGATTGTTCCCTATTATAGGCACGCCATCTTTTAGTTTTTCATATGCTTCGATTATAGATCTTGCCTTTTCTACATCTCCCCCTTTATCTGGATGACACTCCTTTATTTTTTCTCTAAAAGCCGCCTTAACCTTTTCGGAAGAATCTCCTGGTTGGACACCCAAAATTTTGCAATAAAGAAAAATATCATCCATTAGGGTTTCGATTGGGCTAAATCCAATACAGCAAATCTTGTTATTTGTGCTGTATTGCGAAAATCTTTACCTGTTTCTTCTAAGAGTAAATTTTTTTTCTCATCGTCTACGGATTGTATCAATTCAGAAATTTTGTAGTTGGGATCCCTTTCTACGTCCACATTATAATCTTGGGTATAATGTTTTCCAAATATTTTTTGAATATTTTTATCTAAAGTATAACCATGCTCCGAGGAATATTCTGTTAAATCCCAAACAATCTGGTAATAATCTTTTGTAGGTAATTTCAAAGCTGTTTCCATTTTTTTAAATAGCAGAGGACCATTACTTAAGTAAGATACCAATCGATTTGCAAGTTCTTCCGAGGGAATAAAAGATTTTTCTAAATACACAGAAACAAAATCCTCGTAGATAAAATGTTTATTTTTTAATAATTGCGTTGTCCTTTGCTGAAATGTCTTTTTATCTAAGGATACAATATACCGAACATAATACCAAAAATCTGCCTCTGGGACAGCTTTTGCATGGTAAGGTTGTGCTAAATCTTGATAGTAATGGATTGCCCATGATAAAAAACGATATGCCCAATATTCATGGCCTGTTTCTTTCGCAAACTTTGCCAACTTTGTAAATAAAACAATTCTATCGATAACCATACCTTCTAATAAAAAAGATGCAAATTTTTTTGCAATCCAAGGTTCGTGTAGAAATTGCATATGGAAAGGTGCTTTACTGCTTTCTCCCTCTGGTTCTCCATAAGGTTGTTTTCCATAACCATATTCTTGAAAACCCCAAAGATGATGATCCATAATCCAATCTGGTTCATCAGCAAAGGTAATTAACACAGATCGCAAACTTACTTTTTTATCGGATACATCTTCAAACAAATAAAAAAAACCTTGATCTTTATAGAAAGGATATACTTTTTCTGTAGGCACCACATTGTATGTTGGTTTCTTACTAGGTAAAACCCGATTGACCAAATAAAACTTGGTTTCTGGATTTAGTCTTAAAGCTTTTAGAAAACTCTTTAGATTCGGGTTTGCAACATCAAAAGGATTTTTTAAATATTCTGGATTCATCCGATGAGGATGGTAAGAATTCAGCCATTCATAATATTCTTTTAAAACTTTATGAATCCCTTGTTTTTCCTTTTTGATAAAATCTTCAATATCCTCTGTGGGAACTTCTTTATTTAAAAAATCAAGTTCTTTAGAATTTAAACTATAATAAGTAATTAAATAATGGCTCCCCCAAGAAAAAACTTCGACAGCTTTTAAAAACAAAATAAGCAAAATGAAATATCTTGACCTCATTTTGGATTCCCCCTTAAATTTGGTAGCTTCCGTCCTATTTTGAAAAAAAAATTTAAGGAAGTATAGGTAGCAACAAAAAAAATAAGAAAAGATATCCAAATTAAAATAAAATAGATAACCCACTTATCTCTTAAATTAAGCGTTAATATCTCGTAAAGAAACAAATAAAAAAATGTTATTAAAAAAAATAACAAATAAACCGAGAGAAATAAGAAAAAAATCCCAATAAAAAAAAATTTCGTCCTTGTTTTGATTTGTATTGCAATATATTGTTTAAAACTTTGGAAGTATTCCACTGGTTCAAAAAAAATAGCAAGAAAATTATCGAGAATATTCTCTATTAAGGAAATATAGCGATCTCGATCTTGTTGAGAGTGTTTTAGAGATCGCTTAGCCTTTTCTTTTGGTAAATCCATTTTTATTTTTTGCTACCTCGAATTAAAAGTCCCAGTATAAGCCCTAAACCAAGGCCTAAAGATGCTGCAATAATACTTGCTCTTTGTGGATTTTCTTTAATATATCTTCCTAAAGAATCGATAAATTCTTCTGCTCCTTCTCCATACACTTGGATCTTTTCCTTTAAATGACCCCATTCTTCCTCTGCTTTGGATTTGAATTTTTCGTATTTTTGTTTTATAGGGGTCTCTTCTTGAATCTGCTCTTTTTCCATATAGTCCTCCTTATTGTTTAGTTTCTAAATTAATATTATGATTGTATATGTCAATTTAGTTATTCCTATTGGTTTTTATATAATTTTAAATTCAAAATTAAAAAATTTTATATTTCGAGAAAATCTTATATAATTATAAAAAATAGCATTCGAAGAAGAGTAAGAAATCAAAATAAAATTTGACTTATAAACTTGTAAAAATATAAAGAACTAAGAATGCAGAATATAGAAAAATTAAAGAAAATTAAACATTTGCATATTCCTAATTTTCATCTAGACGGATTTCAAAAAAACATTTTAGATAATATTTATCTGGAATTTTTTTTAAAAAAAAGTAGATTGATCATAACCCCCGAATTTAAGTATTACATAACAGGCGAGGTAGAAGAAGAAGAAATTATAGAAATCAACAATCTTTTAAAAGAGAGAGAATTGTTCTCTAAACTAAAAGAATTTATTATTTACAATTTAGCTCTATATTCTGCTTTAATCGAAACCAATTCTTATTATATAGAAAATAATCAGAATTTAATTATTTGTAGATTTGTACCACAACAAAATTACAATGATGTTTTTGAATTAAAAATCTATACAATATATCCTGATGAATTACCCAAAAACTACAAGGATAAAATCTATTTGGGCAGAGATTTTGTAAACATTACTTCCTTACGTAAAAAGTATTCTGGTCTAATTTACATAGTAAATAGCTTAAAAGAACAAATAAAAAAATTAGAGAAAAGATCCATGCTTTACATTCCAAAAGAAATTTTTTATGAATTCCAATCTGAATATTTAGAAGAAATTAAAGAATTAATTGAAGAATTCGAAACTACAAGTTTAGAGATTACTTCGCGCTTCCCAGAAGAAATAAGCAAAAAAAATTTAACAGAAAAACAATTGATAGAAGTAAATAGTATTTTCAGAAATTTAAAACATATCCTAATTGATATAGACGAAACAATTTCAGAATTAGACGAAAAGCTTTTCCAACTGAATTTAAATCAAGCCAGCAAATATGCAATCAAATTTAAAAAAGATATCGTAAATTATATTTATTACATTTTGATCAAAGTAAACGGGAGGATTTCAGATTCTTTGAATCATATTCATATTTAAAATCCCTAGACAAAAGCGTCTAAGGATTTTAAGATTCTAAGTTTTTTAAGGCAAACTCCCAATTGACCAAATGCTGGATAAAAGTATCTATATAATCGGCTCGTCTGTTTTGGTAATCCAAATAATAAGCATGTTCCCACACATCTATAGTAAGAAGGGGCTTTAAATTCTTTACAATAGGAGTTTCTGCATTAGACGTTTTAATCACTTTTAATTTATTATCTGCCAAATCCCATACAAGCCAAGCCCATCCACTTCCAAATTGAGTTGTAGCAGCTTGTTTAAATTCATTTTTAAAATTTTCAAAACTTCCAAAGTGAGCAGTGATCTTATCCATTAGAGATTGAGAAGGTTCTCCTCCACCTTTTGGTTTCATAGAATGCCAGTAAAAAGTATGATTCCATACTTGAGCAGAATTATTAAAAATTCCTTGTTTAGAAGGATCGCTTGCACTTTCTTTGATTATGGTTTCTAAATCTGCTTGCTCTAAGTGTGTATTTTGAATTAAATTATTTGTATTGGTAACATACGCTTGGTGATGCTTTCCATAATGGAATTCTATAGTTTTAGAAGAAATATAAGGTTCTAATGCTCCTTTCTCGTATGGTAGTTCTGGTAGTGTTATAGCCATGTTTCCTCCTAATAATAAAAAAAATTTATAAAAATTATTTAATTATATTTTTTATATATTTTAAGAAAATAAAAATCAAAAAACAGTCAATCTAAATATAATAAAGAAAACTTGTTTTTTTTATAAAATCGTATTTTGTAGTATAGAAATTTTATAAAATGATCCTGAGCTTTGGATTTCTCTTGTTCTTCCATTTTTCAAAAAAAGATCCGTATCCCTCTACTTCTTGGAATTTCTAATACAAAATAAAGTACCAAAAAAAAACAAGGAAAAAGATCCTAATTTTTCTCGAAAAAGAAATTCGCTTTAAAGATCATACATAAAAATCATAAAGAGTTCAAAAATCCTCTCTTAAATTATGGTATAATGCTTACTTAAATACCAGCTTTTCTTGAATAGAACAACACCAATTGAAGCGTAAAGGGAAAGATTTTTAATTTTTATTTTTAGTTTTTTTTTGACTTTTTAAAACCAAGCTCTTTTTTTGTCCTAAAAATTTCTGAGATAAATCTTTTTTCCCTTCCAAATTGAGCATCCAATCTCTCAAAACGGCAGCTTTTTCAAAATCCAGCTTTTCTGCAGCTTCTAACATAGATTTTTTTATAATTTCTATTTGTTTTGCTTTTGCTAAGTTATCTATATTCAAATCTTTTTTTATTTTTTCGAAAGTTTGTATTTCTTCTTCGATTTGTTGCAATTCTAAATCTCTTGGCAATATATCATCAATTTTTTTCTTTATGGTGGTGGGAGTTATATGGTTCGCTTTGTTGTATTCTTCTTGAATTCTTCGCCTTCGTTGTGTCTCTTCTATTGCGTTTCGCATGGATTCTGTGATTCTATCTGCATAAAGAATTGCCATTCCATCTATATTTCTTGCAGCTCTACCTATAGTTTGGATTAAAGATCTTGTATTTCTAAGAAAACCTTCTTTATCGGCATCCAAAATAGCAACCAAAGAAACTTCTGGGATATCTAAACCTTCTCGTAATAAATTTACTCCCACTACTACATCATAAATCCCTCTTCGGAGATCCCTTATGATTTCTACCCTCTCTATGGTATCTACTTCGGAATGTAGATAAGCAACAGAAATATCTAAATCCCTTAGATAATCTGTTAAATCTTCTGCCATTTTTATAGTAAGAGTTGTGACTAAAGTTCTTTGTTTTTTCTTGATTCTTTTTTTGATTTCTAAGATTAAGTCTTCGATTTGGTTTTGTGTGGGTTTTACCTCTACGATAGGATCCAACAATCCTGTAGGGCGAACAAGCTGCTCTACAATAATTTGGGATCTTTTTAACTCATATTCTGCAGGTGTTGCAGAAACATATAAAACATTTTTGGCTTTGCTTTCAAATTCAGTAAAATTCAAAGGTCTATTATCTAAAGCAGAAGGTAGACGAAAACCAAAATCTACTAAAGTTTGCTTTCTAGAACGATCACCCTCATACATCCCTCGAATTTGTGGAATGGTTACATGACTTTCATCTATAATCACCCAAAAATCCTTTGGAAAATAGTCTAACAAAGTTGCGGGTGGTTCTCCAGGTTTTCTACCTGAAAGGTGTCTTGAATAATTTTCTATTCCATTACAATAACCCAATTCTTTTAACATTTCTATATCGTATTTTGTACGCATTTCTATTCTTTCTGCTTCTAAGAGTTTTCCACAATTCTTAAAATATTTGATTCTTTCTTGTAATTCTTTTTCTATTTCTTTAATTGCTTCTTGTAATTTTGGTGGAGAAGTAATAAAGTGTTTTGCCGGATAAATAATGATCCTTTCGAGTTTTTCTAAAACTTTTCCCGTTAAAGGATCAATTAAAGTAATAGATTCGATCTCGTCCCCAAACCATTGGAGCCGAATGGCTTCGTGTCTGTATGCGGGATATATGTCTACAATATCTCCTTTAACGCGAAATGTTCCTCTAATAAAATTTACGTCGTTTCTTGTATACTGAATAAAAATTAATTTTTTTAAAACGAAATTTCTTTCGATTGTTTGATTTTTTTCCAATAGCAATACACTTTCTTTGTAATCTTCTGGAGAACCTAACCCATAAATTGCAGACACAGAAGCAACAATTATAACATCTTTTCGTTCCAACAAAGCAGAAGTAGCTCTTAATCTGAGTCGATCGATTTCTTCGTTTATACTTGCATCTTTTTCGATGTATAGATCGGTGGTTGGAACATATGCTTCTGGCTGGTAATAATCATAATAAGAGACAAAATATTCTACAGCATTTTCTGGAAAAAACTCTCGAAACTCTCTATACAATTGGGCTGCTAAAGTTTTGTTATGAGTTAAAACTAAAATAGGTTTTTGGATCTTTTCAATAAATCCTGCCATTGTAAAAGTTTTACCAGATCCCGTTACTCCCACCAAGCACAATTGATTTTTACCATTTAGAGCAGAATTGCTAAGTTGCTCTATAGCCTTGGGCTGATCTCCTGCTGGTTTCAATTTAGAAATTAACTTAAAAGATTTCATTGAGACTGAGTATTCTTAAAAGTAAGAATTTTTTTTGCATAAAAAATTGCTAAATATTGATTTTGGATTAAATCGATATCCATTTCATCAAACAGTTTCGACATAACCAAAACACCACGCATTAAAGTTACAGTACTATTGTATTTCCCCTGATCAATATCTTTATTTATTTCTGGTTGCTTATATTTATTTCGTATTTCTACATAAAAGACATTATTCTCGATAAAATATTTGATATATATTTTATCATCAGCAGAGTATTTTACAGCATTTTCCACAGCTTCTACTACTCCAATAATGATATCATAAACCACCTCTTCTTGAACTTGAAAATAATTCAAAAAAGAAATCAACTTAGAACGAACAAACTGAATAGGAGAATATTTAAAATCCACAGGAGAAATAAATTCTACAAAACTTGAAAAATTGAATTTTTTATTATAGATATATTCATTTTTTAGGTTAGTTTGATTGGCTAAAATTTGGTTGGATATCATTTCATGGAAGATCTTAGAAAAATCTTTATAGTCAATTTTGAATTCATTATATAAAAAAGAATGCCAAAAATAAAATTCTTTAATCGTTCCAAACAAACCAGAGGCAGCCATTTCTTTTATTTGGTTTTCGAGAATATTTTTTAATTCAAACTCTAAAGGACTCATTTTTAGTTTTTTTATAAGAGATTATTAAATTGCTTAAAAATACTAAAACACCTCCCATAAAAGAAAAAAAAGTCAAAGACTCCAAAAGAACCCACCATCCATAAAACAAAGCTATCAAAATACGAAAACTAGAGAAAATACTACCCCTTGGGGCATCTAAATACTTATAAGAAATCGTTAAAAACCATTGACCCAAAACTCCCATAATACTGGATACCAATAGATAAACAAAATCTAATTTATCAAGCAAAAATATTTTTTTATAGCAAAAAGGTAAAGTAATCATTACACCTATAAAAAACATCCAGAAAAGGATAATCTCAGAAAAATATTGCTTGGCAGAACTCCGTAAGGCAATTATAGCAAGAGACGCCATTATACCAGAACCCAAACCTAAAAAATCAGCAAAAATCAAATGGTGTAAAAGTTGAGTTAATGGTTCAAAAAAATACAATCCCATACCAACTAAACATAACAATATACTCAGAAGTGTATTTTTGTCAGGGTATTCTTTTAATAAGGGTCCAGATAGAATTGCAACAAATACGGGATAAGTCATATTCAAAACATTGGCACGACCCGTTTCGCCTAATTGTACAGAAAAATAAAATAAAACTACAGCAATACTATTGGTTACACCTCTCGAAAGAATAGAAAAGGGTATTTGAGGCTTTAAAGGAATTTTCTTTAAGATAATCAAAAAGAAAAACAAAATACTTCCCAAATAATATCTATAAAAAGCATACAAAAAAGCATCCGACTCTGGATTGACGCTGACCCCTTTATGCACCATAACAGTAGCAAAATAAAACAAAAAGGCACTTAAAATATTAAAAAAAATGCCTTTCCAAAGAGAAGACATCATTTAGGATAAAATTATTTCTACTTGAGTTCTGTCATTCAAATTGTATTTTACAGAATTAAGACACTCCAAAAAACTAACTAAAGGTTTCTTCTCTTATGAAAAAAATAAAAGTTTTTTTTTTATCTATTTGATTTTAATACTTTTATATACAGTGCTATATTTTTCTTCTTTAAAAAGCTTGTATTTGGATTTTGGAGATAATGCTTTAATTTGTATTAAAGTTGATTCCTCAAAAAAATTCCAAGAATATTTAGGTCCTTATTCTAGATTTGGGTTTTTTCATCCAGGACCAATTTTATTTTATTTTTATGGATTCTTAGAGTTTTTGGTTTCTCCCTTTAATTTTTTTGGTTCTTTTCATAGCAAAAGTAGTATGTATAGCTACTTTCAATTTTTATTGAATTTACTTTTGTTAATGAGTTCTTATTGGCTATTCCCGAAAGAAATAAACAAAAAATTAAGAATCCTTGCTATTTTTGTTTTTCTATTTTTTTTTGAAAATTTAGATCCAAAGCCCTTATCCAACCTATTTTCTATATGGGGACCTTATAGTATTATCATCCCTTTTTATGTATTATTAATATCTTCGATTACATTACTTTACAAAAGCCAATATTCATTATTACCTATATTGTTCTTGATGAATTCTATTGTTATCAGCAATCATCTTTCAGGTACTTTGTATGCCGGAGTATATACCTTTATTGTTCTTCTTTTCGTTTTTAAAAAAAGCCAAAACAAAAAAAGCTTTTTTTTTTGGTTAGGCATCTCCTTTTTGATTTTCCTTGTTTCTTTTCTACCGCCAATCATTGAATTTTTTTTATACTACCCAGAAGATAACATTTCGAAAATTTTCAAAATTACAAATTCTACTCAAAGCCTCCGAAAAGGAAAAGAAGTTTTTCTCTATTTTTTTGAACTGATTTCTATTTTCTTTACCTCTATTCCCAATGCAGGTTTAGGAATTGGTATTGCTTTTGTCCTTTTGATCTTTTTTTTATATTTTAAAAGAAAATTTTCTAATGAATACTTAAAAGTCGTTTTATTTTTGGCAAACTTAGAGACAGGATTGGTTTTGATTTACATTTTTAAAATTCCTTTTGATCTTTTGCATTATCTCAATTGGTTTTATGTTTCTGTATTTGTCCTTTATATTTTTGTTATTTTCAATTATCTTTTTCTTTATTTAGATAAAGAAATCTATAAAACCATTTTAATAATTTTATTGGGAATTGGGATTGCACTTCAGATCTATATAAAATCAAAAATCCCAAAAGCAGATTTTATAAAAGAACATTTAGTAGTAGAAGAAATAATGAAAAATTTTTCCTTTTATCAAAATCATATTTACAAAATAAAATGGGGATATGATGATATTCATCACCAAAACTGGGTATTGGCTTCTGGATTGATTTTAAAACTACAAGAAAAAGAGATCTCCACTTGCGTGGATTCAAACTGGGTATTTATGTTTGGCAGAAACTTTTTATGTCCTAATCCCTCTGTAGAAAAGCCAATCCATACAATTTATCTTAAAAAAAATACAGAAAGATTTCTGGAGCCCCTTGTAAAAAAAGAAAAGAATACCGTAAATTTGTATTTTTTTGACTATCTAATTTTTGTTCAGTAATGCCCTATTGAATCCTTTTTTGTGATTGTTATCACAATTTTTAAAAAACCAAAGAGACCATGAATTTTAATTATGCCTCCTTTTGGTTGGATAACGAATTTCCCTTTATAATCATCTTCTTTTATGCTTTCAAGATTTTTGTTATCACAAATAGTGGTTACTAAAAATCATTTTTTTAATAAACTTTAGATCGAATCCAAAAAATTAAAAATACACATATTGGATCAATTCATAAAGGATAATGGATAAAGCCTGGTTTACATTCAAGGACTCTGTTTTCCCTAATAAAGGGATTTCTATCCAATAATCTGAATTTTTTAAAAGAATATCCTTTAATCCATCATTTTCTGAACCCATAAGGATCACATACCGATTTTGCTTTGGAATTTTGTAAATCTCCTGAAGTTGGATTGATTTTTCTGATCGTTTTGTTGTAGTTGCTAAGATATAATAGTTTTGTTTTTTTGCTTCTTGAATCAAATTCATAGCATTTTGTATTTGGAAACAAGGAAGATACAAAAAAGAAGAAGTAGAAACTTTTTGGACTGTATGGTTGATTTTTGCACCTTTTCCAGTAATAAAAATACCCATTGCACCTAAAGCTTCGCTTGCCCGAATTATACTTCCAAGGTTATGGGGATCCTGTATTCTATCAGTTAATACATAAATTCCGGGGTAATTCTTTAATATTTGTTTGGTATCTAAATTTTTTTTTGGTCTTTTGATGTTATTTTTTAGTACGATTTCTGGTTGTTTTATTTCTTCGTATAATATGATTATACCTTGATTTTTTTCTTGAGTTAGGGAATCCAGTTCTACTGGATCTTTGAATTCTATATATTTAAGCAAATTTAATTCTTTAAACATATTTATAAAATTTTTAGATATATTTTTTTTTAAATAAATTTTATAAATTTTATAAACTTCAGGAGAAGACTTATAAATTTTTAAAAATTCAAAAGTCGGTTTTTTCCCGAATATTTTTTGCATTCTAATTTTTTTTCCATTTTGTACCAGTGGGTAAATCTATCAATTGAATTCCTTTTTTTAGCAATTCTTCTCGTATTTCGTCAGCTTTTTGATAATTTTTTTGTTTTCTACAGGTTTCTCTTTCTTGAATTTTTTCTTCTATCCACTTTTGTAAATCTTGAGAGACAGCCTCTTCTTCTTTTAAGTCAAATTCAAATACTGCAAAAATTTGATTCATTCCATAGAAAACAATTATAGAATCTTGTAGTTCTTGAATCATTGTTCCTTTTATAGTATTTTGTTTTAGTTCATAATCATCCAAAAAAGAATTGACTTTATGGACTAAATCGTGCAAAGCAGAAATGGCAAGAGAGATATTTAAATCATCATCCATTGCATCAATAAAATTTTTTAAAGGAGCAAAAGCAATAGAAGAAATACTTACCAAAAGTCCTCCTCTTTTCCCTGGTGGGTTGGTATCTTTTGCGAATCTATTTTGGTATTCATATTCAATTGATTTTAAATTCCACTCTTGGTTGGTAATTGCTTTTAAAAATTTTAAAATTCTATAAATGGTGTTTTGAATTTTTTCTATAGTTTGGTATGCAGATTCGATTTGTTCAAAAGTAAAATTCAATTTTTGTCTATAATGAGTAGCAAGTAATACAAAACGAATTGCTTTAGCTATATATTGTTTTTCTACATACTCCAGCAACCATTTGGGTGCTCGATTTTCTTCTATTAATTTTTTTACTCCTTCTATTGTTACCAAATCTCTTAAGGTATAAAAATTACCAAGAGATTTGGACATCTTTTTTCCGTTCACTAATAAATGTTCATTGTGCATCCAATAACGAACAAAAGGATCATTAGGATAAGCACCTTCGCTTTGTGCAACTTCATTTTCGTGATGAGGAAATATCAAATCTACACCACCAATATGAATATCTATACCCGATTCCCCGTAGATTGCGCGAATCATCGAGGAACATTCTAAATGCCATCCAGGCCTTCCCTCTCCATAAGGAGAGTCCCATCGTGGTTCTTTTTCTTTAGTTGGTTTTTTCCATAATGCAAAATCCCTTATATCTTCTTTTGTATATTCATCAGCATCAAATCTTTGAGATGCACCAGCCAGCAATTGACTTTTTTCGATTTTGGATAATTTCCCATAATCAGGAAAACTTGAAATTTTATAATATACGTTCCCATCGATTTCGTAAATATGATGATTTTTCTCTAAGTTTTTCATTAAATCAATCATAGCTGGAATATAATCCGTTGCTCTTGGTCTATGTTCCACCGGCTCTATATTCAAAGTTTTTAAATCTTCCAAAAAAGCTTGAATATATACTTCTGTAAATTCATATATACTTTTATTTTCTTGAATTGCATTTTGAATGATTTTATCATCTATATCTGTTATATTCGATGTATGATTTAATCTATACCCACGAAATTTTAAGAATCTTCGTAAAATATCCACAAATACATAGGAGCGAAAATTCCCAATATGGTTATAATTGTATACCGTCGGACCACAATTGTATATTTTTACTTCCTCAGGATCGATTGGTTTTAGTTCTTCTTTCTTTTGTGTTAAGGTATTGAACAGCTTCACTATATATAAATTTTTTTTATATTTTTTTTTGTCAATTTTTTAAAACATTTTTTATTTAGAAACAATCCGCCCACTTCGACGGGCTCAGTGGGCGCTTCGATGGTTGGTGAGCTTGCCGAATTGCTCAGTGGGGGCTTTGGACTTTGATTAACTCAGTAAGCGGGGCGAACCGAAGCAAACGCTATTTCCCTTCTATTATCTCTATTTCCTCCTCCGTAAGCCCGTAAAACTCATACACAAGTCTGTCTATTTCTTGCTCCCATTCGCTGGTATTGGCTTGCGGATTTTCTTTTTTGGCGGCAAGGATCTTATCCACAATCGCCTCTATCTGCTTTACTATGTGCTCATTCGACGATGTGATGGGGGGAAGGGGGAGGTTTTCAACATAAATTTTTGCAC
>JBKBRY010000025.1:0-38835 GCA_046291925.1 Leptonema sp. (in: bacteria) | reverse complement strand
AAGGTGCATCGGATATGATCATTAAAAATTTTACAATGATAGGAAGTAAAGATCTTTCTATAAAATATGGGACTGTAAGAGATTGTGCTAAAGTAAATTTTGAAGATGGACAATTTGTAAATTTTGGAAGTAATAGTAGTATAGGTAAAAGCTCTACAGGAGGAGATTGTGATACTGTAACTGATTCTATACCTATACCACCTTCTTCAGATGATTCCATTATCAATTGTACAGATGTGACTGCTGATGTTGGTTCTAACATTTCTTTTAGCCATAATGGGTCGAATTGTACTATTAACGCAAATAGTGCCAATTTCTCTTCCATCGTAACAACAGCATATGATTATTTTAACGCTCCTGATACACCACCAACTTTTAATGATTCTAATGTAAAAGCATTTGAAGGTGTTGGAAATTGGACAACGGGATGGACCAATTGGAGAAACAATTAAAATTGTATTCGCCGGCCTGTTTAGGTCGGTCTCCTTTCGGGGTCTAATCAAATGAAATCCAAAAATATATCTTTTTTACTATTATTGATTGTATTGTACTGTTCACAGAATTATAAAGAAAAACGGAGAGAATGGGCAATCCAATATAGGAATCAAATCCAACAGAATTTTCAAGGGTTTTCCTCTATAGAAGATCTAATTCAAAATTTTTTAAAAGATATGATTTCGGGTCAGGATGTTGGCAGCTATTTTTTATCTAAAGATGAGTATTTAAAAATCTATTGGGCTAATGAAGATTGGGAAAGAATTTACGATAAAGGAATGACTTTAGAGAACGCTTGGAATGTATATGAACTTATTTATACAAAAAATAAAATTAAGTGGAGCAATCATTTAAAAAACAAAAAAATAGAATTCTTATCCTACGATGTAGAAAACATAAAGGACTTGGGTTCTAGTAAAATTTATAAAATTCACAAGATTCGAATAAAAGAAAACCAAAAGGAATTCGATCTTTTTTTGGTTAAATATATAATTCAACATAACGAGAAATTTAAGATTTTATCTTTATATGAACTTTAACTATAAAATATTCTTAGTAATCAATTTTTATAAGGAGAAACCATGATCAAAAAATTTATATTATTATTTTTGCTTTTCAGTATTTCCTTGTATTCTCAAAATGCAACTATAACAGGTCGAATTATAGATGCTACAACAGGTCAGCCTATGTTAGGTGTTGCGGTAGTTATTCGAGAAATCAATGCTTTTACGCAATCCGATTTCGATGGAAAGTATACTTTATCTGTTCCACCAGGAACATATACAGTGCTTTTTCAGATGATTGGTTACGATACTAAGACCCAGACAGTTACAGTAAATCCAGGACAAAATCTTTCTTTAAATATTGTAATGGGGGTTCAAGTATTAGCAAAAGTTGTTGTAGAAGAAAGATCCTTAAACGATACAGAAGCAAGTTTATTAAGCTTACAAAAAAAATCTTCTACTGTATCGGACGGAATTAGTCAAGAGGCTATTAAAAGAAGTCCAGATTCTTCTGCAAGCGATGTTATTAAAAGAGTAACGGGAATTTCTATAATTGGAGGAAAATATGTTTTTGTTCGAGGTTTAGGGGAAAGGTATTCTTCAACTATGTTGAATGGGAGTTTGCTTCCTTCTACTGAACCCGATAAAAAAGTAGTTCCTTTAGATCTATTTCCAGCCTCTCTTTTAAAAAATATCCGTGTTATAAAAAGTTTTGTTCCAGAAGATCCCGGAGAATTTTCAGGTGGATTGGTAAAAATAGAAACTCAAGAATATCCTGATGAATTTACAATGAGTTTAAGTTATGGTTTAGAATACAATTCCATTACAACCAAAAAAGAATTTAAAAAAATTAAAACAGAAGGACCTTATGACTTTCTTGGAATTGGTCCCAATAGTAAAACAGGTTTAAAAGCAGATGTATGGAAACTACCTGGTATTGCGGGAACTCTACCCGATCAAATTCCATTAATTTCGGGAGGTATTCTGCCAATCTCTGATCAACAATTAGGTTTTCTTTTTGCTTCTTTTAATAATGATTGGGCACCAAAAACTATCCAAGCTCCTTATAACCAAACTTTATCTTTTTCTATAGGAGATACGGTATTGAATAAAAAATTAGGATACTTTTATGGTTTGTATTACAAAAAAGATTACGAAAAATACAACCAAGAAGAGTTTCGTTGGTCTTCTGGGAATCTCTCTACTAGTTGGTACCCCGAATTAAATTATATAGGTGGATATAACCAAATACGAAATGCAAACTATTATCAAGAAAAAGTCCTTTGGGGTAATAATATTAATTTAGCATATAAAATCAGCAATTTGGATCAAATTTCTATAAAAACATTTTTATCTACAAATTCTGATAAAACCTTTAGAAATTCAATTTCCCAAGTGACAAGTCCTGATTTTTTTGATTTTATAACAGAAACCTCTGGCTATGTGGCAAGAGAAATTTTTAGTACAACCATGAGTGGAGATCATGGGATCCAATATACTACGGATATGAAGCCGCATAAGCTGCATTGGCATTATACTTTATCAAGAGCAGTTAGAGATGAACCAGATAGAAAAGAACGCTTGTGGTTAAGAACTGGCTTTTCCAGTGATCCCTTTTTGGCTGGTCAGGGAGATGGTTTTCGATACTATTCATCTTCAATAGAAGATTCGAATCATATTAATGTTAATTACGAGTTGGAATATCCCCAATGGTTGGGCTTATACGCAAAATTAAAATTTGGTATTGATCAATTAGAAAGAAATAAAGAATTTCGATCCAAACGATATAAATACCAAAATATAAGTGGTTCTACACAATTTGAATACTATCCTATACCAGGAGATCTTACTTTAAATCCTTCTCGAATTGTATCTGGAGAATATATAGTGTTTCAATCTTCTGCCCAACTATTTGATTCCTATGATGCGGAGCTTAAAGTAAATTCAAGATTTGTTCAAACAGATC
Organism: Leptonema sp. (in: bacteria); assembly: GCA_046291925.1. Lineage (GTDB taxonomy): Bacteria > Spirochaetota > Leptospiria > Leptospirales > Leptonemataceae > SKYB61. Next base: position 35,871 of record JBKBRY010000025.1, on the reverse strand, counting down.
TACCAATAATTCCGGATTTAAGATTAATTGCTGGAATTCGTCAAGAAGATACTTACCAAAAAACTTGGACAAGAAGATCTACTTCTACAAATTTTAAAGACTATATAGGTACACAATGTACACCCGAAGGCTTGGAATATTTGCGGACTTATTTAATAGATTCGGGAATATGTCCAAAGGATGATAATGGTGTTGGCGACTATAAAGTTACAGACAATCTTCCTTCTGTTAATATAGTGTATGAATTTATAAAAGATCAAAATATCAGATTTGCTTACTACGAAAGTATAGTAAGACCAGATCCAAGAGAATTGTCTGAATTTGCATTCACTCCTTTCTTTGCTGGAGAAACAATCCAAGGAAACAGTACATTAAAAAGATCAAAGTTAAAAAATTATGATATACGATGGGAATGGTACATATCTCCTGAAGAATATATAGGAGTATCTTATTTTATAAAAAATATAGTAGATCCAATAGAGATTGTAGGCCAACCTACTACTGGTTCCGCAAGTAGAGTTTATACTTTCATTAATTCTGAAAAAGGTTATTTAAAAGGCTTTGAGTTGGATTTTAGAAAAGACTTTTTAAAAAAATTTCGAGGCGAATTCAATTTATATTCTATAAAATCAGAAGTTGAAGTTATGTCACCTGTCACACGAGAGTTAATAGCTCAAAAAGCATTTGGACCAAATGATAAAAGATCTTCTCTTGCACCTACCAACCTAAAAAGACCCTTGCAAGGTCAATCGGATTTTGTTTATAATATAAAACTGCTCTATTTTTTCGAAGAAACCAAGAAATTGGGATATATTGGGATTTATTATAATTATTTTAGTGACAGGATTGTTTTTGTGGGAGCTGTCGGAGAACCCGATATTTATGAAAAAGGAAAAGGTTTCTGGGATTTTGTTGCTTCATATAATCCTAATGAACGTTTGACTTTGAAGGCAAGTATCAAAAATCTAAGGAATCAGTCCTTTGAAACTTATCAAGAGTCGGCTGTAGGCAAGTTCAAATTACCTTACGAAAGATACAAAAAAGGTATTGATTATTCAATAAGCGCAAGTTATAAATTTAATTAAAAATAGGAGTAAAAAGGCTCCTATTTTTTTTATTCCATTGGTATCGTTGTAAAAAATTTTATACAAAAGGAATCAATAATTCTAAATAAAATGTAATTTCTTTAAAAGTTAAACGAAAAATAATATTGTATGGAATACATTAAACAAAATCTTTCAACAATCATTATTTTAGGCTTATTTGTGACTTATATTCTTTACCAAAGGATTCCCATATACCTTGCTAACAGAAAATTAGAAAGTAAAAAATTAGAAAATATAAAATTTGAGACTCTAAGTGGAGAAATCTTTCACCTGGATGATTTAAAAAATAAAATTGTTTTGATCAACTTTTGGGCTACTTGGTGTATGCCTTGTAAATTAGAAATGCCTATTTTGGAATCTTTACATAAAGAACTTGGAGATGATTTAACGATTATAGGAATTACCAACGAAAATAAAGAAGTAGTAGAATCTTATTTGAAAGATAAAAATATAACATATAAAATTGTTTTAGATGAAACTTATAAATTGGCTAACTATTTCAATGTGCAGGGATACCCTACTTTGATTTTAATAAAAAATGGAGTGATCAAAGAGGTTACTACTGGATTTAATCCAATCATAAAATGGAAGATTCAATGGTATGTTAAAAGATCAATATTTTAATCAATACCAAAGTTTATAAAGTGAGATCTTTGTTTAGTTCTTTTAGTTAAAAAAGCTTTCCTGCAAAATTTTTTTTTAAATAACGATTCAATATCAAAAGACTTGAAAAATATATTTTATTATTAAACTATATATAGTAGCAATCAATTTATGGAACCACTTTTTGATGGAATGAGCAAAAATTTGAACCAATACAAAGTTTAAACTCCAATAATTTGATTTTCTATTCTGAAAACTAAAATCAATGTTAGAAATTTAATTTCAAGATAGATCTTGTATGGAACAACAATTGTGATAACTATCACAAAAATCTTATTTTAGTTTTAGGTTTATTTTTGTGTATTTTAGTTTATTAAATAGTCTTTATGGATAACTATTCGAACCAACTGTGATAACTATCACAAGAATCCATATGATAGCAAAAGTCTAATTTTGACATGACATAAAATTTTTACATTACGCATGGGGATAACGATTCTTGATGTCATCCAATCAATTTTTTATCCTATATAAGGATAAATGCTACAATTAAAATTCTAATTTATTCGAAATACTATATTTTTTTGCATAGTTATCCCCTATAAATGAATGCTTGTTCAATTTAGATATTGAAATTTTTTATTGGTCCTTTGAGTTGTCTAATTAGTTGTTTGAAAAAACCAGCGTGATAACTGTAACCTTCGTTAAAAAATTTCTGTTTTACTTCGTACCAAGGAATGTTTGGTTTTTTATGATGAAAACCATGTAAATTCGAATTCAACAAAAAAATTTCTAAAAATCTGGGCATTTTTAAATCATATCCGAAAAGAACCTGATTTTCCTTTGTTCCATAATGGTATACATTGTCCATAATGGAAATGAAAAAGCCTCTTAAAAATAGAAAAATTACTACCAGCCACCACTTGGAACCGTACAATACAAATATTAAGGAATACAAAAAAATAATTCCCAAAGCATCTATTTTGATTTCTTGTAGATTTTTTAAAATGAATTTAATAAAATTGTATTTTACTTTACTATGCATATACTGATTTTGAATTTTTATTAAAATATTTTTTGGAACAAAAAGAATCAGATTACTTAATAATTCAAAGAAGTATAATCCAAATAATATCCAAAAGTAGTATTTTATGTATGCAATAAATGTATTTGTGTTATTAGGATTATATAAATCAGTAACCTCTTCTTTGGTTCTATTAAAAGAATGGTGTAATAAATGACCGGCTTGCAAAATGCGAAATGGTGAACCAAAAAGAATGCTTAGTACTCTTGTAGCTAAATTGTTTATTTTTTTATTCTTAAAAAGTACATAATGAATTCCTTCATGTATCAAAACCCAAAGAATATTCGAGAAGAGAGCCCATAACAATATAATATAAATCCAATTTGTATCAAAGAAAAAAATAGGAAGGGCAATTTTCGAAAATATACTTCCTTTTACCAAAAATAGAACTATTGCCAAGTTTATGGATTCAAATTGATTTTTCTTTGTTTCCAAGATATCTCTCCCCATACCTTTCTGTGATTTTTAGAACATCAAAAAAAATAAAAAAATCAGTTGTTTTGAAGATTTCATCATATGCTGGTTCCCCTCCTATTTTAGCTCCTATAAATAGATAACTATTAATTAATGGTGGTATCTTTCTTGCAACTTCTCTTAGATTTTTGATTTCTAAATCATTCCTAAAATTATTCAAAACTTTGTCGTTTCTTGGTTTAACTCTAAGTCCTTCGCTAATTAAATAGTTTTTTTTCTTAAAATATGCATAGGCTTCTGAAATTACTGTACTATCGTTAGTATGAAAAGATCCACATCCCATCAAATATCGAATATTATTTTTTTTAATATAATCTGCTAAACCTTTCCATAAAAGAGATATTACGCTACCATCTCTGTATTCTTTTTTAACGCAGCCTCTACCAATTTCTGCAACTTCGTCTTGAAGCTTATATATAGAGCTTAGATCAAATTCATTTTCTGAATAGAATCCAATGTTTTTTTTTGCAATGGAACCTTTTAAAATCCTATAAGTTCCAACAATAGAATCTTGCTTTTTATCTATTACAATTAAATGATCACAATAGTAATCATATTCATCACGATCTTTTTTAGTTTCTTTTGATTCTGGTAATCCTTCGTTTAGTTCTTCATTAAAGATTTCGTATCTTAAACTTAGAGTTCTTTCGATTTCTAATTGATTCTCTGCTAATTTTACTTCCAATTGTCTTTCTTTTGTTAAGATATTTTGCATATAAATTCTCCTTTTATTGGAATTATAGTTTTTAGTATTAAAATAAGATTACATCCCTGTAAAAAGTTCAATTTTTGAGTTCTTTAAGTGTTGTGGAATTTTTAAGTTACCTAAGCTTTATTAAAAGTATTTGAAAAGAAAATTTAATTTTAAGTTTTGGATGTATGAGTTATCCATTTAAAGAAATAGAGCAAAAATGGCAAAAGTATTGGGAAGAAAATCAAATATTTGTTACAAAAGATGATTTTAATAAAAAGAAATTTTATGTTTTAGATATGTTTCCCTATCCTTCTGCCCAAGGTTTGCATGTAGGGCATCCTTTAGGCTATACGGCAACAGATATAATTGCAAGATATAAACGACATTTAGGTTTTAACGTGTTGCATCCTATGGGATGGGATGCTTTTGGACTGCCAGCTGAAAGGTATGCTATGCAAACGGGCATCCACCCATCGATTACTACAAAAAAAAATATTGATAATTTTAGAAGACAGTTAAAGGCTTTAGGTTTTTCTTATGATTGGAGTAGAGAAATCAATACAACGGATCCAAAGTATTATAAATGGACACAATGGATTTTTTTAAAAATTTTTAATTCCTATTATGATCAAAAATTAAAGAAAGCAAGATCTATTGATAAACTGAAAATTCCAAAAAGGCTTTTATCAGAAGATAAAAAAAACGAAAGAGAGCAATATATCAACCAACACAGACTTGCTTATATAACAGAAGCACCTGTGAATTATTGTCCTGAGCTAGGTACTGTACTTGCAAACGAAGAAGTGGATGAATGGAAATCCAAAGGATATACTATCATACGAAAACCAATGCGACAGTGGATGTTGAGAATTACCGCATATGCAGAAAGGTTATTAGAAGATTTAAAGCTTGTAGATTGGCCCCAAAGTACGATTGAATTACAAAAAAATTGGATTGGAAAATCGGAAGGTGCCATGATCTATTTTCAATTTGAAAAATCTTTACAAAAAAAACTTAAAAAAAATAAGATTCCCGAATATCTTCAAGTTTTTACTACTAGACCGGATACTCTTTTTGGTGTTACTTATATGGTTGTTGCACCTGAGCATCCTCTTTTACAATGGATTACTTCTGAGAGTCAAAAAAAGGAGGTAGAAGATTATATTAACGAAACTTTAAAAAAAACTGACTTAGAAAGAACAGCCGGTGAATTCTTAGAGAAAACAGGTGTTTTTACGGGTGCTTATGTATTGCATCCAATTACAAATACAAAGATTCCTATTTGGACTTCGGATTATGTTTTGCTTTCCTATGGTACGGGTGCTATTATGGCTGTACCTGCTCATGATCAAAGAGACTTTTTGTTTGCTAAAAAATACGATTTACCAATCGTAACAGTAGTTGTGCCCGAGGGGCAATTCGATTATAAAGTTATTGATTCTGCTTACGAAAACCCTGGAGTTTGTGTCAATTCAGAATTCCTCAATGGTTTACCAACAGAAAAAGCAAAAGAAAAAATGATTCAGTATTTAGAACAAACAAAAAAAGGAAAGGCGCATATAAGCTATAAACTAAGAGACTGGTTATTTTCTAGACAAAGGTATTGGGGAGAACCGATCCCCATAAGTTATGACGAAAATGGTAATTTTGTTCCAGAAGACGAAAAGGATTTGCCTCTACTACTTCCTGAATCAGAAGATTTTAAACCAGTTGAATCAGGAGAGTCTCCTTTGGCTAAAATAAAAAATTGGGTAGAATATATTCATCCTAAAACGAAACAAAAATTAAAGAGAGAAACCAATACTATGCCACAATGGGCTGGTAGTTGCTGGTATTATCTAAGATATATTGATCCCCACAATGACGAAGCTTTGTTTGATCCTAAAAAAGAAAAATATTGGATGGGAGATATGGGTGTAGATTTATATATAGGTGGTGCTGAACATGCTGTGTTACATCTTTTGTATGCAAGATTTTGGCATAAAGTGCTTTATGATTTGGGTTATGTTTCAACTCCTGAACCTTTTTATAAATTGATCCATCAAGGTATGATATTAGGGGAAGATGGACAAAAAATGTCTAAATCTCGTGGAAATGTAATCAACCCTGATGAAGTTCTAGAAAAATATGGAGCAGATTCTTTTCGAATGTACGAAATGTTTATGGGACCTTTAGAAGTAGTTAAACCGTGGTCTTCCAGTGCTATTGAAGGAGTATTTAGGTTTTCATCAAGGATTTATAGACTTTATATAAGGGAAGAAGATCAAAAACCTAAATTGAATTTAGAATTGCTCAAGGAACCAGAAAAAAAATTTATCAATGAAAGGGATTATTGGATAAACCTAACTATAAAAAATGTAACAGAAAATATAGAAAAATTTCGATTTAACAAAGCACTCAGTGATATGATGATTTTTATCAATCAAGCTTATAAAATTCAAAATATTGGAGAAAAAGCTGCGAAAGATTTTTTAATTATCCTAAGCCCTTTTGCTCCCCACTTAGCAGAAGAATTGTGGAGCTATTTTGGATACAGTCAATCTATAGAATATGAACAGTGGCCTTCATATGACATATCAAAAATCAAACGAGAAGAAATCGAAGTAGTATTTCAAGTTAATGGAAAGATTCGCTCAAAAACTATCCTTCCTTTGGATTTAGAAGAAGAAGATTTAAAACAACATGCCTTGCAGGATCCATCTATTCAAAAACATATTATGAATAAACAAATTATCAAAATTATAACAGTAAAAAACAAATTGGTAAATATAGTGGTAAAATGAAACCTTATTTTTTATACGTTCTTTTCGCATTCTTTTTTTTCTGTTCAGAAAATTTTCAAGATCAGATTGATAAATTAGAAAAAGAAGCAAATCTTGCTCTAACAAAACAAGATAAAAAAAAAATTATTCAAATCATAGAAAAATTGGAGGACTTAGAACTAAAGTATACAAAAGGCAAAATTACTCAATTAAATTCTATTGAAGAAAAAAAAACTTTATATTATTTAACACCCTCCAAAAAAATTTTGTTCTTCTCCAAAGAAGGTTCTTTTTATGTGCTTTATAAAAACCAAATGAATAAAATAAATTTTAAAATTCCTGAAGAAATCATTAGTTCTTTCTCAGGGAATTACCTCGTTTTTGTATATAAAGAAAAAGAAATTTGTAAAAATGATTTTTATAATTTTAATATACAATCTATAGATAATAATAAGTTTATACCAGAGATAAAAAAAATTTTTGAATTTAAAGATGATTGTTTGCAAAAAGTAATCACTGATAACGGCAGAGTATTCTTTTTAAAAAATGGAATGATTTACGAAAAAACTTCTGATACCGAAGCTTTAATAATAAAGAAAGATCAATGGAAACCAATTTTTAAAAAAAATCCTCATCAAATATACCTTTTCCCCGTTCCAGATTTAGGATTTTGGATTTTTTATGGTAATTTTGGATATTATGACCTTTATTACTATAATGAGAAAACTTTAAAGCAGATTTTTAAAGGTATTGCTACCCCAAAAATATTTTATGCTATACAAGATTTGTTTGGGGAAGATGTCTTTATGGAACACTATTATTTTGTAGTTAGTGGTGGAGTAGGAGAATATAGTTATACAGGGTTTCAATTACCTGATCAAATATGGAAAAGCATAAATGCCCCCTATAGAGATGATTATATTTTTATTATTCACCAGAACCAATTTTTATTTGCAGAAGATGGATTTTTAAATCTATACAATATTTCGACAAATAAAGAAGTTAAATTACCTATAAAAGTAGATTCTTTCAATGTTTACGATGGTAATATTATATTGTTATTGAATGGTAAAGTTTTTATAAGGAAAGAACCTTTTGATGCTATAGAAAAAAAAATTTTTGCCTTAAAAGAAGATTTATATTATAATATACGATAATCATAATGATGAGGCAGATGAATTATATTATTTTGTTTGTTTTGTTTTTGATTTTCAATTGTAAACAAGAGAAGGATAATGCTGAACTTTCTATACTTGGATTAAGTGTTAATGAAAATTATTACTATTTTGAAGGTAGAATCAACAAAGATATAACCCCATACTGTGGAGAGATTGTTCAAAATTCCTCCGGTTCCACCTCCTCAGGAAGTTCAGGTAGCCAAACCTCTCAAACCCAAACACAGACACAATTTGATGTCAATTCTTATTATGTATTTCAGTACGGCGATTATATGCAACTTCGTTATACTTATGATAAAAATAGACAAAAGTTTACTTTGGTTCCCTCTACTACAACAATTACTACTTGCAATACAAGTGATTTTATTAACTGCAGTTCTTCTGGTACTGCAACTTGCGAAACAGCAGATAGTATAAAATGTGGTGGAACAAAAGCATTTATTTTTGTTGGAGTAATTCGTCCTTTACAATTTCAGGCTGTAAGTGGAACTTTGGAATGGTCAAAAGGTTTTTCTTTGACTTCTGATAGTAAATATGTCCAAAGGGCAAATTTAGAATTTTCTATGGTAGATAGATTGGGTAATATTTTGAAAGGTAAGATTCTTTGCAACTCCAGTTTTTGATTCAAATATGAGCTCAAAAAATTATTTATTAATGGCTTCTACAAAGGGTATAGGTTATGGAATAGCTAAAGAATTAGTAAAAAAAAATCATAAAATCTTTATAGGAAGTAGAAATTCAAAAAATTTAGAACAAGCATTGAAAGAACTAAATCACATACAGCCGGGAAATTCGTACGGAAGTATTTTAGATGTGAACTCCTTTGAGTCTATAAAAAATTGGGTTCAAGAAGCTTTAAAAGTCTTTGAGTTTTTCGATGGTATTCTAATCAATTATGGAGGCCCCCCTACGGGAAAATTTTTAGAATTTTCAGATCAAATTTGGCAAGATACCTTCCAATATATGCTATTGAATCCCATACGATTTTTAAAGTATATACATCCCTATTTAAGAGAGAATTCCTCGATTTTATTTGTGACTTCTTTTTCTGTTAAAGAACCTGTAGAGAATCTTATTTTATCAAATGTTTTCCGTGGTGCCATTACAGCACTAATGAAAAGTCTTTCGAAAGAATGGGGACCTAAGATACGTTTAAATTGCATTCTACCAGGAAGAATCGATACGGAAAGAATTCGTCAAATAGATTCTGAAATTTCCAAGAATACAAATAAATCCACTGAGGAAATTAAAAAAATGTTCGAAGATCAAATTCCCTTAAAAAGATACGGAAATATTGAAGAAATTGGAAAAGTAGGAGTTTTTTTACTTACAGAAGAATCAAGCTACATTACAGGTTGTAACCTATCTGTAGATGGTGGACTCCTGAGAAGCTTATTATAAAAAGTTGGATTTATTTAAATAAAGAATCTAATGTGCTTTTTGAGGTTGCTTTTTCCCAATCTTCTTTTTCTATAAGGGTATAGGGAAGGTTTTCCATCTTGATTCTGTTTAGGATTTTTGGAATTTCTTTGTAATTTTTAGTGGTAAGATATAAAAAATTGGTACCACATTTGGGACAATTTTTATTTTTAACAAAGTTTAGTCCTGCTTCTTTACAATTGGCACACATTCCGTATAGATCATCAACGATTATCAAATGTTTTGTAACGTTTGCTAATTCTACCTGCTTCCACATTCTTATATATATTTCTGCCATAGTATTTATCAAAATATCCAATTTCTTTTTGTAAAGTTTTTTTTAATTGGAATGGTTCTCTTGCAGGGTTTTATTTATATAAATTTTATATCGCCATAACGAAAGCAAAATCTTATTTTATAATAATTTTTAGTAATCATGTTGACATATTTTTCACTTATAAAAATATCAAATTATGAAAAAAAAATTATTCCTTTTTTCTTTCGTATTGGATTTGCTAATATTGATTTATTTTGGTGTTTCGTATTATTTTGCTAATCAAATCGTTTTTTTCCAATCAAAAACCTTAGAGGAAGAAGCAAAAACATACAAAATCAAATCTTATGAAAATGTTGGTTTACAGTCTCCTGAAGAAATTCAAATCCCAATAAGGGAAATTACCATAAAAGGATGGTATTTTAAAGGAAATCATAATTGTGGTATTGTTTTTCATCATGGGTATAATTCAACTAGATTGAGGGTTTTAAAGTATTATTCTCTCTTTAATGAATATAAATGTCATTTATTATTTTTTGATGCTCGTCATCATGGAGATAGTACGGGGACTTTTACCACATATGGATATTACGAGAAAACAGATCTAATTGATGTTATAGATGTATTCGAGAAAAAAACAGGTCTTATAGATAACCAAATAGCACTGGTAGGAGAAAGTATGGGAGCTTCTATAATCATCCAATTCGCTGGTTTTTCTAAGAGAAAATTTAAAATGATTTTAGCAGATTCTCCTTTTATGGATCTAAAGTCGATTGTTAAAGAAAGAGCGCAAGTTTTATATACAAATTATTCTTTGATATTTCTGCCGGGTGCTTTTTGGATAGCAAATTTTCGTACAAATGCTGATTTGGAGGATGTATCTCCAGTAAAATACGCAAGAGATGTCAAAACTCCTATTTTAATTTTACATTCTAAATCTGATGATTATACCCCGTATACACATTCTGAAGAAGTTTTTAAAGAAATACAAATTCCAGAAAAGGAACTGATTTTAACGGATTGGAATTCAAAACATGTGGAATCTATTGATGATAATTTCGAAAACTATAATCAATATTTAAAGAATTTTATTAAAAAATATGATATTACTTTTTAGATTGGTTTAAGAGGATTTCTATTTCTTTTCTAATTTTTGCTACATTTAGGTGTTTTCCCGGGCATTTTGTGTTTTGTATTTCTCTATGGCCAAATATTTTATCGGGTGGTATTTTATATTTTTCAGACAACTGAAATGCCAAATTTATCAGTGATTCGTATTGAGGTAGCAAGGGAGGATGATTTTCTAAATTTCCTACAACAACAATTGCTATTCCAAAGGTATTGACAAGCCAGTTTTTTGTGGAGTATCCCGATTTTCTTTTTTTCCACAATTCACTTTCTTCTATCTGGCCGGGGATTGTATTAAAGCTTCCATTGTTAATTATAAAATGATAAGCAATATCATCCCATCCTCGCTCTTCTTGGTGTAATTTTTTATAGTATTCAAGATTTCCTATGTCTGATGCAGTATGGTGGATTACGATATAACGCCATCTTTTCTCTTCCCACCAATACCAAACAAATAAAATCAAAATCAATACGATTGTTAAAAAAAGAAACCATTTTCTAAATTTTAAATTCATTTTTAAATTGTTTATGAATCTCTATCTTTTATTTTTTTAAAAATATAAAAAGCAGATATATCATTTCTATTTTTTCCATATACTTCTTCTTTATGCTTTTTTTGTTTAAAACTACATCCTTTTCAAACATATCATTAGTTATGATTTTTTTCATAGAATTTTTTATTTAATCCTTAGTATAAGTTTATGGTAGTTTTTTAAATCACTTTTGCTAAATATCTAAAAGAAAATAAATTTTTTTTCTTTTTGAATTCTTTTATGCTTACTAAGCTTTTATTATTTGCTTTATATGCTTTTTTTACAAATTCTAATCGAGGGACAATATTTACAGCTTCAGAAATCATTTTTCTTTCCATTCTATATATTTCTCCATATGTAGCTAAAATCAATGTTTGGAAGCGGATCCCTATTCCAATCAAAACATTTAGGATATTTTTTTGTTTTAGGTATTGATTTAAATCCTGCAATTTTTGCATCATTTCCAAGACAAGTTTAAGGGCAATTTCTATTTTTGGAAGCAAAGCCATAATAGCATCTCCAATCAATTTTTTAGTAAAACGATGATTCATACGTTTTGCTGGACTAATAAATTTTAAATAGTCATTAGTAAATTGAAAATTTTTTAGATGTCTTCTTTTTCAAAATAAAAATAAATCCTCTATTATTAGAAAATAGAATGGTAAATTCTTTAGATATAGCATTTCTTAATTTTACAAATGTAATCTCTTTTTTGTCTAAATAGAATTCTTAAGAAATCTATAATCAGCAAAATTGCTTGCTAAAATTTTTTTTGAGAAGAAATCTTTTGTTTTATGTTGGATATCCATATAAGAGTATTCGAATTTGTTTGCTATCATTTCTCCTTGATTAAAAGCTTATAGAATTTTCCTACTCCTCTTTGTCAGATAAATTCGATGAAAGAAAAGTCAAAAATAAATTATAAAATTTTATATAAACGCAGATTTACATATTTGGTTCAAAATACAAATAGAACAATTCCTCTTTTTTGCGGTACAGTAAGATCTTCCTAAAAAGATTAAGTATAAAGAAAAGGAAATCCAACATTCTTTGGGTAGAATTTTCATTAAGTCTTGTTCAATTTTTTCTGGTTTTTTTTCTTTTGTAAGTTGTAAAACATTCGAGAGCCTTTTTACATGGGTATCTACAACGATTCCAGAAGGAACTTTGTATAATTCTTGAAGGATTACATTTGCTGTTTTTCTACCTACACCGGGAAGTTTTAGCAATTCATCCATTGTGTTGGGAATTTGTTTATTGTATTTATTTATTAGTATTTTGCAAAATTCTTTTATTTTTTTTGCTTTTGTTTTATAAAAGCCGGTGGGGAAAATAATTTTTTCGATTTTGGATAAGGAAGCTTTGGCCAAACTTTCTATCGTTGGGTATTTTTCGAATAAAATCGGTGTAACTTGATTTACTTTCTCATCTGTGCATTGCGCTGATAAGATTACAGAAATACAAAATTGGTAAGGTTCTTTATATTTTAGAGGACTCTTAGGAATACCATAAGCATCTTTTAATTGATTAAAGATTTGTAAAGCGTAAAACTTTAGTTCCTCATCGTTAGAAGATTTTTGCATTATTTTTTTTCTAAAATGGATAGATCTTGTTTATATTTTTTCATAAGAGATTTTACGCCTCTTTTTTTTAGACTTTTTAACATTCTAGCAGAAATTTTTAAGGTAACATACCGATTTTCATCAGGAAGATAAATTTTTTTCTTAAAAAGATTGATCTTAAATTTTCTCTTTGTTTTTCTATTGGAATGGGAAACTAAATTGCCAATACCGGTTCTTTTACCAGAAATTTCACATTTTCTAGACATAATTTCCATACTTTTTTTTATAAGTTATTGGTCAATTCTGAATTGACAAAATTTAAATAATCATTTTAAATTATATATTATGCCCTTTTATATTACGGATATTTTTCCCTACTTAAAAAAGGAATCTCAAAAATCTTTAGAAAGGCAGTTGAATATTGTTCTAAAAAATACATCCCAATACGAAACTATAAAACCTTTCCTTTTAAAAGTATTTAAAAAAAAGTTTGTTCCCAAGTTAAAAAAAATATTACTTTCTAACCAAGATCATTTAATAAAACAAATTTTCTTAGAGGGAGGGTTTGTAGACAAGGAATATGTACAAGAATACCCTTATAACCAAGAAATTCCCTTGATTGAATTTCAAAACAATTATTATTTGCCTAATGAAATTTATTCTTGCATTTTATATGACAAATTTTTTTTAAAAAACCGTTATTTAATTGGTTTTTTGCCTTATATAACCGAAAAAGATTTACAATTTTGGTATAATTGGCAAAGAGAAGTTAGCAATATCCACTATGAGATTCCTAAGCCAATTAAAAAAAATTTAATTCAGTTTTACTTTTTTTTGTTATTAAATCCTATTTCTCTTAATGTGAGTTTTTTTCCGAAAAGCAAAGAGTATGATTTTATTGAGTTATTTAGTAAAATTGTTAATCATTATCCGTTCAGTCTGTATGTAGAACGAAATTTTAGTTTTTACCAAACCCTTCGGAAACTTTATTTTTCAAAAATAAATGATTATGTTAAAATAGAAAAGCAAAAAATAAAGCTTAAAGAGCTATTGATCTATTTTTTATGTGGGAAATTGGTTCCCTTATTTAAAAATAGCAGGATAGAAAAAATCTATTTAACAAAGGAATTGAGAGATATAGAATTTAGTGAAGTCAAAAACAAAAATCAAAATTTGATTCCTATGGGGAAATTAAATAAATTTTAAAAATATTAAGGTATCAATAAGGTATTCGAAGGAGAAGAAACACCGTCTTCTTGTCCTAATCCATTAAAATAAACCACTCTAATAGATACATAGTATCCGCTAATCAAATTGGTAGGGAAAGTGCAAAGATTCGCCAAACCCAATGGATTTAAAGAAACTTCAAAAGTATAGATAGTAGGAGTGTTTGGTAGTTGTATTAAGTTTTCACAATTAACTCCAAGACTTGGATTTAAGTTTTGAACTCCTTCTTCGGTGGGAGCTTGGTAAATTTTATATCCTTTAAAAGTAAACTCATTATTTAAGGCTGAAACTCTTATCACATGCCCTGTTGAAGTTTTTTCTATTCCTATGATCTGTGTTGTTGAGGAACTTCCCGATAAAGGAGAGAGTAAGATAACAGGATGAATGCTTAAAGGTTTTGATGTATAGTTTGTACAAAAACTGAAAATAAATCCAATCAAAACAATAATAAAAATATTCTTTAGCATAATTTATGGTATAATTGCATTTGACCTAAATGGATGGATTCATGAACAATATTGTATTCTAAGGATTTGTATAAATTATCAATTACAAATCCAATGGAAGTTTGGTAAGGACTTTCGATTTGTATAGAATAATTTTTAAATCTTTCTTGCAAAAAATTTAGTAAAAATACAAATTCCTTTTCTTCGAAGTCTAATAGTGTTTTCCATAATTCAATTTTGGTTAAACGAGAACCATTTGCTAAAACAATCTTGTCTTGATCCCACTTCCAGTTTTTAGGAGAAGAACCTTTGATGAACATATCAATAAGAATTTCGGGAAAATTGATCTTTTGGATGGACAATTTTAAAATTAACATCTCTCTAACTAAAGCGATATGGCCAAATAGCCAAATTAAGTTATTGGATAAGCCATTTGGTGTTTTAAATAAACACTCTAAATCTTTGTTATAAACTATATTTAAAATTTGGCTACGAATTGTCTTCCAAAGGTTAAAACTTGCTTCTTCCATAAAAACTTCTTATTCATATAATAAAACCAGCCTTAGGGCTGATTTTTTTTACATATTATCTATTAAAGCCGTTCCAAATTCTGAGCATTTAACTTCTTTTGCACCTTCCATTAAGCGAGCAAAATCGTAGGTTACAATTTTCTTAGAAATGGTTCTATCCATAGCTTCTATAATTTTGTCTGCTGCTTCTTTCCAACCCATATATCGAAGCATCATTTCTCCAGAAAGGATTACAGAACCTGGATTTACTTTATCTAAATTTGCATATTTTGGTGCTGTTCCATGAGTTGCTTCGAAAATTGCATGTCCTGTGTTGTAGTTGATATTGCCACCAGGTGCAATCCCAATACCTCCTACTTGAGCAGCCAGAGCATCAGAAATATAATCACCATTGAGATTCATCGTAGCAATTACATCGTACTCAGCGGGTCTTGTAAGAATCTGTTGTAAGAAGGCATCAGCAATTACATCTTTGATGATAATTTCTTTTCCATTTTTTCTTAAAATTTGCCAAGGTCCACCATCGAAATCTTGGGATCCGTTTTCTTTTGCAAACTGATAACCCCAGTCTCTAAAAGCACCTTCTGTGAATTTCATAATATTTCCTTTGTGGACTAAGGTTATGCTTTTTCTGTTGTTTTCAAATGCATAATTTATGGCTGCTTGGATTAATCTATAACTTCCTTCTTTACTCACTGGTTTAATACCAATTCCAGAAGTATCGGGAAACCGAATTTTTTTATACAAATTTGGGAAATTCTCTTTAAGGAGTTCTAATAACTTTTTGTTTTCTTCTGTACCTTGTTGAAATTCTATACCAGCATAAATATCTTCTGTATTTTCTCTAAAAATTACCATATCTACCAATTCTGGATGTTTTACAGGACTAGGAACTCCCTTAAACCATCGTACAGGTCTCAAACATACATAAAGATCCAATTCTTGACGTAAAGCTACATTCAAAGATCGTATTCCACCACCTACAGGTGTAGTTAAGGGGCCTTTGATTCCGACTAGGTACTCTCTAAAAATATCAAGAGTTTCTTTGGGTAACCAATCTTTAAATTTGTTGTAGGCTTTTTCGCCAGCATAGACTTCTTTCCATTCAATTTTTCGCTTTCCATTGTATGCCTTAGCCACTGCTGCATCCAAAACTCTTACAGATGCAGCCCATATATCAGGACCGGTACCATCGCCTTCTATAAAAGGGATGATAGGACGATCGGGAACCACTAATTTTCCGTTTTCGATTCTGATTTTTTGTTCTGAGGACATAAAACCATATCTTGTTTTTTAAGGCACATGTCAATTAAATAATGGATTTGTTTTTTTTAAAAAAATTATTGAATCATATTTCGTTAAATATACGAGATTTCTTTATGAATTAAATCTAAATAATTTTCTCTTTCTCTTATGATTTGCAGAGTTTTATTTTTTTTTATCAAGATTTCTGCTGGTCTTGGCCTACTATTGTATTGGCTAGACATAGAAAAGCCGTAAGCACCTGTAGATAAAATAGCCAAATAATCATTTTCTTTTAGATTTGGCAGTAATCTATTTTTTGCAAAAAAGTCTGATGTTTCACAAATAGGTCCCACTACATCCACAAGTTGCTTGGAGTTGGCATCTTCGTTAATGGGGAGAATTTCATGATACGCATTGTAAAGAGAAGGGCGAATCAATTCATTCATTGCACCGTCAACTATATAAAAATTCTTATTATAATTTTTCTTTATATAAAGGATTTTTGTGATATAAATTCCAGCTGGTCCTACGATACTTCGACCCGGTTCTAATAGCAAGGTAAACTCCCCTTTGGGGATATGAATTAATAATTTTTCTACAAATTCTTTTGGCGATAAAACATTTTCATCCCTTTTGTATTGAATTCCTAATCCGCCTCCTATATCTAAAAAATACAATTTTTTATATTTATAAAAAATATTTATAAATTTTTTTGATTTTTCTAAAGCTTCTATTTTGGTGTTAATATCTGTAATTTGAGAACCTATATGATAACCAAAACCTAGTAATTCGACATTTTTTAAAGTTAATGCAATTTGAATTATCTCTTCGAATTCATTAGAAGGAATACCAAATTTATTTTCTTTTAAGCCAGTTGAAATATAAGGGTGAGTTTTTGGATCGATATCAGGATTGACTCTAAGATTCACTGGGGCTACTACTTTTAATTTGTGTGCAATTTCTTGGATTTTGTATAATTCACTAAGTGATTCCACGCTAAAAAGTAAAATATTATTTTTTAGTGCAAATTCTATCTCTTCTTCTGTTTTTCCAACACCAGAAAAAACGATTCTGTCTCCATTGGCTTTTACTTGTAGACATCGAAATAGTTCTCCTCCACTTACGATATCGAATCCCAATCCTTTGGTATATATAAACTTTAAAATCGAAAGATTCGAATTTGCTTTTACAGAATACATAAGTTTGATATTATGATTTTTTATACCTTCTAAATAAGAATTAATTCTTTTTTCTAAAATTTCTTCTGAATACAAATAAAAAGGGGTTGGATATTGCTTTACCAATTCTAAAAGAGAAACACCACTAAAATGTAATATGGAATTTTTGTATTCTACACCTTCAAATGAATTCATAAATCTTTTTAAAAAATTCAACCCGTATTAAAACGAAAATAACAAATATCTCCATCTTGTATTATGTAATCTTTCCCTTCTAATCGCATTCTCCCTACCTCTTTTGCCTTTTGTAGGGAACCTAATTCTTCAAAATCTTTATAAGAAATTACTTCTGCTTTTATAAAGCCTTTACTAATGTCTGTATGAATTTCTCCAGCAGCATTTTTGGCATTTGTACCTTTTAAAATTGTCCAAGCTTTGACTTCTGGTTCTCCAGCAGTAAAAAAAGTTATTAAATTAAGTAGTTTATAACTAGATAAAATCATTTTTTCTAAACCAGACTGATTGATGTTTAGAGATTCTAAAAATTCTTTTTGTTCTTTTGGTGTTAAAACAGAAAGTTCTTCTTCTATTTTACCGCATAAGATTATGTATTCTGAATTTAGTTTTTCTATTTCTTGAATGGCTTGGTTTATATATTCATTTCCAGATGTAAGAGATCCTTCATCAACATTTAAAACAAAAATTTCTGGTTTTAAAGTGATTAAATGAAATTCTTTTATCAACTCTTTTTCTTCTAAGGTAAGCTCTTTATAAATACTTGCCGCTTTCTTACCTTGTTCTAATACAGAAAAGATTTTTTTGGCAAGTTCCCATTTTTTTTGGGATTCCTTATCTGATTTTGCTTTTTTTTCTAATTTTTGTAAACTTCTCTCAATAGATTCTAAATCAGCAAGGATTAATTCCAAATGAATAATGCGAATGTCTTCAACTGGGTTTACAGCTCCTTTTACATGAGTTATATTAGGATCATCAAAACAACGAACTATATGAACTATTGCATGAGTTTGACGAATGTGGGATAAGAATTGATTCCCAAGACCTTCACCTTTATGGGCTCCTTCTACTAAACCTGCTATATCTACAAATTCCATTTGTGTTGGAGTAATTTTTTTAGGTTTGATAGCTTCAGCCAATTTATAGAGCCTTGGATCAGGCACATCCACAACTCCAATATTAGGATCAATCGTACAAAAAGGATAATTTGCCGAAAGAGCGTTTCCTCTCGTTAAAGCATTGAATATTGTAGATTTGCCCACATTGGGTAATCCAACAATCCCACATTTTAAAGGCATAAGTTTGATTTTTTTTTTACACTTTAGCAGTCAAATAAAGTAGTTTTAAACCAAAGAAAGTTCAGATGATAAAAAATTTGACTGTAGAAGTCAAAAATAAGAGATGAATTCTTAATGTACTTAAAATTGGATCAAGAAAGTGTAATTAAAAAAATTCATAAATGGTTGTTCCTTCTTAGTTTGTTACCCCTCTTGTTTAATTGGTTGTTAGGATTTTTTTTTATCAAGACGGAAAAAGAAAAAAATTTCATTTACAAAAATGCCTTTGCTTCGATCGGATTTATTTTCATAAGTTCTTTTGTTTATTTAATCTATATGATTGTATTTGATTTTATTTCTAATGTTTTGGTTTTAAACTATGTGTTTTTTTTGCTTCAGTCTTTGATTTGCTTCTTATATTGTTTGTTGAGTGTTTTATTTTATTGGAGTTATTACAAGAATAAGAATTTTCTATTTCTGGAAAAACTTGATTATTTTTATAAAAAATTTATAGAAATTCTTTAAAAACTATTTTTATCTTAGAAAGATAAATATTGTGTGTATTTTTAACAAAATTCAGTGTTTAAATAAAAAAATTCTCCCAAATACTCTTTTTTTAGATTTTTTTAGGAAAAAACTTGAATTTTTTATACAATCCTATGAATGATCACTTACCAACCAAAGAACAATCAAAAAAACCTTTGTCTTTCTTGGAATTCTATTGTATGCCCCATACATCTTCTATCTAAAACAACTCCAACACCTTTACCATCTAACTCAAAAATGTTTTTTATCTTATCTCTAAATACAATCAAAGACTGAACCAACTCACATCAGAAAAAAAATTCAAGCAAAAAAAATACCAAGAAATAACTTGTGAGTATGCATATTTAGGGATGAGGCAATCCCCAGAAATACATCAAGTTGTGAATCTTTTTTCAGTGACAGGGTATAGCAATTCTATATTGGTAAGGTTTCTGATGGAATGGGAATGTTTGGATGGGGTTTCTATGAAGGAAAATAGGCTGGATGCTGGGACTTCTGAAACTACCGTGATAGTTATCACAGAGGTGGCTGAGGTAAGAATCCACCATCGCTATCAAATCATCAACGAGATAGTAGAAGAACAATTAATCTCGGAATTTGGATAAAAATATTTTATTAAATGTTGAATCTTTATTATACAAGTTTTATTCATAAAAATGGATTTACAGGTAAGAGTCTTTCCAAAAAATTCAATTTAATGAAGTTTTTTAATTTTGTTATCTTTATCTCTTTATTTTTATTAAATTTTTGCAACGAACTTTCTACTGATCAAATAAAACAGATTACAGGTAAGGAATTGTATTCTAGAAGGAAAACAATAGAAATGTTTCAGATTGCTTCTCTATACCAGAAAGAAAAGTGTTTGTTCCAAGATCCATTAAATTATATGATTAACAAAGGATTTGCAAACTTTTTTACAAAAAGTTTTTATTTTAAAAGCAGTGTTGATGGTTGCTTGATTTTATATCTTATTTTGGATTGCCCCGAATCTTCCGATATAGGAATCTCTATTAGTTATTATAAAAATTTTTTATTTAATTGTAAACTTGAATCCTATCCTTAATGAATTCCCAATTGAATTTATTTATTGAATTCTATCATTTAAGTTTTGCATTTTTTTTTTTTCAACTATCAATAAAAAAAATTGAAATTTGAATCTCTTATTATTTTTTTAAAATAATAACTTATTTTTTATTTTTTAAAATCCGACAAAGATTTAGGAGGTCTACTATGAAAGTATTTGTATTTTTTGCCATTTTTATTTTTATGAATGGTTTTATATATCCACAAGAGAAAGAAAAAGTTGAATTAAAAAGACCTACAGATCCTCTAAGAGAATGTAAAGAACAACAAAAATATAAAAAATCAATAAAGGATAATTTGATCTTACCGGATATAGCTTGGGGGAATAACCCACAAGAGGCTGAGTATCGGTCAGAAATTATTAGATTATTACAGATAGAACTTAATAATGTAGATATTGCAATTAAAGATTTGGTAAATAAACATAAAGAATTGGTTAAGTTGTATCCAGAGTTAGAGAAATATCAAGAAATCATATTAGAAGATAATCCTGGTTCTTGGCGTGATGGAATTTTTGTCAATTCTAAGAAAGTTTTGGGTTTACATTATGATGTAAATGGAGAGATTGATTGTGTGGTGATTGATTATATGATTCGAGGGGTTGATCATTATGAATGGTGGACAAGAAAAATCATGAGGATATACTATCCTAGTGTGCAAACCGTACAGTTAGAAACCTTAAGACAGAATTTTAGGTTGGAGGAAAGTTTAGAAAATTCATCTCCAGAGATTCAATTAAAAGCATTAAGAAATGTGTTTATAAATTTAAGAACTGCTTTATATTCGATGGATATGTTGATAGCTGCTTATTACGATAGAAGAAATAAAAGGCATGATTGGCAAATCAATTTATAATTCCTTCGTATAAAATTCTTATTAGTTAAATATGAAACCAATTTTTCATGGAACAACTATCCTTTGTGTCCAAAGGAATGGAGTGACTGCTATTGGTGGTGATGGCCAAGTGAGTATGGGAAATACCATTCTCAAACATTATGCCAAAAAAATAAGAAAAATCGAAGGCAAAAATATAGTAGCTGGTTTTGCTGGTTCTACAGCGGATGCTATGACCTTATTCCAATTGTTCGAAAAAAAAGTAGAGCAATATAGAGGAAACTTAAGTAGATCTGCTGTTGAGTTGGCACAAGAATGGAGAACGGATAAATTGCTAAGAAGATTAGAAGCTTTGATGATAGTTGCAGATCCTAAAGAAGCTTTTATTATTTCGGGTACAGGAGATGTTGTCTCTTCTGATGATGGAATTTTGGCAATAGGCTCTGGTGGAAATTTTGCTCTTGCATCCGCAAGAAGTTTAGTAAAGCATACCAATTTAGATGCAAAAACGATTGTAGAAGAATCTCTAAAAATTGCAGCTGATATTTGTGTATTTACAAATCATAATCTAACAATAGAAGTTATAAGTTGAAAAACTCTTAATAACGAGAACTCCTATATCCCATTCCATATTTTTTCTTAAGCGATTGCAGTATGGTGCGGTTATTCTAAATAACAAGATTAGTCAAGCAAAAATTCTTTTGGATGTAGCAAGATTTTGTTCAAATACTATCTAAAATTAATTTATTCTCCAAAAAACTATAATAATTCGTTTCTGAAAAAATAATATGATCATATATAGGAATTTTTAAAATTTTACCCGAATCTATCAAAGTTTGTGTAGTATGAATATCATCTTCCCCTGGGTAAGTGTAGCCTGATGGATGGTTATGGGCTATTATAATAGCATTGGCTCTGTCTTCTATAGCTAAGGCAAAAACTTCTCGAGGATGTATAATTGCTTTGTTTAAAGTTCCTTTGGTAATCAAGTGTATATTTATAATTTCATTAGCTCCATTTAAATTAATAGACAAAAAATATTCTTGTTTTCTATTTGCGTAGTGTCGAATTGCATCAAAAGCATCTTTTGCGTTTTGAATTTTTCGGTTAATAGGTTTCCATTTTCTTCGAGAGAATTCCAAAGCAGCTAAAATCGACAAAGCCCTTGCATAACCAATTCCAGGAATTTCCAGCAATTTTTCTATACTGGGTATATCTTTAGTTTCATCAAGAATTTCTACAATTTTCATGGATATATGCAGAGCGTTGAATCCTTTAATTCCAGTTCCAAGGATCAAAGCTATCAAATCTTCATCAGATAAACCCGCGATTCCTTTTATTTTGAATTTTTCCCTTGGCCTTTCTTCTATTGGTATTTCTATCATTTTAATTGGTTTCAGTAAATACTTTCTTTTCACATTAGTATTATAATCCTTTTTGAATTTTTTTTTGTTTTTTTTCTTTATTTCGATTTTGAATTTTTTTTGTTGGGAATTTCTCTAATTTTGTATTGTGAATTTGATTAAAAAACTGAAGGTAGGTCTTAATATTTTCTAAATTAAGGATTAAATTCAATCTGCCCGGAATATCTAAAATAATATCTCTTCCTTGTCCAAATTTTAATAAAGTGTCGGGAAATATCCACTCATCAAACCATGGAGTAAATGGATAAAACTCTTCGTACAACAAAGCATTCATCTTATAAGTTGTTAAATATTCACTCCTTGGTAGCAAGTCCCTAAACAAAGGAATAAAATCAAAATATTTGAATAGCTGAGTCCCCCAATAGCCAGTTCCTAAGGTGATTAATTTTTTTACTTTTTTCCTTGCTTCATCAGAAATGGATAAAGGAACGAGACCACCAGCTCCATGTCCAAGCAATGTTAAATTTTGTTCTGGAATGTTGATCAAAAATCTTGATAGCCTTAAGGAATGGGAGTTTAAATTTTTCAAAGGGTTAAAAGAATAATAAAAATAAACTCTGTATTGATTCTTAATGAGATATAGATATAGTACTATATATAAAATAGGCGAAGTTATAACATCTGTTATAATGACGAATGCATTTTTATTACCTTTTTTGCTATTTGGCAACGGGATAAAAAGAAATAATGTTAATAATTGTAAGAATAAGAAAATTCCTTCTAATAACCATGATAAAAGAATTTTTTTTCTTGACGGTTGATTCATAATGCCATTTTTTCATTAAAAAAAAGAAAGAGAAGTATTTTTATGTATCCTATTCTAATTTCCTACGATGTTGTTTTGGATAAAGAGGCTTGCATGAATCTACTTTATCCTTATCAAGAAGTTGTAAAATCGAACCTAATAGGAATTTATTTTGAGAATTTAAAATATCTTCGAGTTGAGGCTTTGTATTTTCTCAAATCCTATTGCGAAATTTTAGAAAAAAAAATCATTGTATATAGCATCCCAAACGAGCTAAGGGATTATTTTTTTTTGGAAAATATTCCTGTTAAAATGGGTTGCGCTTTTTTTAATTTTTGAAAAACAATAGGGGCTGGTTACAATTTATTGTATTTTCTTTCCCATAGAAGCCCCAACCCCTTAAGCAATTTACATTTTTATAACTTGCATAAAATAAACAACAATTTTTTTTGTATGGATATAAAAAATGCTTAGGAAATTTAAATATACTTGTCCAAACTGTCATAAAGGGTATATTGTAGAATTGGATACAGATTCTAAAAAAATATTTCGTTTGATTTGCAATCATTGTGGTTATATAAAAATTGTTAATAACCAATGGGGAATTTTAAAAAATCATGACTTTTTGATAAACACAAAAACTTATAACCATAATTTACCCAAAAAAAGTGTAAAATTTTCAGCTCTAAAGAATCCAAAAAATAGAAATCTGTCTTTTAGACACTTTTGGGTAGGTGTTCCTTTAATATTGAATAAAATGAGTAATTTTTTTATTTATCATAGTTTAAAATTCGTATTTATTTTTGGAATTTTTTTATTCCTATTTGGAATGGTTATGCTTTTTGTTGGTTTTACTTATCGCATAGATTCCGAAAATTATTTAAAAGAAATTAATAAAAACAAAAGTAATAAAATTTTTGATAAAGAAGGTTTTATTCTTTCTGAACTTTTCGAAAAGAAGATTAGTACTACGGAATACAAAGATATACCAGAACAAATGAAACAAATCCTTCTTTTTGTAGAAGATAAAAATTTTTTTTCCCATGGGGGAATTGATTATAAAAGCTTAATAAGAGCAACTTTAAAAAATATAGTTTCCTTTGGTTACGTACAAGGTGCATCAACAATAACGCAACAGCTATCACGGATCCTTTTAGGAGAAAGAGAAAAAAAAATTACAAGAAAAATAAAAGAAGCCATTTTGGCTTTAGATTTGGAAAGGAGGTTTACGAAAGAAGAGATTTTAACCCTATATATGAATCATGTTTATCTTGGACATGGTGCCTATGGATTTGAAAATGCTTCCAAATTTTATTTTAAGAAACCTTTGAGGGAATTGAATTTTATCGAAATGTTGGTTTTAGCATCTCTACCTTCTAGACCTGAGTACTACTCTCCTTTTAGAAATTTTGATCATTTGGAAAAAAAAATTGATATTATTTATGAAAGAATCTTAAAAGAGATTCCCGATTTTACATTTCCCGATAGAATTACATATTCCAATCAAAAAGAGAAGTTAAAAAGTTCCTTAAATCGTAGTCCCTATGAAAGTGTGTTTGGAACTAGAATAGATGATGCTCCTTATGTAACTGAATTTGTTCGTAAAAGAATCGAAGAGATTTTAGGGAAAGAGTATGCTATATCGATGGGATTGAAGATCTATACAACAATAGATAAAGATCTGCAGATTTCTGCTTCTAAAGAATCTTATTTACACATGGAGAATCTTCGAAAGTATCATACATACAAAATAGGTGAAAATCATTTAAATGAAAAAATAGAAAAGTATTATTTAGAATCTGGAATTGGTGGAATATTTTTTGGAATGCCCATGTTAAGGATATTTAAACAGCAGTTCGAAACTGCATCGATTGGTTTGGATCCTCACACAGGAGAAATTTTATTTATTCAAGGAGGAAGTCTCTTTCAGCCCAATAACCAATTGAATCGTGCTATTCAGATGCGAAGGCAAACAGGTTCTGCAATTAAACCTATTATTTATTCTGCTGGAATCGAAGATGGAATTTTGAATCCTGCAACTATTTTGGAAGATAGCCCAATTTATTTTAGTTTAAAGCAAACGGTTAAAGGGTATTGGTTGCCAGAGAATATAGATGAAACATACGAAGGGAAAATTTCTTTACGAGAGGCATTAGAAAAATCTAGAAATATCCCTGCATTAGTTGCAACAAAAAAAATAGGTATAGATCGTTTGGCTATACAATTTAAAAAATTTTTTTTTCATACAGAGCCAGAATTTAAGAAAAGGTTTAAAGAAGAATTGGCTATCGGAATAGGAATTTTAGAAATGAGTCCATTAGAAATGGCGGTAGCTTACAGTGCTTTTGCGAATAATGGTATCATCAAAAACCCTTATTTGATAAAAAAAATAGAAGATTCGGAAGGAAATGTTCTTTACGAAGGAATTTCCCAAGACGAATTCAGATTATACTTTGATGAAAAACAAGTGATTTCTGGTGATACAGCGGAAGTAATGATAGATCTCTTAAAAAGTTCTGCAAAATTTGGAGGAACAGGATTTCTTTCAGAACGATTGGCTGGAAAAACAGGTACAACAAATGAATATAGAGACGCTTGGTTCGTTGGTATTTTACCCAATTTAGTAGCTGTAATTTGGGTAGGGTTTGATAATCCTAAGATCAGTATGAATAGAGCTACAGGTTCCAGTGTTGCTGGTCCTCTGTTTGGTAAAATTCTAAAAAATGTAAAAGAAAAGTATGATGTAGGAGAGTATCAATTTTCTCCAAATGCAGTTCGTTTAGAAATATGTCCTAAAAGCGGTAAATTGCCCAATGCATTTTGCCCCCATAGAAAAACCGAAATTTTTACAATAAAAGGAAAACCTAAAGAAGAATGTGATTATCATAAACCCTTAGTAGAACAAAATCAAGAAAATAGAAAAAGTGATTTTGAATAATTCCAATCATTTTTTATATGATCAATTCATATTTTTATATTTACATGTTATTTTGAAAAAAATAATGAAGAAATGAAGTTTTATACTTTAATTACTGGTGCAAGTAGTGGTATTGGAAAAGAATTGGCAATGGTTTTTGCAGAGAATCATTACAATTTGGTTCTGGTTGCAAGAAATGAAGAAAAATTAAATGTATTAAAAAAAGATCTTTTATCAAAATACGAGGTTGATATTCGAACTTATGGGATTGATTTATCTTTAAAAGATTCTGCAGAAAAACTATATAAATTCTTAAAAAAAGAAAATTTAAACATACAGATATTAATCAATAATGCAGGATTTGGAACAACGGGAGGATTTTTAACTAACCAATTAGAACAAGAAATAGAAGAAATACAAGTCAATGTAATTTCTCTTGTTAAACTTACTCATTATATTGGAAACGAAATGTTAAAAGACAGTACAAATCAGCCCAAATATTTTTATAAAATTTTGAATGTGGGATCGACAGCTGGATTTCAACCAGGGCCTTTTATGAATATTTATTATTCAACAAAAGCATTTGTATTGTTTTTTTCAGAAGCTTTGTTTGAAGAACTCAAAGAAAAAAATATTTTTGTTTCTGTTCTATGTCCGGGTCCTGTGAAAACTAATTTTTTCGAACGAGCAAATATGCAAAATAAGATAACAAAATTACCAATGTTAAATCCTAAAGATCTTGCAATCTATACGTATAAAAAACTAATGCAACATAAAATAATTATAATACCCGGAATTCAGAACCGCTTGGGTGTCTTTTTTGTGAGAATAACTCCCAGATCCATTATACGAAAACTAACTAAGTATCTAAATCAAAATTAACAATTTATTTAGAACTTGTGATAATAAATACAAGAATAGTTATCCCTTTGGGAGTGGACAATATAAAATTTATGTTTTATTGTATTGTGTAAGAAATCAATATTAGTAAAGATAAAAATAATCTTTTTGAATAGTTATCCCAAATCTTATGTATTTACATACAACTCAAGATAAATAAAAAGCATAGGAAATTATTTATTGTCGCTTTGGAAGGATTGAATTGAATGGAAAACTTGTTTATTTCTTGATCCTCTTATATGTGATAGTTATCACGCTTGGAACTGGCAGAAAAGGGTTTGTACAATACCAATTCGTTTGATCCTCTTATATGTGATAATTATCACGCTTGGAACTGAAATGAAGTTGCACTAAACAATGGAATCGTTATCCCTTATCTAATGTCTCTTAACAAATTATGTCTCATTAAGATTTCCTTGATTCTATTATTCAACATAAAATTTTGCAGTTTTCAATGGTACCTGATTGTTTGATAAGATTTTTATTTCGTACTCTCCGTTAGATAAATTTTGAATAAAAAAATCAAATTGATTTTGAACGCTTTTAATACTATTTATTTCTTCTTTATCTTTAAAAATTTTTACTATATATGAGTTTTGATTGCATTTTATTTTAAGATAAATCTTTTGGTGGTGGAGGCGAGATTCATCTAACAAAAAAATTTGTTCATTGTGGGGGTGTATAATTCTACATTCATTTTTTTGGTTTTCTTCTTGGCTTTCTTTAAAGTAATTGCGATGGAAGGGGACTTCTTCTTTCATATCAAAAAAACTTAGGTTTGTTTTTAAAAGTCGAACCACTTGATGAAAAATCCTACCCGAACCTTTTGAACCTGAAATTCCATACATAGGTTCTTCTTTAATTTTACCTACCCAAACTGTGATTATATAATCATCAACGATTCCTGCAATCCAAGAATCACGAAATTTGCGAGAAGTCCCTGTTTTAGATGCTACAGTATAAATAAAATTCATATGATTTCTAGAACCAAAACTAAATTGGGAAATTCCTTTATCTCGTAAGATTGTATTGATTTGAGTAACCGTTTTAAGAGAGAAAATTCTTTGGGTTTCTGGTTTTTCTAACTGAAAGGTATGTTTTGTTGTCAAATAAATTGGTTGATTTTGCCAGTAGCCAAATATTAATGGTTTTAGAAAACCTTTATTAGCGAAAATGCTATATAGCATAGTGAGTTGGATTTGAGAGATCCCTCCTGATCCTAATGCTAAGCTTAATCCTCCTTTTCGATAGTGCTCAATCCCTAAGCCTTTAAAGAAATGGATAAAATTTTCTACTTGAATTCGTGATAATATTTCCACAGCAGGTATATTTCTTGAATTTGCCAAAGCTTCCCGTATTGTAATCTTGCCCATAAATAAATTATCATGATTTCTTGGTATATAGATTTGTTGAGTATCTTGATCAAAAAAAGTTTTTGGTGTATCTTCTATAAGAGTATCAAGATGATATCCAAATTTTTCGAAAGAAATAGCATAAAGAAAAGGCTTAAGAGTGCTACCCGCCAATCGAATATTCGTAAAAGTATCTATAGCTGGTATTGAATTATTTACAAGAGCTTTTAATACATTATAGTCCTTTTTCCTTTCAATGATAATAACAGAGGCAATTTGTGCTCCCAAATGTTTTAATGGTTTTAATTCTTTATCAATTATTTTTATTATTTTTTTTTCTAAATCTTTATCAATTTCTGTTTCTATTTTTATAGAATTTTGATTACAAATTTTTTCAATATTTATATTTCTCGAACATGTTAAAAATTGAAATCCGGGATAAAACTGAAAATAATCATTACTGATAGATAATCTTTGTAGAAGAAAATCGGGATAGAACCATTCTACAAATTTAGAATGAATTTTATGAAAGAACTTTAAATTTAAGGGAAAAACTAAAAAAGAAATTTTAGAATAATTGTAAAATAGGTTTGTATTTAAATTGAATTGGTGATAAAAAATTGGCTCCCTTTCAAAAGAATAAAAGATTACTTTTCTACTTTTTTGGATGTTATAAATTAAGAAAGAAATTCGAATCCCATATAATAGTGGGATACCAATTAATACAAACAATAAAATTTTTCTTTTCATTTTACTATAATTTTATATAAATCACTTCTACCATAAATTTCTGGTTCGTAAATTGCCTTTGCAATAGTTGGAAGGTAATATCCTAAACCTTTGGAAATTGGTCTTATAAGAAATTGAAACTTATGATTTCCAGCAGTTAGATATTCTCCTCTGATTAAATATCTATCTTTATAAATTTCAGTAGAATATGCGTCAGTGTAATCATCAAACATTTGTTTTTCTTCATTTTCGGTTTGTTCGGTTTGCGACATACTTTCTGTTTCAAAACTCAAATTTACTATTTCTGTTAAAGAAGAAATAGGATCTTCAATCACAAAATTCTGGATCGGCTTTATATTAACTAAATTTAATTCTACAAGATAAATTTTCCCTTCTTCTAAGGTATAGCTGTTATCTTTTGGTTGTATAATTACAAAATTTCTTTTTATTTCATCATAATAAAATAGATTTTTTTTAATGTAGAATCCTTCATTTACAGAAGATAATTCTTCAATAGAAAGTAGATAGTCCAAGGTAATAGTATAATATAAAATAGAATTTGGATTTTGGTTTTTCATTAAAATAGATTTTATATACTTGTAATCATCAAATAAAAATTTTTCTTTAAATTCAGAAACATCACTTTTAAACGAATAAGTATTAATTTTTTTATCTTCGAAAAATAAATCTAAAGAGGTATTTTGGGATTTTTCTATTTTTGTTTTATATAAATCTAAAATATAAATTAATCTAGATTCTTCGAAACTAGAACTATAATAAATATTTCTCGCAATTATACCCTGAATTATTTTACTCAGTAAATCCAAATGAAGAGATTTTCCTATAAAATATTCTAACCATGGAGTTAAGGAAGAGATATTTGTATAAAAAGATTGCTGCGAAGAATAGTAAGGTATATTATCTTGTATATAAATTTTTCTTGTTGTAAATTTTAATGAATTTATAAATTCTTGTAAAAATTGATTAGTAAGTTCAGAATTCATTTTAAATTTTTCTAGAAGCAAAAGGATGTACCCCTTAGATCGGAAAGAAATGGGGTTATTTTTAAAAGATTGTAAACTCTTTTCAAATTCTTTTTTTATAGGTTCTTGGTATAAATTGGCTACATAAAAGTAATAAAATAAAGATTCTAAATAAGAAAACTCTGTAAAATTTGTTTTGTTGTTGAATTCTTTTTTTGCGTAATTAAAAGAATTTTGAATCATAGTACGGTAAGGCTCATTTTTTAATGAAAGTACTTGATTTTGTTCCAATCGATATAAGATTTCGAGAATATATAGGGTTATATATAGATTGGATTGATTTGACTCTTTCCAAAGTTTTAATCCGCCATCATAGTTTATAAATTCTGGAAGCTCCTCTAAAAAAAGTTTTTTGGATTTTTTGTATTCATAGGTCCCATATACTTCTTTTTTTATGTTATGTTTATTTGCGAGAGTATGTATATAAAATGCTGATGCTCTTTGCTCTAAACATAAATAAGGATTTAGTTCAAAATACTCTAATGAATTTTTAAGATTTGATAATATGGAAGCGGAAAGATTAAGAAAAATAAAACCAGGGTTTTTTTCGGGATCAGGTATGTCTATTTTTTTTGTTACTTCTTTTTGAATGATTCCAGAATCCGAAAAAGCCTCTCTATAAGTTTGGAACATAACAGGAATCTTTTGTTTAATTTTATCAGAATATTCTTTACTTCCTGAAGTTAGCGTGAATTCGACATCTTCTATGTAACTTTTAGAGTCTGTTTTTTTTATTTTAAAAAGATCTTTTTTATATTCACATTCCCATAGAATAGGAGCCGATTGCATAGAGGTAAGAGTTATATTTTTTTTATTCTCTACACAAATTTTTGGATTAGATTCTAAACTTACAGAAAAATCTTGAGTTTTATAAGTATTATTAACAATCAATCCACCTATTTGTATTTTTTCTCCTATGCGAAGAAAATTGGGAAGAGTAGGAACAATCACTAATTCTTTTTGTACAATAAATTCTTTTTCGTAATTTCCAAATTTACCATTTACTGTTGCCATTACCATAATACGAAATGTAGTTGTATTGTCAGGTAGTTTAAATTCGATTTCTGCGATACCATTTTTATCCGCAATTATTGATGGATTCCAATAGGCTGTGAATTTAAAGTTTTTTCTTGCACCATCATCGCCAGTTATATTGAATCCACCCACTTCTGTTTGATCTCCCCCAGCCTCATCGCCTTTTTTTAATTCTAAGAATTGATCCAATAATGTTAAACGATTATCAAATATTTTGATTGCATAAGATCTTTTAGGATACATTATAGGAAGAGGGTCAGAGTAATGATAATCAATCAAGTCTAGAACAGCTTTATCTGCAACTGATAAAGCAATTTCTGCATTTGGTTCTGTTTGAATTTTAATTTTTATTGTATCTCTGGGTTTGCATGGATTGCAGTTGAATTCCATAGTTATAGGAAGCTTTCTTGATTCTTTTGAAAATTCTAAATATAATTTCCCCATTTTGAGTTGTGGTTTCCCAGGATCTTTTGAATAATATCTCACATGATTTGTATTTTGTCTTGGTTTAAAAAGAACTACTGTTATATAAATTCCTGGGAAGTATTCTTTCTTCATTTTGAGATCTATAAGATATGAAGAAGGTATGTCATTTATAATTTTTTCTTCGTAAAAATCTTCTCCTACGATTGCAATTAAAGCATTAGCTTTTTCGTAGGGAGATTGAATTAAAATTTTTGCGTTGTCATCTAAATCATATATGGTTTTATCTGGAATTAATTTTAAATTATCTTGCTCTTCGTTCCAATACGAAAAACCTTCACCAGAAACATAAAAAGTAGTTTCCGCATAACTGCCTTGTTCGTTTTTAAGAATAATTTTATAAGAACCAGTTTCGTTAGGTATAAATTGAATTGGTTTTTCTTTTTCTACTAAGATGGTTTTATGAAGCTTTAGAATAGGTGTATATACTTTTTCTTTTTCTACTTTGTCTTCGCCGGCTTTAGTTGCAATAGTATTCCATTCTTCTTTAAATATATAAATTTCCAATTTGGCTGAATTATAAGAGTATTCTTTTGTTTCTGCATTAAAATTGGCAATAGAAAAAGTAAATTCTTTATTGGTTTGCGTAATCCAATGATTTAGTTTGATTGCTGGTATATCTTTAGAAGTAAAAGTAGAAAAGTTCACAAACTTTGTAATAGAACGTTTGGAAAGATCGTAAATTTTCGCCTCTAAATTAATGTTGTAGTTTTCTTTTAATTCTAAATTTTCCCATTTTAATCGAATGATCTTATCATTTTCTTTTTTAAAATCTCTGACATATTTGAATCCTTTCTCTTTAATTTTAATCTCTTTTTCTGGGAATTGATATTTGCCATAAGAATTTAAGTTAATGATCTCTCTTAGTAAAAAACCCTTGATTTCGTATTTGGACTCCCATAATCCTTTAGTTGAATAACCATCTTTAAAATTATTGTATATGGGCTGATACGAAAAATTTAATTCTACTTTCGCACCAGATAGAGGAGCACCAAATAAATATTTCCCTTCTATTAAGAAAGAAGGAATTTTTAAAGAAAATTGATCTTTGATGCCTAAAATATTTGCTGTAAAGGTCAACGGTCTAAATTCTTCTACCTGGAAGGTACTATAAATGGAATTCAGTTTTAGATTCTGATTGAGAAATAAAATAGGTTCAATTTCAAGATTGTAATATCCTGTAGGTGCATCATTGGGAATTGTTATGGAATCTTGCAAGGAGCTATAATGATTGGTTGTTACAATTTTAGAATAGATTTCTTCTGCGCGAGAATTAGCAATTTTTATTTTAAATTTTGTAGTTGGAGAATTAATAGGATAGAACTTTCCAGATTTAGAATAGTGAATATAGGCTTTATAGAAAACAGTTTCTCCTGGTCTGTACAATTTTCTATCATATATAACAAAACCTAAGATTTTGGGTTGGTCCGTATTTTCTTCTCTATCGAAATCATAAATAAAATTATGATCATTGTGTTTAAGTAAAATTTTGTCTTTTTGATATTCACCTAAAGAAGCTAATTCTAAGTTTCCTGTATTTGTTTTGATTTCGCATATACCAGAAGAATTCGTAATGCATCTATCTATAAGGTTAGCTTTTGAGTATAATTGAATATTTAAATTTTCTAAGAATTTTCCACTGGATAAACTTTGAGCCACATATTTAATCTTATTAGGACTTTGTAAAATGGTTAAACCAATGTCTGTAAATTGTATTGTTTGGTAATAATTTTTTTTTAGGTATTTATTTTCATAAATAGAAAAGTAATCCCCAGAAAGTTTGATAGCCAACCAACCATAATAACAATTTTGATGTTTTTGTAAAAATTCATGAAAATCTATAGTTTTATAACCCTCTTGATTCGTTTTACTGGTAATTTGAATTTTTTGATTATTATACATCAATTTCTCGATATTATTGTTTAAGAAGTTTTTCAAATTCAGTTTTGTGGTTCCTAGGTAAATTTCCATTATATTGGAATAATAAAAGTTTTGTTTTGGTGGTGCACAACCTTCATAAAAATAATCCCCTTCTCTATAATAAAAATTAGGTTGCAGAATGGGAACGTCTATCCGAAAGGATTTGGATTCTGATAAGATTGTCCCAAAAATATCTTTTAATCCTTTTTTTACTACGATGGCATAAGATTCACCTGAAGATATTTTCCAATTTGATAAATAAATCCTTGTTTGAGGTTCTAAATCTAAGTCATTCTTTAATGGAATCTCTTGACCATTTCTATCTAAAATTAAAATATATTTTGAATTTTCTTTAAGAAGGATAGGATTTGTAAATTCTAAAGCTAAGGAATAGTAGTCTTGAAAAAATCTAGCTTGGTTTATAAGATTTACCTCGACGGATCCTTTTGTTGAGAATTTATATAAATAATCTTTGCCTATTCTAATGTTCGAATTTTTGATTTTTGCATTGCGAGAAATTTTTATTTTCAACTCTTCATTGGGAGGTAAGTATTTTTTAAAATGAATAGTAAAAGATGGGCTATCATATTCACTCATTTCTGGTATTGATATTTCGTAGTCTTTATCTTTTACAAGAGGGATATTTTTTTTATACACACTTAGATTTTGTTCAATAGATTCTAAAGGTAAATTGTGAAATATGGTAATTGAGGAATCTAAATCGATTGCTTTTTGTGGGTCGGGATATATGGATGTTATGTCAAAGGGTTCTATTGTGAATTCAAATATTTTTCTTTTTCTTAATTTTTTCCCATGTATAGATTGAATCCCTTCGGGTATAATCACTTTATATGTTTGCCCTGGTATCCCATTATCAGTAACTTCTAAAGCAACTGTATGCACACCATACCAATGGATATTTCCTTTTAGATTGGGCTCAATTTGAAAAGGGATTTTTTTTTCTGTCTCTTCTCTTTTACTCAATGAAATCATAGGTTGGTTGAAAGTTATTACAATTTCTTTTATTTGATTGATTTTTAAATTTCCTGTAGGTACAACAGAAATTACCTCTAAATCTTCTGAAAAGGAAGCGAGTACAGGTTCTTTCTTGAAATTTTGAGTAAACGCACTTTCTACTAAAACAAATAGTAACAAAATAGCTTTTGGTATCATTAAAGTGAATTTTTTCATGTGTCCATAATAACTTTATTAAAAACTTATCAATACAAATTTTATTTCTAATACATTTTTTTTTACGAATATAAATCAGTGATAGTACAAAAGGATGTTCGAGAATCTTTCGGAAAAGCTTCAATTCTTTTTATTACGCTTTTTTCCCTTTATTCAAGTTTTTATTGTTTTATTTAAACGATTTTAAACTATCAAAAAGCGATCAAAATATAAAAATTTTTTTTCAATCCATATTCAGCTAAAATTAATCCTCTAAAAACATACTAAAAAAAAATACAACCAATACGATATCAAATTATTTTGTTGTTCAAAAAAGGGCAAATGAGCATCCTTTTTGTCCATTTTGGAACAAAACAAGTTTTTTTTATAAATAAAATCTTATATTTTACAAAATAGACTTGCTTTTGTTAATAAATCCGTATATTAAATTGGATTAATACAAAATCAAGGAAATAAAGGAGGGTGTATGAGATTAATAAAAATAAAAATCCTAATTTTAGGAGCTGTATTGACTATGATCTTTTATTGCGGCAAGGGGAAAAATCCATTGCTTTTTTTCCCCGATCAAAATACTTCTCAAACAGATCAAAATAATTCCAATAGTAATGAGACTAATACGAATACTAACAATAATTCTGAAAATAGTAATGCAAATACTCAAGTAAATGATCAATACGGAGACTTGAACTATAACTTTCAAACCATTTTAAATGTAAATCTAAATATTTTAGTAAAAGATCCCGAAGGTCCTGTTGCGGGTGCAGTTGTTTCTATTTTTGATCCAATCAATAACAATCCCCTTTATCAAGCCATAACCAACTCATCTGGGATGGTTGCAGGTTTCGTACAAGTAAGTACCAATTTAGCTAATGTCAACCTTACTGTACAAGTGGCTGATGTAAACCTTCAATTTATAGTTCCCGTTAGTCAGTTG
>JBKBRY010000024.1:0-39360 GCA_046291925.1 Leptonema sp. (in: bacteria) | reverse complement strand
ACTGAAAGATAAAATAGAATTAACTATTCTATCAAACGAAGAAAATTTTTTATTTCGTCCCAACACTATATATATA
The DNA here is from genome assembly GCA_046291925.1 of Leptonema sp. (in: bacteria). Lineage (GTDB taxonomy): Bacteria > Spirochaetota > Leptospiria > Leptospirales > Leptonemataceae > SKYB61. The sequence goes on along the minus strand of JBKBRY010000024.1, from coordinate 39,284 downwards.
CCTTTTGGTCTAAATGTAGAAGAATTAATGATTCCTCTTAAAGAAGTTCTAACAAAGTATAAGATTCGATTCGAAGTTGCAAGGGTGGAAGGAGTTGATCCCAAAGAATCTAAACTATTTGTAAATGGAAAAAAGATTCCTTATGATTATCTGGTATTAGCAACAGGAGCTGCAATGAGGCCAGAAGAAATTGTTGGTTTAAAAGAATATGCAAATACCATCTGGACACCAAAAGAAATGAGTGACTTGAAAATCACAATCCAAGAAATCATTGAAAAAGGGAAAGAAAAAAAAACTTCTAAGGTTTTATTTTTGGTACCACCCAACAATAAATGTTCAGGTCCTTTGTACGAAATGGTAATGATGCTAGACACCCATCTAAGAAGACAAAAAGTAAGAGATTATGTAGACATTGTTTGGACAACATACGAAAGTGGCTACATCCAAGCTTTTGGTCCCAGATTAGACGAGACCGTAGAAAAAGAATTTCAAGAGAGAAATATAACCGGGTTCAAGAACTATGTAGTTAAAGAAGTTCAAAAGAACAAAGTAATTTTTCAAAATTCCGAAGAAATTCCTTATGATTATTTGGTTTCTTTCCCACCTTACATAGCTTCCGTTTTTTATAATTCTTTACCAAGCGATGATAGAGGTTTTATAAAATCAAATTTTTCTGATCGATCTGTTATAAATCATTCAAACATTTTTGCACCAGGAGATGCAGGGGATTTTCCGGTTAAACAAGCATTCTTAGCTTTTTTACAAGCAGATACTGTAGCAAATAAAATTATATCTGAGATTACTCAATCCGAATTTAGTTCTGATTTTGATCCCGTATCCATGTGTGTAATGGAACAATTTGATAAAGCTACTTTTGCTCAAGTACCCCTAAGGTTAACCAATAATCCAGAAAAACCCATAGAAGTGGATCCCAATCGAATCGATGAATATAAAGTGGGAGTTTCTCCATTATGGAGATTAGGCAAAAAACTTTTAGGCATTTATTTACCTATGAGGTTCAGACATGCAGAACCATTTCATGCTGGAAATGCCTGGAAGGGGATGGAATTTGGTCTTAAAGGAATGTCAAGCCTGCTCGCAGACTAAGTCTAAAAGAAAATTTCTATATGGTTATATGGATTTTAAGTAGAATGGTGTTTTTTATGTAACATTTTTAATAAAAAAAAGAGTTCTCTTGCTAAAAATAGGGATTGAACTGACAAGCTTTTTTTAAAAAATCAATTCAAAAAAGGATCTTGGTTGGTGTCTGCAAAGATTTTATAAATACCGCCCTTTTGTCTAAGGGCGTCTCTCCATCCCTCCTCTGGTTTTTGATGAAATATAATCTTTGATGTTGCAGGATGTAAAATCCAGCTACCTTCTCGGATTTCTCTTTCCAATTGTTTTGGACCCCAGCCCGAATACCCTAAATATAAATGAATTTTGGGTCTATCGTCAGGGGGTAGAGATTCCCAATATTCATCTTTAAAATAAAATTCGAGATTGCGAAAACCTGGTTCAAAATATACATTAGGAATGACTTCGATAGCAGTAGAAGAAATATTTTTATCTAAAAGCCTTGAATGAATTCCAAATAAAAACTCTTGTTGTACAGGACCTCCCAGATAGATAGGAGTACTCCTTCCTCTTTGATTCTCAAATTCTGGTAAAATATCTACAAGGTGTAGCTCTGATTTTCGATTTACTATCAACCCAAATGCTCCTTCTTCGTTATGTTCAATAAGAAATACAACAGTATTTTTAAAGTTGGGATCCAACATATTGGTTTCGGCTATCAAAAAATAACCCTTTAATGAATGAAATGATTCTTCCATCAATGGAATAATAAATTATTTCTTAATAGAATGTAAATCAAAAAATACGGTCTTAAAAGACCGTAAATCTAACCCAAGTTTTTTTGAATCCAATTTTTAATGTTTTCTACAGTAAAACCAAATTCTTTCCAAAGTACACTATCAGGAGCAGACAAACCAAATTGATGAATTCCATAAGTTTTTTCTGGTTCCACAAATTCATACCACAAATTAGGTTTTCCTGCTTCTAAAACAAACCTTTTTTCTTTAGGACCTAAAACGGCTTTTTGGTATTCCATAGAATTTTTTTTGAAAAGTTCCAAACAAGGAATAGAGACAATTCTAATTTTAAGATCCATTTCTTTTGCTACAGCAATTGCCAATTCCACTTCGGAGCCAGTAGCTATAAGAGTGATATCGTAATTAGACTCCTCTTTTAAAACATATCCTCCTTTTTTGATTTCTACTAAATTTTGGTTCGTATATTCCATTTTGATATTCTGCCGTGTCAAAACCAAAATTGTTGGTGATGTTTTATGATTGAGTGCAAATTCCCATGCAGCAAAAGTTTCCAAATAATTATAGGGACGCCATAAATATACATTTGGTATCAATCTCAAAGAAGCAATATGTTCTATGGGTTGATGAGTGGGACCATCCTCTCCTAAACCAATACTATCATGTGTGAATACATAAATTACACCTAAATTCATTAAAGCTGACATTCGAATGGCATTTCTACCATAGTCAGAGAATACCAAAAAAGTACCCCCAAAAGGGCGTAAACCCTTATGCAAGAAGATTCCATTCATAATGGCAAACATTCCAAATTCCCGTACTCCATAGCTGATATAATCTCCATCAAAATCATTTTTAGTTATATCTTTCCCCTGCTTCCATAAAGTTAAATTGGAATGGGTTAAATCAGCAGAACCACCTATCAACTCGGGAACATAAGGTTTAATCATATTTAAAATATTTTGGGAGGTTTTACGAGTTGCTTCTTTTTCTGGGAAATTTTGCTTCTGTAAGTTTTCTTGAATCTCCATCCAATTTTCAGGTAAATCTCCATTTATTCGCCTTTGCAATTCTTTTGCTAAATCCTGGTATTTTTTTTGGTATTCAGCAAAAAGAAGATTCCATTCTTCTTCCCACTTCTTCCCTTTTTGGGTTGCATCAAAAGCATTAAGAATTTCTTTTGGTATATAAAAAGGCTCATAATTCCAATTTAGGTTTTGTCGCGTTAACTTTATTTCTTCTTGCCCCAAGGGAGCTCCATGGGAAGATTCTTTACCAGACTTATTCGGAGAGCCGTAACCTATCACAGTTTTGCAAATGATTAAGGTTGGCTTTTCTTCCTGACTACGAGCTTCTGAAATTGCTTTTTTGATCTGCTCTGGATTATGACCATCTACAGAATCAATTACATTCCAATGATAGGCTTCAAATCTTTTTTTTGTATCATCAATAAACCAGCCCGAAACATTACCATCTATAGAAATAGAATTGCTATCGTAAAATACAACCAGTTTATTTAATTTCCATTTTCCGGCTAAGGATGCTGCCTCATGAGAAATCCCTTCCATAAGACAACCATCACCAGCAAATACATAAGTGTAATGATCTACAATCGGAAAGCCTTCTCGATTGAACTGTTTTGCTAAAATTTTTTCTGCTAACGCCATTCCCACAGCATTGGCAAAACCTTGTCCCAAGGGGCCTGTTGTGGTTTCTACTCCGGGTGTTTCTCCATACTCAGGATGTCCTGGTGTTTTTGAATGCAATTGTCTAAAATTTTTTAAATCTTCTATGGTCAAATCATAGCCTGTTAAATAAAGCAAAGAATAAAGAAGCATAGAAGCATGGCCATTGGATAGGACAAAACGATCTCGGTTCCACCAATTGGGATTCTTAGGATTATGTTTTAAAAAATCATTCCATAATACTTCTGCTATATCTGCCATTCCCATGGGAGCACCTGGATGCCCAGATTTTGCTTTTTCTACTGCATCTATGCTAAGAAAACGAATTGCATTAGCTAAGGTTTTTCGATCTATTTCTATTTTTGTATTCATTTTTACTCCTTTTTTTGTTTTCAAAAAACCAAAATTTCAATTACGAAAAGAGGAACCAAACCCTCTTTTCGCAGCCAATTTTTCAGTTATTTAAATTTTTAGTACTTCTCTCCAGTTTGGATAAAATTTATCTGCATCGTGAGAGAAAGATTCAAAAGTCCTTCTTAGTTCCTTATGTTCTTTTGCATACTCCAATAGATCAATTCCATTTTTCCAAGCTTCATATGCTTGTCGAGAAGCTTTTGCTCCAGCAGCTGCACCATCCAAATGACCAAAACTACCACCACCAGAGGTTTGGATTATATTTGCATGCCCCAAATTCTCTAAAAAACGATACAATCGTATTGCATTCATACCCCCAGATATAATAGGTGTTGTGGATTTCATTCCAAACCATTTCTGGTAGTAATAAGGACCTTGGATTTCCTCTTCGGTTAAAACCTGGGCAAGAATTTTATCTGTTGGTTTTCCTTCCATTTTACCAAATCCCATAGTTCCTGTGTGGATTCCCGATGCTCCTTGAATTCTTGCTATCTTCATATGGACATAAGAAGTATAACCTCTTAAACTTTGTTCAGAAGTAATACTTGCATGACCAGCACGATGATAATGAATAAATTGATCGGGGAAATATTTTCTTACTAATGTTACTCCTGTTGTACCCATAATAAAACCATCTATAAGAAAAGCCACATGATTGGAATTCTCTGCAAAGATTTCCAAAACCAACTCTCCTCTTTTAATTACTTCGAAAGGATCGTCAGCACTTATATTTGCTGAAAACAATTTGGGTTGGCCTGTTTCGTCTTGTACTCTCTTCATCGTATCGGAAACAAGTCTCATCGTTTTTTCGTAGGAAGCAAATGGTTGATTCGCTTGTGGCTCATCATTTTTAATAAAATCTCCACCCAACCAAAAATCATAACAAGCTTGAGCAAATTTTTCTGGATTCAAGCCCAATTTTGGCTTTATGATTGTTCCCACAACCAAACCGCCATCTTTAGAAGGTCTACCCAAAACCCTCCATAAACTTTCTATATTCGTGATGGGTCCATAAGTAAGATCCAAAAAGGATTTAGGGAAGTAGATATCCAACAATTTAGCATATTCAACATCACTCATCCCTTGGTTATTGCCCACAACAAGAGTTAGTAAATTTGTTATGTTGATTCTACCGTCACTTATATTTCTATCAAATAGATCCATAGGATAAGCGATTTTTATTAATTCCTTAGATTCATCAACCTCATAAACCAAAGCATCAACGGATCTGGTAAAATCATCAGTGGTATAAACTTCTACATTTGTACCTGTAGAAGATTCTGCCGCAAAGTGAGCAGCAGTTTCAACAAAATCATATCCTGCTTTAGGCTTCATTCTATAGGCACAAAGCACATGCTTGCCAGCTTTTATCAGATCTTCTTCGCGAAGATCCAAATTTACATATCGATTGGATTGGTTTAACATTTTTCCTCCTATTATTTTAATAATTGACATTTTTGTTAACAATCAAAACATTTTATCTATGGAACTTAAAGCTGTTTTCTTCGATTTAGATGGCACCCTATCAGAAACAGAACCCCTCCATCTTGATTGTTTTAATTATGCCTTTAAAAAACACAATCTACCTTTTCACTGGGACCCTCAGTTATATTCTCTTCTACTTTCTATTGGCGGTGGAGTAGAAAGAATTTCTTATTATCTTAAACTAATCTCCTTTTCTCTTAATCAAGAGGATATCCTTTCCTTGCACCAAACCAAAACCAAATGCTATCAGGAAGCTTTAAAAAATCCAATAAAACTTCGTCCCGGCATTGTTCGCCTAATCCAAGAACTAAATCAAAATAATATCTTAACAGCTTTAGTTACCACTTCTTCTAAAACTGCAACAGAATCATTTATAAAAAGCTCCTTACCTCCTTTCTTAAAATTTGACTTAATACTTACTGGAGATGATGTACAGAACAAGAAACCACATCCAGAAATTTACCAAAAAGCATTGGAATGTCTTTCCCTGAACCCAAGAGAAGTAATCACTATCGAAGACAGCCGAATGGGACTCCTTTCTGCACATTCTAATCATATCAAAGTTCTCATTACACCTAGTCATTATACCAAAAGGGAGCACTTTCAAGAAGCTTATTCTGTTATTAGCGATTTGGGAGAACCGAACCAACCTTTTATCCATTTGTCAAACCATCCCCTTTCGAAAAACTATGTAGATCTTGAAGTGCTACAAAACTGTTGCTCTTCTTGATTCTTCTTCTAAAATTTGTCTTCTCTTTTCCATAATTTCTTCTATCCTGGGTTGTAGAATCAGTTCTAATGCCATTCCCATTTTACCACCTGGTACTACAATCGTATTGGGTCTGGACATAAAAGAATTGTGGATCATTTGCAATAAATACGGAAAATTAACTGTTTTAGGATTCCTAAATCGAATTACTACAAAACTTTCATCAGCTGTCGGGATATCCCTTGCTATAAAAGGATTCGAAGTATCCACTGTGGGGACTCTTTGAAAATTTATGTCTGTTCTTGAAAACTGGGGTGTAATGTGGTATACATAGTCATGCATTCTTCGTAAAATAGTTTCCCTAACCTGCTCTTCTGTATAGCCTCTGTCATGCACATCACGATGAATTTTTTGAATCCATTCCAAATTGACAATAGGAACTACGCCTATAAGTAGATCCACATACCTTGTTAGATCAATTTCATCGTCTACATAGCCACCATGAAGACCTTCATAAAAAAGCAATTCTGTTCCTTCTGGTATATCTTCCCATGGAGTAAACAATCCTGGTTCAAGATTGTAGGGTTCCCCTTCTTCTTCTGTATGAATATATTTTCGAATTTTACCTCTTCCTGTTTCTGAGAAAGTTTTAAATAATTCTTCAAGTTTATCTAATAGATTACCTTCTGGTCCGAAGTGGCTAATAGGTCTACATTTGTTATTTTGATATGCTTCCTTAATTTTTTCACGAAATTCATATCGATTGTATTTATGGAAAGCATCTCCTTCTACAATAGTCGCTTTTATCTTAAGTCTTCGAAATATATGTTCAAAAGCAACCTTTACAGTACTTGTGCCCGCACCAGAAGAACCCGTAACCGCAATAATCGGAAATTTTTTTGACATTTTTTTTCTCCTTATAAATTTTATATAAATTGAAAACTTGTTAATACACTATACTACTGATTTCGTTTAACCTTTCTAAATTATGATGACTTTCTATATATCGTATTGTCCTCGTATGACCTCTCATCACAATAGAATGGGTAATCGCAATATGTTTGACTATCTTTACCCCTCTTAAGAAACAACCATTCGTAATTCCTGTAGCAACAAAATAAACATCATCGGAACGAATCATATCATCTTTGGTATAGATTTTATTTAAATCATACCCTTGCTCTAATAAATTTCGCTTTTCCTCTTCTTTTTGAGGATCAAATTTACCTAAGATTTGCCCTTCCAAGACTTTTATTGCAGCGGCTGATAGAATTCCTTCTGGTGTACCTCCAGTCCCCATCAAGATATCCACATCAGTATCTGGAGAAGCCGCTAAAAGTGCTCCCATTATATCTCCATCTGTATGCAGTTGGATTCTTGCCCCTACCTCTCGTATTTCTTTGATCAGTTGCTGATGCCTAGGTTTATCAAGAACAAAGACTACTAAATCAGTAACTTTTTTATCTAAAGATTTTGCAACTTTTTCTAAATTGTATTTGACTGGAGCATCAATATCTATAGACTGGCTTGCAGCTTTGGGAACGACAATTTTTTTCATATAAAAAGATGGGCCTGCAAGAAGCATGGAACCAGCTGGAGAGAGCGCGATTACGGAAATCGCGTTAGGTCTACCCAAAGCAAGTAGATTTGTTCCTTCTACTGGATCCACGGCTATATCCATAGCAGGCCCCAAAAAGGTTCCCAATTTTTCACCGTTGTATAGCATGGGGGCTTGATCTTTTTCCCCTTCTCCTATTATAACTGTACCTTCAATATCAATTGTAGAAAATAGCTTTCGCATTGCTTCTACAGCAGCTTGATCACCTGCTTCTTTATTTCCACTACCAATCCATTTTGATGCAGCAAGAGCTGCTGCTTCTGTTGCTCTTAAAATTTCTAAAGCAATATTTTTAGTTGGTGATTCTTTTTTTATAGTTTCTTTAGTTCCCATAATCATACCTTTGCAGTTAATTTTTCTTTGAATTTCTTTGTTGTTTCTAAAATATCTTTAGAATGAAAAATCGATGATCCCGCAACAATAACATCTGTATATTCCATTACTATTTCTATATTCTCTAAATTGATACCCCCATCGATCTCTATTAAGGGAGGATTAGACAAATTCAGTTCTTCGATCATCTTGTGTAACTTTTTTAGTTTTTTTATTGTGGAGGGGATAAAACTTTGACCACCAAATCCCGGATTCACAGACATAACCAAAACCATGTCTACATAGGGAAGAATTTCTTCTAATTGAGAAACCGGCGTATGAGGATTGATGGATACACCTACTTTCGCATTGTATTGTTTAATTTTCTCCACATACCTGTGAAGATGCTTAACAGTCTCTATGTGAATGGTAAGATACGAACTTCCACTTTCTATATAATCTTCGATATAAAATTCTGGATTGGTTATCATTAGATGAACATCAAGTGGAATAGAAAATCGCTTATGTATCTGCTTGATGATAGGTAATCCAAAAGTTAAATTGGGTACAAAATGCCCATCCATTACATCGACATGCAAAAGATCAGCACCACCTTGGATTACAGTTTCTATGTCTTTCTCTAAATTTAAAAAGTTTGCTGATAAAATAGATGGAGCTAATAACTTCATAAGATTTTCCTTTTTTATGCTTTATTACTACTACCTAAGACATTTTTAATTTTATGCTTAACCAATTCTTTTACAGCATCCCTACCAGCACCAAAAGGCTTTCTTGGATCGAATTCTTTTGGATTTTCTTGCAAAAACTTTCTTATAGAAGCGATCACCGCAATACGAATATCCGTATCTATATTAATTTTTGCTATTCCATATTGGGTAGCTTCTCGAAGCATCTCTTCGGGAACCCCTTGTGCATCTTGAATCTGAGATCCATATTGATTTGCTAAATCCACAAATTTTTTAGGAACAGAAGAAGCACCATGTAATACCAAAGGAAAGTTTGGCATTAAACTATGAATTTTTTTTAATCTTTCAAAATCCAGTTTGGGAGTTCCCTTAAATTTATAAGCACCGTGACTTGTACCAATAGCAATAGCTAAAGAATCGCAATCTGTTCTTTCCACAAATTCTACTGCTTGATCTGGATCTGTATAAACGTGCTCTACCGATTGGACATGTTCTTCGATACCTGCCAATTTTCCTAATTCTGCCTCAACAAAAACTCCTCTTTCGTGAGCATAATCTACTACTTTTTTTGTTAGAGCAATGTTTTCTTCAAAAGGATAATGAGACCCATCGATCATCACAGAACTAAAACCATGATCAATTACCTCTTTACATATTTCGAAACTATCCCCATGATCCAAATGCAACACAATAGGAATATTTGCATCCATTAAAGCGGCTTCTACCATTTTTATTATATAGTTATGTCCCGCATACTTTCTGGCACCAGCAGAGATTTGCAATATAACTGGTGAGTTTTCCTCTTTGGCAGCAGAGACAATTCCCTGCAAAATTTCCATATTATTTACATTAAAAGCGCCAATTGCATACTTGCCTTCTAATGCTTTCTGAAACAATGCTTTTGGATTTACTAAGCCCATTCATCTCTCCTTGATTAAGTCCAATATACATTAGGTATGTATAGTATATTGAATCTGATTCCTAATCAGATAAGGAAAAAAAGATAATTTTTTGTCAAACAAAAAAAGCCAAGACGATAAAAAAATAGTTTATAATGATTCTTAAATTCAATTTAAGAAACAAAACCTTTATAAAATTTTAGTATTTAAATCAATTTTTTCTCCAAGATCCATTAGATCCAAAATCACAAATTCCTCTTCTATTTTGGCAGTTAAGGGAATTTCTCGAATTTGATGAATTCCATTCAATTTTAATTTATGATAAATCTCTTTTTTTAAGAAAGGAAAAGACATTATATATTTCTTTATAAGAGCTTCCCAATCATTTGTTGGTTCCTTATTCAAAAATTCTTTTACATACACAAAATCCAAAAATTCATCAAGAAGACTTCGATTTAAAATATAAATAGAGTTATTTAAATTTAGATTTTCTAAGACACGCCTAAGCTCCAAAATCAATGAAAGAGAATCTTCTCTTAAAGAAAAAACAAAATAGAACTTTACATTACCTTGTCGAATCCAATTTCTTGCTTTTTCTAACCTTTCGACCATTTTATAGAACACTTGATCCATCAATAAAATAAACTCTCCTAAACTTAATAAAATATTTTCTCCACCTGCTTTCCCTAAGGAAGTAAGAATCAATTTTGCACTTCCTCGAATTATTTTTTGAATAAGATTCTGATCTTGCAAAATTTCTTTTTTACCATTTTTCCATACCCATTTTGTCTCTCCAGTAAACCATTTAAGCCATTGAAGAATTTTGCTATCAAAAAAAGCCAATAGCCTTTCTGGCTTTACAATAAAATCTACAGCGTGGATTCCCGGAGCTGTATCAATTATCAGATCCTCCGTGTCTGAATATTGTTCTAACCATTCTGCCATTCGGATGGGTGCAAGAGTTTCTACTGCAGAAGCTACCTTTTCTGCAACAGTTGTATAAATGGGGTGCTCAAACAATTGTTTTTTGTGTTCTTCTGGTAAGCCTTCGTCCGAAATCCATCGTTTTAAACTATCAGGAAGATTTAAAACAGCAATTCGTAAATATCCAAGATTTTCCGGATTTTGCCAATAAATTTTTCCATTTTCTTCGATTGATTCCAATTTTAAAGCCGTCTTTAACCTTTTGGCAGGGTCAATACTCAAAAGTCCTGTTTTCTTTCCCTTTTTGGCTAAATATAAAGCATAACTTGCAGAAAGAGTCGTTTTCCCAACACCTCCTGCACCTAAAAAAATGTGCAAATTTGGTTTAGTATTCATAATTTTTTAAGAATCGAGCAAGGGTTTGAATTTTTTCCAAAGAATTGAAAGAAGGATCTTGCACAATGACATCAGGTAATGCAATCACAGGGATTCTGTTATTAAAAAAATCTTTAATTTTCTTTTCATATGAAAGTTTGTTTATGATATCTAAATAAATCGAAGGGAATTTTTTTTTATACTCGTTATCCTCTTCGTAAAAATATTTTTGAAAATCCCCTCTCAAAAAAAAAGAAAGGCTTCGATTGATAAAAAGCAATTTAGGTGGTCTCTTCATCTCTTTTTCGAGAAATTGTATAAGCTCCAAAGTTTCTTCAAAGGGAAGTTCTTCTGGAAGTGTAGCTACGACGCTAGCCACCTTAGTAGAATCCTCCATAAGTTTCGCAACTCTTGTTACTTCTGAAATTAATGGACCTTCCAATTTAAAATTAGATATACTAGAAACAACCCCAAACATAGCAGAACCATGCCCCGTTGCGGGAGCGTCTACAATAATCTTATCAAAATCATAACCTCTTTCTTCTTTTGCCAATTCTGCCAACCAGAAAATTCGACCTAAAAAAAAGATTTCTTCTAAACCAGGAGTAGCTTGTAATAATTTTTTTACATGGGGATTCTCTAAAATAAATTTATAAAAAATGCTCATATGTAAATGATCAACGAAATATTCCTTTAAGGTAATTTCGGGATCATAATTCATTACAAATAAATTTGGAATTATTTCTTTATGCTTATGCCCCACTTGTTCTTTAAAGAAAAGGGGAGAAATGGTATCTTTTACAGTCCACTGTACGATTAGGGTTTTAAGACCTAAAGAAGAATAATGATATCCTAATGTGGCAGAAATTGTAGTTCTTCCTACACCACCTTTCCCTAAAACAAATAGAATCTTTTGATTCATGGAAACCATTAGTAAAGATCCACCGATTTAAAACTAATTACTTCTCCTAATTTTCTTCTGCTGATTTTTTCTTTGGATACTAAACCCTCTAAAATAAATTCAATACCTGAGGCAAGTAGTTCAGGGTTTTCATGCCATTGGTATTCTTTAATAAAATCAAATAAGGCAGGCAATATTTTTAAAAATTTATGATATTCCGAAGAAGGCATAAAGTCTGTTATTTCTATTACATTTGCTTGGTAAATTTGCTTCGTAAGATTTTCAATTTCCATACGAAATTTTTTTTCAGAAAAATATTCTTCAAAAACCTCTTTAATGGATAGATCGATTAACTTCATGATTACCTGATATTCTGTTACTGCTTCGTCCCGATAAGGATCCAACTCGATTTTCCCTAAACTCGAACTAAAAATGTTGCTAAGATCTGTCATCCTTGCAAAACCTTTAGGTAGATTTAGCAATAGAGCCCTTCTTCTTGCCGAAGCGACCACAGTTTCGTAATTGGCTATGGATAATCGTGCAGAAACTCCAGACTTTTGATTAATCAAAGGATGCCTTCTTGCCTGTATCGTAATTTCTTCTATGATTTCTTCTATGAATTTGGGAACAACTACTTCGGGTGCTATGTTTGGAATCTTAACTTCTTGTTTTATGATTTTTATGCCTACTTCCCTCGACTTTGGATAATGGGTTCTGATTTCTGCACCTATACGATCTTTTAATTGAGTTATGATTTTACCCGACCGAGTATACTCAGAAGGGTTCGCAGTAAAACAAATGCACACATCCAAAGGAAAACGAATGGGCAACCCTCTAATTTGAATATCTTCTTCTTCTAAAATGTTGAATAAAGCTACTTGTACAAGATAATCTAAATCAGGTAGTTCATTGATAGCAAAAATCCCATGATTGACTCGTGGAAGTAATCCATAATGTAAAGATTCTTCTGCACCCAAAGAACTTCCCTCAATTACTTTTGAGGGATCTATATCACCAATAATATCTGTGATTCTACTACCTGGTGCTAATTTTTCTCCATATCTTTCTTTCTTTGTAAGCCAGCGAATGGGAGTGTTTTCTTTTTTTTCTTCTAATATTTTATGAGCTATCTTTGTAATCGGTCTAAAGGGACTTTCGGGAATGGGTGTTCCTTCAATCACAGGGAAATAATCGTCCAAAAGTTCTACCAAAGAGCGTATGATTTTTGTTTTTGCCTGCCCCTTTTCTCCAAGGAATACCATGTTATGACCCGCAAGTATAGCATGGAAAAGTTGGGGCATTACCGTATCTTCGTATCCATGAATTTCTGAAAATACTTTTTCTTGATTCTTTAATTTCTTAGCTAGATTCTCTGCCATTTCTTGTTTTATATTTCGGTATCGATAGTTCGCTTTTTTTAAATCTTCTAAAGTTTTTATTTTCGAAACCAAAGATTCATCAAATATCATATAATCTACAAAATATATATAAATTATTAAAAAACAACACTTTTATTGAATCCAATAATAAAATTCTAACAAACATTTACATTGACTCTAAAAATACAGCAAAAAAAGTGAAAATAAAAATGGATGAATATAAAAATTTTGATATTGAAGTATCGGAAAACCCTTTTGATTATTTTTTAAAAACAAAACACGGATTCCCAGAGAAAGCAAAGAAATACTTAGAAGATTATATCCAGCAAACTAAAAAATATAAAAATCTTTATAAAACATTCAAACAATTAAGATTCAGCTTATACCAACCAGCTCTTAACACAAATGCCGGTAAAAGGTATCTTTATTTTCGTTTGCTAAGAAAATTTTTGTATATAAAAGCACCTGCAGTGGTTACCATTGGAATTACTAAAAAATGCCAATGCTATTGTGAACATTGTAGTGCTGAGTACCATATGAACTCAAAAGAAAGAGATCTATCCACAGAAGAATTTATAAATTCAATCAAAGAATCTATAGAATTAGGAGTAACCAACATAATTTTTGTAGGAGGAGAACCACTCTTGAACAAAAACTTAGAAAAAATTATAAAAACTATACCTCCAAACTTAGCAATCAGCACTTTATTTACTAATGGTGAATTTTTAACAAAAGAAAGAGCAAAAAGTCTTAAAGATTTCGGTCTACAAGGAATTTTTGTAAGTTTAGACTCCTATAAAGAAGAAGAACACAATTCTTTAAGAAAAAGAAATATATTCTCTAAAGCTCTACAAGGAATAGAAAACGCAAGAAGGGAAGGAATTCCTATTGCCATTTCGAGCTATCTTACAAAAGAAAGAGTTCAAAAAGAATTTATTGAACAGTTTATGGAATTGGGGAAAAACTTAGAAATTAGTGAAATTACCTTTTTCGATGCAATCCCTACAGGAAGAATGGGTTCTTCGAAGAATAGTTTTTTAGATTTAGAAGCAAGGAAAAAAATTTTAGAACTAACGATACTTTATAGAAAATTAAAAGAATATCCTATATTAACTCCTCAGTCTGTTATGACTTCTGAATGTGGGCATGGATTCTGTTTTGCTGCTACAACACAATTCTATCTATCCAGTACAGGCTATGTTTGTCCTTGTGACTTTACTCCCCTAACCGTAGGAAAATACCCCAATCATTCCATAAAAGAATTGTGGAATCGATTGATTACTTCTGTTCCATATTCTAAACGTTCAAAAGTCTGTAGAATGCAAAATCCTGAATTTCGTAGAAAATACATCGAAACCATCCCACCATCATCCCCATTGCCGCATTTATTAGATTAAAAGACTTTAAAAATAGAATAAAATAAAAAAATTGTAAATATGGATATAGATCTATCAAATATATTATCTAAAAGAATGGATTCTATCGATACTTCTCAAATCCGCAAAATGTTTGATTTGGCGCAGAAACTAAAAAATCCCATAAATTTATCGATTGGACAACCTCATTTCCCCACCCCTAAACCCATTCTGGAAGCTATGAACAAAGCTCTCTACGAGAATAAAACCTCTTATACTATGACCCAAGGAATCTTAGAACTAAGGGAAAAATTAGTAGAGAAATTTTATAAAAAAAACAAAATTCAAACCTCGCCCGATTCAATTTTAATTAGCTCAGGAGTATCTAGCTTACTCCTTTTATTGTTTATGGCTATTGTAGAACCAGAAGACGAAGTTTTGTTAATAGAACCAACTTTTTTAATCTATAGAGGGCTTGTTTCTTTCTTTCAAGGAAAAGAAATCTTGATAAGCCAACATTTTACCAAAGAAGATCTGGAAAAACTTAAGTTCCAAAAACTCAAAATGATTTTATTTTCTACACCCTCAAACCCTACAGGCTACATTCTAAAAAAAGAGCAAATTTTGGAATTGGCAGAATTAGCAGAAAAAACAAAAGCGGTATTGGTTTCTGACGAAATTTACGAACTCTACGACTATGATAATTTATTTATAAGCCCTGGAAGCCTATATCCCAAAACTTTAACCCTTATGGGTTTTTCTAAATCCTATAGTATGACTGGTCTTAGGCTTTCAGCAGCAACAGGACCTAAAAATTTAATTCAAGCATTAACCAAACTACAACAATATACGATTGTATGTGCACCAACACCTGTTCAATATGCAGGAATCACTGCTTTAGACGTTGATGTAAGTTCCCATATTGAATACTATAAAAAAAATCGGGATAGACTTAAAGAAGAACTAAAAAAATTTACAGAACTTTATGAACCTGAAGGAGCCTT
The DNA here is from genome assembly GCA_046291925.1 of Leptonema sp. (in: bacteria). GTDB lineage: Bacteria > Spirochaetota > Leptospiria > Leptospirales > Leptonemataceae > SKYB61. The sequence continues at coordinate 23,685 of JBKBRY010000024.1, read as the reverse complement.
CTATATTTTTACAAAAATTCCTTCTAATTGGAATGATTTAGAATTTTGTGAGTATTGCATCCAAAATTACGAGCTATTGGTAGTACCAGGAAGAATTTTTTCTAACCAAAACCAATGGATACGGATCTCTTATGCAGTAGATCAAGAAACATTAGAAAGAGGAATCGAAGCATTGAAAAATGCCTATAATCACCATAAATTTCTTAGTTAAAAATGATTGACTTATAAGAGTCTTTATTTTTTTTAGCAGTCTAATACGGCAATTGCTAATCTTGGAGGCTCTATGGAAAGTCAATTAAAAAAGGGGAAAATTTCTATTCATTCAGAAAACATTTTACCCATAATAAAAAAATGGTTATACTCAGAAAAAGAAATATTTATACGAGAATTGATCTCTAATGGATTTGATGCCATTGAAAAATTAAAAACCATCATGCTAAATGAGGACATTTACCAATCTGATAAAATCGATTTTTTTATAGAAATTCAAATCAACAAAGAAAAAAAAACACTGCATTTTATTGATAATGGTTTAGGAATGACCCAAGAAGAAGTAGAGAAATACATTGCTCAGATTGCTTTTTCCGGTGCTGAAGAATTTGCAAAAAAATATTTAAAAGACGAAAAGTCTGTGGATGTAATTGGTCATTTTGGTTTAGGTTTTTATTCTGCATTTATGGTGGCAGATAAAGTAGAAATCCATACAAGAAGTTATTTAAAAGACGAAGAAGCAGTTTATTGGGTTAGCGATGGGACAGAAGAATACCAAATAGGTAAAGGCACTAAAGTAGATAGAGGTACAGAAGTCATACTTCATCTGAATCAAGAAAGCGAAGAATTTTTAGACAAACTTACATTACAAAATTTTATTCGAAAATACTGCGATTTCTTATCTGTTTGCGTTAAATTGGATGGTTTGCAAGTAAATTACCAAAAACCTCTATGGCTAAACAAACCTTCGAATACTCAAAGAGAGGATTATATTTCGTTCTATAAATATCTATATCCCTTCGATGAAGAACCCTTATTTTATGTTCATTTAAATACAGACTATCCATTTCGATTGCAAGGCATTTTATATTTTCCAAAACTTCGTCACGAAATGGATTTGAATCAAAACAATATTAAGATTTTTTGCAAACAAATTTTTGTTACAGAAGAAGCACAAGAAATTATACCTAAATTCCTAACAGCACTAAAAGGGGTTTTGGATTTACCTGAATTGCCTTTAAATGTTTCTCGCTCCTATATCCAACAAGATCTCGAAGTAAAAAAAATTTCTTCTCACATTGTCAAAAAAGTAGCAGACAAACTAATCGAAGAAATCAAAAATAATAGAGAAAATTACGAAACAATTTGGAAAGACATTTCCCCGTTTATCAAATACGGAATGATTGAAGACTATAAATTTTATGAAAATGCAAAAGAAGCTTTATTGTTCGAAGTGATTCATTCAGAAAATTTAGATAATCGATCCTTTTTAACTTTAAAAGAATACCAAGAAAAAAATAAAGAAAAAACCCAAAATAAAATTTATTATGCAACAGATTTAAAAACCCAGGGACCTGCAATTCGATTAATAGTAAAGCAAGGCATAGATGTTATTTATTTGGATAAGATGATTGATGCCCACTTTACTTCTTTTTTAGAAATCCAAGAAAAAAACTTGCAATTTGTAAGGGTAGATTCAGAAATCTCTGAACATTCTATAGATTCAACTTCGCAAATAGTAGATAGCAACCAAAAAACTACCAAAGACAAAGTAGAAGAAATTTTTAGAAAAGCTTTAAACAATACAAAAATCATAGTAAGAGCAGAGTCATTAAAATCCGAAGAAATCCCAGCAATGATCTTATTACCAGAAACTCATCGTAGAGTTTCTGAATTGGCTATTCTTTATGGAGAAAAAGACAAATTCACAATGCCCGAAAATCATACCTTACTTTTGAATTTAAAAAACCCTTTAATACAAAAAATGGCAACACCCGATATTATAACTTCTCCAACAGAAGAAATCAATCCCAAAAAACTGGAGTTGGCAAGAATCATTTATAAATTAGCAAGACTTTCTCAAGCCTTGGTGAGTGCCGAAGAGATGCAACAGTATGCAAAAGAGATTTTTGCTTTTGCAGAAAAGAATTTCTAAATGCCTCTTATAAGAAACAGGTTTTCGTCTTGGCTTCAATTTCTTCTATAAATTCTTTATAGATAAAACTTAAAACCCTTTCGGTAGATTGGTATTCTTCTGTTGCCAAAACAAATTCTTTGATTTCTCTTTTAAACTCATTCTTTATTTTAAGAGGACTAAGAACATACTCTGCAAGGAACTCTACTTGTAAAACACCTTTTCTTATGGGAGTTGGATTTTGAATAAATTCCTGAGGGGGAAACCAAAGAGCTTCGTTTTTTAAAATTCTAATTTGAATTGTACAAAAGCAATGGGAATCCATAGAAAAATATACTGAATATTCCTTTGAAAATTTTTTTTTTAAACCTCTCTCTAAAATTTCTCTTAAACTTCCAGTAGTATTTTCAACTCTACTGTAAAATAAGCGAGAGATGGCATAAGCTTTTAAGAACTTATTGGAATTTAACAAAGGTGTATCTTCCCATACTATACAAATAGGATTCGTATTCGATACTTGCTTTTGAGGCAATTCTTCGTAAAGTTCAGGGATGGTGATTTTTTTACAATATAACAGGAAAACAATTATAAAAATTTTATAAATTTTATTTATCATTCATTTAATGAATACTCAAAAAGAATTAAATTATGGGGTATTTTTTCCAATTGATTTTTTATAATTTCGTAATGAAGTTCTTTTATGTTATGCTCTTTTTCATTTAATGGAGTATGAAGGTAGATATTGGAGAAAGGAGGTATTTCTAATGTTTGCTTTTTTGGCAACATTTCGTTAATTCCATAAGGAATACCTGAACGAATAGGAAATTGTATCGTTTCTTGTTGTAGGAGAATTAAGGGCGGATAGCCTGCAGAGTAAACTTCTGATATTTGTAGCTCTGAATCTTGCTCCTGATTTTCCTTAGTAATAGTAAAATAAAAAAAAATGATTGGTGAATTCATTTTTTTAAAAAACTCAACAAGATAAGGATAAGAACTCTCTTCAAGAAAGCTACTTTGCAAATTCTGGATCCATTCACTTTCGAGTATTTTTGCTTTAGAAAAAAAATTTTCGGCAATCTCTACATCCAAAGACAAAAAAAGAAAAGAAAATTCCTTATCTTCCCAGTATTTTCCAAAAAAGATATTATACAAATGAGCTTTTTGAATTAAAATATATATATCTTTCTTATCTACTCTTCCATAAAAGTGCTCTATGGTATTTTGGTACTTCAAGAAAGCAGTACCTTCAAATTTTTGAATTTTAATTTTTCGCTTTTCATTAAACATAATTCATCCCTTCTATTTAATTGTTTTTATGGTCCGATTCCAAAAATTAAGTAATAAATCATATTTTTCTGAACTTCCTTCAATTTGAATCAAAAAATCTTTTTCGTTAAAGTGCAAAGACACATAACTTCGATTCTCCATTTGGTATTGATATTCTCTTGCATTCGTTCCCTTAAGGAACAACCAACTTTTTTGAAGAATGCTACATTTACAAAACTTCAGAAAACCTGCCTCATAATTGGGTTGCAAAACATCCCCAAAAAAATTACTATTCTTAGTAAAAATGCGAATTTCTAATTTGTATAATAATTCCTTTTTGGAAGGTTTTTCTTTTTCCGATTCCTTTTCTTTCAATTCTTTGTACCACCGAAAAATATAATATTTTTCATTCTCTTGTATGGATTTTTGAAATTCAAAGTTTTTTTCCAATTCTAGTTGAATTAAAGAATCATCATCTTTAAAGATTACAAATTCATTTTCTTCTGGTTTAATTTGGATAAGCTGATTATTTTGAGTGCAATTGGATATTACAAAGACAAGATACAAAAAAAAAGGACTGTAGTACTTTGCAAAGAACATTTATTTTATAAAAAATTCTAAATTCTTTTCTTGTAAATTAGTTTTTTATATACATCCAAAGAAAAAATAAGAAAAAGGGAATATGAATTTTTTAAGAATTGGGACTGTACAATATCTAAATGCACAAATTTTGAATTATGGTTTTTTTTTAGTAAATTCACAAAGAAAACCTTCGCAAATAATAAAAAGTTTAAACAAGTACAATTATAGCATTATACAAGGCACTCCTTCTTTTCTTGTGGAGCAATTATTACAAAAAAAAATAGATATTGGTTTGATCAGTACTGTAGAAGCTTTAAGGAATAAAGACCAACTGAATTATTATCCCAAATTAGGGATTTGTTCTTTTAAAAAGGTACAATCTATACTATATATAAAACGTAGTTCAGATTTTTATAAACCTGTTAAAAAAATTTATTTAGATAAAAGCTCGCGTTCGTCTATTGCTTTACTAAAAATCTTGTATTATAAAACATTTCAAGAGATTCCTGAATTCACTTTAGAAGAACCCAAGGAGATCTTAAAAAAAATAGATTCAGATTCTGCAGGACTTTTAATTGGCGATCCAGCCTTAGATGTTTACTTAAATCCCAATTCCTTTTTTCTGAAAGACTTATGTGATTGGTGGTACGAAATTACACAACTTCCTTTTGTATTTGCTGTTTGGAGTTTCCCCAAAGAACTAAATTTCGATACCAATATTTTCGAAGAATCTTACGAAATAGGACAAGCACACCTTCAAGAAATCATTCAGTCCAGTAGATATCTTGAATCTTTTGCAAAATCCTATTTAACAGAAATCATTTACCATAGAATTACAGCAAAAGAAGAAAAATCTATTTTTTTATTTGAACAATTCCTTAAGGAAATGGATTGGATTTAATCGAAACAACCCATAAAAGACTTGGTGCAGGTTCTAATGTTTTCTCTAATGGATACTGAAAAACCAAAATACCCGGATAGGGAAGCCCTCCAAAATTGCTTGTTATATTATAATGCTTTGGAATTCGAATAACAAACTTTAAACTCTTTCCTTTTAGGAAATCCAAAAACAAATTATAAAAATACACATAAAATTTATTTTCTAAAGGGAGATTGGTTATATTTTTTATTTTTCTTTTTAGAACTAAAGTATCTCCTACTTGAAAGATACTCTGCAGTCCAATAAGTTTATTTTCTAAAGTCTGTAATGATTTAAAATGGATTGTTGCTTCTATAAATCCCAAATCGAAATTTTCCCCTTCTTCCAATTTAGAAGAGAACTCTATGGGCTCAATTTTAAAAAATTCTACAAAGTCTTCTCTTAAATAAGGTAAAAAATTGATGTAGGATTTTTGATTTCTCTTAGACACAGGAATTGTATATTTTAAAAAAACTTTGCCCGAAAAATCGGGATTCAAAATTATCTCTTCCTGGTAATCATAGCAGTATAAAAACAAAAAAAAAGTTATAGTAAAAAAAACTTTATTTAGCTGCATCAGAATTCAAAAAACACAAAAAATATATTTTTTATAAATTCAATTAAAAAAAATAGTCCAAAATGAAAACTTTCAAATTGCTCACCACACTCGAAAATTATTTAAAAATGATAAAATTTTCTCATAGTATTTTTGCTTTACCATTTGCTGGAATTGCTGTAATCGAGGTTTTTTATTGGGAGTATTTTAAAAATCATACTCTTGATCTTTTAACTACAAAAGAGATCCTAATCAAAATTCTTGGAATTTTGATTTGTATGGTAAGTTTAAGAAGTGCTGCAATGGGATTTAACAGAATTGTGGATAGAAAATTTGACAAAGAAAATCCTAGAACAAAAGATAGAGAAATCCCAAGTAACAAAATAAGTTTAAAAAATGCAATCTTATTTGTTATAATTTTTTTAGTCCTATTTGTTACATCTGCATTTATCATAAATCCTCTCGCAGGATTTTTATCCCCTATAGCAATTTTTTTAACTTTTGGTTATTCTTATACAAAAAGATTTACCTATTTATGCCATTTTGTATTAGGTTTCGCAATAGGAATAGCCCCCATCGCTACTTGGATTGCTTTAACCAACAAAATAAGTCTTGAGTCTATTGGATTGGGATTGGTATTATTATTTTATATAGCTGGTTTTGATATTTTATATTCCCTGATGGATATTGATTTTGATAAAAAAAACAAATTATTTTCTTTACCTTCCCGATTTGGAATTTCTATTTCCCTGTGGATTGCTAGGATAAGTCATACAATTTCTTTTTCTTTGATGGTATGGTTAGGTATTGCTTATGAATTAAACCAAATTTATTTTTTTTCTATTGGAATTATTTTTATTTTATATACAACAGAACACTATTTAGTACACAAAAATTTAAAAAATATTCCCATTGCTTTTTTTAATATCAATTCGATGATTAGTACGACTTTATTTTTTGGTTTACTTTTTGATAGAATTTATTTTAATCTATAATTATGGAATTCTTTCTTCCTTTGTTTCCTTTGAATACAGTTTTTTTCCCGGGTACCATGTTAGAAGTCCAAATTTTCGAAGAAAGATATAAAAAGCTCTTTTCCTACGTTTTGAATAACAATTCCCAAATAGGGATTTTTTGTATCAAAGAAGGAATAGAGGCTTACGGACCATTGCCTATACCATATTCTGTAGGCACATTATCTAAAGTATATGATTACGAAGTCATACCCTATTCATTGGGAAATTCCCAAACAGACAACATAATCAAAGTCCAACTTATAGGAATCAAGAAAATCCAACTACTTTATGAATATGAATCTCATGAACACTTTTGGATTGGTAATGTAATTCCCTGCGAAGAAAACTATACAACAAAAGATATAAAAGAAGAAGAAAGAGATACCTTTTATTCAGAACTTTTTAAATACCTACAATACCACAATTACCCGAACATTAACGAAATCCAAAAAGATAATTTAGTTTTACTTTGTCATTTTGCTTTAAAAAATTTATCGATTCCCTTAGAAGAAAAGCAAAGACTGTTAGAAGTCTCTAGTTTTTTAGAAAGATGGACAAAAACCTTAGTTTATTTAAAACAAAAAAACGACATAATAGAACAAATCAAAAAAAAATATCCCGATGGATCTATTAACGAACTCAACTAATGAATAAAAAACAAAGATTTATCATTGGCATTACTGGTGCAAGTGGTATTGTATATGCTATAAATTTTTTAAAACATCTTTCTAATATTGAGGGAGAAAGCTATATTATTTTATCAGACTCAGCAAAAATTGTTTTAAAAAAAGAAATGGGTCTTTCTTTAACAAGCGAGGAAGTTTTTTTAGATTTTTGCCTAAAAGATAACTACAATAGAAAACACCAATTTTACTTTGAAAATAATAAAAACATAGGAGCAAAATCAGCAAGTGGTTCTTTTTTACATCAAGGAATGATTGTTATCCCCTGTTCTATGAAAACTCTCAGTGCCATTGCCCATGGATATAGCAAGAATTTGATCGAGAGATCTGCTGAAGTAGCTTTAAAAGAAAAAAGAAAGTTAATTTTGGTAATTCGAGAAACTCCCTACAGTTTGATCCACATTCAAAATATGAAAAAAGTAGCTCTATCTGGTGGTATCCTTGTTCCTGCCTCTCCAGGATTTTATCACAAACCAAAAACCATAGAAGATTTATTGGATTTTATAAGTGGCAAGGTAATGAATCTTTTAGGAATTGAACAAAAAATATTTCCTGAATGGAAAGGATAAAAAAAAAGGTTCTATGCAATCTTGGGATGCAAATTCTTATTCGGAAAAAACTTTAAATGATTTTAAAATTCTTAAAAGAGGAACAGAAGAAATCATTCCCGAAAAAACCTTGCTGGATAAATTGGAAAAAAGCAACCAAACAAAAAAACCTTTAAAAATCAAAGCCGGATTTGATCCTACTGCACCAGACTTACATTTAGGTCACTATGTTTTACTTAGAAAACTTAAACAATTTCAGGATTTAGGACATACGATACTTTTTCTTATAGGTGATTTTACTGGAATGATTGGAGATCCAACAGGAAGATCTCAGATCCGAAAAAAGCTTACCGAAGATGAAGTTAAAGAAAATGCTAAAACTTACGAAAAACAAGTTTTTAGAATTTTGGATCCTGTAAAAACCCAAGTCCTTTTTAATTCTTCTTGGCTAAAAAAAATGTCATTTGAAGAAGTACTCAATTTAACATCCAAATATAGTGTAGCTCGAATGTTAGAAAGAGATGATTTTAAGAAGCGATACGAAAAAGGAGATAGTATTAGCATTATTGAATTTATGTATCCTTTAATTCAAGGGTATGATTCAGTACATTTAGAATGCGATGTAGAAATCGGTGGTACTGATCAAAAATTCAATCTGTTGGTGGGAAGAACCTTACAAGAGGAATATGGTCAAGAACCACAAGTAATATTAACACTACCTTTACTTGTTGGATTGGATGGAATCCGAAAAATGTCCAAATCCTATGGAAATTTTATAGGAATCTTAGAATTGCCTTACCAAATTTTCGCTAAAATAATGTCTATATCTGATGAATTGATGTGGGAATATTATCAAATTTTAACGGATATACCAGAAGAAAAACTCGAAGAACTTAAAACAATGCATCCTTTAGAAGCAAAAAAAAAGTTAGCTGTAGAAATCATACAATCCATACATTCAGAAGAAGAAGCAGAAAAAGCAAAACTACAATGGGAAAAGGAGAAATCTTTAGCAAAAGAATCTCAGATGGTTTTACCACCCAATACACCTGTATATATTGTCCCTGCTGGAATCAAAGAGGAAAAATTATCAAAAATTTTATTAGATGCAAAAGTCGAAACAAGCAATACTGCTCTAAAAAAGCTTTTCGAGTCAGGCTCAATTAAATTAGGAAATTACTTAGAAACGATAACACACCGAGATTATGTTTTACAGTTTCCGGGAGAATACAAAGTACGAATCGGAAAGAAAAAATATTTAATCATTCGAGGCTAACACCAATTGTATGCCCAAAAAAATTCTGAAAATAAAATTACTGTTTTTTCTTACATTAATTAGTATTGTTTTGATTTTCTTTTATCTTATAGGGAAACACCATCAGAATCAAAAATTTTATAATATTGTAGAGGGGATTCTTATAGAAAATCTAAACCTTTTAGAAGAACACCCTTATGATTTCCAAAGCATTTTTAAAGCCCTTGTATTAAGCAATCCAGAAATATTAGAATTGGAAATCCAAGATGCCCAAAGCAAAAATTCTATTTATAAATTCGAAAATCCCGTTTTTAAAAAATATTTTTATTCCTATAAGATAGAAAAGACACTTAATGCTAAAAATGGCAAACAAGCAATTTTAAGAATTGGTTATAAATTCGATTACAAAGAATTATTGATCTTTTTAATGATTGTTTTCCTTGGATTTTTAGGTGCTTATTTGGGATTGAATAAAATTTTAAAAAAAATTCAGAAATTAACCTTTCAAAGAAAAGCTGATTTTTATTTAATCTATCAATTATTTGAACCTTTCCTAAAATTTCAAATTCGTTCTACTTATTTTAAGGTTTATACAATTTTACAACAACTAGATTCCTTCAAATTTAACAAAACAAAATTTCGAATAGGAGGTGACTATATTTATCTAAAAGAAATTTTTTTAAGGAATCGAAGGTATTTATTTTTTATCAATGCTGATGCAATGGGAAAATCCCTTCAAGGAATTGGTGGCATTATTGTTTTAAGTTCTATATTATCTGCCATACTAAAAAGAACAGAGAAAATAAAAACAGAACAGCAGAAATACCCCGAAACTTGGTTAAAGTATACTAGTATAGAAATCCAAGAAGTACTCGAAACTTTTGATAGTTTTATGATGATCTCTTGCGTAATAGGTTTAATGGATGAGGAAACAGGTTTTGTATATTTTCTAAATTTTGATCATCCTAAGCCATTAATAATCACATCAAAAAAAGAATCTTATTTCGTCGATAGCAAAATTTATAAAAAGCTTGGTTTTCCAGAAGAAAATCATTCTCTACAAATTCATAGATTTTCTTTGAACTTTCAAGACTATTGGGTTCTGTACTCTGATGGTTGTATAGAAATCGAACTTCAAAATAAAATCAACGAAAACGAAACAATAATTCAAGAGATGCTCTTAAAAACCAATGAAGATTTATCCAATTTTTTAGAAGTTCTACAAAAAACTGGTAGTATTAAAGATGATATATCTTTACTAAAAATCCAATACTTACAGAAACCAAATATAAAAATTCAAAAAGAAAACGAAGAAATAGCTTTGGACGAGAATACAAAGCTAAAAATTGAGAAATCTCTATTCCAATACCTTAAAGAAAGGAAATACAAAGAAATTACTTACTTATTGAGCAAATTCTTGGAAGTATATCCTTATAATGACGATCTTTTGTATTATTTAAGTTATTCTTATAGAAAACTAAAACAATGGAATCTTGCAATAGAAACGGGAGAGAGGCTATTGAATTTTAATATGCTTTACAAAAAAAATTATTTGAATTTAATCTTTTGTTATTATAAAATTTCTAACTCCTCTCGCATAGAGACTTTAAAAATCGAATTCAAAAAACATTTCTCAGATCAATCCAAATCTTTGGAATCTAGACTCAATAAATTTTTCAAAACTCTTTAAAAAATAATTGAAAAAAGATTCATTAAAATTATGAGGTTAAATAATGAATCTTAGGGAAGTATTAAAAAATAATACAATCGAACTAAAGATAGCTATAAGTTACCCTAAATTTTCTCTATTTGATTTTATATGCTTATTGAATCAGCATTTTTGTATATTTTTATCTACAGAAGCAAAGTTTTTTATAGGCACATAGATTGCTAATTGATTTAAGGAGGTACATTATGAAAAAAAATTTTATTATCATTTTAACACTGTTCCTTTTAAACACAGTGTTTGGAGAAGAAAAATCAAGTATCGATGTAAACCTAAATTTTGTTTCGGCTTACATCTGGCGGGGACATGATTTACTTAGAAATTACGCTTTATTACAAGAAAAACCTTACAGTTCTCACCCGGGTCCATGGGTATTCCAGCCTAGCATTACTTGGAATACACCCGTAAAAGGACTCTACGCAAATTTATTTGCTTCTTTTGCTTTAAAAGGTAGAGGAGATAAAGATATAGACAAAAGAATTCAAACTGAACCAGGGGCAGCTTTTATTGCAAGTAGAACTTCTTTAATGGATTATGCGTTCGATCCCTCCTTAGATTTAGAAAGCGATATTTTATCTTCTATCCCTTCCTCAGGTCTTATTTGGGATTACAGGGCTACTCCCAATTTCTACAAAGAAAAGCTTGGCTTGGAAAGAAACGATGAATTAGACATAACCATAGGTTACGAAAAAGACACAAAAGTTGGTACCATTGGTTTTGGAATTATTCATTATAAATTTTCCAATGTTTTGAATGTGGGTACTTTGTATGGAACAGAAGTTTTCCTAACTTATAAACTACCCAAAATAGAAAATTTAACTTTTAGTGTTTATGAAGATATTATGATCCATACAATTTATTATTCGATTGGATATTCAGGAAGTTATGAACTTACTAAAGATATAAATTCTTCTTATTCGATTGGAGCTGGATATTATGTTTTAAATAATCTACAAGGAGTAAGTGATGTCACTTTAAATTATACTATTTCCCATAGTTCGGGTTTTTCCTTAGGATTGAATGTAGCCATAACTCCTGAAAGAAAAATTCAGGAATACTACTGGGGAGGAGGAGATCCAATTACAAGTGAAGTTTTAAACACTAAATTGCCAGTAAGTTTAAATGGCCAAAGCTCGATATATGATGGAAAAGTAGCGGATCCATCCCGAACCTTAGGACCTGTAAACGAATATGCCAACTCTTTGATTAGCGGAATCATAACAAATGCTATTGGAATTCCCTATACATATACCCCAAGACAAGATTTACCTAAATATTATTGGTGGATTTCGTTAGGATATAGTATAACTTTTGAATAAAAGCTATGAAATTTAAAAAAAAGAAATGGTACCATAATAGAAAAATCATTTTTGGAATACATTTATTTGTATTCCTTCTTTTTATTTTTTTTTACGAAATCTATACATTTTCTCTAAGCAAAAAAGAAACTATAAGCTTAGCCAGTTTTTTACAATCATTTGTATGGAATTTAGACGATGGTTCGGCAAAACAATATTTAGATGTATATTTACAAAATAAAAGTATTCAATCTATTGACATACAACACCCTGATCAATCTACTTTTTTAAAGGTGACAAGTTCTGAGCAAGACTCTTTTTTAGATATTTTTTTTATAGGAGAAAATTATATCCACAGGAAATTTGGAATGCCCAAGATGTTTCAAGAAAAGTTAAAAATCCACGTTGTAGAACTAAAAGAACACGACATTTTTATTGTAGGATCCGATGGGAAAGATGATATAGAAATCCAAAAAGATGAAAAAGGGGAAAGGATAATAAACGAAGACGAGACTTTATTTTTAAACATCACAGAAAAGTCAGAAGCCGATTTGAAACTTATAATTGATAATATTAAAGAAATGGGTAATCTTATCGATGATATTTCTATTCTAATTTTAGAATGCCAAAAAAAAAGAATTCCATTGGTTAAGCAATACCTTGCAACAGATACAAATTCTATAGAAGCTTTAATGAAAAATTTAATTCAGACCAAAAATTATGAAGAAGCTTATGATTTATCACAAACTTATGTAGATATGTATCCGATGAGCAATCAAATTTTATATTACCATTCGGTCTGCGCCTTTAAAAGAAAAAAATACGAAGAAGCAATAGAAATTGGTGAAAGAATCCTAAACAGAGTAGAAGAATTTAAAAATATCTATCCCATTCTTATACAACTTTATTCTCTAACAGGGAATATTACTAGATCTACCCATCTTCTAGAAGAATATAAAAGGTTTACTCCCAAAGCCTCCTTACTAAGGGAGTTAGAAAACTTCGTAGAAAAAAGCAAAGATCGAACGCAAAGAATATAAAGAAAGCAAGGCAGGAATAAAGTATCCCCCCCTTCTACCCTAGTAAAGAAACTTCAATAGTATTATGGCTTCCAAATACCTTTATCGTTAAAGCCACCCTGGTAAAGAATTTGTTTTAATCTGCCGGTCTTTTGAAATTCTTTTAAACCTTCATTAAAATCTATTATCTTTTTTTTAGCTAAAGGTACCTTTTTATTAATACAAACATACAAATACTTGTATTCCAATTCTGGTTCCAAAAAATAAGTTCTATTAAAAAAATCGGGATACCTTTCAAGCAAATAATTTAAAATTAAATACCGCGCTACATTGGGATCAATAAAAATCAATTGCACTCTATTATAATAAAGCTTTTTTAAATTGCTTAAATCATCCACTGTTTCTTGTTTCTTTAAGTACTTTGCTTCGTCAAAATATTTTGTATTAGTATACCCTCTAACAACACCAATAGAGTATGGTATTAAAGCAGTAAAGTCTTTCATATCGTATTGTGTTTTAAATTCGTATCGAATATCTTTTCTTCCGTAGAATCCAGCAGGCCCTCCAGGATAAGGAAGAGAGAAATAAAAATTCTTTGCCAATTCTTCATTATAATATTCTGGAAAATAACCATCTGCTTCTCCAGAACTAGCTTTATTCATAGTTCTTGCCCAAGGATAAAATTGAATTTGTACTTTGTATCCTTTACTCTCATAAACCTCTTTTACAAGTTGATAAACATAGCCATAATCCCTTAAATCTTGACCAATATAAGGCTGCCAATCTAATGTAGTTAAGATAATTGTATGTTCTCTATCTGTATTTTCTTGAGACAAGGAATCAGTAGAAAACTGGTTTTCTACTTTCTCCTTACAAAAAGAAAAAGGCATAAGAAATAATAAAAATAAAATGCTTTTCCCCCACATCGTAATATACTATATATTTTATTTTTATATAGTAAACTATTTTTTTATGGATCAATCAAAACTTTTAAAATGTAAAAAAATAAATAAATATAAAATAAACTAAATAAACACTCACATTGGTAAAGACAACCGTAATGATGCTTTCTGATCTTTCTCGTAAGAAACCCATCATCAAAGAATACAAAAATAGAAAAGGAATCCTCAGAAAAGAAAGCCAAATATCTTTTACATCGTTATAGATCGTCGGAAAGGGATACTGATAAAAGGGTAAAAAAACACCAACGATTGTATAAATAATAGAAACATAAAAACTAGGTTGGGAAATAAAAATTTTACCTTCGTATTTCTGTATAGGAAAATAAAAAGTTAAAATTCCATGCAAAAAAGAAAAAAAGAAGAAGGAGATTGTCATAGGGAAGACCAAAACAGAAATTATGAAAGTATAAGGATTCAAATTAAAAAAAAGCTCTCTGGGTAACCATATCCCCCCAAAAAATGCTGCAGGAATTCCTAAGGCAATCCATCGAATCCATTTGTAACCTATAAAATACCGAAATCCAAATACATGATAGCTACTTATGATAAATCGAAAACCAAAAAGAAAAAGCAATACAAGAACCAAAAAATTATACACATCGATTTTTAAGCCTAAAGGTATCGTTAAATACCTGTGTAGAATTGGATTCTGCATAGCAAGAAATAGAAATAACCATCCTAAGAAATTGGATAAGAATCCGATTCCTAGGGTATTCAAAAATAATTTTATTTTTTCCCACTTAGAAGGCTTATAAAAAGCATTTTTAAAGATTTCTACAATTTGTCCTGGTGTTAAAAAAGTTCCTGTTATTCTGGGTGAACCTCCTATCTGAGAAGACCCTCCCCATCGATTTTCCCTAACCTTTCCATTCACATTTTTATCAAAAATATTCAATCTATCGTAAACATTCGTTAAATCCAAAGGGCTAAAGACATCGGATTTTCTTAAAGTATAAGTATTGACATCTTTTTTTAAAACAACAAAAGTCGGTTTTTTATCATATATCTTATTCAAATATTCTTCTAACTCGTAGATACCCAATTCCCCCTCATAAACAACTACAGAATCGTCATCTGTAATTTCTGCTCTTGCAATTTCAACAATGCCTTTTAAATTTTTAACTTCTCCAGTTTCGTATACTAAAGAATCTACGAGATTCAAAATTTTATGAGTATATTCAGTATAATTGATAGAATTCCATAGACCTTGTCGTTTTATATCTAGTTCATAGGTTCTTAGCTTCTCTAATTTATTTTGATACTCTTTGAGTGCACTTTCAGAATAACCTAAAATATCTATCAATTCTAAACCTAAAGAATCAATCACCCCTTCCAATCGCAAAATAGCAATAATTTTTTTATATTGTTTTGTATTTCCACTTGCTAAATATTTGTGATTTAATAAAACCCATATTGCGAATATAGTATCAAGATCCGGTTCGTTTGCATAAATACTCCAATTTTTTTCTTTTAAATTCATTCCTTTTCGAACCAATACCAATGCTTGTTCGCAAGTTGCAAGAGTAAATGTTCGCTCGCACCCTTCGTGATGATCTAAATTATAGATTTGTCTTTCGTTATCCAAAAATGGCTCACCCCTTGCTGCTCCATCCAAAAAAATACTCCTTTCGGGGAATTTTTTCGCTTCGTTTAAAGAAACGGAAAAGTTTCTTTGTATTTTCACTGTAATATTGGGAGACTCTACACAAGTTAGGATCGTTTCTCCTGTACTTAAGATCTTTAATCTATACCTATCAGGTATCTTATCTTTAAAGTTCTGATTTTCTAAGATATCTATTTTTAGATCTTTTAAATCTTTATGAAATATTCTTTTAATAAATTCCATAAACAAAGAGTTTCTACTTTAAAATATTACAAAATATTATATGTCAATTCTAATGCAAAACATTATTTAATTCAAAGAATCTTTTATAACAAAGGTGATTGTCTTCGGCATCCCATTTGCTTAAGCCTAAAAGCGCTATTTCTAAAAAAAGTTGCAAAAATCCGAAATTTTAAAGAAATTTCCAATTTTAAGCAAAAAATAAGAAGTATATAGCTATTTAGGCAAAGGATTTAATTTGTTAAAAGAACAAGAAAAGATAAGCCAACTCTATTTATAGAAACCTTTGATGATTAAAAAATTATGGAATCCTACTACAGTTTCCTCTACTAAAATCTTGTAAAGGGAAGTCTTGGCCGGTCCATGGATAACAGAACCATCATAAGAAGAAAACTGAGCCCCATGAATTTTACATATAATATTTCCATTACGAGAAAAAAAGCAGTTGTCATCTAAATCCAGAGGGACTTGAAGATGAGGACAAAGATTAAAAAAACCTAAAACTTGTGTTTCTTTTCTATAAAAAAAAGCATTTTTTAGTTCTTTTCTAAAAAAAGGAATTGCAAATTGCAAAGCTTGGATTAAATTACAATTTTCTTCTCTATAGATAGGTATTTCTTCGTTTATAGAAATTTGTAGGAAAGGTCTATAAAACCAATAAGATCCATCATAAAATAGTTCTATTTCCTCTATGTTTGGGTTGAAAGGATTGTATAAAACCAACTCCATACCAACCATTTAATAAAATTTAGGAATCATCAATTTGGCAAGAATAATTAATAATTCGAGATTTCTTTTTTTTGAGTTTGGTGCAATTGATTTAATATTTGTAACAAAAATTTATATTTAGTATGATTTTTAATTGCTTCTAAATTTTCAGAAGTAGCAATAGGACCCACAAAATTATAATGTAGACGTAGGGGATTTGTTGTAAATAATAAAGTTTCTGGTCTTCCTGTAATCCATTGATCGTGATCAATCTTAAAGGGCGGTTCTACAATATAGACTGGTATTTGTATATTTTTTTTTCGAACATCATTTTTCATTACATCAATTAAAAATTGCATACTCTCTTCGTTAAAGGGAGTATTTTTGTAAGGTTCGGGAACAGTGGGGAGATTGTTTTCTAAACTCGGTTCAATAGCTATAAAGAGTTCAAAACTGTACTTTTGCATTTCTGAATAAACTAAATGTAAAGCAGGCAATTCTTCTACACAAGGAGGGCATGTAGGACTATAAAAATTCATTAGAAATACAGGGCTTTGGATATGGCTTAAACTAAATATTTGGTTTTCTAAATTTCTAAGTTTTAAATTTCGAAAATAATTATCTACATTTGGCTTCGGGATACAACTAAAAAAGAAAAGTAGGAATAGAAAAAAAAGTTTCATAAATTCAGCTTTTTAAAAACAGCCTCTGGTATTAACCGAATGATTAGCATGATATATCTCCAAAACCATTTTGTATATAATATATTTGTTTTTCTTTGCACAGCTTTAAAAATATCCTCTGCCACCTCTTCTGGTTGTGCAGTAAGCAATTTGGGTAAATTCATATTAGAAGTCATCTTAGTATAAACAAAACCAGGTTTGACAGTAATCACATGGATTTTTTCTTTAAATAAACGGTTTCTTAAACCCGAAAGATAAGTTGTATACCCAGCTTTAGCACTTCCATAAAAATAATTGCTTTGCCTACCTCTATCACCTGCAACAGAACTTACACCTAAAATAGTCGGCTTAGTTACAAGATTATTTTTGAACCAATTTAACATCAAAGAAACAACTTCTTCTGTAAGCAATACAACTTTTACATAATTTATGTTTATAATTCTTGAAATTTCTTCTGGGGTTTCTTGGGCTTCTTTTTGATTTCCTAAATATCCTGCAAAATTTGCAAAAATTTCAAAAGGCTGCGTAAATTGCTTTTTTAAAGAATTTAAGAACTTAGGGTCTACTTTTTCTAAATCAATTTCTATAGGAATCGTTGTAATATTATACCGAATTTGTAAATCTTTTGCAATCTTCTCTATCTCCTTTTTATTTCTTCCAGCCAAATAAAGATTGTAGTTTTCTTTTGCCAATTTCTTCGCAAAAGCTAATGCCATATCCGAAGTTATACCAAGAATCAAAGCATATTTTTGCATGATACCTCCTAGTTTTTTAAACCTAGCCTTTCTCCTTGCAAAGAAACTAAACGATTTTTTGGATCATATTGTTTTTTAATTTTAAGAAATTCTTTTACAGGATAACTCTTATAAAAAAATTCCTTAGGCATTCTTGCATCTTTTGCCAAATACAATTTTCCGTTATATTTTTCTACAATCCTATCTAATTTTTTTAAGAACTCCGATAAATCTCCTTTGATCGAAAAATCCAAAGCCAATGTATAACCTTCTTCTGGGAAAGACAAGGGAAAATGAATAACTTTTTTGGATCCCTTTTGTGGTATGGATTTAGGATCTCCAAATAGCTTAAATACAACCAAAAAAGATCCTTTATTGCTTTTGGAAATTTCATGAATGATTTCTTTTGTACCTTCCAAGCCATTTTTTTTTGGTAAAACGAATTGGTATTGTACAAACCCTTTTCTGCCATAGATTCGATTCCAATGGTGGATGGAATCTAAAGGATAAAAAAATGTATCGTAATCAACTATACTTGTTTTTTCTTTATGCTTGTGATAGAATAAAAAATTGAACACCTTTACTGTTAAAGGGTTTAAAATAAAACTTGGTAAGAAAAAAGGAACTGTAAATTTCTTTTTTTGTTTGATAGTAAAAGGATCTCCTTTAAAACCAAATTTTTCCAAATCTTCTTTTGTTGCATGTTCTCCAGTAAAAAGGATCCCTCTACCTATTTGATTACCTTTTGCTAAACAATCCATCCAAGCAACGGTATAAGTTGAATTTTTATGCTGTTCAAAAAGTGCCAACATTTCGGATAAATTTTTAGCTTTATAGAGGGTTTGGAGAATGTAAGCACTTTCGATTTTTTTTAAAATCAATTTTGCTCTTAAAATTACCCCTAAAAGCCCCATTCCTCCACAGATAAAACGAAACAATTCATGATTTTTTACAGGAGAACATTCTATTATCTTTCCATTGGGGAGTAAAACTTCTACAGACACTACGTGTTTACAAAAGGAACCTTCTTTATGATGATTCTTTCCATGAACATCAGCACTAATTGCTCCTCCTATAGTAACAAATTTTGTACCCGGCGTAACAGGCACAAACCATCCTCTCGGAACAAAAACTTCTAAGATTTCTTGAATAGTAACACCGGCTTCGCAATATAAAATTCCTGTTTTCTCGTCAAAATTTAAAAAACAATTCCATTTAGTTCCATCAAAAATATTCTCTGCAAGACTTGAATCTCCATAAGACCTACCCAAACCCCGAACTATAAAAGAGGACTCTTTCTGTTTTAAAAATTCATAAACTTCTTTTATAGAGTAATAATTTGCTTTGACTACAGGGAAATTACCCCAATTTGAGATAGCAAGCTGCACAAATACAATTTTTTAAAAAAAGTGCCTATGTCTATTTATTTTTTCTTAGAAAGGATTCGATTCAAAAAATCTTCAATAGAAGTAGCAATATCGAATTTTTGTTGTTCTGGCATTAAAGCACTTTTTTGTGCATCCACTTCTTCCATTGCTTTTTTAAGCAATCGATTGCCATTTTTTATTATATACTTTTTGGAAATCAATATAGGCCATACATATACGGGATCATTGATATCTATTTTAGGAGATTTTGGATCATGTGGGATTACACGAAAGGAAAAGATAGCTCCCTTGCCATATTTTTTTAAAAATTGTATTAAATAATCTTCGTTATTTTTAAAGTCTTCAATTCTTTCTAAAAGGGTTATGCGATTGGGCAATTCTCCACGATCCCAAGCTTCGTCTAAAACATTGATGATTTTTAATAAAAGTTCTTTTGCTTTCTCATCTTTTTGAATTGTATTTTGTAATTTTTGTACATCTTGTTCATATAAATCTACCTGTGGTTCTCGAACTTCTTCTGGTTTTTTTTCGGGTTCTATTTTCTTTTTTGCTATTTCTTTCGTCATTTGTGCTGCTTCTTTTCTTTTATAATGGATTTGACTTTCTATCTCTTCTTTGCGAATTTTTTCTCTAATTTGCTCTTTTTCGCTTTCTTTTATCTTTTCTTTAGAAAAAAATAATCTAAAAAAACGAAGATACCAAGGCAATTTTGCAAATAGCAACTCTTCTTCCGCAGATTTATAAATTTTAAGTTGTTCACCTTGTAAAAATTTCCCTACATCCATTTGCAAAATGATTCGCAATTCAGTTTCGTTATGTTTCTCTAAAAATTGCTTTCTTGCATGCACAACAGCAGGAAAAATATTTTTTTTATGTAAAAGAAAATCTACAACCTTACCTCCATAAAAGAATTCCGTGTGCAACACATCAGAAAGAGAAAGAAAACCAGGTATGTCTTCCCTTTTTAAATTTTTTAAAGTAGAAGCTGGAACCACCCATTCATACTTTAGCAATTCTTCCAATAATTTTTGAAGTTTCTCTTTTTTTTCTCGTTCTTCTTTTTCTTTAAAAATCTTAATAAGTTCTTGTACAACGATTTTGAATTCAAAAAATAAGGGAATTTGTTTAGAAATTTTAATATTCTGAATTTTAGTAGAATATTCTTCTAAATTTTGTAAATTGATTTCTCCTGTAAAATTTAGATTAGAATCTATTAAGGTAAGTTTACTCAAAAGCATCCCAAACCGATCCATATAACTTTCTTTATCAGGGAATTGCATAGTATATAAACTCCCTTCCCCTTTGACATAAAATAAAGTTCTTTCGTTGATTAATTCCTGAATTACATTTTTTGTATAATTTTTATAAGTTTGTAATTTTTGTTCATTCGTTTTGTCTAAAGGATTTTGCATATAATAGTGAATTACAGCACCTGCATGGCTATTGTTATATTGTTTTTCGTCTAAATTGCTTAGTATGGATTCTCTATGAGATCCTTGCCATTTAGACTCTTTCCTAGAAATCCATTTCTTAAAAGCATCTATACTTCGATTTTTATAATAATCATAATAATTTTTAAAAGAGGTACCGTCTTGCTGCGTAGGTCTACATAAAATGGTTAAAGAAATTAATCCACCACTTCCTGATAGAAAATCTACAGCTGGGAAATCAACCAATACCAAAGATTTTAAACTCCCTCTTCCTGTCAGTTCTTTTATATATTCATCAAATTTTTCTTTGGGGATTGCCAATTCCTTTTGAAGTTGATCTACATCCGGAAGGATTTTGTTATGGGTAAACCGAAGAGTTGCCTCAAAAACATGATTAAAAATTGCATAAATGCCCTTGTATTTAAAATCCCCACGTGATTCTAAGGATTGAGCATAATCCATAGCTTCCCGAAAAGGTAAAACATCCACTTCTATTTTTTGAATTTGCCCACTCATAGTAAAAAGATTTTTCAAAACACTTTATTTTATTTTTGATAAAATATGCAATACTTTTTTATATAGAAATTTAAGGTATAAAAGTATTCTAAAAACCTTTGGAAATACTTTTTGAAATTCAAATGACTTTTTTAATCGATTTCCAAACCAAAATAGTTTTGGCAGTAAATCTTTTTTATTGATTTACATTCCAAGAAACTTTTGTTTTTTTACTACTTATATGAAGTCTCCATTCTCTTTACCTACAATCGAAAAAAAAGAAGAATATATTCAAAAAAACTTTAACGAAATCGCACCCTATTATGATATCTTTAATGATCTCTTTACTTTTGGAATGCATAGAAGTTGGAAAGTAAAACTTTTAAAATTTCTAAATCTAAAAGATGCAGAAACCATGATTGATTTATGCTCTGGGAGTGGGGATATCGCTTTGTATGCAACCAAACAAGGGAAACATCTAAAAATTGTAGCTTGTGATTTTAGTGAAGAAATGTTAAAAATCTTAAACAAAAGAGTAGAACTTTTAAATCTAAAAGATCGAATAGAAATCAAAAAATATAATGTTTTAAAGCTACCAAAATCTTTTACTTCGAAATTTGATGTGGCAACCGTAGGTTATGGAGTTCGAAATGTAAAAGATAGAATCCAATTTTTTAA
This sequence comes from Leptonema sp. (in: bacteria), assembly GCA_046291925.1. GTDB lineage: Bacteria > Spirochaetota > Leptospiria > Leptospirales > Leptonemataceae > SKYB61. The sequence continues at coordinate 1,771 of JBKBRY010000024.1, read as the reverse complement.
AGAAGTATATAGAGTTCTAAAGAAGAAAGGCAAATTTGGTATTTTAGAGGTAGGAGAAATCAAACCATCTTTTTTAGAACCTATAGCCCATTTTTTTATGAAGTATTTCATCCCTTTAATAGGCTGGATCCTTCATAGAAAAAAGCATCCTATGTATCAATATTTACCCTACTCTGCTTTAGCATTCCCAGAGCCAGAGCAAATTGTACAAGAACTAAATTCTGTAGGTTTTAAAAATATTACTTTTTATAGGGTATTTTTTGGTGCTTCGATCCTATATATAGCCCATAAAGAATCATGAGTAAACTTTTTTTAGTATCTCTTAAAAGAACCAAATGGGAAAGAGATTTACAGAAGTATGGCAATGTTAAAGAATTAAAAAAAATTTATCGTTTACAAAATCATATATTTAAAAGAGTCTACGGATCCCATCTTAGACAAACCCAAGCCTTAGAAAAATTATACAAAGAAATCCACACCATTAGTGATTTTCTGTATAGAGAAGAACTAAGCGCGCCCATTGCAAAACGCTATCCTTTTTTGATCAGTTTTGGCGGAGACAATCATTTTATCTATACAGCAAGATTTGCCCAACAAAGTATTATAGGAATCAATTCGGATCCCTTAACATCAAAAGGAAAATTGTTATACTTTACAACAGATTCCTTTTTAGAATTTTATAAAAAAAACATACAAACAAGAAATTACTCTACAGAATCATGGTCTTTATTAGAAGGAAACATAGAATACCCAGATAAAACCAAAATCTCTACCGGTATATGTATTTCTGAAATTAGCATTCGCAACGAATTTCCCGATTCTATGAGTAGATATTTTATAAGAATTGATGATAAAGAATGGGAAGAGCAGAAAAGTTCAGGTTTACTTCTTTCCACAGGAGTTGGTTCTACAGGTTGGTTTTTTAATTGTTTACCACATTCTTTACAAACCTTTAAAGATTCCACCTTCCCAAAAGATGCAAATTTTTTTAAATCTATAGCAAGAGAACTTGGATTCAATCGCATACATAAATTCAAATATTTATATAATACTATATACGAAAATCAGTTACTGGAAGTGATTTCCGAGATGGATGGAGTCATTGTAATTGATTCCCATCCCGAATGTCTTTTTTCTTTTCCTTCAGGGGCAAAAGCAACTTTTTTTTTAAGTAAAGAAAAACTAAGTGTAATTAAAAATCCATTCCATTAAAGCTATTTAAAATATCTTTGACAGCTTTCGAAAGATCTGCAAGACCAATCAAAAACATTAAAATGCCGAACCATAAATGTACTTTTTTAAATTTCTTTCCAAGAGGAGGCAATTGAAAGTATTGATAAAGAATCCAAACACTCCATACAACTAACATAAAACCAATGAACAATCCTAATAGATTCGTATAAAACTCCATACAATAAATATAATTTTTTGAATTGTTTTGTCAATAGCTTTAAAGTTTGCGTTTTATTCAGATCTTTTTTCTTTTATCACTTCCAAAACTGAGTGAATGTGTTTTTTTTTCCCATTCTTCTAAAGTAATCCCTTCTTTTTTTGCCAAATTCGTTCTATATTTTGTCAGAAGATAATAGGTAATCGGATACGTTAAAATAGATATAGGAATTGCCCAAAGAAATCCTCCTACAAAGGCTGGAATTCCAAAATCATCCAATAAAAATTTTATCCAAAATACCATTCCATCGATAAAACCTAAATCAGAAGTTTTTTCTATAACTTTACGAAAACTATCAAAAGACAAAATAGAATAATGCAA
>JBKBRY010000023.1:0-41969 GCA_046291925.1 Leptonema sp. (in: bacteria) | reverse complement strand
GACAATAAAGGCAACTCCGATTCCTGCTCCGCTATAATAAAGTCCACTTGAAACAGGGATAACCGTGCAAGAGCAAGCAGCTACAAAAAAACTTGAAATACTCGCTAATGAAAAGGATTGAATCTTGTTGGCTTGTTCCCCTAAATAAGAAAGGATAGCCTCCCGATTGGTGAATGTAACCATCGCTCATGCTAAAAGAAATGCAGGAACAAGACAAGTCAATACATGCGTAGCAATATAATCTTTTAATGCAAGGAATCCTGCGATAAGTAAATCCTTAATCATGATTTATTCCTCCTTTCTGATTAAAAATTATGAAGTACAATATTCTTCTGGTAATTCTTTTTTAAATACATTTGAGATTTCGTTATTTTGGATTTCGTAAATTTAAATTTTTGAATATTTATCTGCATGTCCGAAAATGTTTTGATCTTCCTTTGTTTTAATTGCTATCTTCCATATACAGCTACTTTTAAGCTTTATAATAATTATAGATTCTATAAAGTGTTTTTTTGTAAACTCTTTTTTATAGTAATACATAGTATATGTATATTCAATTTAAAAAAAGATTCATTCTTTGCAAAGCTGAAATGTTGTATTTTGTTCCCACGTAACGAAGTGAGGGTGTTTTCGGCTGTACGTTTAGAATGTAACAATCTTATCACATTCCTTTACGATTTCATACAAATCTTTCATCTTTGGTAATGGACACATTTCTGAATCTTCGGTGTTGTGGATTTTGAAGTATATTCTGCAAGCAAACGTATTTCCAATTTTATCACCATTAACAATGAACCGTTTTACTTGTTCCTTGACCTTGCTTTTGTTCGTGTACAGTTTTTACGCTCCACTTCTTTCGTCAATAAGAATACTTTTACTGCATCGCACTCTCTATTAGGAAAATTTCTAAATCGAAAGGCATTCCATATGGTTTCTTAATTTACATAAATTACCATACCAATTTATTTTAAATAACTCTTATGGTTTTATCTTAAATTGAATCTTCGTAGGATCCGATGTTCTTTTTTTTGTGTTGTGATTCTTCTAATATACAAACCACTTCTTGGGCAAATACAAACTTCTCCCACTCCAAAGAAATTCATTACAATATATATCTAAGTATCCAAGTAGTTGTTTGATATTTTTTTGTATCTTATCATCAACTTTCAATTAGCCGATAATCCTTTTTTGACAATTTTTGAGCTAAGTTCTGTTTTTATTCCTATTTTTAACTCTTAAACTTACTTTCCATTGATAAAAATACACCATATATTCTCTTATTGTTTTTGTTATAAAATTTTCTCTAAGCCTAAGCAATTCCTAAACCGTGATAATCAAATGTCTACGAAGTAAGGGAATTCTCTTTTATTACTTATTCCTCTAACCAGTCTTGCAAATCCTTGATAATCTGTTTTATTTCTTCATCCAGTTGATTGATAGGAACTTTTTTTATTAGACCTGTATTCTCATTAGAGATTTGGATCTCAATTAGAAAATTATTTTCGCTTTCCATAGTAATTGTCCTTCTATTAATTATCTGACGAATTTTTAATTTTTTTTGTTTTTATTTTTTTAAAAAATTGTCAATCGTATTTTCATAGGACATTTCTGCTGTTTTGAACCATTCATTTGAATCTTTTTGGAATTGTTTCCAAGAATCATAAATTTTTCGATATATGGGATCTTTAGAGGCAAATTCTTCCATTATTTCTTTTGTTTTTTGGTATGATTTTTCTAATATATCGTCTGGGAATTTTTTTAATATTACATTGTGTTTTAAGATTCTTTGCAATGATTGAGGGTTCAGAACATCGAATTTGGCTTGCATACTTAAATTTACATAAGAAAAAGCAGTTGTAAGAATGGTTTTGTAGGCTTCAGGTAAATCATTCCATACTTTTAAGTTGATTAAAAATGTTAAATTCGCACCAGGTTCCCACCATCCAGGGTAATAATAATATTTGGCTATTTTATAAAATCCTAATTTTTCATCATCATAAGGTCCAACCCATTCCGTTGCATCTATAGCCCCTCTTTCTAAGGCTGGATAGATATCTCCACCTGCTAATACTTGAACATTTACACCAAGGGCACTCATAACTTTTCCACCTAAACCAGGAATCCTCATTTTTAATCCTTTTAAGTCTGCAAGACTTTTGATTTCTTTTTTAAACCAACCTCCCATTTGGCATCCTGTATTGCCACCAGGAAAATTTATGATATTGAATTCTTTATAAATTTCGCGAATTAAATTCAATCCATTTCCATAATACAACCAAGCATTTTGTTGTCTTGAGGTCAATCCAAAAGGTACTGCTGTATCAAACGCTAATGCTTCGTGTTTACCAGTAAAGTAATAGGATGCTGTATGAGCCATTTCAGCCCCTCCATTTTGTACAGTATCAAAAACTCCTAAGGGGGGAACAAGTTCACCTGCAGGGTATACTTTGATTATAAATTTCCCATTTGACATTTTTTTTACTATTTCTGCTACTTCTTCAGCTCCACCATAAATTGTATCTAAGCTTCTTGGATAACTAGAAACACACCTCCAATGGATCTCCGGTGTTGCAGAAATATTGGGTTTTGAAGCTTTTTCTTTACAAGACATAAGACTAAGGAAGGAAGCAAATAATGTTTTTTTTATAAATGTTTTCCTTGATTCTAATTTTTCTTTAGGTTCTATGCTCATGAAACCATGAATGATTTGTTTTATTTGCATTCAAATATATTTTTATTGAACTATATATTTTTATAAATTTTAAATAAGATTTTTAAAAATTGAATTTATGAGTTGACAAAACCTTCGTATTTTATTAAGTAAATATGTATCATTTTTCAATGGAGGAAGAAAATGTTAGCAGAAAAACTACAACATGATCAAGTAGAGAATAAAAAAAAGATTGAAGAAGATAAAAAAAATAAATTTGATCAAGTAATGGATCAGATTTATTCTGATGCAAAAAAAATTCAGAATAGTTATTTGGAAGATTCAAAAGTAGAAGCAGGTGGAGAATAGATTAAAATCATAATAAAATGCCAAAAAGACTGATTGGTTTAGAAACTGAATATTCAATCAAACGTTTTTCTGAAGGTAAAGAAAAAATCGATAATAGAATCATATATGACCAATTCGTAAAGATTTTCAATAATTTTACAAAAATTGTAGAAGGTACTTCTGTAATCAAGTGGCGCCAAATTTTTACAGAAAACGGGAGTGCTTTTTGTTACGAAAGCCTCCCCCTTTATTTACAAGATGGACTGTTAGAGTCAGCAACACCAGAGTGTGAAAGTCCACTACAAGTGTTGCTTTATCAAAAATCTATAGATTGTCTTTTGCATAAAAGCATATTAGAATTGAATGGTTCGAGATATTTTCAGAGTCCAATAAGTCTTATAAAAAACTGTAAAGATGCCTACGGAAATATCTATGGCGCACAAGAGAACTACAGTGTGGTTATTGGTTCACCATTTTTTATTTTTTTGTATAGGGCTTTTTTGATGATTTACGGACCTCTTATAGCAGTGTATATTGTTCATATTTTTTTACTTTCCTTTGTATTATTATTTATCCATAGTACATTTTTGATCTTTTTTTATGTATTTTATATAGTTTACTTAATCATATCTTCTAAGAGTAAATACAATACATATGATTTTTTTATAAATCCTCAACACCAAATTTTTTTAGACTTATTTGAGAAAACTTCTGGAAAAATTTTAACTTATACTGAGATTTTTTTTTCTTTTCCCTTAATTGTTCCTTTTGTTTTTGTTTTGAATCAAGTTTTATTTAGAGATTATAAAAAAAAATTATTATCTTTTTTCATTACAAGAATTTTGATTACGGGAAGTGGTTCTTTAGAATCTGATGGAAATTATTATTTATCAGAGAAAGCAACGAAAATAAAAAAAATTAGCAGAACTTCTAATTTTCCTGCAGAACGGTGTTTTTTTGATTTGGGAAATATAATGAAACTAACCTATCTTAGTTTGATTTATATGTTTAAATTTGATTTAATCTACCTTAAACAACTTTTTCAAAAAGAACAACGATTTCAGATCAGTATGTCAGATTCTTGTATGTCTTCAGAAGCAGAACTACTAAAGGTTGGAATTCCTTCTTTACTATTGGATATGATTGATGAACAATTTTTAAAAGAAGCTCCTATTTTCGAAAACCCTATTGATGTGGTTCGCATCATTAACCAATATCCCAATTATCGTGATTATCGAATTAAAATCAAAAATCATAGAAGGATTCAAAAAAAAGAAATGACTGCACTCGAAGTGCAAAAGTGGTATTTGGATAAAGCAAAAGAATATTTAAAAAATAAAAAAATCATCAATCCAGAGTATAATTTGATAGTAAATCTTTGGGAAGAAATTTTAAATTTATTAGAGATAAATCCGGTTCAATTATTTGGTAGAGTAGATTGGATTACAAAAAAAATACTGATTCATCAGTCTTTAGTGAAAGAAGAACCTTTAAAAGTATCCCATATTTTTTTGGATCCAGTATTTTTTGAAAAAGAACTATTTAAAAAACATTATCCCCTATTAAAGGTAGTTGATATAAAGTACCATGATCTTTATGATGGTTATTATTTGCAATTGGAATCTAATGGTTTTACAAAAAAATTGTTTACTGAAGCAGAAATTGAAGCAGCTATCACAAATCCTCCTGTAACGGAAAAAGGTTATGCTATGCAAAGGAGCAAAATAATCAAATTAAATCAAAACCAAGATACGATTCAGTTATCTTGGAATTTTGCAAAAATAGGGTCAGGTATAACATCTAAGGTTGTTCATTTAGATAAATTTAAAAAGAATAAAAATTAGCCAAACTAAACTGATTTTATAATCAATATTGGCTGGTATCATTAACTTTTTTAGTTTATAGTTATCACAATTTCTCCATTTAAATTCTTTTTGTTTAAATGTAAATACAAACTTGCCAAAGCAAACCTATACCCCATCAAACCTAAGCCAGTAATTACAGCTAATGCTTTATCACTTAAGAATGAATGTTGTCTGAACTCTTCTCTAGCATAAATATTGCTTATATGGACTTCTATAAATGGGATTTTTACAGCAAGAAGGGCATCTCTTAAAGAAACAGAAGTATGGGTGAGCCCACCTGGATTGATAATGATCCCATCATATCTCTTTTGGAAATGGCTATGAATTTTTTCTATTATAGCTCCTTCGTAATTGGATTGAAAGAATTCAATTTCAATATTGTTTCTTATTGCATCTTGTTTTAGTTGTTCTTCTAATGTTTCTAAGGTATCTTTACCATAAATCTCTGGCTCTCGTAGACCTAGAAGATTTAAATTAGGGCCATTCAATACCAAAATTCTAATCGAATTCATACTTTAGCCAAATAATTCTTTCTGTTCTTTCCATGCAGATTCAAACTCATTCCAATGTAGATCTATGTTATAAACGGGACTTCCTATTTTTTTTAGCAAAATATATTTTACTTTATTATATTGGTTTTTTTTATCATATTGTAAATGCTCCCAAATTTCTTTTGCAGAAAATCGAGCTGTGTTTAAAGGTAAATTCAACAAGGTCATAAGGTTGATTATGTCTTTGAATTCTTTTTCTGGAAAATTGAGCTTTTTTTTTGATATTAGTAGAGCAGTTATTAAACCTCTACTGACTGTTTCTCCATGGGAAAATTTTTTATAATTGGTTAATGATTCTATAGCATGGCCAACTGTATGTCCCAAATTTAGCACAGATCTTAGATTTGCTTCCTTTTCGTCTTTACTGACGATTTTTGCTTTTACTGTAATAGAATCGTAAATAACTTTTTGCCAGACTTCTTCTTTCCAATTTTTATAGTTTGGTTCTTTTATGATTTCTTTCTTTAAGGATATATATACTTTACGATTTAATAATGAATGTTTTATGATTTCTGCTAAGCCACAGATCCATTCTTTTTCTGGTAAAGTTTTTAAAAAATCCATATTACAAAAAACCATCTCCGGTTGAAAGAAACATCCCACCATATTTTTCCCAAGATTAACATTAACAGCTACTTTACCCCCTATACTTGCATCAACCATAGAAAGCAGTGTTGTTGGAATTTGGATAAAATGAACTCCTCTTAATATTGTGGATGCAATAAATCCAGAAAAATCACCTATCACACCTCCGCCAAAGGCTATGATTACACTTTTTCTATCAATGTTGTTTTTGATCAGTTCTTCGTATATTGGATAAGTTTTTTTTATATGTTTATTGTCTTCTCCTGGATTCAAAATTATAATTTTTTTAGTATTCAAATCTTGTTGGAATCTTTCAAGAAAACTTTTGTATATATTATAAACATTTTTGTCAGTTATCATAAAGTGTTTTGAATAATTTCTCTTTTTAATGATTTGAATCCACCATTCCTGAAATTTTTTCCCTAAATAAATAGGATAATCTTTTTTTTGGATTTGTTTTATGGAAACTAATAAATGTGAATTCATATTAGGATTTCTTTATTGTTACTTTTAATTTTTTCTAAGGCTTTTGAAGCTGCTTGTTTCTCTGATTTTTTTTTGGACGAACCTATCCCTCTTGCTATTTCTATACCATTGATGATTACTCTGCAAATGAATTCTCTTTTATGATCTGGTCCTTCCTCTGAAAGTAATTCATACACAGGATGGGTGTGGTATCTTTTTTGAACAAGTTCTTGTAATGCTGTTTTTGGATCGATAGCTTTTCCTGGCTTTGTAAGATTTTTCAATCTACTTTCTAACATACTTAGTATAAATTTCTTAGCTTCGTATAAGCCTCTGTCTAAATAGATTGCTGCAACAAATGCTTCAAAGGCATCTGCTAAATTCGATACTCTTTTACTTCCACCACTTTTCTTTTCTCCTTTACTCATTTTTAGATATTGTCCAAGCTTTAGTTTTCTTGCAGCACTAGCTAAAGATTTTTCTGATACGGCAACGGATTTGATTCTTGCCATCTCTCCTTCATTTAAATTAAAGTTTCTATATAAATAATCGTTGACTACAAATCCGATTATTGAATCGCCTAAATATTCCAAACGCTGATTATTTAACTTATGGGAATTGATTTCATTTGAATAACTACTATGTGTAAGTGATAAATCGTATAGTCTATAGTCGGAAAAAGCAATATCTAATTTTTTTGATAAATCTTTGATTTGATTGATTCTTTCTTTTGTTAAATTTATCTTTTCTACATGATCTGGATATTCCATACTTTATACAAAGAACACCTTTCCTTTTTTTATCAATTAATATTGATAAAAAAAGAAAAGAGTTCTTTAATTTTAAAAATTTTATTTTTGATGTTCTTTGATGTATTTAATTACATCCCCAACGGTTTGGATCTTTTCTGCATCTTCATCAGAGATTTCTATTCCAAATTCCTCTTCCAAAGCCATAACCAATTCTACCGTATCTAGAGAATCCGCTCCTAAATCTTCTATAAAATGGGCTTCTTCTGTGATTTCAGCTTCGTCTGCACCCAATTGTTGTGCAATAATCGACTTTACTTTTTGAAACAACTCATCTGACATATTTTACTCCTTGTAAAAAAATTTAGTATAAGATTTTAAATGTGAATTTTTTTGCAAGTTTTAAATTAGCTTTTTTGAAAAAATTATGGTCTAAAACCACCACCATTTACATCTATAATTTGTCCTGTGATATAAGATGCTAGATCGGATACTAAAAATACAATACAATTCGCTATATCTTCCGGTAAACCAGCTCTCTTTAATGGAATGGATGCGATCATTTTTTCTTTAATTTTTTCTGGTATTGCATCAGTCATTGCTGTTTGAATGAAACCTGGAGCGACTGCATTACAACGGACTCCTCTGGGTGCACCTTCTACGGCTACTGTTTTTGTGAAACCTATCACACCTGCTTTTGAAGCAGAATAGTTTGCCTGTCCTACATTGCCATTTTCCCCTGCTATTGAAGAAATATTAATTATCACACCACTTCTTTGATTCATCATTACTTTAAATGCTGCTTTTGTACATAGAAAAGTACCTGTTAAATTTATGTTGATTACTTGATCCCACTGTTCTTTGTTCATTCTGAGGAGTAGTGTATCTCTTGTAATTCCAGCATTGTTTACTAGAATATCAACTTTACCCCAATTGTCTTTACAAGTTTGAATCAATTTTTCAGATTCCTCTTCGTTTGAGATATCACAAGCGTAAGCAATGCAATCAACAGAATATTTTTTTGAAATTTCCTCAGCAGTTTGTTTAGCTAATTCTTCATTGATATCGTTAACAACAACTTTTGCACCCGCTTCTGCTAATTTTTCTGCTATAGCTTTGCCTATACCTCTTGCTGAACCAGTAATAATCGCTGTTTTATCTTTTAGGTTTATACAAATCATTCTTGAACTCCTTGTATTGAATTGATTGTATAGTCATAACTTTATCACAATACAAAAAGTAAAGTGTTTTAGATCTTAGGTTCAAGTATAAACGCCATTTTTTAAATAATCAATGTTTAAAAAATTTATTGTTTTATCCAAAAGGTTAATTTTTTAAAATAACTTGTTGTGAGGTTATGAGAAGCCCCATATAAAGCTTTCTTCTACCCTTTCGTTTTGAATAAAATATGTATGTTTGATTTCTATGTGTGTTATAATTTTTTCTAAAGAAGTGTTCAGATTTACTATTAGTTCATTATTTAAGAAATTGTGTTTTTCTTTATCTTGTTCTGAATATTCCCATTCAATTAGAAATCTAACAAGTGCTGAAATACTATATCCAGTTGTATAAGAAAGATCATTTAGAGTTTGGTGAATAGCAGGTGCAACTCTTATACCAATATTTTTATAATTGTAAGTAATAGGTTGGTATTTCTGTTTGCTCGAACTTTTTTGAGAAACCAAATGATCAAATTTCACTTTGTATTTGAAAATAAGATAAAAAAACATTTCAGAATTTGTTTTAAATCGTTTTTTAATTTTTTTTAACTTTTGCCTATAAGGAGAATAGATCATAATTCTAAGAAAAATATTCGTTTCTTTTGATTGTTTTGTAGGAACTTTGTATTTAGCCATCATTAAGTATATATATAAATTTGTCACTTTTTTTTAAAAAATTTTGTTAAATTACAAATTTTTTTACTATTAACGTTTTTAGATCAATCATAAGGCTTAAAAATTAGATAATTAACTCAATATAAGAGGTTTATTTGAAATATAAATTTTTTCAAAGTAAAAAAATGTTGTTCAATTCTCATAAATAATTATTCTCGTACTTATGCAAAGAACTCGAGCACCTTTAAAAGAAATATTTGGTTGGGCCATGTTTGATTTTGCTAATTCTTCTTATACGACAGTAATTATCACAGTTGTTTTTAGTGTAGTTTTTCCTAAAATCATTGTTGGTGATGCTCCAGATTATAAAATGGGTAACCTTTTTTGGAGTATAGCCTTATCGATTAGCTACCTACTTGTGGTGATAACTGCTCCTGTTTTGGGAGCAATAATGGATTTTTCAGCATCAAAAAAAAAATTTTTATTTGCTAGTTATCTCCTAACAGTAATTAGTACGATAGCACTGTATTTAGTGAATCCTGGTGATATCTGGCTGGCAATTGTTTTGATAGTAATTTCCAATTTAGGTTTTGCTGTAGGTGAATCTTTTGTATCCTCTTTTTTACCGGATTTGGGTCCGCAAGAAGATTTAGGCAAGATATCTGGATTTGCTTGGGGATTAGGTTATTTTGGAGGGCTTCTATCTACAGCTATAGTAATATTTGGCTTGGGACCTCAAACTATTGAAAATTTTTCTAGGTTAAAATTCATAGGTCCTATTACTGGATTATTTTTTTTGATTGCTGGAATTCCAACTTTCTTATTTTTAAAAGAAAGAGGCACTCCTAAATCTCTTCCTGAAAATAAAACCTATTTATCTATAGGTTTTGATAGGATTCGGCAAACTATAAAAGAAATTCAAGATTTTAAGGATTTATTGATTTTTTTTATTTCGTTATTTTTTTCACAGGCAGGGCTTTCGATTGTGATTAGTTTTGCTTTTATTTATGGTGATCAAATCATCCAATGGCAACCTTCTACAATGGTAATTATGTTTGTGATAACTCAGTTCACAGCGGCAGCAGGTGCTATTTTATTTGGCTCCTTACAAGATAAGATCGGTTCTTTAAAAACATATATTTTTACTCTTGTTCTATGGATACTTTCTATTATTAGCATATATTTTACTACAGAAATTTCCGAAATTTTAAATCAATTGTTTTCATTGAATTGGAAGACAGAGACTTTTTTTCTTATTGTTGGAGCTTTAGCTGGTTTAGGTTTAGGATCCACTCAATCCTCTGGACGTGCTATAGTTGGAGTTTTTTCTCCTGAATCTAAATCAGGTGAATTCTTTGGTTTTTGGGGATTAGCAGGAAAGTTATCTTCCATTTTTGGTATATTTGGATTAGGAATTTTACAGAGTTTCTTAGGTCTAAAGCAAGCAGTTTTATTCACAGCATTGTTATTTATTGTGTCTATCTTTTTTGCTTTATTTGTGAATGAAGAAAGGGGAAAAGAATCAGCAAGAAAACACGAAGGGGAATAATATATTTTTCCTATCAAAATAATAAAATATTTGAATTTTTACAAATTCAAATTTTTTTTGTGATATGAAGCACTCGGATTTTATACATTTGCCCTTACTGAAAAATGAATATAATAGCTTGAATGTCCCCTTATATACGAGTTCAGTTTTTCTTTTTTCAAATATTGAGGAATTAATCGAATTTGTATCTAAAAAAGAAAAATCAAGATTTGAATATTCTCGCTATGGGAATCCAACAAATAAAAATTTAGAAATTGCAATTGCAAATTTAGAAAAAGCAGAAGATGCCACTCTTTTTTCTTCTGGAATGAGTGCCTGTACGATACCTTTTTTAGCAATTTTAGAAAAGGGTGATCATATTGTCATTACTAGTGATATGTATTTAAAGACATTTGATTTTTTACGAAAAATATTAGTCAAATTCGGGATTGAGTGTTCTGTAGTCTTTCCCAATGCAGAACAAATCATTCAGGCCATTCGCCCTCAAACAAAAGTTGTTTTTACAGAATTCCCAACCAATCCTTTCTATCACATTGTGGATCTGGGAGAAATAAGTAGGTATCTAAAAGAAAAATCCATTTTATTTTTTGTTGATAGCACTTTGGCTTCTCCGTATAATTGTAATCCTATTTTATATGGTGCAGATTTAGTGATTCATTCACTAACAAAATATTTTAGTGGAAATAATGATCTGATAGGTGGAGTAGTGGCAGGTAAAAAATCGATCATAGAAAAAATAAGAGAATTTAATGGATATTTAGGTGCCATACTACCGGCAGAAATTAGTTTTAACATTTTAAGAAGTATTAAGACAATGCCATTGAGAGTTTCACATCAAAATCAAAAAACTTTGGAAATTGCTGAATTTTTAGAAAAGCATCCAAAAATTAAAAAAGTATATTATCCTTTTTTAGAAAGCAGCCCTTATTATGAATTATCCAAAAAGTACTTAAAAGGAGGAGGTTGTCTTTTAACTATTGAGTTATATGGAAATTTGGAAACTTTAAAAACTTTTTGTAACTCTTTAAAAATATTCAAAATTGGGCCTAGTTTTGCTAGTGCAGAATCTCTAATAGATCCCCCATACATTATGTCCCATTGGGATGTCCCTGAAGAAGAGAAGATAAAAATGAATATTAAAGAAACAACTTTAAGAATTTCAGTTGGTTTTGAAGATCTGGATGATTTAATTAAGGACTTAAGTAATGCTTTAGAAAAAATTTAATTTATTTTATAAATTTTTCTAAATGTTATACTGATTCTGGAATTCGTTGGGTAATTTTTAGAATTATCGAGAATCCATAATGGTTTCATTTTTCTTTCCTTTGGTATAGAATGAACCCAGTGGTGTTGAATTGATCCTAACATTAATAATAAACTTCCATGCATAAGGTCTAATTGGAATAGATTTGCTTGAATTCTTTTTTGATCTTTTCTGCAAAATACAATTTTTCTTGTAACACCGAAAGATAGGGATGCTATAGTAGGATTTGTACCCAGTTCTTTTTCATTATCTGAATGCCAGCTTAGGTAATGATTTTCATTTTCGTATAAATTTAATAAAGCATGATTGAATTCCAAGCCAAAGCTCTCTTCGATTTTGGTTTTTAATTTTTTTACAATCGGATCCCATTGATTTGGGAGAAGTACTAAATGAGAGTATTTGTAGGAGGTATCTCCAAACCAACAAATTTTTCTTGGTTGTTCTACCCATTTACCAAATAAAAAAATTTTCTTATTTTGCCATTCAAGAGAATTATACAAATAGCCATAAATTTTATTAGCACTCTTTTGTGGTATAAAATTAGGGATATAATGTAACGCTCCTTCAGAAAAGCAAATGTATTTTTTCATTTACATCAATCTAATTAAAAATACCATGATTATAAATGCGAGATTCTATAGAAGTTATCTATATTCAAGAAAAAAACTTGGAAAAAAATCAAATAGTAGATGAATTGAAAATCAATACAGAACCCAATCAAACCATTTTAGAAATATCTTTAAAAAATAAAATACCTCATCATCATGCATGTGGAGGGAATGGAAAATGTTCCACATGTAGAATTTTAGTTATAAAAGGAGAAGAAAATCTTACTGAACCCAACGAGTTAGAATTGAACCTAATTAAAAAAAAAGGTTTAGGATCTAAAATTCGATTGGCTTGTCAAACAAAAGTTTTAGGAAATATTAAAATCAAAAGGTTAGTTCGAGGGAGTATAGAAGAAGAAATAGCAATTTCCTACAATCATACTGGTAAAGAAGTACCTCTTGCTGTTTTGTTTTCGGATATACGAAATTTTACTTCTTTTACAGAAAGGCATTTTGCTTACGATGTAGTTTTTATATTGAATTATTTTTATAAAAAAATGGGAGATGCAATTTTGCATCATAATGGCTATATAGATAAATTCATAGGGGATGGTATTTTGGGGGTTTTTGGGATTGATCAAAAAGACAATCAGAAAAAATGCCAAGATGCATATCATGCTGCTCTTGATATGTTAAAACATTTAGATGAATTCAATCAATTCCTTAAAAGAAATTTCAAAGAAGAATTCAAGATAGGGATAGGCCTTCATTTTGGAAATGTAATTCTTGGAGATATGGGACATCCTGAAAAAAAACAAATTACTGTGATAGGTGACGTTGTAAATTTCACTAGTAAGCTTGAGAAAATGACAAAAAAGATAAAAGTTCCTATTTTAGCTACTGAAGATTTTATTCAAATGTTAGGAAATGATAAATTGGATAAAAAAAAATATCAAGTACAAATTACTGGTAAAACAGGAAAATATACAGTTTATTCTCTTGCTTCTACAGAAAAGACTTATACTTCTTTAAGAAATCTAATTAAAGAACATTTAACAAAAAGTATTGCACCCAATCTTTTACGTTTGGTGTTTCACGATATTATGAGTGGGGGTAGTCTAACCAAAAATCTTTCAGATGAAGATGCTTTAGAATGGGAACTAAAAAAAGAAGAAAACAAAAATTTAGAATTGTCCGTAAAATTCATAAAAAAAATAAAACAAATCATTTCTGAAGAGCCATATTCATATCGGGACATTGTGTATTTGGCTGGGGCCGTCGCAGTAGAAATTACAGGAGGTCCTTATATTAATGTGATTGTCCCATCGTATTCCGATAAAACTTTTTTTGAGGCTGGCATTCCAACCATTGAGGAAGGGTTTGACTCTTTTTATAAGAAATTTCAAAAAATTGGATGCAATAAAAGAGATATGATTGCTTTAATGGGCGCTCATACTCTTGGGAAAGCAGAAAAGCCTTTTACTGAAACACCATTTACTTTTGATAACAGTTATTTTAAAAGATTGTATTTGAACCAAAAAGAAACCAATAATTTGCACCCTTTATTTAAAACAGATTGGGAATTATTAGTTGATGAGGAATGCAAAAAATATATAGAGATTTATGCTATAGATCAAAATCAATTCTTTGAAGATTTTAAGAATGCATATCTTAAAATGCTAAGTATAGCCTTATAAGCTTTTTTTGTCGACGTATTTTCTCAGAAAATTTGTTTTGACTCATTTTTTGAGGAAAATATTGTATGAAACCAAATATTGTAATCGGTGATGAATTATTAGAAGAGATTCGATATTTAATTTCTTCAGATTCAAAAGAAATTATAAAAAATATTTTATTTGATTTAGAATTTGCTGATATTGCTTTAATACTTCAATATTTAGATTTTGAGGAACAGAAATATTTATTTTCTCTTCTTCCCGAAAATAAAAGAAGCGAAGTAATATTTGAAACAAATCGAGATGTTCGCAAAAAGCTTTTTTTACTGTTGAAGGAAGCAGAAATTCAGAAAATCATTGAAGATCTGGAAACTGATGATGCTGTAGATTTAATTTCAGAATTACCAAAAGATACACAGAAAAGAATCTTAGAAAATCTTCCCGAAGAAAAAAGAAAAAATCTATTGAATTTATTAAAATACGAAGATGATACTGCTGGTGGCATAATGTCTGCCGACTTTGTATCGGCTTTCCATTCCGATACAGTAAAAAAAGCATTAAAGAAACTAAAAGTAAAATTGAAAGAGGGATACCAAATTCATAACATATTTGTGGTTGATGAAGAACAACATCTATTAGGTGTTATTTCTATTTATGATTTACTTCTCCATAACGAAAATAAGAAAATCGGTAAAATCATGAAGAAACCAGAGTTTGTTGTTACGCCAGAGGTGGATCAAGAAGAAATTGCACAAGTTTTTAAGAAATATGATTTAATCTCTTTACCTGTTGTAGATTCTAAAGGTAAGTTGATTGGTAGGATTACTGTGGATGATGTTGTGGATGTAATGGAGGAAGAACATGTAGAAGATATTGCAAAAATGATAGGTACGGAAGCAGAGGAAATAGAAAATCGCTCTCCTTTTAAGATTGCCTTAATGAGGTCTCCTTGGGTTTTACTTACCCTATTTGTTGAATTCTTGGCAGGCATTGTAATACATTTTTATGATGATATCTTAGAAAAAGTTATTTTATTAGCTTCTTTTATGCCAATTATTTCTGCAATTTCTGGGAATACGGGTTTACAATCCGCTGCAGTGATTATTCGGGCTTTAGCCACTGGTCATGCTAAATTAGAGGAATGGTGGAAACCAATCATTAGGCAACTGACTGTTACATTGATTCTTGGCACTTTACTAGGAAGTGTGATAGGAATCATCGGAACCATTTGGCACAAAACAATAAAATTTGGTCTAGTAGTTGCCATTTCTATGTTTATTTCAATCAATCTTTCAGGTTTTATTGGTACGGTTACTCCTATGATATCCAAAAGATTAGGAATTGATCCAGCTATCACAGCTGGACCTTTTGAAACAGCATTTCAAGATGTGATAGGAATCACTATTTTTTTAACATTAGCCAAGCTTATGTTTGAATTTTTGTAAGACTTGTTTTGGATTCATTTGTTTCTTTAGGAATAGAGTCTCCTGTTAATGAAAAAATATACTTACCAAATAAGGAAATTGCTGTGGGTTGGATTAAAATGCCTAGTATTATGGGAGCTGTTACTAATATACCCGATGTAGTTTCCCCAAAAGCAGAAATAGCAATCCCTAAGCTGATAATGTGATATCTAAGAAATGTAGACAAAAATAGAGGAATGGTCTCTTCTTCTCGTAAATTTTTTTTAATTAAAAATTTATAAACTAAAAACATAGAAAAATAATAAATAAAAACTGCAGGAATTGCTAAAATAGATTCCATCAAAGTAGGTAATACATTTTTAGTATTTTCCAAACTCATAATTAGAAACATAACGAGTAGAATTCCTAAATTAGAAATTCCAGAAATAAGATCTTTGTTATTTTGTAAAATTTCTGTTTTATTAATTTTACGGAAATAGAGTCTTGTAAAGTAACCTAAGAGAATTGGGACTATAATTATAAAAATAATTTTTTCCAAAATAATCCAACTATTGATTTTTAAATCGGATTGTAAGATCAAATGCGAAACGATAGGTAAAAAGAAAGGTACTAAAATCGTAGCAAAAAGTATATTAAAAAAAACTAATAAAATTCCCATTTTTATGTTTCCTTTAAATCGATGAATCCAATTTAAAGTTAAACCTGATGTAGGAATACTTCCAATGAGTAATAAGCCTATTGCTAAATAAATATTTTTTTTAAGAAATAAACTAACAATCAAAATTGCAATAATAGGAGAAATCAAAAAATTGATAAAAAAACTAATGAATAAAATTCTAGTATATTTTTTGAATTCGGCAAGAGAATCTTCTATTTTAAGATAAATCATAATTGGATATACCATTGTTAACATTGCAACACCACAAATAACTCTACTAAATTCCATCGGGGAAAAATACCCTTTAATGGCACCTGCTATAAGTGCTATTAAAATTAATAAATTTAAATTTTCTCGAATCCATAAGAAAAAATTTTTTACTTTTTGTTGCATATGGCCTCCTTTAATACCATTAAAATTAGCTCTAAAAATTTGTCAACCATATACATATACCAAGTATATGTATAGAAAAGATCAATCATTTTTGATTATGAGACTCATTTTAGGATTTTTTTATCAAATCTTTTAAAAATTGATTGACTAATATTTTATTGGTGATATAATTTTCTAAATTTTTTCAGGAGGGATTTTATGAAGCTTGAAAATAAAAAGATATCAAGAAAAGATTTTATAGCAACTATAGGTGTAGTGGGTATTGGTATTGCTTTGGGAGGCAATTTAATTGCAAACGAAAAATGTGGTGATGTTTCTAAACTTACAGCAGAAGAGAAAAAACATAGAGAAAGTCTAAAATATACAGATAAATCTCCAGAAGCTGGAAAAACATGTGATAACTGTGCATTGTACGTACCGCCGAAAGGAAATTCCCCTTGTGGAGCATGTAATTTAGTAAAAGGACCTATACATCCTAAGGGTTGGTGCACTTCTTGGGTAAAGAAGGGATAAAAAAAATACATGAGCCAGAGTTTTTGTTTTCTGGCTCAATCTTAAAAATAACATGATTGTTGGTTTTCCTTCAGAGATAAAAAATTTTTTCTTAAATAATTTAGATGTAGTTCAATATGACGAATCGGGAAATGTTTTATTTGTCAATAATCATTTTAAAACTCATGTACTTAGAAAACTGAACATTTCGAACTTTAACAACTTTTTTTCTTTTTTTAGTCTTGTTAAAGAGCTTCATAAAGAGTTTCAAGAGAATCAATCATCTTTTCGATTTAATGAAAGTATTTCAGAATACTTAGTACGATTTTCTTTTAAGGAATTCGTGTTTTATTATGACGCTTTAATTTATCATGACCAAATTCAACATACTTATTATTTTTTTGGAAGTAATATTACTGAAATTTTACAGACTTCGGAAATAGAAGAAGCAATCTATAAATTGATTTTAGATTCTTTGCAAATAGATATACAATTTACAGATTTAAAACAAAAATTGCAAATGATTCTTTCCAAATTGGATTCTCTTTACAATTTTATATCCTATGGTATTTATACATTAGATATAGAAAATAGTTTTTTAGAGTTATTGGTCTATAAAGATATACCTGAAAATCTTATAAAGAATTTTTCTAAGATAGAGTTATCTCGAAAAATACAACTCGAAGATATAGAGGATTTAAAAGATAACTTTTTAATCAAAAAAAACCTTCCCGAACTCTATTTTCAACTTAATTCGAAGGGGTTCGAATTTGTGCCACTTTTATATCAGTCTGATTTTATGGGAATCTTTTTTTACAAGTTTTCCGAATCCAATAGGAGCTCGTACATTTTACAATTTATTCCTATCATTTTTATCAATATCATTTATAAAAAAATTCTTTTTGATAGTATCAATTTCGAATTTAAAAAAGTGAGTGAAACTAACGATAAATTGGTTCAGATTCTCGAAGAAAATTTAACATTACGAAATTTAATATACAGATATACTCCTAGAAAAACCTTTCTAAAGGTTCAAGATTCTTTAACAAAAAATTTAATGATACCTAACGAAAAACATTTTTACTATTTTCTGTTTTTGGATATAGTAGATTTTACCAAATTTAGCGAAGGTAAAGATCCCGAATTTGTAATAGAATCTTTAAATTCTTATTTTTCTCATTTGGTTGATATCATATACGATAATCAGGGAGATATTGATAAATTTATGGGTGATAATATTTTTGCTTTCTTTGAATCTGCTGATGAGGCTTTACAAACTGCTTTAGAGATCTTACATTATTTTAAAAATCATATATCTAAAGATTTTATGCCTTTTAAAGCAAAAATTGCTTTGCATTGTGGAGATGCAATCCATGGGAATTTAGGGAATCGGTTTAGATCAGAATTTACTTTGATTGGAGATGCAGTAAATACTACAAGCAGACTACAGAAAATAGGCAGACCCAATCAAATCGTAGTAAGCGAAGACTTTATAATGAATTTATCTAACAAAAAGGTAGCATTATCTAATAAGTTTTATCTTAGAGTAAAAGGCAAACTTCATCCCATAGCTATTTATTTTGTTTTGGATGAATTCCATAGGTCTGCCATTATTTAATTTATATTATAAATCGTCTTTTATATTTTGCTTTGGCGCTTGGACATCGACGAAAATTGAGGAGGATTCTTTGACTTTCCAGATCCCCTTATCGTTCCTAATTAAACTTATGGGTCTTGGCATTACTCCATAAGTTTTGATAAAGATTTTGATCCTTCCAGAGCTTTCATCCCCACTATATTGATTTCTAACAAATATGAATTCATAGGGTAAATCTATTTTATATTCGTTTTCTGGAGTTGCTCCTTTTATGTATGCAAAGGGAAGATATGGTCTAGAGTCTAATCGGTTTATATAATATTTTTGGGAGTTTGATGGTTCATAACCTTTGTACCAGTTTCCTTTTGATAATTCTGAAAGGTCATAAGCAATTGTGATTGCTTGTTTTCCCAATTCTTTATTTGTAACATAAATCTGGCAAGCAATAAGAAAAATGGTAGCTCCACCTTCGGGAGTATTTGCAATCTTATTTCTTAATTCTTCAAACTCTGTGATATTTTTTGGAAGGTTATCTATTTTTATTGTTATTTCTTGCGAAAAAATTTCTTTCGTAATAAATAACAATAAAATTAATAAAGTTTTTTTCATAATAAACTCCTTATTTTTTAAATTTTATTCTTTCCATATTATAAATTTTGTAATATTTGTAAAGAAATTTTTATTTAAAAATTTTGAAAAAAATCCCTTAAATTTATTATAGAATTTGAATCAAAGGAATCAGTCAAATTTTAAGTTTTTTAAAAAAAAATTGCATTTTTAGCGTTTAGGGAAAAAAGGAATTCTTTTAAAATCCATTTTATTGAATTTCTATTAAATTTTTAATAGCTTCATTAGCTATAGAATAACTTTTTATTAGTGCCTCTCTTAGTTCAGAAATGTCATCAATCATAAAATCTAAAACCCCTGTCTTATAAGCGTCATTTTCAGCTCTGGATTTTTTATTAAATTCTTCAATATAATTACTTCTTAAACTTTCTGCTTCTGTATCCTTTCCTTCTTTTTTTAAATCGAAATATTTTTTTCCATAAAATAAATCAAAAGCAGAATCGGCACCCATAACAGCCATAACTGATTTTTTAAGAGAAAAACTAATGATGCAAGGTCTTAAGAATTTACTAAAGGCATGGATTTGTCTTCCTCCATAATTTTGGTTTAAGGTTACAGAAATCACGGGGATAGTGCTTAGTACATTTACATCCAAAGAGCGTCCTCCTATTTGTTGGATTCTTAATCTTTCTTGTTTGGTACCTGGTAAAAATCCTGGTGCATTGGAAATCATAATTAATGGAATTTGATTTCTTTCTACCAATTCTGTAAAAATTCTAAACTTTTCAGTTCCTGGCGCATCAGGTGCCCCTCCCATAATTTTCGGTTGATCAGCTATCACGGCAACGGTATAACCGTTTAGTTTTGCAAATCCTGTTATCAAACTTGGTCCTTTTTGAGGATCGTTCATATTTTTCCACCATTCTATAAAAGAATTTTCATCAAAGGTTCGTAGAATGATTTTTTCTATCACATCAAAAGGTTGGGATGGATTTTCTGGCAATTCAGGTTTTTCCTTAGGAATTTTGATAGTTTCACTTTTTTGGCTTTCTGATAAAAGTTTAATGATCTGTAAGGAGAGATCAAACGCTTCTTCTAAATTTTTTGTGATATGTGTAGAAGTATTATTGATAAATTCATGGTCTTTCTCTGAAAAATCTTGATTCTTGATAAAAATAATAGCGTCTGCACCAGTATGTAGCATAACTTTTTGTAAGCCTCTTACGGATGTAGCTATGTGGATCCTTGTCTTGGATTTGATTGTCATTAGCTTTAAAAATTCTTGTCTTGTTCTTAAAGTTAAAGAATCTGTTTTTGGGGTTTCTCTGAACCATTCATCTCCTAAAACAATAATTTGATCAGTATTCAATTTTCTAGAGGTAAGGAGTAATTCCGATGCCCTGATTAAAGATTGGTACGATCTAAGTCCAAATCGGTTTCTGGGACCCATGATGAGAACAGGTCTTCCAGCTAATTTGGCGAAGCCTCCAATTAATGCACCAGAACCATAATACTCTTCTTTAAATGGAAGGAAGGTGTTTTCATCTGTATTGGCTTTTATGATATTTGCATTTAGTACTTCGTCTATTTGAAGATTTACATCATATTTTTTGATACTTCTTTTGATTTTAGATAGGGGAGTTCTTTTTGCAAAGAGTTCTTGTATACTTCTTATAATAGTTAATAGGTGTATATTACTTCTTGCGACTAAATCTACTGTTCCTGTGATCCTACTCATAATTCTAGCTCCGCCAATTTCGTAGTTTGTTAAATCTTCTCCTGTTACCGATTTGATTACAGCAGATCCTGTCAACACTCTATAGGATTGTTCATCATCTACCATAATTTGAATGGCTGCTTGCGAAGAACCATATACATCTAAACCAGTAGAAGAACCCACTCCTACTGCTACTATAAAGGATTTTTGTTCTAAACTTTCTTTTATTGTTAAATTTTCTTTATCATTAATCGTATCAATTATTTTTCGTAGATAGGGATCGCTATGAATTTTTATGTAGTTATAAATCTTTAATGGAGAGTAACCTGCACCAATTAAAGCATTGATAAAAAAGCCTTCTGCAGCTCGATTTAAAGAAATCATTCCTTGTTTTATATTTGCACCTGCACCATCATTAAAGATATAAATTGGATATCCTTTTGCAGCACCTATCCAACATGCAACAAAGTACTTTAATCCTTCTAAATCTCCGGTAGCTCCACCACTGATTCTAGAATCTTTCAAATACATTATGGCTGGAATTTCTCCTATTGTACCTTCATAAATTTTACTTCCCACTACATTTTCTTTTTGAGTATCTGGATCATAATCTACAAAAGGGACCTGAATCTCTCTGTAAGAGAAAGGATCAAAACATTCTCGAACCCAAAAATCTACTGTCCATTTGCCTAAATTAAAAACATGATAGGTTTTTTCTTTATGAGGTTCTTTTATAAAATAGGGTGATTCTGGATTGTCGTTTGTAAGCAAATTTAGGATTACTCTTTTATCTTTTTGTGTTACATAAAATTGTTTTTGAATTAATTCTTTGCTATATGGCGTTTTACAAGTTACTGAAACTATATTGTATTTGATTGCGGGATCATTAAAGAAAGGAATCAATCGAAACATCATATTCATTAAGACAGAATAATTAAAACGCTTAGAATTATTGGATGGGAGATCAAGGTATAAATCTTCATCATAAATAATTATATCTATATAGTTGCCATTTAATCTATTTATGGATTGGTATGAGTTTAATACACGTATTGCTTCTATATTTATTTTTTCTACATTTTCGCTACCAATAATATAACCGTCTTTGTGATAAATAGGAATCACTTTTTCTAT
Organism: Leptonema sp. (in: bacteria); assembly: GCA_046291925.1. Taxonomy (GTDB): domain Bacteria; phylum Spirochaetota; class Leptospiria; order Leptospirales; family Leptonemataceae; genus SKYB61. The sequence goes on along the minus strand of JBKBRY010000023.1, from coordinate 19,902 downwards.
AATTCCAAATAAAAAATAAAACTTTTTGGAATCATTATTTAACAAATAGATTAAAATTCCTTCTTTTTCTAATGGGGAGTAAAGCCTTTGGATATGATAAGTTTTGCTTAAAATTCCCAATTTTTCTTCTAACTGAATTTTGATTTTTAAATTTAGATTTTCTGGAATTAAAGGCAAATTTGAATTTTTTAAAGAATTTTCTATATTTTTTTTAATGATTTCCCTTTCTATATTAGGGTAAAACAATGGATCGGTTGTAATTTTTCTTAAATCATTCAAATATTTTCTAGATACCCAATACATTAACTCAATATTCCATCGAGGGATACCCAATTTATTTAAAGTTTCAGAAATCTTTGTTGCTATAGTCAGATCTTGTTCTGCTTCTTCTTGATTGATAAATTTTCTTAGAGTATTTTTTAATGAGTTTGAAGGTCTTTTAAAATACCCTATATATTCAAGAATATAAATCATAGGTTCTATGTATTCCCTCGTAGAATGGAAAGATCTTAATATATAATAAAATCCTTTTTTTGCAAAATTTCTTGATTCTTCTGATGTAGACCTCCAATCTAAAGTATTGTATCTTTTAAAAATGTTACTTATTAGATAGGAGTACGTAGAAGGAGGTTTGTAAGAAAAGTTATCCCAATTATAAAATAATCTGTAAGTCTCTCTAAAATAAGAAGCGTTCGTTACAAGCAAAGGAGAAAAGAGCCTTTTGGTTTCGCTAAATGTTTGTATAAGGTCTAAAAATATTTTTTCGTTAAAGATTTTTGTTAAGTCATATTGTTTAGGTATTTGTTTTATTATGTTGGTGATTGAATTAAATAAATTTTTATATTCTATATTAAAACCCGAATAGAGACTTTCTAATAACTTGATCATAGTTACAAAACAATTGTCAATGTTGGAAAGCACTTTATCTTCAAAATCGGCATCGAATAGAAATTCACATAAATCAGAATCGCTTGTAAAATTATTCTTTTTAGGTAGACTACTATATACTTGGATGTTTTGATTTTTTTCATTTTCAGGTTTAATATAAAAAAGAATTTCTCCCTCTGTAATAGGTTTTCCTATAATTTTCCCATCTCCCGTAGTAGATAAGATTAGTTTATTTAGATCGCCATTTTCGATAATATATTCCAATGTGCCATCATAAGGTGAATGTATAGTAGATTCCATCTTCATGGCGGAAAGAATTAGTAATGGTTGACCTTTGGTAACTTTTTCTCCTACTTTAATTTTTTCCATAAATTTTACAAATGTTGCTTGGATTGGAGAACGAATTAATCCAATGGGATCTTTTTTTGCAATTTCTCCTTTTGCTGTAATTTGTATTTTATAATAATGGACTTTACCGTTGTCATCGTTAAAACGAATGATACTAAAAGTATGCCGTTTATCTATGCGAACAGGATAGATTTTATTTTGATACCGAAATGTGTAATCATCTCCCTCGGACAAAGAAGGAAGGAATTGAATTTTACCAAAATAAGAGTTATTTATAAATATATAGAATTCTTCTATTTGGATTTGGATCAATTTTACTTCGTATCTATTATTGTAAAATTCGATTTCAAAACTTTCAGGTAGATAAAAAAGTTCTACTTTATGGAGGATTTCTTCTAAATCCCTGTTTTGGAATAATTCATTAATTTTTTCGTTTTGGATTCTAATCATTTCAGAAGTAGTACCAAAAATGATTGTTTTTATAAACAAATCGTCGTTAAATTCTGGATAACTCAATTCTATATTTTCTTCTAAATATCTGTTATTGTATTCTCCTTGTTTGAATTTCTCTGAACGAATGATTCTTAATAACTGATTGATATTGGTAGTAATTCCTCGGATATATAATTCATTCAATGCTCTTTCCATTCTTAGTATGGCTTCTTTTCTTGTAGAACCCCATGCAATCAGTTTTCCTATCATAGGATCGTAGTCTGGTAAAATTCTATCGCCTCTTTTGAAACCAAAATCGCATCGAATCCCATTAAACGTAGGCAGATCCAAATCTTCGATTTTTCCCGGTGCTGGAGAATAGTTATTTTCTGGATCTTCTGCATAAATTCTACATTCAATTGTATGTTCCTGATTTAGAAATCTTTTTTCTAGTACTTTGTTATAAGGAATTTCGTATTCTCTTCCATCGAATAAAAGGATTTGCCATTTTGCTAAATCTATCCCTAAAGTTTGATCTGTTACTGGATGTTCTACTTGTAAGCGAGTATTCATTTCCAAAAAGCCATAAGTATCGGAATCGGGATCATATAAAAATTCTACAGTTCCTGCACCACAATTGTTTTCGTAACCAGAGATTCGCGCCATATTTTCTGCTGCAGCCAAAAAAGATAATCTTGTATAATTGGTTAAGAAGGTGTCTCCTGTTTCCTCTATGATTTTTTGATTTCTTCGCTGAATCGCACATTTTCGAATTCCTACTGCTAAACCATTAAAAATTTGAACTTCGATGTGTACTGGATTCACGATAAATTTTTCTAAATAATAACTATCATCATTATATAAAGTTCTTCCAATTCTCTGGCAGGAATCTATTGCTTTCTCTAAATCTTCTTTTTTAAAAACTGCTTGCATTCCTTTTCCGCCACCACCTGCATTTAATTTTACAATTACAGGATATCCGATTCTTTCGGCTTCTTTATAGGCTTCCTCCAAACTGTGGATTTGTTCGCTACCTAAAAAAAGTGGCACCCCGTATTTTTTTGCTAAATTTCTGGCATCTAATTTGTTTCCGACTTTTTTCATTACCGAAGAATCCGGTCCCATAAAAATGATTTCTTTTTTAAAATATTCAGATGCTAATTTAATAGCCTCCACAAAGTCGGGATTTTCAGAAAGAAAGCCATACCCTGGATATATCGCATTCGAATTGCTTACAATAGCAGCTGCAATTACACAAGGAATATTCACATAATTTAAAACATTTCCTATAAATAGTACTTCGTCTGTTGTTTCGTACCATGATTGACCTCTATCGGGATCTGTTACGATTGCAACAGAAGGGATGCCTTCTTCTCTTAAAGATAAAAAAAATCTTTTTGCAATTTCGCCTCGATTCGCAATCAAAACTTTTTGTAGTTTCCCTTTTCTTTTTTTATGGGAAGTTTGGTATTTTTCCAAACCTGGATTTAGGTTGTATAGTGTTTTGATTTCGTTTTGAATTTGCTCTATTAAATTGAAATTTTTTGTATTTGCAACTTTCACTAAGGACTCCTTTAAATAAATGAATTCTATTCATAAAAACTTATAAATTAATTTTTATGTATATATAGAAATCGTCAAACTTTATTTTTAGAATCTTATATAAATTGACTTAAGAATTCTTTATTATTTTTTGACTCGTTATGATCCCTTACTTTTTGAGCGAAGGTCGTAGAAATAAAAAGTTTTTTATCCAATTCGGTGGGCAAGGGAATTCTTTTTTAAAAGAATTGCAGATCTTATATGAGCAAAAAGATCTTAAAGAATTTTTTGATGTTGCTTTTGATGCGATTCAATTTTGTTTAAGCAGAGAAGATATCAAATCTGAATTGGATATCTATTATCCAAAAGGATTTCCTTTAAAAGCTTGGTTAGAAAAAAAAGAAACTCCTGCAGAGAATTATTTATCGAATTGTACAATTACCTTCCCCGGCAATCAAATTACCCAATTGGGAACTCTTTATTTGTTTACCAAATATGGTTATGAACCTGATGAGTTTCTGAACTATGTTCATTCTACTACGGGACATAGTGGAGGTTTGCAAGCTTCTGTGATTTTTGCATTGGGTAAGAAAGGAAAAGATTTATTAAATATAATTTATAAATTTATTATATGGTATACAATAGCTGCTTATCATGCTCAAAAAGCATATGGTTTTCCTCAAGTCGATAAAGAACTTTTGGAATGGTCTTTAACGTATGATAGACACCATCCATATCCTATGGTTGTTGTAGCTGGTATGGAGTTCGAAGAAATTTCTACTTTAATAGAGAAATTTCATAATTGTTATCCCGAGGTAAATGAATTCCCTTTAAAAATTTCTTTGATTAACGGTAAAAATATTTTTGTAGTAACTGGGCATGCTAAGGATTTGGTATCTTTTCGTAGGGAATTTTATTCTTTGTTTTTAGAAAAAAAAATTCAATGGAATTATGTTCCTGTTTCTATACCTTTCCATCGTTCGGATACCATGAAAGAAAAAATTATTGATTTTTTTAATGATGAAGCTTGCAAAAGTTTGGGAATTACAGGCAAAGATTTAAAAATTCCAGTAATTTCTTTTACCGATGGTAGTAATCTACAATATAAAGAAAACATTCCTGTTTACTTAGCTGATATTATGATGAATCAAGTTTTGTACTGGGAAAAATCTATATCTCCCTTACTTTCTTCCCAGTCCCATATTGATTATGTTTTGGATTTTGGACCTGGTAAGATTACCACAATTCTTACCAAGACAGCTCTACAATATTATGGTTTACTCGATAGAGTTTCTGTTATCTCTTTTGTTGGAAGATCAGGAATTAGTCAAATGTTAAAAAAAACTGATTAATGAAACTTTTCTCTTCTTTAGATAGGTTTATAGCTATCAAAGATCAAATCATACCAAAAGGTGCAAAAATTGGATTATTTACTAATCAATGCTCTTATTCATTCCAATATAAAAAATATAGTTATGAATTAATAGAACCAAATACCATTTTTTTATTGGAGCATGGATTTTTTTCAGAGTTACAAGACCAAATTTCTATTCAAAATATAGAAAATTATAAAAGATGGTATTCTGCGAATTGGATTTCGTTATATGGAGAAGAGTTTACTAGTCTATTTCCAAAAAAGAAAAATTTAGAAAATTTAGATTGGATCATTATAGATATCCAAGATGTAGGAAGTAGGTATTATACCTTTTTAACATCGGTTTATTATTTATTGAATGTAATTTATAAAGAAAATTTAGATTGTAATTTAATTATTTTAGATAGGCCAAATCCATTAATCCGTAAGTATTCCAAAAGAATCTTCGAAGGTAGCCCTTTGCAAAAAAAGTATCAATCTTTTGTAGGTGTAGAAGGGGTACTTCACAAGCATGGTTTGACTCCTGCAGAGTTGATTTGCTATTCTATCGATAGAAATATGAATCATGATTCCAAAAATGAGGTCTGGATAGTTCCTTTTAGTCCAAGAGTGGCTATACAAAAAAAATATCCTAAGGAATTTATTTTATCAGAAACAAAATCTTCAAATCTTGTACTCTATAATGCTTTTGAAATTTATCCTTCTCCTAATATGCCTTCTTATAAAACGGCAAAAGTATATACGGGACAATGTTTATTAGAAGGAACCAATTTAAGCGAAGGAAGAGGTACAACAAAACCTTTCGAGATTTTTGGAGCACCTTATCTTTCTAAGGAAATCCTAACAAAAATTTCTACTTTATCTATACTGGATCAATTGGGGGTGATTCTAAGAGAATTAAAGTTTATTCCTACAAGTAATAAATATCAAAATCAGATTTGTATGGGCTGGCAAATGCATATCATCGACGAAAGAAAATACCATTCTTTACTAACAACATTATTCATATTAAAAAATATCAAACAACTTTCTAATGAATTGGATTGGTATAGAGGAGTTTATGAATTTAAAAGCGAATTTTTGGCTATCGAATACTTATTAGGAGATGAATTCCTTTTTGATTATTTAAATAAAAATAAAATCTCTTTTGATGATCTCTATCAGTACCTCTATAAGCAGCAAAACTTATGGAAAAATAATATAAAAAAATATTTTTTATATTATGATTAAAAAGACAAAATCTTTAACATATTTAAAAAAAGCAGAATTCCTATACTTCTCCTGAAATTTGAGCTTTTTGTTAAGGCTTTTAAAGGAATTTATTTTTGCTTTAAGAGAAAAATTCATCAGGAGTTATTTATGATTGCAATTGGTTTGGGTAACCTTATATCAGTAAACTTAAAATATATAGCATGTGATTAAAAAGCAAAGCTTTTTATAACCAAGTTTCCTGATGCACCTAGAATTTTGCATAAAATCACAAGCATATTGTTTGTATACATTTGTTAGATTATTTCTATAAGGATTTATACAAATAATATAATCATTCAAGATGTATTGATTTTCTGACCCGAAGAATTTTTTATTATTTATAAACTAAAAAAAAATAGAGAGAGGTATTTTTATTTTATTATTAAATTAAATTTGAGTTAGTGGATCTTTGCCCGATTTGAACATAGAACTCAAGTACCCTCGATGAGTTAGATAAGAGATCTTTTCCATTCTTTTTTATTTTCAATATAATATTTTAGAAAGTCCTACGAATGGGTTTTTTAAGATATATTTTTATATAATTCAGAAAACAAATCTTACAGAATTTAACGAGGAGGAAGATTTGAGAGATAGAAACATAATAAAAAATGTTTATTTAATTGTTGTAAGTAATTAACCAAATACCGATGATTAAAAACCCTATTCCTATCCATTGTAATGTGTTGATTTTTTCCTGAAACAACCAATTAGAAGCAAGAATCACAATCGCAAAACCAGCAGTTGTCATAATAGGATACGCAATACTTAGAGCAAATCCTTTTGATAATACATACCGATATGCAATAAAAGCAAATCCAAAGCTTAATAATCCTGCAATCAAATAATAATTTGTTATTAGTTCGAACAAGCTTTCACTTTTGATATATACAGCACTAGCTTTAACAAGAATGTTGGCTAACGCATTCAAAATAATTGCTAAAAGCAGCATAATTAACGTAAAAAATGTCATTTGGCACTCCCAATGAGTTTCAAAAAATCTGATCAAAAACAATTCCATCTCTTGTCAAATCATTTAGAATTTTTAAGGTTTTTTTATTGACTTTTAAAAATTCAGGAATATGATCCTATTTATGGAGCTATACAGATTTTTTATTTCTATAGGAGTATTTTTTTTAATTTTGGGAATGGTTATTTATATTTTTCAGCATTTTGGTTTTACATTTTTAGGAAATTTACCTGGAGACATTAAAATCGAGAAAGAAAATTTTAGATTTTATTTTCCCTTAACCACTTCTATTTTAATTAGTATTCTTTTATCGCTAATTTTTTTTCTTTTGAAATTTTTAATAAAAATAAAGGATTATAAATAAAAAAAAATGTTGAAATATTGAATTTTTTTTAGGTAAAAAAAAGTGCTTGAAAGTCTTCTTAAAACTATAATCCTTAACAAATGAAAATGTAAATTTTTATAGGAGTTAATTATGAAAAATAAATTTTATACAATAGTTGCATATGGAATTTTTTTTAGTTGTGCTACAACGATTCCTTTAAAGTTTCCAAAATTTCCCGAAGATACCCAAGGGAAGAAGTTGCGAAGCGTCTTGGAAGGCAAAAAAAAAGTAGCTGTGATTGCTAAGGAATTACCACCAGCAGTTCAGAGAGGTCTCGATAAAAGAGGTCTGGCTTCTGAATGGAAAGAGACCATTAGGGCAGCAATGAAGACTACTTTAGAAGAATATGGATACTATTCCGTAATTGATATTGATAGTAGAAACCAAAGATACGAAGAATTGGCAAGAACACAAACAGGTTTAACACGAACTCAATTATCTTTAGGGCAAGAATTTGCAGTTGATCATTTATTTTTTGTAAATATGACAGCGGTACCCAGAGTAGAATGTAAAATCGAAATGTTAATAGATTTGATTGCTGCTACAAGTGCAGCTTTGCAACTGGCAATGGCTGCGACGGGAAAGGATACGGAAACAGATTCAAAAGACATTACTCGTCCTACAGGTGTATTGTATTTAACTGTTTTTGTGGAAGGAACTTTGGTCAATATAGAAACAGGGAAATCTATAAGTTATTCTGTTCAAGAACCCTTCCGATTAGAGAATCAAGTTGGAAATACAGAATGTCCCTCAGAACTTATGGCTTTTAGTAAAGCTTTAGAATCTTCTACAAAAAAAATTGCAGATAAACTTTCCCCTCGAGTTGTTACGGTACCTCTACCATTAGAAGAAGACGATGAAACTATTCAAGCTGGTGATAAAAAAACAATTAATAGTTTATTAAAAGATGGAGTACAATGGGTAGAAGCCGGAGATGTAGAGCAAGCTATAAATTCTTGGCAATCTGCTTTAGACGAATCAGGGGGAACATCTGCTTCTGCATTTTGGAATTTAGCTATTGCGAAATGGTATATGGGAGATATGGAACAATCACAGAAGTATTTTGAACAAGCAGGGCAGATAGGGGGAGCAAAATTTATGGATGCAAAAAAAAGAAAAATTTTTGCATTATTTAAACAAGAAAAAAAGAGATTAGAAGAAGAAAAGGATTAAATCTGTATTTATAGGATACGATTTTTATCGTATCCTATTCAGTATAAAGTTTTTTTCATCATAAATTTCGCACGGCTTAATAGGATAGCAAATTTCTTGAATTATGTTGTTTCTGTAAAAGTCTATTTGTTTATCTCTAAAAAGAGCAATTTTTCCGTTAGGTAGAGCCAAACAGTACAGATTGTTTTCGGGATCAAAATGGTATAAGGTTCCATATAAAATAGGACTTACTCCATCATTAAAATAAATTAAAAAAGTAATTCCATAATGTTCTATAAGTTCTTTTTCTGTTTTTGCTAAAATAACCTTTTTTTGTTTAAGTCCTTTTGTATGTTTGCATCTTTCTGGAATGTGTTCATAAATTTCTACAGCACCCCACTGATAGATTGGTTTTTTGGGCGAAATAAAAATGCATCCAAAAAGAATTGGGAGAATGGATAGAATTGATAAAATCTTTAGATACCATAGCATAATTATCATTTTAAAAAAATTCTTATTCTGTAAATAAGAATTGATAGCAAAACCTAAAAATTTAATTAAGCGTTCATGGCGCTTCCTATAGAGAAGTATGAAGATCAATTCTTAGCTCCTTATGCCTTAAAGCATTCTTTAAGTGGAGGAAGATTTTTTCCAGAAGTGGAAGATTCCTACCGTACGAATATTCAACGAGATAGAGATAGAATCATTCATTCTAAAGCATTTCGAAGATTAGGATATAAAACCCAAGTGTTTGTGAATACAAAAGGAGATAGTTACCGAACTCGCTTAACACATAGTTTAGAGGTAAGTCAGTTATCACGCTCTATAGCAAATGTATTAAAATTAAATAAAGATTTATCAGAAGCTATTGCTTTAGCACATGATATCGGTCATAGTCCTTTTGGACATGCAGGACAAGAGATCCTAGATCAATTAATGAATGGTTCTGGAGGTTTTGAGCATAATAAACAAATTCTAAGAATCGTAACCTTATTGGAAGAAAGGTATCCTAATTTTACTGGTTTAAATCTAACTAGAGCAACTTTAAAGGCTTTAATTAAGCACAACCAAGTCTATGAAGATGATGTCCATTTACACGAACTATTTAATGAAAAAAAAAACCAATTTCCTTGTTTAGAAAGTGTTTTGGTAGATCAGTGTGATCGAATCGCTTATATACATCACGATATAGAAGATGGCATGGATTCCAATTATTTAGATTTAGATGCTCTCTTTGATTTAGAGTACTGGAATAAAATAAAAAATACATTAGAAAAACAATGGAAACACCAATTTAAAAATGCAAGAGCATCTCATAAAATAAAAATGATTTTACGATATTCTTTAAATTTGTTTGTTACTGATTTTATAGAAAATTCAAAAAAAAATTTAGAAAAACTTCAGTTAAACTCTATCGAAGAAGTCTATAAGTTGGATGTGCATTCCAATCCTTTAAAGAATTCGAATGAGTTTATAGAGATCATGAATGAAACTTATAAATTTTTAAAAGAAAATTTATATCATCATCCAGAAGTAAGAGTAATGTCTTATAGAGGACAACGAATCATTCAATATCTTTTTTATTTATATGTCAGCCATCCAGAGTTTTTACCAAGTCATATTCAGAAAAATATACCTAAATATAAATTAGAAAGGACAGTTTGTGATTATATTTCTGGTATGACCGATCGTTATGCAATTTCTTTGTATGAAAAATTTAAGTAACATTTTTGACTACATGAGCCAATGCTTGTTCTGCGAAAAAATTTGGTATAAAATTAATTTCTCCATATTTATGAAAAAAACTTTCTTTTATGATTTTTAAATTTTTTGAATTACAATAGGTTCTAAAATCTTTTATAGAAAAGTATTGAACATTAGGGCTATTGTACCAAGGGTAAGGCATTGAACTTGTGATAGGAGTTTTCCCTAAGAACATGATCTGGAATCGGATCTGCCAATGGGCAAAATTATTGTATGCTATAATTAAATTTTTTCCAACTCGAAAAATTTCTTCTATGATTCTATTAGGGTTTGACAATTCTTGGAATGTACCTAATAAAAATATATAGTCGAAAGAGAAGTTGTCATACTGATCTAAACCGTCCATTATATCTCCTTGGTGTACTACCAATCCTTTTTGAATGCATAAGGATACTAAATTGGGATTGATTTCAACACCCTCTCCAATAACTTTTTTTTTAAGAATTAGTTCTTTTAAAAAGGAACCATCTCCAGTACCTAAATCCAATACTCTTGAACCATTGGGAATCCAACTGATTGCTTTTTCATAAACTTCTTTATAAAGCATAGGTATTAGAAATTTTTTCCTCATTGAATAGGTTGTATTCAACTTTTAGGAAAGAGTGTAATACTTTGGAAAGTTCGGGATTTGGAATTAAAAAAGAATCATGCCCATAAGAGGTCGATAGATTCATGTAGGTTACAGATTTGTTAGCTCTTTTTAAGATTTTGACAATTTGTTTTGATTGTTCAGGAGGATACAACCAATCAGAATCGAAACTTATAACCAAAAACTTACTTTGAATTTTTTTTACAGCTTCCTCTATATTTTGGATATTCTGGAACCAATCAAACATGTCTAAAGCTTTTGTAATGTAGAGGTAAGAGTTAGGATCGAATCTTTTTACGAAACTTTCCCCTTGGTATTGCAAATAACTTTCAACAGAAAAAAAAATAGGAAAAATATCCGATGGTTCTGGATTCCTTTGTAATTTGCGACCAAATTTTTTTTCCATAATTTCTGCACTCAAATAAGTTATATGACCAATCATTCTTGCAACAGCCAAACCATGTTCAGGTCGCTTTTCGGGAGTATAGTCACCCTGATTCCAATTAGGATCGGTGATGATAGCTTGTCTTCCTACTTCGTTAAAAGCAATTTGTATGGCAGAATGTGCCATGCAGGTAGCGATGGGAATACATAGATGAACTTTTTCGGGATATAGGAGAGACCATACCAAAGATTGCATACCGCCCATGGAACCTCCGATTACTGCAAAAAGCTTTGGTATTTCAAGATAATCCAAAAGTATAGTTTGTGCTTTTACCATGTCCTGTATTGTTATTGGGGGGAATTGCATATTGTATGGTTTGTTGGTCATAGGATTGATTGAGGTTGGACCTGTAGAGCCATTACAACCTCCTATCACATTAGAGCAGATGACATAAAATTGATTTGTATCAATAGCTTTCCCTGGTCCTACATAGTCATCCCACCAGCCAATGGCTCCCGTTTCTTTATCTTGCCCTGCTACCAAAGCATTGCCAGAAAGAGCATGGGTAACCAAAATCACGTTATCTTTTTTTTCGTTTAGCTTACCTAATTCTAAATAATTGATATCTATATAAGGAAAAGTGTATCCAAAAGTGGTTTGAAAACCTGGGAGTCTTACAGTTTTTGTAGAAACGAATCCCAAATCTGAAAAAAATTTTTTTGCCATAGGTGCTATGATTTATCTAAAGCTTGCTTAAGATCTTTTTCAATATCTTCATAAGATTCGATCCCTACAGATAGCCTTATAAATGAGGGAGTTACTTTTGCACTTAATTGCTCCTCTAAAGTAAGTTGGGAATGTGTTGTAGAGGCTGGATGTATCGCTAAGCTTTTAGCATCTCCTATATTTGCTAAATGGGAAATCAATTTAAGATTATTAATAAAGCTTTTGCCAGCATCTATACCCCCTTTTAATTCAAAACCAACTAAGGCACCGTATAAATTTCTATGGAAATATTTTTTGGCTAAGGAATAAGTTGGATGGGTTTTTAAGCCTGGATAAATAACTTTAGTAACCTTAGGATGGGAGTTTAAAAATTCAGCTATTTTTAAAGCATTTTGGCTATGCCTTTCCATCCTTAGGTGTAGGGTCTCTAAACCTTGTAAAAACATCCAAGCATTAAAGGGACTCATACTTGCACCGATGTCTCGTAACCATTGAACTCTTGCTTTGATGATATAAGCGATATTTATACCACCAAAAGGTTCAAATTTGCCAAAGGTATCCCAGTAGCGTAAACCATGATAGGATGGGTCTGGTTCAGTCATTAAGGGGTGTTTTCCCTGATTCCAAGGGAATTTCCCTGAATCAACTATGATGCCACCTATTGAGGTGCCATGACCACCGATAAATTTTGTGGTAGAATGGATGACGATATCTGCTCCAAAATCAAAAGGTTTACACAAATAAGGAGTAGCTACTGTATTATCTATGATTAAAGGGATTTGATTTTCATGGGCAATTTTACTCACTGCTTCCAAGTCAAAGATATCCAAACCAGGATTTCCCATAATTTCTGCAAAAATCAATTTTGTTTTTGGTGTAATTGCTTTCCTAAAATTTTCTGGGTTATCTGGATCTACAAAATGCACCTTGATTCCCATTTGGGGTAAAGTATAATGAAATAAATTGTAAGTCCCACCATATAAACTACTAGAAGATACTATTTCGTCACCAGATGTGGTAATATTTAAAATAGAAATGGTTATAGCAGCTTGCCCAGAAGAGGTAGCAAGAGCAGCAACGCCTCCTTCCAATGCTGCTATTCTTTTTTCTAAAACGTCTGTAGTTGGATTCATAATCCTTGTGTAGATATTGCCAAATTCTTTTAAAGCAAAAAGATTTGCAGCATGCTCCGTACTATCAAACACATATGAAGTAGTCTGATAAATGGGTACAGCCCTTGCTTTTGTTGTAGGATCAGGAATTTGTCCTGCATGCAATGCTAATGTTTCTTGATCCATTTTTTCTCCTTTTTTTCTAAATAATGAAGTATAAGAATTGATTGGACAATGTATTGTCAAATCATAAAATCATAATAAGCTAAGTTTTAACAAAATAAAAGTTTTTTCTGTAAGATAATAAAAAAATTTTATTTTTGCATTTCTTACCAAAAAATAAATATATATAAGTTCATTGTTTAAAGAATTCTATTGATTGAAAAAATAAAAAATAAAAAATGTCATTATGGAAGTTAGGGAAGGAAATTCATCTAAATCTGAATTCGTTGAGTTGGAAGAAATGATTCTTAAATTTTGGAAAAAAAATAAAATCTTTGAAAAGCATATAAAAAGAACTCATGAAAATCAATGTTTTGTATTTTACGAGGGTCCGCCTACAGCAAATGGAAAACCAGGAATTCATCATGTCTTAAGTAGAGTTTATAAAGATATATACATTCGGTACTATGGTTTAAAAGGTTATTATGTTCCAAGAAAAGCTGGATGGGATTGCCACGGATTGCCTGTAGAAAGAGAGGTGGAGAAAGAATTAAATATTCAAACAAAGTCAGAAATAGAAGAAAAATATGGATTAGAAAAATTCAATCAGTTATGTAGAGAATCTGTCTTAAAATATGTGGATGCATGGAATGAATTTAGTGAACGATTGGGTTTTTGGGTAGATCTTAAGAATCCTTATTATACAATGGATAACGAATATATTGAATCTGTTTGGTATTTATTAAAATTAATTTATAAAAAAGGTTTATTATATAAAGGCTATAAAGTAGTTCCTTTTGATCCCATAATGGGGACAACAGTAAGTGATGCAGAAGTGGCTTTAGGTTATAAAGAAGTTATCGATCCTTCTTTAACAGTTAAATTTAGAATTATTGATTCTACTTTTACTAATACTTTTTTTCTTGTATGGACAACAACGCCTTGGACTTTACCAGCAAATGTTGCATTAGCCGTACACCCCGAAGAGGAATACGTTCTTGTTCAAGTTTCTGAATCCGAAAATTATATTTTAGCAACGAAGCTTTTATCAGAAAATTTTAAACATTTAACAGGGGAGTATAAAATACTTCAAAAATATAAAGGAAAAGACTTACAGGGAGTTCGCTATGAAAGAATTTTTGATTTTATAGAATTACCAGAAAATGAACAAGCATTTTATGTTGTTTGTGGTGATTTTGTTACAATGGATGTGGGAACAGGAATTGTACATATTGCACCTGCTTATGGAGCTGACGATTTGGAAATAGGAAAAAAATATAATTTGCCCATAATCTATGGTGTTCAGTTGGATGGAAAATTTTCTAATGGTCCCTATAAAGGAAAATTTTTTAAAGAAGCAGATAAAGAAATTATAAGAGATTTAAAAGCAAGAAACATTGTTTTTAAACTGGAAAATTATAAACATGACTATCCCTTTGGTTGGAGATCAGGTGCTCCGTTGATGTATTTTGCTAAGGAGGCTTGGTATATAAAAACCACAGCAATCAAAGACCAACTTATAAAAAATAATCAAACTATCAACTGGGTACCTTCCTATATAAAAGATGGAAGATTTGGTAATTGGTTAGAAAATAACAAAGATTGGGCTTTATCTCGCGAAAGATACTGGGGAACTCCTTTACCCATTTGGATGGACGAAGATGGAAATATAGAATTCATTGCTTCTAAGAAAGAGTTAGAAAAAAAAGTGAAAAGAAAACTAGACCACCTAGATTTGCATAGACCCTATATCGACGAAATCACTTGGGTTGATCCAAAAACAAAAAAAATATTTCGAAGAGTACCAGAAGTGATCGATTGTTGGTTTGATTCTGGAGCTATGCCTTATGCTCAATGGGGGTGGCCCTATCGAAATAAAAAAAAATTTGAAAAATTTTTCCCTGCTGATTTTATCAGTGAGGCAGTAGATCAAACTCGGGGATGGTTTTATACTCTGTTGGCAATTTCTACGTTGGTTTCTGATCAAACTTCTTATAAAAATGTAGTTTGTTTAGGTCATGTATTAGATATTAAGGGAGAGAAGATGTCCAAAAGTAAGGGAAATACTGTAGACCCTTGGGAAGTTTTTAACACCTATGGTGCTGATGCGATTCGATGGTATTTTTTAACGGGTGCACCACCTGGGAACTCTAGAAGAATTGGAAAGCCAGGGCAATCGGGGGATCCTTTGGTTGTTGTAACTGGTTTTTTTAAAATGGTTTTCAATATTTTGGAGTTTTTAAAGATTTATTCGCAAGTAGATCAAATCAGCTATAAAAAAATCTTGGAGTTTTCTAATAGTTTAAAATTTTCTGAATTGCAAGAAATTGATCAATGGATTCTTTCATATCTACAAGAATTGATTCAACAGGTAACTGAGTATTTGGATCAATACGAAACAATGAAACCCGGTAAACTTATTGAGGAATTTATAGACTCTTTATCCAATTGGTATATTCGCAGAAACAGAAGAAGATTTTGGAAAGGGGAATTAGACAACGATAAATTTTCTGCTTACTTTACTTTGGTGGAATGTATTTTAAAAGTTATGCAATTAATGTCTCCATTGATTCCTTTTTTGTCGGAGTATATCTTTTTAGAATTAAGAGAGGTATTAGGAATAAAAAAAGAACTACCCGAAAGTATCCATTTAATGAGCTGGCCAAAGCCAAATTTTGAATTTTATGATAAAAAAATCTTAGAAGAAGGTTCCCTATTGCAAACTATAGCTTTTTTGGGAAGATCTGCAAGACAGAAAGCAAAAATTAAGATCCGCCAACCCTTAAGTAAGATTCTAATTTATGCTCCACAAGAAAAAAGGGAATTTATCGAAAAAGGTAAATCCATATTATTAGAAGAGTTGAATGTTAAGGAAATAGAATTCATTGATGATGCAAGCGGTCTTTTTTATTATCAAGTTAGGCCAAATCTTCCTGTATTAGGAAAACGATTGGGATCGAAGGTAAAATACATTCAGGAGTTTTTGCATAATTCTGATCATAACAAAATTGCAGGTGAGTTAAATAAAAACCAAAAAATCCAAATACCCATAGAGGGGGAGCTTTACGAATTTGAAAAAGAAGATTTCCTTATTGATGGAATATCTAAAGAAGGTACTCAAGGTGCAGAATATAAAGGTTTTGTTGTTGCTATTGATACAAATATTACACCCGAACTTTACAAAGAAGGTTTAATTCGAGATTTGGTTCGTAATATCCAAGAAGCAAGGAAAAAAGCAAAACTCAATATTAACGATAGAATTTTTCTAAAAATCGAAACAAAATTTAAAGAGCTTCAAGAAGCTGTTTTAACTTTTAAAGATTATTTACAAAAAGAAACTTTATCGCAATTGAAAGAAGATATCGATCATGATTTGTTATATAAAGAAAAATTGAAAATAGAAAACCAAGAAGTAGTAATTCAAATCAAAAAAAATACTGACTAATCTAAAATCTCTACTTTTGTTATGGATTCGGGAGTATATATTTTGGCACTTTTATTTTCCATAAAGAATTTTTTTCTATGTTTCTTTAATATTTTTAAGATATAAAATATTGACCACAGAAAAAAAAATTCAAGACCAATTCTAAATGTTTTGAGCATTTCTAAATGAATTTCAAAAGTTCTTTTTAATATAAATTTTATAAAGGAAATCAAATTCTTTTTTAAAAAGGGTCTTCTTTCGCTAAAACTTTTTTTTCTATGAAAACCGCAAACCATTGGGTGTAGTTTATGGACTATAATGGAATACTTATACCATAAATAATTTCCTAACATATTCTCTGCCATAGAAAAAGATAGATTTGATAATTTATAAATTCTTT
Organism: Leptonema sp. (in: bacteria); assembly: GCA_046291925.1. Classification (GTDB taxonomy): domain Bacteria; phylum Spirochaetota; class Leptospiria; order Leptospirales; family Leptonemataceae; genus SKYB61. The sequence continues at coordinate 3,000 of JBKBRY010000023.1, read as the reverse complement.
TTATGATATTTTTAAAAGAATAAAATTGCTGCCAAATTAAGAAAAAAGTTTCTTCCATTTTTTTGGGAGAAAAATTTTTATGATTCCAAACTAAGTGGAAAGAATCATAAAAATTAAAATCAAAATTATGTATCTGATTTTCTTCTAACATTTTTTTGTGATCAATAGAACCAGGTAAAGGTGTTAAAATAAAAAAAGATGCTTGTTGGACTCCAATTTGATTTAAATATTCTACATCTTTTTTGACTGAATCAGGTGTGTCGTAAGGGAAGCCAATAATATAACCAGTATGTACATTAATTCCTACGGAATTCCAAGTTTCTATCATATTTTTAAAATCTTCTACTTTATTTTGTCTTTTTCCCACTAATTTTAAATTTTCAGAATTTAGAGATTCCATACCTACAAAAACTTGCGTACAACCTGCTTCTTTTAATAAGGAGATGAAATCAGGAATCTTATAGGCTAGAGTATCTACTTGTATCATAAACCTTAGAGGAATCTTATAAGTTTTTCGAATTTGAATTAGTACATTGAGTATTTCCCTCCAGTTCTTATTTCTTGCGAAATTATCATCTGTAAAAAAATAGTAATCCACTTGATTTTTAAAATAGTTCTCCAGAATATAATTTTTTATCACTTGTGGATCTCTAAACCTCATTAAATTCCCATGTACATTAATGATTGTACAAAAGCTACATTGATAAGGGCAACCTCTTCCTAAATCAAGTGTAGAAAAATTGGATACAGCAAATTTTTTTAAATAATTTTTTGGAATTTCTGGCAAGATGGGGGTATCAAGATTTGGTTTTTCGTCTAAAAAATTATAAACATTTTGAACTGTGGATTGGAAAATATCTTTTAAGAGGATTGGTAATGAGTTTTCTACTTCCCCTGCAACTATAGAGATGTGGTTTTTTAGTAATATTTCTAAGCTAAAGTCGGGTTTTTTAAAAATAGATAAGATTCCACTTACATGAAAACCTCCTACAAATACAAAAAATCCTAATTTTTTAAATTCCAATGCTAAATCTGTAGCTCTTGTAATTTGATTGGATTGTACCCCAGATAACATGACAACACCAATTTCTTTATTTATCTTTACTTGCTTGTAGATTTTAGAAATGTTGATTTTATCAACGATTTCGTCTAATAAAGTAATTTTATACTCGTATAAATATTCTTTTTGTAAGTTTTTCAAATGGTATTTGAATAGTCCATTTAAAACAATTAAAGTATTGGAAGGTAATACCCCTTTTGAAAAGCGAATTACATAACCTTCATCATCGTATAAAGATGGTTTAATTAAAAAAAAGTGGTAAATTTTCATACTTTTAAGTATGAAAAAAATATTAAAAATTGGTTTCAAAAAAATCTGAATCATCAAGACTTTTGAAAAATCATTTGACTAAATAAATAAAAAAAAAGCTTTATTTCTAAATATGAAAAAGAAAGATTTTGGAGAAAATTTTCTATGGGGTGTAGCTACTGCAGCTTATCAGATTGAAGGTGCATGGAATGAAGATGGTAAAGGAGAGTCCATTTGGGATCGGTTTACTCATACGAAAAGAAAATGGCCTTTTAAAAATCGGATTTATAAAAATCAGAATGGAGACATTGCTTGTGATCATTACCATCGTTATAAAGCAGATTTAAAATTAATGAAAGAATTATCGATTCCAAATTATAGATTTTCGATTGCTTGGACAAGAATTTTTCCTGATGGAAAATTCTCTTCTAAAAATCAAAAAGGGATAGATTATTATCACAAATTAATAGATTGTTGCTTAGAAAATCAGGTCAATCCTAATATAACTTTGTATCATTGGGATTTGCCTCAAGTTTTAGAAGAAGAAGGTGGTTGGACGAATCGAGAAACTTTTTTGCGATTTGTAGAATATGTAGATTTTGTTACAAAAGAATATTCAGATAAAGTACCTAGATGGTTTATTTTAAACGAGCCTTTCGTTTTTACGACTTTAGGATACTTTTTAGGAATCCATGCACCTGGCAGAAAAGGATTTTCAAATTTTTATCCTGCCATTCATCATGTTTGTTTAGCACAAGGAGAAGGAGGAAAAGTAGCAAAAAAAAATTCTCCAAAATCAGAAGTGGGGACCACTTTCTCTTGTGCTTATATTGAACCTAAAGAGAGCAGTTCCTTTTTAGCAAAATTGCATAAAGATGCAGCTGTTAGATTTGATACTTTACTTAATTTTGTATTTTTAGAACCCATGCTCGGATTAGGATATCCAATTGATAGAATACCTGCTTTAAAAATTTTAGAAAAGTATTTTAAAGAAGGAGATGATAAAAGATTGCAATTTGATGCTGATTTTATAGGTATTCAAAATTACACTCGAGAAATTGTAAAATGGTCTCCCTTTATTCCCGTGGTATGGGGAAAAATTATAGAAGCAAGAAAAAGATGTGAAAAAACTACAGAAATGGGATGGGAAATTTTCCCCGAAGGAATTTATCATTTATTAAAAAAATTTGCTTCTTATGATAAAGTTAAAAAAATTTATGTAACCGAAAATGGTGTTGCATTTCAAGATAAATTAGAAATACAAAATGGAGATATTAGAATCCATGATATAGAAAGAATCAATTTTCTTAAAAACTATTTGGAGCACGTACTAAAAGCTAAAAAAGAAGGTGTTCCTGTTGAAGGATATTTCATTTGGTCTTTTATGGATAACTTTGAGTGGGCAGAAGGATACAGACCTAGATTTGGAATTGTCTATGTAGATTATGCAACCCAAAATCGATATGTCAAAGATTCGGGGTATTGGTATCGAGATTTTCTAAATGCGAATTAATTTTTTTTAGGATTATAAACCTCTCTCCGAAAACATTAAGATAGAAATAAAAGAAATTGCGAAATACTACAACAACCTGGATTTGTCAATGAATTAATTTTGGAAAAGAAAATCTTTTTTATAGCATATTAAGAATATGTTAGATACCACAACCGTTGCCTTTGAGGCTTCTTATCGT
>JBKBRY010000022.1:0-42570 GCA_046291925.1 Leptonema sp. (in: bacteria) | reverse complement strand
ATATCCAAAATGGAAGGGAACAAGTTCAGCTTACAAAAGAAAATGCAGAATTATTTAAGGAACTTGCAAATCAAATCTATACTTTTCTTTCGAATGTCAATTTATCTTTAAAGGAAGAAACCAAAGGAGCAATGCAAGTTACAAATGCAATTTCTCAAGTCAATGCTCAAGTTCAAAATATAGCATCCATTTCCGAAGAAAATGCAAGTATAAGCGAAGAATTGTTTAGAAAGACATCTGATCTAAAAAAAATTATAGAAGAGTTAAATAAACTGACTTTTGGAGAAAGAGAAAAGTAAAAGTTATTCTTTCTCTTTCCACATGCCCGCATCTTTTATAATTCGTACCAGTTCATAAGGTGCATCTTCTTCCGCAACATTCTTTTTGATTAATTCTTTTCCTCGATAGAGATTGACTTTACCAGGAGAAGCACCTACATATCCAAAATCAGCATCTGCCATTTCTCCTAAGCCATTAACGATGCATCCCATTATAGCGATTTTGACTCCCGCTAAATGATTGGTTAATTCCTTTATTTTTTGTGTTGTAGTTTGCAAATCAAACAAAGTTCTTCCGCAAGAAGGACAGCTAATAAAATCTGCCCTACTTAGACGAAGCCGAGTATTCTGCAAAATATCGCTTCCTAAAAGAAAACTTTTTTTTGCAGATTCTGATTTTACAAATAAAACATCTCCAAGATTTGAATATATGCTACCAGCCCCCAAAATGGCAGATTTTAGTAAATCAAGAGAAGGGGATTCTAATATGATTTGCAAAACAAAAGGAGGCATCGTTTTTAATTCATAATTTAGGCTTCTATAAAATTTGATTATATCTAAATTTTTTTTATGAAATTCAAAGCTAAAAAGGAGATTTTCGCAAGTTTGAACAGTTTTTAAAACATCTTTAAATTTCTTTAAAAGAAATTCACTTATGTCTTCGAAAATAAAATTGAATACCACAAAATCAAATTTTTGAAATTCTCCAAAAGGAATTTCTTCTTGTAAAGAGACATCTACCCACAAACAAAAATAGGACTCGTATAAATTATGATTCTTTAAAAAATCCCTAAGATTAGTTTTTAAAATAGGTTTGATTTTTTTTAGCTCAGGATAAGCTTCTAAAACAAAATTAAAATCTTTTATTTGATTTTCTTGAATAAGAAAAAAATCAGGTAAATTCTTAAGTAGGGTATCCACAAAATCTTTATCTTCAAAAGATTTAGTCTCAAAAGAAATGATCCATTTTACAGGATTTTTCCCACCAATAAAATTTGTCTTGATTTCCGAACGATTCCTTTTTATCTCATAGGGATAATTTACATCTAAAGAATACTTTTCTAAAATTGAATAAAGAGATTCACTTTCGTGCCTGATTTTTTCAACAAAATTCAGAATTTCCTTAGCAGCTGGTATTTCTTCTGTAGGATCTTCTGTTAAAGAAACTCGAATAGTATCTCCTATACCTTCTAATAAAAGCAGTCCAATTCCAGAAGCAGATTTAAATCTACCATCCTTTCCATCTCCTGCTTCTGTAACTCCTAAGTGTATGGGGTAATTTTTATTCTCTTTAAGAAATCTTTCGATTAACATCTTATAAGCCAATATCATAACATAAGGATTCGAAGCTTTTAAAGAAATCACTATGTCTTTAAAATCATAGTACTCTGCAATTTTCATATATTCCATAACAGATTCCACCATACCTTGGGGAGTATCACCAAATCGATTTAAAATTCTATCCGATAAAGATCCGTGATTCGCACCAATTCGTAAGGATTTCCCTTTTTCTTTTAATTTTAAAACTAAAGGCTTAAATAGATCATGGATCCTCCCTAATTCTTGCTCATATTCCAAATCTGTATATTCTTTTTTTTCGAACTTTTTTGAATCTCCAAAATTACCCGGATTGATTCTAACTTTATCAGCATAATCAGCAACAATATAAGCAACTTCAGGGGAAAAGTGCACATCAGCAACAATAGGCCCTTTATAGCCTTCTTGCAAAAGTAGAGACTTGATTTCTTGAATTGCTCTTGCTTCTTTAGGATTTCGCGTAGTAATTCTAACAATTTCACATCCTACATCAAAAAGTTGTTTAGCTTGCAAAAATGTAGATTGAATTTCCAAAGTAGGAGTAGTAGTCATTGATTGGATTCGAATTGGTTCATCTCCACCAATATAGAGATTTCCGATTTTAACTTTCCTTGTAGGAAACCTTTTATAAGTAAATGGATGTAAAAAAAATTTTCCTTGGTAATTCATTTCTCGAGAAGCCTTTATAATATTTGATGTCAACTCTTTTAAAGAAACAGTTACCATATTATCCAAATATAGAAACTATTTGACAAAGAGAACCAATTTTTTTAATAAAACAACCATGAAATCAATTTTTACAATAGAGAAAAAAAATCCAGGTTTAGAACCCTACGATTTATCCAATTATAAAGGAGTTAAAAACGAAAATTTTTTTTTGTCTGATAATTTATTAAAGAGAATTTTTATAAAGGAAATTATTTTGAATAACTATTCAGAAAATCACTCCTTGTCCATGTGGAAACATTTAGAAGAATTTGGTTCGATTGCAGGTGGTATTTTAAATGAGCTTGCAGAGATTGCCCATAAAGAAGAAAATCTGGGTAAATTGGTAAATTATGATAAAAGTGGAAATCGCATAGACGAAATTGAATATTCTTTAGAACAAAAAGAAATCCGTAGAATCTGTTACGAAGCAGGAATTGTAAATTTGGACTTTTTCCCTAATTGGAAGTATCCGTTTACTATGTTTCATCGAATGGCATTAGCCTATATTTCGAATAAAAATGGCGAAGCTGGTGTTAACTGTCCCTTAGCAATGACAGATGGTATGATTCGTGTAATTAAAGAACTAGGAACCCAAAGCCAAAAAGAACGCTACCTGCCTTTAATAGCCCATCCAGAATCCAAAAGCCATTTTATGTGTGGCCAATTTGTAACAGAACGAGTGGGTGGATCCAATGTAGGAGCCAATCGTACAATTGCAAGAAAAATAGAAGAAGGAAATGGTGTAGAACCTGCAAAATGGATACTAAACGGAGAAAAATGGTTTTGTTCCAATCCTGGCGATTTATGGGTAACTACTGCAAAAATCGAAAATACAAATACAATTGGTCTTTTTTTGGTTCCTAAGTACTTACCTGACGGAACAAGAAATCAATATCAATTGCTAAGAAAAAAGGAAATTATTGGTTCTAAAGGAAAACTAACAGTAGAATCCATCTACGAAGGAACTTATGCAGAAAGCTTAGGAAAGCCAAGCCACGGACTTGTTAATTTAATCAAATATGTTATTAATATTTCGCGAATCCACGTAGGAATTTCTGCATGCAGTATGAGTAGTAGAGCTATTAGAGAGACTTATCTATATTGTACAACTCGCAATGCATACGGAAGAAAAATTTTAGACTTTCCTCAATCTAAGCTTGAATTTTTAAAAATGATTTTAAGACATGCAACTATCACCTTAGCAAACTTTTATAACTTTTTTTTAATAGAAAAAAACGATATTTTATCAGATTTATTCACACCTCTTTTGAAATATATTTCAACCATTTCTGCCACAATGAATATCAAACAAGCCATATTATTTCATGGAGGTAATGGGATTTTAAATGATTTTAGTTGTCTACCTAGATTGCTCAATGATTCTATTATTAACGAAACATGGGAAGGGGCTCACCCGGTAATACAGGATCATACTATAAAAGCATTAAAAAAACCTAAAATCCAAAAACGGTTAGAAGAAGAATTGAACCTTTTAAAAGATCACCAAGAGGAGATCTATAAAATTTTTTACCAAAAATGGAATGATTTTAAAAAAGAATGGGAAGTTTTCGAAAAATCTGAAGAACTCTTACTTCTAAACAAGCAGTACATCGTAGAAACTTTATTTTACATAATTGGCTTTTATTTGTTATTAAAAGAATCTAATTTTATTATACAAAAAGACACTTACAATTTAGAATTCCTAAAAAAGATCTATTCTAACAATTCCACAGACCCCATAAGCAAACGGAATCAAGAACGCATGTTATTTCTAAACTTGGCAAAATTCTATTCTGAATTCAATCCCTTTCGAGAGATGAGTGCAAGTATAAGAAATTTGGATTCTATACAAAATTTAGAAGTGGAAAAAATTATAAGCTATTTCGGTAAGGGGGACTAATCAATGCAGAAATTCCTTACTATAATAATCTAAAAAGTTTTAGGAGTTTTTTATTAAATCTTTAACAAATTCCTTTAGGGCTTGTCCTCTATGGCTAATTTCGTTTTTTTCTTCTATAGTAAGTTCTGCAAAACTTTTTTTGGTTCGTATTTCTTCGAATATAGGATCATATCCAAAGCCATTTGTCCCTCTTGGAGAAAATAAAATTTTTCCTTCTACTTTGCCTTCGTAAAAACGAATCGATTGATTTTCGTCTTCTATAAAGGCAAAGACACAAATAAATCTTGCAGTTCGCAAATAAGGAGCTACATTTAACATTTTCTTTAGAAGATATTCATTCCTTTCTTGATCCGTAAAATTTACATTTCCATACCTTGCACTCAAAACTCCAGGTTCTTTATTTAAGATATCTACTTCCAAACCCGAATCATCAGCCAAAGTAGGTATATTGGCTAATCGATAGTAACACAAAGCTTTTAAAGCTGCATTTTCTTGGAAGGTTTTTCCCGTTTCTTCTATTTTTAAATCTATCTTTAAGTCTTTTAAAGAATATACTGGGATTGAATAAGGTTCTAAGTATCTTTCCAATTCTAAAATTTTGTTAGGATTATTCGTAGCAAACAACAATCCCGTTTTTCTTATTTGTAGGATATTCATTGTTTTAAATTTTTAAAAGAATGTATGGCATCCTGAGAATTGTTATAAATTTGAAATACTCTATCCAGAAGGGTAATCTGCATAACTTTTAAAATTTCGGGTTCCGTTATAACCAATCGTATATCTCCATTTTTTCTTTTGAGTTTTCTTTCCATAGCTATTAATACTCCTAATGCAGAAGAGGAAATATGATTCACATTGGTCAAATCTACAATAATTTTGTATAAATTTTGCTCTAAAATAATACTTTCTAATTCTTTTTCGAAATTAGGTGTATCCGAATGTTGGATCCCTCCTTTAATTTTTACTATAATGACATCATCTTGTTTGCTTTTGGTAAAGGACTCCATAGGCTACCCTCTTTAATTTCTTCCATAAATATGCTAATAATCATTACTTCTCTTACATTTTGTTTTTTTAAAAGTCTACTTACTTCGTTAATAGTTGCACCAGTAGTGATTGTATCTTCTATAATTAAATATTTATTAATATTACTAATTTTTTGTGTCAACTCAAAAGAGAATAGCACATCAAAAAATCGATTGATTTGTTTATTTTGGCTTTGTTTTGTTTTTTTTGTTTTTATGATATCATGTCCAAAAGGTATCTTTAAACTATAAGAAACTTCTTTTGCAATGTCTTCGAGAATATTGTAATTCCTAAAATTCTTAGAGATTTTACTAGAACCAATAATCCCTATCCTATCTGGAGTTTCTTTAGAAACAGTCTTTAGAATATCCTTTAAAAATAGCTTATAGATTTCTCTTTGGTTTTGGTATTTCCACTCCAGCAAGATTTTTTTCGTAAAAGAATTGTATTCATATAAAGCATAAACTTTATTAAAAAATAAAAAACGGCTTTGACAAAAATCACATTGATGATTTATGGAATTCAATTTATGGAAACAAACAGAACAACGATTTTCTGTTTTATGAAGGATTTTAAATTTTTGGAATTGGCGCCAACATTTTCTACAAACCATATTTTTAGTCTCTGCTCCACAATAAACACAATAAGAAGGAAAAAGAAATCCCCACATACATTCTATATATACAATTTGTTTGATCTTTTTTTAAGAAAAAGTTTCCCTTTTTGCTTCGCTTTTTTATTTTTTTTTTACAATTTTTCGCTTTCAAGGGAATCAAAAGTCAAGAAATAGAACTACCCTATCCGAGTCGAATTGAATATAATTCTATAAACAATTCTGCTATAACTTTCTTTTCTGACTTCTTTAAAGAAAATCCTTTATGTGTGGTATTTTTAGGGTCAGAGGGTTTTGAACTTTTATTTCCAGAAAAGATTTCTGTAAATAAAAATTTTTTTGAAATTTCTATAATCATAACTCCTATTGAAGGCAAATATCAATTCGCAGTTCTTTTAGAAGATAACACAAAAGAGAAAATCAGAATATTTTATAAGAAATCCAAAGAAGAACCAATAGATTTGATCCTCCAAAAAAAGGAATATTTTTTTAAAGAAGAAGTATTTCTTAAAAATCTTAGAAAAGAATGGATACGCAAGAAGACCCTCAATATTTTAGGATTCTATATATTTCCCTTGACTACAGAAACATCTTTTTGTATCCATAAAATTAAACTAAAAAAAACCAGCTTTCTTTAATTAAATTTTTTTCTATATTCTATCGAAATTATTAAATAATGAAATATAAATTTTTTATCTCTTTGCCAGTTCTCTTATTTTTAGTAGCAATCTATTTTTTCTTGCTAAATCAAAAAAATTTTTCTATGAACCAAAATCATAATTATTTATCTAAAAAAAGTGGCAAATACTACTTGGTTCCAGTTCTTTTATTTCATAATGTGGATGGTATAGGTCCTTATTCTCTTAATAGAAAAGAACTAAGGGAATATTTAGACATACTAAGGGAAGAAAAAATACAAATTGTTTCTTTAAAAAATTTATACGAGCATGCTGTAAATCAAAAATTTTATGATAAACCTACAATGGTACTTACTATCGATGACAATTATGTCAACATCGTTCGAGTCTTTGCTCCTATCTTAAGAGAATATGGTTACCTTGCAACTTTTTTCTTTTATACTAAAGATATACATTCCAATCCTTCAAAAGGTACATCTTGGGAAGACTTAAAAAGACTTCTAAAAGAAGGATTTGATATACAAAATCATTCGTATTCTCATACCGTATTTCATAATAAGAATAGAGAAAAAATTATAAAAGAAGTGTATGACTCGAGAGAAATATTAGAAAAATTTCTCAACCACAGAATTTGGGCTTTTGCCTATCCTATGGGGTATTACACAGAAGTTTTGAATCAAGAATTGTTACAAAACGGATATAAAGTAGTACTTACAACAGATGCCAAACCTTTGGATTTATCAAAAAAATTCGAAGGAATCATACACCGCTACACCATCCAAAAAAAATATGTAAAGAATCCATTGAAAATGTTGTATTTACAAATTTCCTATGCAAAACAAAAATATCCCTTAACTCACGTAAGCCATCAGTAATTTTTTTCTTGACTTTAAGATTTTACCAAACTAGATTCATTGTATGGCAATCTTAAATGGTAAAGAGTATGATGTAGTCATTATTGGCGGTGGACCAATGGGATTTGCTATTGCCGAGATCTTAAAAAATAACATTGACGAGACCTTTTTATGGGTCCCCGACATCCTTTCTTATAAAAAATTGAAAAGCGAAAAAAAAATAAAATTGTTCGAATTCGAATTTACTATTTCAGAAAAAATAAAACTGATTACAGGATATGATTTTTTTAGGAAAAAAAATTTAATTATAATTTTTGCATTGCCATCACGACAATTCGAAGAAGTTACCGAATTAATTTTTTCATATTTGAATCCACAATTTAAATATGAGTTTATCTTAATAACAAAAGGTTTTTTAGAATATCACTATAGAAAAAAATATAATGTATATACCTTCCATCAGTTAATTTTTGAATTGCAAAAAAAGTACAATTTAGATTCCTTTGTTGCATTATTAACAGGACCTACTTTACTTTATGATATGATTCATAAAAATCATATTTTTTTCGAAGTTGCAACCCATTCCATTGAACTTTATGAATTGATAAAAACTATCTTTAAACAGGATTTTATTCATTTTTCTTCTCAGAACGATCTTTACACTTCTGAATTGGTTTCTATACTAAAAAATTTAGTTGCTATCCTTTTAGGAATTGTCTCGGGATTACCAAACTGTGGAAGTAGCATTCAAGGAGAATTAGCTGCAAAATGTTTTAAAGAAATACAACTTTTTGTTAAGGCTCTAAATGGTTCAGAAGAGACTATTTTTAGTAGATCTGGATTTTCAGATTATATGGCAACCATATTTAGCCCCAACAGTAGAAATAGAAATTTTGGAAGACAATTTGTAGAAAATCTACTAAAAGGTAAAAATAAGCCTACCCTTCTTGAACAACTTCAACTTTTTTTAACCCCCACTTATTTTATAGAGAAAGAAATTCTATCAAGCCAGAATTTAGCAGAAGGCGGTCTATCCATAACACCCATAATAGAAATAGCAAAAGAAAAAAACATAGAATTACCTTTATTCAAAATGCTTTATAATATTTTTTTAAGAAAAAATTCACCAGAAGACATGATCACTTTATTAACAGGAAAAGAAATCCATCAAACCAACATCCCTACATTAAGAAAAAAAGGAAAAGTAGAAATCGTTGCATCGGGAAAAATGATCACAAAAGTCCTTAAAGAAAGGATTTTGAAAAAAATTTCTATAACAACTGGTATGCAATACAGAATTAAAAGGCAAAGTATCCATATTTTATCTTCTTTAGAAAAAAGATTGGAAAAAGCGAAAAAGCAAAAAATTAAAACTGATGAAAATAATTTTAAAAAAGAAATAGGATTATGGAATCTATTAAAAAACAGTAAGCCAGAAGAAGAAAAATTTTACATTGAACAATTGGTGGATTTTTATATTAAAAATATTGTAGATTATTATGTACATCCTTTAAGAACTTTCTTGATTTATTTTCTGATACCCTTTCGATGGATCATTGGAACATTCCAAAGAGGTTCTGTGGGACCTTTTGTTGGTGGTTGTATAAATGAAGTTAAAGAAATCGTTAAAGAGTATCCCGTATTCTATGCCCCTACTCATCGAACCCATTTAGATTCTGTGGAATTAGCTTATGCCCTTTTTTTTAAAGGTTTCCCCATTCCAAGAGCAGCAGCTGCAAGTATTTTGATGACAAATCCCATATGGGGTTCCTTTCTAAGAGCTTTAGGTGCTTATGTGGTAGACAGAGAAAATACAAAAAATATTTTATATTTAGAAGTATTAACTCAATATACAATCATGATGTTAGAATCTGGAATTCCTGCTCTTGCTTATCCCGAAGGGACTAGAAGTAGAACAGGAGGATTCCAAACAATAAAAACCGGGTTGCTTTCTACTGCAATAGATGCTTATAGGGAATCAGGTAAAGAAATAGGAATTCTCCCTGTAACAATTTCTCACCAATGGACACCAGAAGATATTGTGTTCACAAATCAGACAAAAAAAATTGGTTTTTTTTCTTATGCTTTTAAGCGGGGAAGAGTCTATTTCGATTTCGGTAAACCAATTTTAGTATCTCGTTTTATGAAATTCGAAGATCCCACACAAGAAATCGCAAAACACATTTTACGAGAATGGAAATACCATTATAAAATACAGGAACATTTTATAATGGCTAATATACTTTTAAAAAATATAGATCTCAAAAAAGAAGAAATTTTACAAGAAATAAAAGCATTTACAGAAAATTATCCAGGAAATTTAGTAACCAAAGATATAAACAAAATTTATAAAAAAGGTTTAAGAATTTTAAGAAAAAGGGGAATCATCAAAGAAGACAACCTTAAGATGCAAATTTTAAATAAAAACTTATTAGAATACTACAGCAATCATATACCAAATTTCACAGAAGAAGATAGAATTCACATCCAAAAAAATTATGGTATTAAAAAATAATACTTCTTGGGATGAACAGGCTAAATGGTATGATAAAATCGTGGGAGAAGAAGGATCCTATTATCATAAAGAAGTGATTGTACCTAATTTATTAAAAAAATTAGGAGAAATTAAAAATAAAAAAATTCTGGACTTGGGTTGTGGTCAGGGTTTTTTTTGCAGAATTTTGGCAAAATACCATGCGCAAGTTGTGGGTATAGATTTATCGAAAAAATTAATAGAATTGGCAAAGAAATATCAGCAAAATCAGATCCAATACTATGTTGCCAATAGCGAAAACCTTTCTTTCTTAGACAGCAATAGTTTTGATTTTGTTATAAGTATACTATCTGTTAATAATATTAAAAATATAACAAAAACCTTTGGAGAAGTATACAAAATTTTAAAACGAAAAGGGAAATTTATTTTTGTAACAATCCATCCTTGTTTTCGGATTCCCAGACAAACCCACTGGGGTTACGATGAAAATCAAAAAATACAATATAGAAGAATTGATCGTTATTTGAGCGAAATGGAAATTCCTATAATCACACACCCGGGAAAAATCAGAACCAAAAATCCTAATTTACTGAAAGATCAGGATTATAGTTTGATGTTTCATAGACCTCTACAAAATTTATTTAAAGAAATAACAAAAAATCAATTTCTTGTTTCTGATTTAGAAGAATGGTGTTCTAATAAAATTAGTATAGGGAAAAGAGCAAAGACAGAAAATCGCGCCCGTAAGGAAATCCCATTATTTTTAATGTTAGAAGCGATTAAACTAGAATAATTCTCAAAGAAATTCGCAAGGCTTAGTAGCCTTACGAACGATTCATTTATCTTGGTGGTTGGGGTTGAGGTTGAGTTTCTTCTGCAATAGGTTGTGCTGGTCCTGGAGCTTTAGAGCAATCTCTCAATTCATAAATTTCCGGGTTTTTTGCATGCTGGCGTAAAATTTTAATTAACCTATTTTTGGTTTCGCAATCTGCTTTATCAAAATCTACTTGAGCTCCATCAAAAAATGGTTCGAAAATATTGGTTAAAATTCTTAATTCATCAAAGAACAAATAAACCGTCTCTAAAGAAGTCTGAGGTGTGGAACGAATTTTGAACTGTTTAAATACAAGGGTTTTGATTTGAGGAAAAGAATCTACTTCTTGTGGTACACTTTTGGGTATGGTTATTGTTAAGGGCCTCCAACCAACAAAATCCAAAGAACCGAATTTGTATATATGTGTATCTCCTTTCCAGTCTTCAACCCATCCTTCTAATGTATATTCATTGCCTCTGCCCAAAACCCACACAGAAATTTTTTCCACTTGACCAGGAAGCTCAATACCCACAATACAATCAATCATTTGAGCTCTTTGAGTTCTAAAAACATTAGAAAGAGAAGGGTCTTGGTAACAAGTTCTCGCTTTATAATTTTCTGCCAATGCAATCTCATTTAAATAGGGTCTGGGTCTTTCTATAATATAATGATCCACAGCTGGAGGACGAATCGTAACCACATTGTATCCCGGAAAAGTGAAAGCAAATTTTATACCAAGAATTCTAACATCTTCTTTACCGATATTGTACTTAATATCAGCAGGTGTACCTTTAATTAGCTTTACTTCCCTTTCTGCTTGCAGGTTTGATGCTATGGGTTGGTAAGGACCTCTTGTTTTGGTATCCTTATCTGTAAAAACTTCCCAACCATAACCTCCTCCAGAATAATCTCGATCCCAGCTTTCTACAGTAATCGCTCTTAGCTCAGACTTAGAAACATCACTTCCTATTGCTGTTTCTACTCCTGCACGAATTCCATCGATAAGTGTTGTTCCAAGGATTCCTATTGCAATCAACGAAATTTCTAAGGATATTGTTTTAACTTTCATAATTCTACCTCTTACCTCTTTTTTCTACCAATTGTCTTTAATCTCAGAACCTGGGTAAACAAGTTCGGATTTATCTACTAGGGTTTTTAATCCATCTATATAAAAATAAAATTCCCCCCCTACTTCGTGGGGATCGCTTGTTACATAAAAACTATAAAATCTCATATTCTTATCGATTAAAGAGAATCTTGTACTTTGGGGGATCCATCCTGGTACAGCAACCGTAAACTTTCTCCATCCAAAAAAATCTAGCCTTCCTAAACGAATGCTGTGGAAATTGTTTTTGTAATCTCTAATCTTAAGATATATTGTATGCCTATAATTTCTTCCTAAAACCCACACGGAAAATTGTCTAACTTTACCTTTAATCACATATTCATGAGGTGGTTTCACTTCTACTCTGTCAAAACCACGATTTAAAAAATAGGTTTTTACACCTAAAATATGATTGGGGTTATTAGGATCTACTTCTACAGATAAAGCTTCTCCCTCGGGAGGACGCATATTCTCGTCATCAGTTGCCCGAATTTCTCCTCTTTGAACCAGTTTTAAAGTCTTAGTCTCCCCAATGGGAGATGTTGCATTCGCATACCAATCTTCTGACTGCTCAAAATCTTCTAAATCAATTTGAACCAAAGGACTTTGGATTTGTACTTCTTCTGCCCTGGGGGGCTGCACCGGTTGTTGCTCTCCTGGTCCCTGTGGCTGCTGAGAAAAAACCCCATAAGAACCAACGAACAAAAATAAACCCCAGTATTTAATAAATCTATCTCTCATAAGACACCTCTTTTTTTATATCGGAAATTCAATCCAAAACTTTCACGAATCAAAAAAAAATCGTAAAAATTCCTTTGGGAGCATAAAAAAAATCTATGAATAAAGAAAACCACTTAGCTCCTTGATTAAATTAATAAATTCATTTTGGATATTCAAATATTTTTTAGAGGTTTCTTTAAAAATGTTAACTTTTTTTCTCATAATTGAAGACATTAAAATTTTATCGGTAATAAAGGAATGGAATATTTTTTGATGAAACTTTTGTGCTAAATGATTGTACTCTTGTTGGTGTTCCTTGATTAATTGCCCCTTCTGCATTTTTACTTTGTTTAAAATAATTCCTAAAAACTCCGTAGAATGATTCCAATTCTTTTTAAACTCTTCAATATGATAATAAATAAATGGTATTCCGTAACTGGAAATAAAATCCGGGATTGTTGGGATAATATAATAATCACTTGCAAGGATAGCATTACGGGATAGCATATATATATTGGGAGGGCAGTCTAAAAAAATCAAATCAAAAGATTGTTCAAGCTTTTCTAAAGACTGGGAAAGAATTAAAAAACGAGATTTTTCAAATTCTTCTCTAGACATATACATAGGCTTAGATGTAACCAACTTCATTTCGTATTCAGGTAAATTTAAATGACCAGGAAGTATTTTTACATCTTGATCTTGTTCTACATCCATTAACCAATGAGACAAAATACCAGAATTTCCCGAATAATATTCTTCGATTAAAGTTATGATAGAGCCTTGATCTTCCACATGCTGAATCCATTCATAATCTTTTAGGCTGCTAATGGATAAACTACACTGAGGATCCAAATCCACTAAAAGTACTTTTTTTTTATACAAACTAGAAAAACCCAAACCCAACTGCAAAGCCAAAGTTGTTTTCCCAACCCCTCCTTTATAGTTAATGATGGATATGGTTTTACTCACTACTTAATCTTCGGAATTTTTTTAGAATCTATTTTGTAAAAAATTTTTAGATTTTTAATAATAACAACTTCATTAATTTTAAATTCATTATCGCGAAAATGAATCCCTATTTCTTTATTAAGAAATTATTTATAACCTTAATTTTTTAAAAACTTTTCTTTTAATGCTTCTAAGTGCCCTTTTTCATGAACCAATAAAATAAAAATAAAATCAAGAATACTGATAGGTCCAAAAATTTCGTGTTTGGCTCCCCTTTCTTTAAGAAATTTTATATCTACATTTCTTAAATTTCTTTCTAAAATCTGCATAGATTTCTTAAGATTTTGAATTGCTGTTTTTTTATCCCAATAATTTTTAGGAGTTACAACCACAGGATTTTGTATTCCAGAAAAAGGACGGCTTAATTTTTCTATAATTTCTTGATGATTGATTGAATTCAGTTCATTTTTAGAATATCCTTTTACTCCCTTTAGAACTTTAGGTAAAAAAATAGCAAACAAATATTGAGATAAAAATAAATGTTCAGAAATCTGAGAAGCAGACCATCCCTTTTCTATAGGCTTTGTAAAGAGGTTTTCTGATATTTGTCCAATAGAATGTAGGAAATCCTCTCTTAGTGTTCTCCATTGTTGGATGTATTCTTCGATATTTCTTATTTGTTCTGGTGTTTGGATATTCATAATTCAATAAGAATATTTTTTTGATTTTAAAGTCAATTTATTAAACTTGTTCTATTTAAAAATTTAATTGCTATTTTTAAAAAAAATAATAATGTAACATACAAAGGATAAGGTGTATACTATCGCGCTCTTGAAAAAGAGTGAGGAAAGTCTGGACACCGCAAAATAGAATACCGGGGAAATCCCGGGCGCAAATGATAAAAAATTTGTGACGGAAAGTGCCACAGAAAATAAACCGCCTTGGGTATTAACCAAAGGCAAGGGTGAAAAGGTGAGGTAAGAGCTCACCGCTCCAAGGGTAACCAAGGAGGCATGGCAAACCCTATTCGGTGCAATTCCGAATAAGTAACCGTAAAAAGCTCATTTGGCTCAGGTTACGGGTAGGAAGCGTAGAGCTTTTGAAGCAATTCAAAAGCCAAGATAAATGATAGTAGAAAACAGAATCCAGCTTATGCACCTTATCCCTATCTTTATTTAGATTAAAAAAATTCTTAAAGTAATTCCAACCCATACCGAAAATAAAATTACTAATAGGAGCCAAAAAAATGAATCCAACAAACAAAAACTATTTTGATGCTTATAAGGATACAGAAATCCAAACGGCAGATCAAGGTAAATTGATCCTTATGCTTTACGATGGTGCCATTCGCTTTTTAAATATAGCAATCGATAATATGGATTTTAGAAAATACGATATTGTAAATCATAACATTATTAGAGCCCAAGATATCATTACAGAATTAATGCTTTCTTTAAATATGGACGAAGGTGGAGAAATAGCAAAAAATCTGTTTAACATATATGCCTATATAAAAAAAAGACTATTAGAAGGCAATGTTAAAAAAGATGCAGAAATTTTAAAAGAAATTATCAAACACCTAAAAAATCTGCGTAGTGCTTGGGAAGAAGCCATTAAAAGAGTTCCCACTAAGCCAATAGAAAAAACAATAGAAAAACCTAAAGCTGGGTTTTCCGTAATGGGATAAGCTTTGGTCTATTTGAAAAAATATAGAGAATACTTGCTTTTATTTTACTTGTATATTAAAAATAACAAACTAGAAGAAGCGATTTCTTTATTATCAATAATAGAAGCTTACCAATACAAAATTTATAATGAATACACAAAAAAAAACAAAAATTTGGAGAAAGAAAAAAAACTACTAAAAAAAATTGATTTTATCACCATGTTTTTGGAAAAGAAATTAAAAAAAAAAGAAAGTGAATTCCAAAAAATTGCTGAGGAACTTTATAAAAAAAAAATTGATTTTATGATAAAAAAATTCTTGCAAGAAAAAGGACTTTAATCATATTTAAATTAAGGAGAACTTTTTTGAAAGATAAAAAGTCAAAAAAAATAGTTTCAATAAGGAGTTCGTATGAAGCGGTTTCAATTTTTTTTGTCAATAATGTTAATCCTCGTGCTACTTTCAAATTTAGAAGCAAAAAGGATTGCTGTAATCTTTGGTAGCAATTACAAGGGAAACGATGCCGGAATTCCTCCACTTGAATTATGCGAAACAGATGCAAAGTTAATGGAAGAAACCTTAAAAAAACATGGCCAATTCGAAGAAGCAAAAGTATTTTTGGGTAGTATGGTAGTGGCATCGAATGTAAAAAATATATTAGAAGAGATAGCAAAAACGACAACAAAAGAAGATACGGTTTTTATATATTTTTCTGGTCATGGTACATACCAAAGGGATAGCTCGGCACCAAACGGATTGAGAAATTATATTGTAATGTATACACGTCCTCATGTATCTGACAAAGAATTAAACGAGTGGATGCAAGGGTTAAAAGCAAAAGTTGTTTGGACTTTTGATTGCTGTTTCTCTGGAGGTATAGTTAAAAAAGGGAAAGAAACAAGAGGAACTGGCGATATACCTATACCAGAAAATAGTCCAGGTACGGTAATTCAAGACGGCAACCAAAATTTTTATTTTAAAGATGCCGTACTGATTGGCAGTAGCGATTCTAACGAGACCTCTATAGAAGTAAGAGGAAACATCAATCACGGTATTTTTACCTATTACTTTGCTCAAGGTTTGAATCCCGTAAATGGAGATTTAAACAATGATAAAACAGTTACTCTTTACGAAGCTTTTGAATGGTCAAGTAAACGAGTAACCGAACATGCAAAAAAGCTAAATCATAAGCAAAATCCTCAAATAAGAGGAAATGCTTCGGGTTATTTAATAGCTGGGAATCTGAAACCTGTTTTACCAAATAACCCCAATCCTCAAAATAATGTGGTAACCCCTCAACCAGAAGTTTCTCCAAACCCACAACCCAATCATCCAGTAAATCCTTCTGATCCAGTCACCCCCGAAGAACCTCCAGTAGTTGATCAGGGTAATTATGGAACTATCGAATTAGCAACAACTATTCTTAAAAGTAGACAAGCAGGGCAAAATACAATGGATCCAACAGAAATTCTTAGAAAGAATCAATTGGGTGATGTAGACAGAAAAATTAGAATTTTAGTTTCGGGAAATGAATACCCAACCAAAATTGAATGGTTAGAAGAAAAGCAATTGGAAAAAAAAACTCAAGAAGAAATACCTTTAGGTGTATATTCTTATAATGGAAAAGTTTATAAAAATCATGCTGCTTATATTACTATAACAAAAGTCCCCACGGGTGTCCATGAAGTTCAAATCGAAGCAGATGATTATCCGGTAACTCGAAAAGTGATTGGTGTAGAAAAAAATAATGTTTCCAAGGAACTGATTGTTGTAAGTTTAAGTAATTATGGTTCTATCCAGGGAAAAGTATTTTACAAAAATTTTGAGCAGCCATTAGCAGGGCAAGAAGTATGGATGCCAACTGTAACAGGAGTAAATTTGATTTATAAGATGAAAACAACGAAAGAGGGATCTTTTTGGTTTTTAAATCTACCACCTGGAAATTTTTACCAATTAAAAGTATCTTTTTTAGAAAATCTTGATTTAGACAATCGCTTTCTAAAAGTCAAAGCAGGCGAAGTTACAAAAGTAGATGTAGTACTAAACAGAAAAAGTGTAAAAGAATGATCAAATTATTATTTTATTTAGTATTAGGTTATTTGCTATATAAAATTTTAGTTGCAATAATAAAAAGTATTTTAGAAAGCAGACGATCAAAAAAGGAATCCTTTTATTACGATGAATATGGAAATATAAGACAAGAAAAAGATATCACAAAAGAAGCAAAAATTCTTGATAGAGAAAAATAGGTTCAAAAACCTATTTTTTTCTCTAAAATTAACTATAAATGAAATTTATCCCATCGAAATAAAACACCAGTTCCAAATCCATCCAAACCTTTGGTGATTTGTAAGTTTGCATTTGTTAAAATAGAAATATTTTTTAATAGTTGTATTCCTTTCCCTTTTTTTGGATATAAAGTTCCTGCTTTTCTAAGAATTCCTTCTCCATCATCATAAAAATAAAGCTCTATATATTTTTCTGAATTAAGAATTTGGATCCCAAATATTTTTGCATCACTATGAATTAAAGCATTGCTTAAAGTTTCTATGAGTATCCAAAGAAAATAGTTTTTGTAATCCTTAAAAATGTCTAATAACAGCAATAAATCTTCTTTTTGATATTGGATTTTTAAAATATACTCACTTCGATCAAATATACTTACCAATCCATCAAAAATTTCTATGACGATAGCATCAAATCGACTATATTCATAGTTTGGAATCTGATCCATAATTTCCCATAAATAATTTAAAATGTCTTCTTTATCTAAAATAGATTTTTCTACTTTTTTTTCTGCAAAATTCTTTTTCAATTTTACAGATTTTTGTTTTTGTAGAATCATACTTTCTGTATCTCTATTGGTTATAAATAGCAAATTCATTTTTTCCCTTTCTTTGAATATCTTATCGTTTTCGAAGGTTATAGATAAAATAGGTATCAAATTTTCTAAAATATAAAGCTTTTGTTTTTGCTCTTCTAAAAATTCATTATTTACTAAAATTATTATCCCCGATGTTACATTATTGGAGATAATAGGTAAAATTATATAATTTTCGCAATTCGATAAAGAATCTTTATAAACTTCTTCTATAATTTTATATTCTTTTTCGCTATAAAAGTGAATATTCTCTTTTTTTAAAATCAATTCAAAAGGCGGCACGTTTTTATCCTTAGAAACGAATAATAGTTTTCTATCTGTAATCACACCTCCAAAGATAGTTTCTTCCAGAAACAATCTATATTCTGGTAAATTTATATTGGAACTATAATAGTATAATTTATCCTCTTTCAATTCCAGTAAAATATATCTCTTAAGACTTGAATCAAAAAAATTTTGTTTTAAAAAGTTTAATCTTTGTTCTAAATTGGACAATTCAGATATAGTAAAAATAAAATCGATTATAATTTTCGATAACTCCTTAGAACCTTTTTCCCGAGCTAGACTATTTTGTAATTCTAAATTTATTTTTTCTATATTTTCTTCTTTTTGTTTTAAAGCTTTTTCTAATTCCTCTATCTGTTTCTTTAGATCAAAAATTTCTTTTTTGAATAATTCGCTTTGATTCTCTAAAGTTTTATAATTGGTTTCTAAATTTTTAAAATCATTCGTAAGAATTTTCAGCTCTTCTTCTAATTTTAAAATTGAATGTTCTCTTATCGTTATCTCTTTTTGTTTATTTTGCAACTGAATATGATAATTGCGAATTTGTTCGTTTTTTTCTTTTATAATTTGCTTTTGTTCCTCTATTTCTAAAGTATACAATTCTTTTTCTCTTTTAATTTTATCCATCTTCTCTAAAAGAACCTCAGCTTCTTTGTGGGACTTTTGCAATTGTTCTTTTAGATTTATAATTTCTTGTCTTAATTGATTACTTTCTTGCTCTTTATCCTGCAAGTTTTTAAGATAAGCTTTAATTTGATGATTGTATTTTTGAATTTCTTTTTCATGATTTTCTTGTACCATTTTTATTTTTAAAGAATATTCATCTTCTAACTGAGATAATAAATTCGTTTTTTCTTTTAATTCCTTTTCTAAATTTTCTATATTCTTTAGTAGCACTTCGTTTCTATTTCGAATCGCATTCGATTCTTCTTCTAAAAGTTGGATCTTGTTTTCTTTTTCTAAATTGTGAGCTTCAAGTATTTTTACTTTCGAATCCAAATCTTTAATTGTATTATTGAGTTCTTCTACAACTAGTAAATTCTCTTCTTCTAACTTTAATATTTTTTTCTTATAGCTTTCTTCGATTTCTTTGATTTCCTTTACTTTTTTTTCTATTTCTTCTTGTAAAATATTGATTTTAGATTTACTTTCTGTAAGCTGTTTCCACAAATTGTTCTCTTTCTCTTGAAGTACGACAACTTTCTTTTGAGTTTCGTTTATCATCCCTTCGTAATATTTTTTTTGACTTTCCCATATTTCTGATTTTTTTATTAGTTCATTTGTTAATTCTTCTATTTTGGCTTCATTGATTTTTTTAACTTCTTCTATTAAAGTTTCTTTTTCTTTTAATTCAAATTTCAGAGTCTGGATATTTTCTTCGTAGACTTTTTTTAATTCTGTGATTTCTCTTTCCTTTTCTATCAAAAGATCCTCTTTAATTTTATGCTCTTTGACTAGTTCTTCATGTATATTTTGTAGCTCTTGCAATTGATTTTTGTAATCTTGATGCAATTTTTGGATTTCTAAATTTGCACTTTCTATTTCTAACTGTTTAGTTTGAATTTCTTTTTGGTATTTAACATCCAACTCCCTTATTTCCTCTTCTTTTGCTTGTATCTGTAAATCATATTGGTTCCTCTGAACCTCGTTCTCTCTCTTTAACCTTTCTATATCCTCTTCCTTTAATACTAAAATCCTCTCATATTCCTCCCTCTCCTTCTTATATCTATCAATTAGATTCTCTTTCTCCTCTATGAAATTCTTAATCTCTTCCTCATACCGAACCCTTAAACTCTCCTTCTCCTCTCGCTCAACACCTCGTACCCTCTCTATCTCCTCTTCGTAACTCCTTACCAAATCCCTCTTCTCTTCCTCTAATCGAACCCTCCAATCCTTATCTAACTCCTCTATCCTCTCCTTATACTTCTTTTCTACCTCTTCTCTTTCCACTTTTAGTCTTTGAATCTGTTCATTATAAATATCTTGTATTTCCTGTATCTTTTTCTCTTTCCCCTCAAGTTCATTTCTAAATTTCTCTTCTGCTATCTTTAGTTCTCTCTCATAATGAAAACTTAATTCTTGAATTCTTTCTAATAAATCTCTTTTTTCTTCCTCTAAACTTAAAATTGTGCTTTTTTGCCCCTCACGAATCCTTTCAAATTCCAATCTATTTTTTTCTAATTCCTCTTGTAACTTTCTTAACTCATCTTCCTTATCTCTAATTAAAATCTCATACTCTTCTTCCTTTGCCCTAAATTCCCCCAAATACTTTTCTTCTCTCTCTCGTAAAATTTGAATTTCTTTTTGGTATTTAACATCCAACTCCCTTATTTCCTCTTCTTTTGCTTGTATCTGTAAATCATATTGGTTCCTCTGAACCTCGTTCTCTCTCTTTAACCTTTCTATATCCTCTTCCTTTAATACTAAAATCCTCTCATATTCCTCCCTCTCCTTCTTATATCTATCAATTAGATTCTCTTTCTCCTCTATGAAATTCTTAATCTCTTCCTCATACCGAACCCTTAAACTCTCCTTCTCCTCTCGCTCAACACCTCGTACCCTCTCTATCTCCTCTTCGTAACTCCTTACCAAATCCCTCTTCTCTTCCTCTAATCGAACCTTCCACTCTTTCTCTCGTTCTTGTAATTTTTCTTTAAGTTCTTTTTTGAATTGGTTTTGTAGAATCTTGATTTCTTGTTCTTTTTCTGTATCCGCTTGTTTTTTATAAGAATCAAGTTTTCTTAGCATTTCTTTTTGGTAATTTTCTTCTAACTTTAATATTTTTTTATTAAAGATAACATTTAAATATTTTTCTATAAAAAATTTAAAAAGGGATTCTTTTAAAGAAAAGAAAATCTCTTTCCAAAATTCAATATGCTTCTTGGTAAATTTAAAATCTCTATTCAAAAAAATTAGAACATAAAAATTGGATTCAAATATCTTTTTGTTATAAATGATTAAATCTTTATTTTGTAGGTTTTCTGGGATTAAGCTATTTTCGAGAAAATTTTTATATACTTCTAATTCTTTTTCTATATTGTGTTTTTTAAGAATTTCATACAAAAAAATAAAGATATCGTTTTTTTCTTCTAAACTTTGGATTTTACTTACAGAAACTTCAAAGATTGTGGTTTCTCCTTTATCTTGGATCAAAATAAAAAAAGGTAAAGTTTCTTTGGTAAAATTTTGAAAAAAATTTAGAAAATCTAGTATATCCAAAATTTCTTTTTTTTTGAATTCTTTAAAAAATTGCTCAAAGTTAAAAATTCCATTTTTTTTTGATGTTTCTTTCTTTTGAATACTTTTTTTAACTTTTTTAGCTACTTTGTTAACTTTCATATTTTTTATAGACTCTATAAATGTATTTCTTTATTAAAAAATTTAATAGATTCTCTGGTAAAATACTTTTTAAAAACCAATAAAACTTTGCATCGAATCCAATTTTATAATGAACGGGCAATGATTTTTTATACAATAATTTATAAATTTGTAGAGCAGCTGTTTCTGCACGGGCAAACCATCTGGGATAAGAAAATAAATTTTTCTTAATGATTTGATTCAAAAAATAATACGAAGAATTCTTATTATCCAACTCCTCTGGAATCACCATATTAGCTTTAAAATCCGTTTTCACCAACCCCGGCTCTACAGAACAAACTTCTATAGAAAAAGGAGCTAATTCATAATTTAGAACTTCGGAAACCGCGACTAAGGAAAACTTAGAAGATGCATAAGCTGCACTTGTTGGGATCGTTAAAAGTCCCAAAATAGAAGTTATGTTTAAAATTTTCCCATTGCGTTGCTTTCGCATTATTGGTAAAACAAGGCGAATCCACTCTAAAGGAGCAAAAAAATTTGTTTCGAATTGATTGCGAAATTCTTCTGATGGTATTTCTTCGAAAGCCCCATATACACCATAACCTGCATTATTAACCAAAAAATCAACTCTTCCATGTTTTTTATAAATTTTTTTTATTAACTGTTTTGCTTTAGGATATTCCCTTACATCCATTTGTATAATATTTAAATTTTCTGGTAAAGATAGATTGTTTTTTTTTAAGTTTTGTAAAAATTTTTGTTTGTTTCTTAAGATACCATATACAATAGCTTCTTTAGAAAGATAGATTGACAAATAAAAACCAATTCCAGAAGAGACACCAGTCAATATAGCAACTTTTTTGGATTCCATAGAACTATACAATTCAAAAGATTTTTTACTTTACTTAGTTCAAGTTTTTTTTTTATTGGCTATGAAATCCAAGCTTGGGGGCTTAGCTCAGTTGGGAGAGCATCTGCCTTGCACGCAGAAGGTCATCGGTTCGAATCCGATAGCCTCCATATCTTTTTATAAAAGCTGTTCTGTGGTTATTAGACTTGACAAAATGGATTTCTTGGGAATTTGTCTTTAAGATGAATTTGATTAAATTAAAAAAAATTTTGAAAGAAGTTCTTATTTTATCTTGCAACACAGAACAAATTGCTTATTTAGGAAGAGAAACAGATTCAAGATTCGATCTTAAACAAGTATCGGGCTTTGGGAATCATGTGGTGATTCCAAAACAAATTGCAGCAGAAACCATTGTCAACTATTTTAGTTCAGAACAAGAAATTCTAAATTTTATTGCTACATTATTTTCATACGAAGGAAAAGGAATTAGTGGAGGCATTGTAACACTAAAGGAAAAGCAAAAATTAGACAAATTTCTTTATGAAAACAATATAAAGTATGAATCTTCTCTAAACAAATTCATTATTCTTAAGCGAGATCAAAAAGCAGAAGATTGGGGCTTTTTAGAAAATTCAAGAGAATATAAACTTGCCTTTATTAGTTTGGACATAATCGGTAGTTCAGAATTGATCAAAACCAATGTAAGGTTAGATATTGAATCAACTTTAAAAAATTTTAAAAATTTTATAAAAGAACATACAGAAAAACACAATGGCAGGATTTGGAAATGGGAAGGAGATGGTGGTCTCTTGGTTTTCTTGGAAGAAATGGGTGTATCTAATGCAGTTCGTTGTTCCTTAGAAATCTTATATTCTTTACCTATTTTTAATCTTACTAAGAACTTTCTAAGATGGGAAAACCTAATTCCGATTCGATTGGCTATCCATTTCGGCAGAGCTATATTTTTTGAGAATATTTCTCTAATTGAAAGCGATGATATCAACATAACCAAAGCAATTGAACACTCTTTAGGGATTCCCAATTCAATCTTAATTACAGATACAGCTTATATTTTATCTCAGCCTGAGTTAAGAAGATTTTTTGAAGATTATACAACCTTTCGTAATCTTAAAATTTATAAGTTAAAAAATCTATGAGGAATCTATGAACCTATATATTTTCGATCCTGATACAAGCATTAAAGAGCTTTATTTGAATTTTTTTAGTAGCGAATTTCCTAAAATTCAACTTAAATATTTTAATCATCAAAACGATTTTATAGAAACAATAAGAAAAGAAAAACCAGATATAATTCTTTTGGAATTTGATATAGAGAATCCTTTTTCTGTTTTTGAATTTTTAAGAAAAGAAAGAATTCCTTTTATTGTTGTTAGCCATCTTTTTACAGAAAGAATCGCTATTGAATCTTTAAAACACGGTGCTTACGATTTTATTTTTAAAAAAAATTTAAAATACGGATATTTTAAAAAAGTAATTTCTAGAGCTTTATTAGATCTTCCAAGATGGAACCAAATTCTTGAGTTTCTAACTCTCAATCCACCTTATTCTGAATTTCTCCAATATGATAATGAATTAATCCAAATTAGTTTACAATACTCTCTTACAAGAGAGATAGAATTCCCCATACCCAACTTTATAGAAGGAAATTCATATATATTGAATTTTCTAACAATAAAAGTAAGTACCTCGATTGATTTTAAAGATTTTATCATTTCCGAAGAAGAATTGGAAAATTATAAATTAAAAATTATGAAAAACCTTCAAGAAATTATATCAGGATACAACGGCTTAATTTGGTTACAAAAAAGTGATTCTATAACAGCAGTATTTCATTATAAAAATCTTTTGGATCCTATTTTATGTGCATTACAAGCTCAAGTCTTTCTAAAACAATTTTTAACGCATTGGGACTCCAATATTTTTCAAATTATAAATTCAATAGAACAAGGTTCCGTTACCTATTCTAAAGATAAGCAAAATATATATTCCCATGCCATTAACCTAAACTATCATATAGTAGAAAAAATACAATCCAATCATGTTATTTACATCACAGAAACGATTTATAGAAACTTAGATAAAAGAGCAAAGAGTTATTTTTTTAAGGAAGTAGAGCCCTTCGAAGGGAATACCATTTATCATTTTGAATATATTGTATAATGTTGGATTACAAAGAATTAATTTCTTATTTAAATTTGATCCCTCATCCCGAAGGAGGTTTTTATAGAGAATCTTATCGTTCAAATCATAAAATTGATAAAAATTCACTAAAAAACCACGATTTGACCAAAAAAGAGTATCGAAATACTTTTACATTAATTTATTATTTATTAGTTAAAGAAGATGTATCTGTTTTTCATAAATTAAAATCCGAAGAAATATGGCATTTCTATCTTGGTAGTCCTATCAAACTCCATCTTTTAAATGAAAATACCCAAAAATACGAATCAGTTATCTTAGGAAATAATTTCCACTATCATTATGTAATTCCTGATAATATTTGGTTTGCTGCAGAGGTAGTAAATAAAAATTCATTTGCTTTAGTAGGTTGTACGGTCTCTCCGGGATTTGAATTCGAAGACTTCGAATTAGGAAGCAAAGAAGAACTAATCTCTAAATTTCCTAACTACAAAAAAATTATTGAAACTTTTACAAAATAATTATTTATTAAATAAAAATAATTTTTTTTGATAATTTTTCTGAATTGCCAACTGCCCCTAATACTTTGGGTGTTTGTTTAAAATATTTTAAATCCCAATCTTTTAAATACTCTAAAAAATCATAAAAAAAATCTTTTTGATTTTCTATATAGGATTTCTTATAAGTTTCTATTTCTTTTCTTAGAATATGTAAAATTTCGGCTTCGCTTTTTTTGTCTGCAAAAATCAACATTCCAAAACCACAATTAAAGATTTTTGTCATTTCGATAAAATCCAAATTTCCTTTATTAGAAACTTTATCAAAAGGCTCTTCTAAATCCCATTTTGCAAGCTCCACATAATAGTTTTCTTTTAAAATTCTAGGTATATTTTCATAAAAACCACCACCAGTAATGTGAACCAATCCTTTAATCAAATTTTCCTCTAATAAAGGACGTAGGATTGGCTCATAAAGTATCGTTGGTTGTAATAATATAGATTCTTTTACAAAAGCTAAAACTTCTTCTTTGTTTTCTTCTTTTGGATCATTGGGATCAAAAAAAATTTTTCGAATTAAAGAAACTCCGTTAGAATGAATGCCCGAAGAGGGAACACCAATAACGATATCTCCCTTTTGTATATTGTCATAAGTCAATAATTTTTCTTGCTCACAAAATCCAATCATAAACCCAGCCAAATCAAAATCGTTTTGATGCTTCTTTGTATTTGGATGTTCGGCTGTTTCGCCTCCAATCAAACTACAATTGATTAGCTTACAAGCAGCTGAGATGGATCGAAGTACAATAGACATCTCTTCTACATGCAAGCGGTCTACGGATAAATAATCTAAAAATATATAAGGTTTCCCCCCATTTACTAAGATGTCATTGGCACACATAGCAACAAGATCATAACCAATAGTTTCGTATCTTTTAAAAAAAGATGCGTAGTTCAATTTTGTACCCACACCATCTGTAGAGGTCAACAAAATTGGTTTTTTATATTCTTTTAAAAAACTCAAGTCGTATAAAGCAGAAAAACCCCCAATTCCAGAAATTACATTTTTAGTTAGTGTTTTGTTCGCATATGGTTTTAATGATTCGATTAGTTTTTGACTCGCTAAAGTATCTACTCCCGCTTTTTTATACTCAAGGGAATAGTCATTCGAATTAGAAACCATTAGTACAAAAATTTTTTTTCTATAACTTTGTCTATTTTTTTAATAAGAATTCAATCACCAAAAATGTATTCTAAGTTACAAGCAATTTTTTGGATTAGAATAGATTTGATTCCTTTTTTTTTGTTTAAACTCGCATATTCTTTTAATTCATACCCTTCCCCTGTATTCCAATATACTTCTATCGATTTCTCCATAGGATCTACTATCCAATATTCCTTTACTCCATATCTCTGGTAAATGTTCTTCTTCGTCCTCAAATCATAGTATGCATTCGACATGGACAATACTTCCACTACCAAATCTGGTGCACCTTTTATATACTTCTCCTCTATGATTTTCTCGTTCTCTTTTAATACCACCAAAATATCTGGTTGGTAAATGTTCTCTTCATCTAAATATACATCAATAGGAGAAATAAAAACTTTCCCAAGTTTACCAATCTCTATTTGATTAAAGAAAAAACTAGATAACTTCAATACAATTCTTTGATGATAGGGGCTGGGTGCTGGACTCATAACCAATCCTCCCTCGATTAACTGGTAATTGCTTCCCTCTGGCAGTAAAAAATAATCCTTAGATGTATATTTCTGTATTGCAAAATTCATATTACTGAATTAAAAAATTTTTAGCAAATCCAATTCGAATCCCAATAACAAAGAAGATTTGATTCCTTTTTTTTTGTTTAAACTCGCATATTCTTTTAATTCATACCCTTCCCCTGTATTCCAATATACTTCTATCGATTTCTCCATAGGATCTACTATCCAATATTCCTTTACTCCATATCTCTGGTAAATGTTCTTCTTCGTCCTCAAATCATAGTATGCATTCGACATGGACAATACTTCCACTACCAAATCTGGTGCACCTTTTATATACTTCTCCTCTATGATTTTCTCGTTCTCTTTTAATACCACCAAAATATCTGGTTGGTAAATGTTCTCTTCATCTAAATATACATCAATAGGAGAAATAAAAACTTTCCCAAGTTTACCAATCTCTATTTGATTAAAGAAAAAACTAGATAACTTCAATACAATTCTTTGATGATAGGGGCTGGGTGCTGGACTCATAACCAATCCTCCATCGATTAACTGGTAATTGCTTCCCTCTGGCAGTAAAAAATAATCCTTAGATGTATATTTCTGTATTGCAAAATTCATATTACAATAATTTAGATACCAGAAAGAAAGAGTCAATCTTAATTCGTTTATAAAGAGCCAATTTTTAATCCAAAAACTTTTTTTCTATTTGCAAAATAAATCCAGAAATATTAGATTTGATAATTCGAAATTCAATAAAATCTATTTTTATAGAAAATGAAAGTGGTTCTTCATCTTTATTGTGCAATTTTTTGTTGTAAAAGAAAATATTCTTCTTCCAGTTTTTTGATGGTGTTTCCAATTTGTAATGTTAGTTCTTTTTCTGCCAATAATTTTTTCTTTATATTTGTTTCTGGGGTTATCAATTTATAGTTGATGTAAAATTCTGAATTTTTTTCTGGAAAATTCGTAAAAGTTTTTTGTTTATTTCCTCTCAAATAGACGGACAAAACATTAATTTTCCCTAAATTGTATAGAATCCGACCTACGCCATAGGTTAAATTTTCTAAATCAAAAGTTCCTTTTCTACTTCTGCCTCCTTCGGGGAAAATAAGAAAAGGTTCTTTTAACAACAATACATATTGAATTTGGTTTAGTATCAATTCCTGATAAGGAGGATCTCCTTTTCTATCAATAGGTATACACTTAGTTAAAAATAAAAAAATCTTCCCAATAAAATTTTTTGCAAAAACTTCTTTTGCTGGGACATTCCATAAAAAGTTTTTATAAAAAAACAAATAATAAAAATAACTTCCAAAAGCATATTGTAGAATTACAGAATCGATCATGGTTAGATGGTTGGAGCATACCAATAAGGGTTTATTTTTACGTACCATTTCTTTAAAAAATTTTCTATGTTGACTATGATTTATGATAGAATATTTATAATAATATTTTAATAATAAAACTACCACAAACCCAATCAATATAAAACTCAAATTACCCAAAATCCTTTGTAAATGTATTTTTATTTTGTAAAACAAAGAAAGGGATATTTCCATAATTGAATTTTATGGAAATGGAATAAAAGGCAAAGCAAAAATACCGAATACACTTATAAGGATTGCCAATTTAAAAGAAAATCTCAGATTGGTTAAAGAAACTTCTTCTTCTTTTTTTAAAAACATATACACTACTACTCGTAAATAATAATAGGCAGAAAGAAAACTATTTAAGATAGCAACCAAGGCAAGCCATGTATATCCGGATTGAATAGCCAAACGGAATACATAATACTTACCAAAAAAACCAGCTGTAGGGGGAAAACCTGTTAAAGAAAACATAAAGATTGCCATTGCTAATGATATCCAAGGGTATTTTTTAGCTATTCCTGAAAGGTCATCTATATAAACATTTTTTTCTTCTTTGCGAGATAACCATCCTAACAGTCCAAAAGCTCCTAAAGTCATAAAGGTATAGGCAAATAAATAGAATCCAACAGAAAAATTGATTTCGTATTTAGAAACTTCAGAAAAAGAAACAAAAGCAATAAAAACATACCCTGCATGGGCAATACTTGAATATGCAAGCATTCTTTTGATATTGTCTTGCTTAAGAGCCATTATATTCCCTACCAACATGGTAAGGATTGATAAAAAGATAATTATATCATTTCTTTTTATTTCGAGAGGGATTACGTCTTCTAAAATTCTTAGGAAGATTGCAAAAACTGCAATTTTTATCCCTGTAGATAATAGACCGCTAATTGGTGCGGAAGCACCTTCATAAACGTCAGGAGCATAAGCATGGAAAGGAACAAAAGTTAATTTAAATGCTATACCACTGAATAAAAATAAAAAGCCCAGATAATAAGAATTAAAATAATCATTTTTTCTTGTTAAACTAAAACTCATTTGATCAAAAAATGAGGTTCCAGAGATTCCATATAAAAAGGCAATTCCCATTAATAAAAGACCTGTAGAAAAAACACCGGGTAAATAATATTTTAAAGCTGCTTCGATGGATTTTTCCCGAACTCTAAAATATCCCGTTAATACATAGCTAGCAAGAGACATTAGTTCTAATCCTACAAAAAAAGTTAATAGCTCGTTAGAAAGAATTAGTGTAATCATCCCTGCTAGGACCATTAATAGTAAAAAATAATATTCGCCTGTAACAGCTTTATGTTCAATTAAATATTGTTCAGAAAACAAAGTAGTTAAAATGATAGCAAATAATGAACTTAAAATAAACAAATTGCTTAAGCTACTGATTTTTAGGGTGTGATGAAAGAGAAATATATCTTTCCCATGAATCATTGTCCAATTGTAGACAATAACTTGGAAAACCAAAGCAACTACCAAAACAAGTAAAGAAAAAGTAAATTGAATGCTTCTTCCTTTTTCTTTTAAAATGGCTTCGATCAAGAGTACGATTAAGGAACTAGCTATTAGGATCCACAATGGGATAAGAAATAAAAATTCATTAGACATAAATGCTCCTATTTATGTTTATTGATAAATTCTAAATGATGTTTTACTGTTTTTTCAATAGATAGGAAAAATGTTTTTGGATATATACCTAATAGAAACATGAAAATCAACATAGGAAGAAGGGTTAAAGTTTGGATTTTATTAACATCTTTTATCTCTTTTAGATGTTGATTTTTGAGTTCACCATAAAACACTTTACCATACAATCTTAAAATATACCAAGCACTCAATATAACACCCAAAACAGCAAAAACAACCAACTCTTTATATACAAAGTAAGAAGAAGCTAAAATTGTAAATTCACCAACAAAGCCATTCAATCCAGGCAATCCTATAGAAGAAAGACTTGATATCATAAAAAATACAGCAAACAAAGGAACTATCTTTGCAATACCGCCGTAATTGGATATTTCTCTTGTATGAGTTTGGTCATAAAGGAATCCAACCAAAAAAAATAAAGCACCTGTAGATAAGGCATGATTGATCATTTGCATGATACTACCTTGAACACCACTCACTGTAAAACTGAAAATTCCTAAAACAATATATCCCATATGAGAAACAGAAGAATATGCTATTAGACGCTTCATATCAGGTTGGACTGCTGCAGTTAAAGCACCATGTATGATTCCAATGACTGCAATGATGGAAATGAAATAAGAATACTGAATGGAGGCTTCTGGAAACATTGGCAAATTAAAGCGTAACAATCCGTAAGTCCCCAATTTTAAGAGTACTCCTGCTAAGATTACTGAACCACCTGCAGGCGCCTCTGTGTGTGCATCCGGTAACCAGGTATGTACAGGCACAACGGGTACTTTGATTAAAAAAGACAAGGCAAATGCCCAAAATAATAAATTTTGCTCATTTTCTGAGAAATTCTTTTGAATTAAAATCTGATAATCAAAAGTTTTATATTCTATACCTAAATAAATAATTGCAACTAACATTAAAAAACTTCCAAACATAGTAAAAAGAACAAATTTGATTGTTGCATAGATTCTATTTGCACCACCCCATATTCCAATAATAAAAAACATAGGGATTAGCATCAATTCCCAAAAAATATAAAACAAAAACAAATCTAAAGAGACAAAGGCACCAATAATCGCAGATTCTAAAATCATTAAAGAAATATAGTAACCCTGATAATTCTTTGTAATACTAGTATATGCACCCATTATCACTAATGGAAATAAAAAAGTAGTTAGTAGAACCATCCATAAGGATAAGGCATCTACACCAACTTTGTAAGAAAAGGGTAGTATATCCATGATTTTTACAGATTCAACAAATTGAAATTCATGATTCGAGAAATCAATACCAACCAAAAGATTTAAAGAAACAATAAACTCCAAAAGAGTAATTATAAAGCTTACAATCCCTAAGCTTTTTCTATCTTTTATGAATAATAAAAGCAATATACCTAGTAAGGGAAATCCAATTAAAAAGCTGATCACACTCCACCTCTTTTTTAAATTTCAAATAAAAATATATACAATACAAAAACTAAACCTAAAAAAATCCAAAGAATATAGTTTTGAACTTTACCATTATGTAGAAAACCCAATCGATTCCCAACTGTATAAAAAAACGGACCCAAACCATTTAAAAAGCCGTCAATCATAAAAAAATCAATAGATTTAAAAGCTATTTTATCAGAAAAATTACGAATGGGACGTAATATAACTGCTTCGTAAATTTCATCAATAAAATATTTGTTTTCTAATAGTGTTTTGATAGCACTAAATCGTTCAGAAATGTTTTGCGAGATGGAAGGCTTCCATAAAAAAACATAGAAAGAAAGCAATATACCAGCAATAGAAACCACAACAGAAAGCACCATTAGAGGAATTTCTAAGCTGTGATTTACATTATGTCCCGCCTTAACAACTAAAGAAGTACTCAAAAAGTGTTCGATATAGTTCTCTCCACCCAATGCATGGGGAATGCCTACAAATCCAGCCACTACAGAGAAAAATGACAAAATAATCAGAGGTACATACATAATAGGATACTCTTTTATTTCGTGCTCATGATGATGAGAATGAGATTTTTCGTGATGGTTGGATTTACGGGAATCTCCTAAAAAAACCAAAATTACTAAACGAGTCATATAAAAAGCAGTTAAAAAAGCTGTGATAATTCCTAATCCATAAAAAACTAAAGGCAGATTTGGAAATATTGAGTTTTCTTTAGAAATTGCATTCCATAAAATTTCATCCTTACTAAAAAATCCAGAAAAAGGAGGTATCCCAGAAATTGCTAACCAAGCAATGATAAATGTATATGCCGTAATAGGGATTTTGTTTTTTAAACCTCCCATATTTCTTATATCTTGTTCGTGGTGCAAAGCATGAATTACAGAACCTGCACCTAAAAATAACAATGCTTTAAAAAAAGCATGAGTCATAACATGGAAAATTCCCGAAGCATAAGCACCTACACCTACTGCTAAAAACATGTAGCCCAATTGGGAAACAGTAGAATATGCAAGTACTTTTTTGATATCGTACTGGGCAATTGCAATCGTTGCAGAAAACAATGCAGTCAAAATCCCAATGCTTGCAACAAGCGTAGAAGCAATCGGACTTAGTTGAAATAAAAAACTCATCCTTGCCACTAAATAGACCCCTGCTGTAACCATCGTAGCTGCATGGATTAAAGCAGAAACGGGTGTTGGACCTGCCATAGCATCAGGCAACCAAACATATAAAGGAATTTGAGCTGATTTCCCAGTTGCTCCAATAAAAAGAAATATACTGACTGCTGTGGCAACAGTAGCCAATACTTCTTGCTTTTGAATTAAATCCGTAAAAGTTACAGTCCCTACTATTTGAAATAAAATAAAAATACCTATCAAAAAACCAGCATCTCCAATTCTATTGGTAATAAAGGCTTTTTTCCCTGCATCTGCTTTTTCTTGATCTGTATACCAAAAAGAAATTAAAAGATAAGAACACAAACCAACGCCTTCCCATCCTACAAAAAGAACTAACAGATTATCCCCCAATACCAATATAATCATTGAAAATAAAAACAAATTCAAATAAGAAAAAAACTTTATAAACCCATCATCCTCATGCATATACCCAATGGAGTAGATGTGAATTAAAGTGGCCACAAAAGTAATAAAAATTAACATCACTGCAGTCAAAGAATCAAATTGCAAAGATAAAGATATAGAAATCGATTCCGTAAATATCCAATCCCAAAGCTTTTGCTTAAAGATTGTACCTGCAGGTTTTTTTATAAAATCAAAAAAGGTAATCAATACAAAAACAAAGGATAAAAAAGAAACCGAAACAGCAACTAAAGAAGAAAAAACTTTTGGCTTATTTTTTTTGTTGAGAGAAAGAATGTGTAAAAAAGCATTTACAATTGCTCCCAATAAAGGAAACCCTAAAATCCAAACTAACAAATTGTATTCTATAATAGGCAGCTGCATATCATCCTCTTAATTTAGTGAATCCATCCAAATTGATTTCTTCTTTTAAGCGATAGATTGCAATCACTAAAGCTAAACCAACACTTACCTCTGCTGCAGCAATAGCAATCATAAAGATAACAAAAAGATTTCCTAACAAATCCGCATTCATTTTTGAAAATGCTATCAAAGCGAGATTAGCGGAATTTAACATCAATTCTATTGACATTAAAAATATAAAAACATTTTTTCTTGTTAAAGCTCCTAAAACACCTATAGAAAAAACAACTAAGGAAACGAATATATAGTGGTATGGCATAATTTGCATTTGGATTCTCCTTATAATTTTCGCTTGGAAATAACTAAAGCTCCAACAATTGCCGTTAATAACAACAAAGATAACATCTCGAAAGGAAAAACAAATTTTCCAAACAAGAGATTGGCAATTTCTTTAACTGTACCAAAACCTTCCGATAAAACAGAATTCTCTTGATAAATAGAATTGGATATAATAAAAAACAAAGGCAACAAAAGCCCTCCTAAAATAATCAACCCCGCAGACACCATCAGTAAATAGTCTGGTTTTAGAGGAAGCAATTCTTTGTCTGTTAGATTCATTATCATTATTACGAAAATGATCAAAACTAAAATACCTCCCGTATATACTAAAACTTGAATAGCTGCAACAAAAGTAGCAGAAAGGGTTGCATATAAGGATGCCAATGCAAAAAAAGAAAAGACTAAATATAAGGCAGAGGATATAGGATTTGTTCTTGTTACAACCATGATTGACGAAAAAATTAATACAAACGACAAAAGATAAAAAATGATATCATTTAGCATAAAACCCACTTTTTATAAAAGATTTATAAAATAAAGCAATTTTTTAAAATTCATTTTTTTGGATTTTGTATTCTTTTTAAAAAATCAAAATGATGAATCCCGTGGGTTATATCTAATGGTTTTGGTGGATTGTATACTTTCGCATGAGGAAAGTCCGAGTTGTCATGATCCATCAAAATTTCTTTAGTTAAGATAAAATCCTGCCTAGTATATTCTGCAAAAGTAACCAAAGGCATATCCATTCTGATAGCATCCAACGGACAAGCCTCTACGCACAATCCACAGAATACACATCGCAATAAGTCAATATCGAATTTTTCTGGGTATTTTTCTTTATAAGGATCATCAACCTCTGCAGCTTTAATATGAATACAAAAGGCTGGGCAATTGGTAGCACAAAGCATACATGCTGTACAACGAGGGGTTCCATCTTCTCTTTTCATTAGACGATGACGCCCTCTTGTTGCTGCAGGGATTTCTTTTTTTTCTTCGGGATAAAACACGGTGGGCATTTTCTCTGGAAAAAACAAATTGCGCACTACATGCTTTAAAGTAACTACCAATCCCATTAGGATTTCTACTAAATAAAATTTTCTCAAACTTTTTACTTCTGGTCTTCTTACAATTTTAGCCATAATAACTCCTTACAAAGCAATTACGATTCCTGTTACTACAACATTGAGTAGAGAAATTGGCAACATCAATCTCCAGCCCATATTCATAAGTTGATCATAACGAAACCTTGGTAGGGTCCAGCGAACCTGAACATACAACCAGAGAAAAATCATAGCTTTTGCCAATAACATCAAAATTTGCAAAATAGCTACAATAATTTGCGCCGCTAATGCTGAATATTGTATCTGTAGAACAATGGGAATCAAAACCAAACTTAAAATTGCCAAACCAAACATCAAATAACTTAAGATAAAATACTCTTTTTTTCCTAATGGTTCCTGAAATTTTTTACCAAATGCTTTTGCTCTTTTGTAAAGAATCCATCCCACAAGAAAACCTTTTAAAATTAACAAAACCAAGATGGCCGACATAGTATAATGTGGGTTTTGTCTTAAAACCTCAGTGGAAAAAAAGGGAACTTGATAACCACCCAAGAACAAGGTGGAAATAATAATCGAAGCCACTACCATATTTGCATATTCTGCCATAAAAAACAAAGCAAACTTCATACTTGAATATTCTGTATGATAGCCAGCAACGATTTCGGATTCTCCCTCTGCTAAGTCAAAAGGAGTTCGGTTTGTTTCTGCAAATGCAGCTACCAAAAAAATAATAAACGCTATGGGTTGTAAAAAAATTCCCCAATTGGGTAAAGGTAAAGTTACACCAAAAATTGTAAGTAAGCCTGACTGTTTCTCTACAATTGTATTGAGACTTATATCCTGGAATGTCATTAATACTGCAACAATGGATAACCCCATACCCAATTCGTAAGAAATCATTTGCGAAGAAGATCGAAGTCCCCCTAATAAAGAATACTTATTATTCGAAGACCAACCAGCAAAAATAATTGCATAAACACCCAATCCAGTTATGGCAAAGAATAAAAGAATCCCAGAAGAATAATCCGCAACCTGAAATCTAAATACAAATGAATCCATTACTATAGGAGAAGCAATAGGCACCAACATCAAAGGGATTAAGGAAATTGTCATACTCCAAAAAGGACCTAAAAAATAATAAAACTTATTCACATGATTCGGCACAACATCTTCTTTAAACAAGAGTTTAATTACATCAGCAATATTATGTAGCATACCAAACAATCGAATTCCAAAAATATTAGCTCGTATAGGACCTATCCTATCTTGAATGATAGCAGCACCTTTTCTTTCCAACCATATCATCAAAGGAATAAAATTTAAAGGAATCAACCACATTACAAAAGCCATAATCAAAATATTTATTACGGATAAAGTGTTCGCATCCATTTATAGTTTCTCCTTATTTGTTTACTTTTATTTGTTTCGATAACATAAAAACATTAAAATCCACTTTTTTGTTTTTAAAAGGTTCTTCTGCCAGTTTTGGTATATTTAGTAAAATGCCCATATCGGGAATTTGAGTAAATGGATAATCCTTAAGTTCCTCATATTCATTTTTAAATTCATTATAAATCTCAGAAGGATCAAAATATTTTTTATCTAAACGATTTGTATAGAAAGCTATCTGAGAAAGCAAAATAGGTAAAGGAGCTATTTCTTGGTCTTCGGATTCAAAGGCTTGCTCTGCTTTTTGTAAAAGGGAAGTTGCATTGATATAGGTTCCATTTGTTTCTGCATAATTTCTAATAGGAATCACAAAATCTACTGTTTTTGAAGTTGCATCTATGAAAGAAGAAAAATAAAGAGTTACAGAAGCCGAATGCATTTTTTCGATTAGAGATTGTATTATTTTATCCTCAGTGAATTTTAACAAATCTGCTTCTAAAATAAAAATAACTTTTATGGACTCGGATTCTAATTTGCTTATGAGTTCGTGAATGTTTTCTGAAATACCAAAAAAGCGAATTCCTTGTTGGTTTGGATATTCTTCGGCCAACATCAGTAAATCATCTTTTTTTCCTATTGCTGGGGGAATCCATGCATATACTTGACTACCAAAATATTTTTTTAGTATAAAATAGGTTTCGTTAGAAGAATAGGGACCTACAAGCCAGGCAACTTCGTTCCAATCATGTGTTGCCAAGATAGATTCTATTTCTATAGTAAGCTGATTGAAATCGATTTCTTGTCCTTTTCGTAAGGGTTTTTTGAGTCTATTTTCATTTAACTCTTTAAAAGAAAACCTTCCTTTATCGCATATCCAAATACGATTCAAAAAAGGATTTTCTCTTGGCATAAATCTCCATACTTTACCAAAATTGTGTTCAATATAAATGGAACAACCCCTAGCACATTTAGTACAAATACTTGGTGTCTTCTTTAAGAACCAAACCC
Organism: Leptonema sp. (in: bacteria); assembly: GCA_046291925.1. Classification (GTDB taxonomy): domain Bacteria; phylum Spirochaetota; class Leptospiria; order Leptospirales; family Leptonemataceae; genus SKYB61. Next base: position 5,556 of record JBKBRY010000022.1, on the reverse strand, counting down.
GTTGTTTAAAGCGAAATTCTTTTAAAGTCAATGCCCCCACAGGACAGACATCTGTAATATTACCTGAATAGTCGTTTTGAATAGGCTTACCGGGAAAGGTTGTGATTTTTGATTCATGTCCGCGATGAATAATTCCCAATTCAGAAGTTCCGGGAATGTTATCTAAAAATCGAATACATCTAGTACAAAGAATACACCTTTCTTGATCTAAAACAATATGTTCTCCAGCATCTACTGCTTTACCCCCTTTAAAGTATCTAGGAACTATCCTTCTATAATCATAAAGACCAAAATTATAATAGTTGTCCTGTAAATAACATTCACCAGCCTTATCACAAATTGGACAATCTAAGGGATGATCCAGCAATAAAAATTCTAAAGAAGCTTTTTGAGCTTTTACTGCATTCTCCGAATTTGTATAGATAACCATATTGGGTTGAACTTTAGTATTGCATCCAATAGTAAGCATCCGACCGCGAGGAGTTTCTATTTCTACCATACAAGTTCTACAGTTTCCGTCTACAGGAAGGTATCTATGATAGCAAAACCTTTCCAAAGGAATGTTATGAGCATCACAAGCTTCTACAATATTGCATCCTTCTGGAACTTCGTAATCTTTTCCGTTGATTTTAATGGGGATCATCTTTTGCATTTTATTCTCCTTAATTGAGGACTGGTTCTTTTGTGATAATTTTTTCCGCTACTTTATGAACTGGAATGGAAACTGGTTTTACATACTTCTCAAAATCACTTCGAAATTTTGTAACAAAACTTCTTACAGGCATTGCACATGCGGCAGCCAATGCACATATAGTCCTTCCCTCCATATTATCAGAAATCTCTATCAATAGATCCAACTCCTTGGTTGTTCCTTCTCCAGATAGAATTCGGTTAAGCAATCGATCCAACCAAGAAGTTCCCTCTCTACAAGGAGTGCATTGTCCACAAGATTCTTCTGAATAAAATCGGGTTAATGTTTTTAAAGCCTTTACCATATCTGTATGCTCATTCATAACAATCATACCACCTGTGCCTAAGAAAGTTCCGTGGGCTCTCATACTCTCGTAACTTAAGTAGAGATCTTCGCATTCTTTCGCTGTAAGTACAGGAGTTGAAGATCCACCAGGTATAAAAGCCTTTAGCTTACCGCCTTTTACACCTTTTGCGTATTTTTCAATAAATTCCAAAACATGCATTCCAAATGGAAGTTCCCAATAACCGGGTTGATTGATATGACCAGAAATGCCAAAAATGTTGGTTCCTGTAGATTCTTCTGTTCCTATTTTAGCAAAAGCCTCTCCCCCATTTTGAACAATCCAAGGTATATGTGATATCGTTTTTACATTATTTACAATGGTAGGAGCACCGAATAATCCTTCTACGGCAGGGAAAGGTGGTTTGATTCTTGGTTGACCTTTTTTCCCTTCAATCGATTCAATGAGTCCTGTCTCTTCTCCACAAATATATGCCCCAGCTCCTCTGTGTATCCAAACATCCAAATCATATCCAGAATTTTTTATATTTTTTCCTAAGAAACCTTTTTGGTAAGCTTCTTTTAGGGCTTCCATTAAAATTTTATATTGCTTTACATATTCTCCACGAATGTAAATATAAGCTGTATGACTTTTGATAGCATAAGCTGTACAAATGATTCCTTCTATAAGTAGATGAGGATCGTATTCAAGAATATACCTATCTGTAAAGGTTCCGGGTTCACTTTCATCTGCATTTACACAAAGATAAATAGGTTTTTGTGTTTCTTTGGGAATGAATGTCCATTTTTGCCCCGTTGGAAAAGCTGCTCCCCCTCGACCCTTAAGCTTGGATTTGATTACTTCTTGAACCACTTCTTCTGGCTTCATTGAAAATAGTTTTTCTAAACTGCTGTATGCACCATGTTCTAAAGCCACATCTATTTTATGATTGTCTTTAACAGAAAATCTTTTTGTTAACATTAATTCAAATTCCATAATTTCCCTCTAAATAATTATGATTTTGCTTTTAAATCTTGGATGATTTTATCAAATTTTTCTACATTTAAGTTTTCATAGTAGTCATCATTTATTTGTACAACAGGTGCCGTATGACAAGAACCTAAACATTCTACAAGTTGAAAACTAAATAAACCATCCGAAGATGTCTCTCCTGGTTTTACATTAAGTTTTTCTTCTATATATTTGCGAATTTCTTCAGCACCTACCAAGTAACAAGATAAAGTCTGGCATAGCTGTAAATGGTACTTGCCGGGCTTTTTTTTATGATACATAGTATAAAATTCTACTACTTCGTAAACCTTGGAAAAAGGAACTCCTACCAACTGGGCAATATATTCCATTACTTCTTCGGATATATAGCCAAATTCCCTTTGAGCAAGCCATAAGGCTGGTAGTAAAGTTGCTTGTTTTTCGGGATAATGAGTAACAATCTCTTCGTATTCTTTTAAAACTTCTTCTCTAAACTGTACTGACATAAAACCTCCTAACGATCCAATTCCCCTGCAATTATATTTATAGATCCTAAAGTAGCAATGGCATCAGCAATCATTCCTCCTTCCACTAACTGAGGGTACGCTGCATAATTCATGAAAGAAGGAGGTCTACATTTTACTCGATAAGGATACTTTCCCCCGTCAGAAACAATATGAAATCCCAATTCTCCGTTAGAAGATTCTGTATAGTCATAAACTTCTCCTAAGGGAGGTTGGATACCATGCATAATGATTTTAAAATGATTCATCAGTCCTTCGATATTCCCATAGGTATGAATTTTTGGTGGAAGTGCTACCCTTTTATCTTCTGTCATGATGGGACCGGGAACCAATCTTTTTAATGCCTGTTTAATAATTTTTACGGATTCCCTAATTTCGTAGATTCTTACGTAAATTCTATCAAAATTATCCCCCTTAGTACCAACAATTACATCAAAATCATAGGTTTCGTAATCGTAATAAGGTTCTACTTTTCGTAAATCATAATCAATTCCGCAAGCTCGAAGGGTGGGCCCTGTCCAACCATAAGAAATGGCATCTTCCAAAGAAATTACTGCAACATTTTGGGTTCTATCTAAAAAAATTCTGTTTTTTTCTGTGAGTTTTTCGATCTCTCCTACTGCAACAAGAATGTCATCACAAACTTTTAGGACTTCTTCTTCGAAGCCGTTATAAACATCTCTTGATAACCCTCCAATCCTTATATAGTTAGATGTCAGTCTGGCACCACATAGTTTTTCTAAAATATCATAAACTTTTTCCCTAACATTAAACGAATACCAAAAATTGGTCAATGCACCAATATCTACAAGATTGGTCCCCACACAAACAAGATGATCAATTATTCGATTCAATTCGGCTGTGATTACTCGAATTACTTTTGCTCTTTCGGGAATGGTAATTCCTAACATTTTTTCTACTGCTTTAGCAAAACCAATGTTATTCATGATAGCAGAAAGATAGTTCAATCGATCAGTATAGGGAATACATTGTTGGTAGGGATGGATTTCGCAGTCTTTTTCGAAACCACGATGCAAATATCCCATTTCGGCAACTGCTGCAACTATAGTTTCCCCATCCAATGCAGTAAGTAGCCTCAAAGTTCCATGCATCGCTGGATGGCTTGGTCCTATGTTTACAAAAACAAGTTCCTTTGGATCAATTTCTGTTGAAAATTGAATCCCACTAGAATCTTCTTCGAGTGTGATAATTTTTTTTTCTGTATTCATAATCCAATCCTATTGGTTATTTTTTTAAATGGAAATTCCCTTTTTTTGCAATCGCTTTTTCATCTCGTCCATAAGGTCATCAGGCTCAAAAAGCCATTGCCTTCGATCTATGGGATAATCCTTTCTTAAAGGATGGCCTACAAAATCTTTATGATTGAGTAATCGCTTTAGATTGGGATGCCCTTTAAATCGTATTCCCATTTGATCCCAAGCTTCCCGTTCTAACCAATTCGCATTTTTATAGAAATCATGAATGCTATCAATTTCTGGATCCTCTTCTGATAAAAAAACCCTTACCGCTACTCTATGATTATGAGTAAGAGACTTTAAATGGTATACCAATCCGAATCGCCCCTGCTTGGGTTCGGGGTATTTGCTATAATCAATGGAGACTAAATCTACTAACATTTCGAACTTTAATTCGGGGCTTTCTTTTAAATGCTGGATGAAATTCCTTATAATTTGGTGTTTGATGACTAGATTTAAAATCTCATATTCTTCGTAATGGTTCACTATATCGTCTTTATGCCTTCTTTGGATTTTTTCTAATAAAAGTGAATTTCCCATAAAATTCCTTTAGTAATCAAATTTTGGTTCCTTTACTTGAAATTGTTTTGGTGGATATTTGTCTGGATTTTCTATTTTTGCTTGTAGCTTTAGAACAGCATCCAATATTGCTTCTGGTCTCGGGGGACAACCTGCAATATATACATCCACTGGAATTATATGATCAATTCCTTGCATTGTACAATAGTTATTATAAAAGCCACCAGAAGATGCACAAACTCCCATAGAGATGACCCACTTTGGTTCTGACATTTGTTCGTATATTTGTTTGAGTATGGGTCCCATTTTGTAGGTAATGGTTCCAGCAACAATCATTAAATCGGACTGTCTTGGAGAAAATCGCACCAACTCGGCACCAAATCGGGAAATATCAAACACAGAAGAAACAACGCCCATAAATTCTATAGCACAGCAAGCAGTTCCAAAAGGTATAGGCCAAAGGGAATTTTTTCTTCCCCAAGCTAGTATGGCTTCTCTTGTTGTTGTTATATAAGGTAATTGTTCGTTTGGATTTACTCCCATTCTAAGCCTCCTCTTTGTATTAAATAATACCACCCTAAAAATAAAACACCAATAAAAATAAACATAGATACAATTCCGTAGGAGATCTGATTCTGAAACCAAACAGCCCAAGGAAAAAGAAATAGGACTTCTACATCAAAAATTAAAAAAAACATAGCTACCAGATAAAATTTTACATGAAATCTATGGCGAGCATCACCAAAGGTTTTTTTTTCGGGTATTCCACATTCGTATGGAGATAATTTGGTAGGGTGATTCTCTCTTGGACCTAAAAAATAAGAAAGAATCAAAAAGGCTGTGGGTATCAAAATTGCCAAAAGGATTGTGATGAGTATAGGTAGAACATCAAGAAATTCGAAAGAATTCATAATATAACAATTTATTTTTTATTTTTCTTAAGGCAAGGTTTTTTTATGATTTTATATAAATTTTAAAGTATTTTGTAATTTTAAAAACTAAATCCGTACGGTTTTGCTTATCTTAGTAAAAAAAATCATAAAAACATCAAAAAAACAGTTGAAATTTTTTTTATTTGTAATTAGTTGGTAATACCAACTAAATTAGGAGGTGCATATGAAAACCAAAATTTTTTCTTGTCTCTTTCTTGTGGTATTTTTCGTACAATTTTGTACGAAAGAAGAACAGCACAAGCACAAAGACAAGGAAGAGAATCTTCAAAATTATAGAGAATTCACCCATATAAAAACATTAACTTTAGAGGAGGGACATCCTTTGTATAAGGATTTTGGC
>JBKBRY010000021.1:0-47589 GCA_046291925.1 Leptonema sp. (in: bacteria) | reverse complement strand
TCAGACTGTTATTTTTTTGGATTTCTTGAGTAAACTAAAATTTAGTTCAAATTTATATATATTTGCTAAGCCTTTGTTTTAGTTGTTCCAATTGGTAAGGCTTTGTAATATAATCTCTTGCGCCCTCAGATACCAAATATTTAACCACAGAAATAGAATTTTCTATACTAAAAATAATGATCGGAATTTGTGATTTTATTTTTTTTATTTCGTGAAAGAGAGCAAAACCATCCATTTTCTTTAAAAGAATATCCAATATAATTAAATCTACTTGCTGGCTATTTTTTTTAAACCATTCCAAAAATTCAATTCCCTCAGAGAATTCTTTTAGAATTTTTGATTGATTCGTATTGAAGACAATCCTCAGATCCCGCAATGCTTTTATATCGTCTTCGCATACCACAATTTGTTTAGGCTTCATGATTTATAATTCTTTTAGAATTTCTTCTGTAATTTCTAGAGTACTTAGAATTTGATCTCCCATTCTTGCTATATCTTTTGTTCGCTTTCCTTGTTGTAAGGTTTTCTCGATAGCAACTTCTATTTTTTTAGAAACCTCTTCCATTCCAAAGCTATATCTTAACATCAAAGCGCCAGATAAAATTTGAGCTATCGGGTTTGCAATACCTTTACCTGCTATATCGGGAGCTGAGCCTCCTGATGGTTCGTATAAACCAAAGGGGAAACCAAAAGAATTTTTTTGAACCGATAAAGAAGCACTAGGTAACATGCCTAAGGATCCTGCTAAAACAGATGCTTCGTCGGAAAGTATATCTCCAAACAAATTGCTACAAAGCAAAACATCAAATCTTGCTGGATTTAAAATGATTTGCATAGCAGCATTGTCTACATACATATGTTCTAATTCTATATTAGGACTGTATTTTTTTACATATTCTGAGACCACTTCTCTCCAAAATACCATAGAAGTCAAAACATTAGCTTTATCTATAGAAGTAATCTTTTTCTTTCTAAGTAAAGCAATATCACAAGCAACTTTAGCAATTCGTTCAATTTCATATCTTTGGTATACCATTGTATCATAAGCTTTTTCTAAATCACCACTTCCTTCTCTACCTTTTGGTTGACCAAAATAAACATCTCCTGTAAGTTCTCGAATAATAAGAATATCAACCCCAGCCTGAATCTTTTCGTTCTTTAAAGGAGATACATCCATTAGAGCAGGAAATAATTTCACAGGTCTTAAGTTTGCGAATAACTCAAAATGTTTTCTCAATGGAAGCAATGCTCCCCTTTCTGGTTGAAGATTTGGTGGTAATTTTTCCCATTTAGGACCTCCTACAGAGCCAAATAAAATAGCATCCGAAGTTTCGCATAATTCTAAAGTTTCTTTGGGAAGAGGAACGCCTGTATTATCAATAGCAATACCACCAACCAAAGCTTCTCGCCATTCAAATTCCTTAGATTGATCTCCCAATGCTTTTTTTAAAACTTTTAAAGCCGATTCCATGACCTCTGGACCTATGCCATCACCAGAGAGAACTGCAATCCTTTTCATTAGACTCTGTTTTTTTTATTTTTTATATCTGTCAAACGATTTGGTTTTTTTTTCGATTAAATATAATATTCATAGGACTCTTTTAGTTTTGGTCTAACACGAAACATAAAATTTTTGTATAAATCATAGGCCAAACAAAATTGTTCCTCACTTGTAAACAAATGTATAATTTGTTCCAAAAAAATATATCGATCTTGATTGATAGGATCGGATTGATTATTTTTTAAATGCTTTAATACAGATTTGATTTTTGCTAAGAATATTTTTCTTCCTTGTTGATCATATCCTTGTTTGTTATAACGAAAGGGAGAAAGCTCTTTTATAAAACTTGAACAATATGAGTAGAACATTTCGGGATTTTCTTCCAATTGAACTCGTTGGTAAAAGGAAAAGGTCAATAAATATGCCCAAACCAGTGTCATTTTAGCTGAAATTTTTTTGCTATAATTGTATTCTAAGCACTTTTTATAAAATTCGGATTGTACACAAAAATCTATCAAATCTATCCAAGTTTCTAAAGTGCTGTTAATAGCTTGAATGTATTTTTTTTCTGGAGTAGGCATAAGACAAAATTTAAAAAAAATCATTTTTATACTTTTGCAAGAAATTTTTCTTTACATAACATAAATTTTAACAAACTTGTTAATATGAAAACGAAAATTAATGAACCTTTTGTTGAAGAAATCCATGGTCGAGAAATTTTAGATTCTCGAGGAAACCCCACAGTAGAAGTAGAAGTTTTATTAGATGATGGTACATTGGGGAAAGCTGCAGTTCCCTCTGGCGCCTCCACAGGAGAATACGAAGCAGTAGAATTGAGAGATAACGATCCCAAACGATACCAAGGTAAAGGTGTACGAAATGCAATCCATAATATAGAAAAAGTCCTTTTACCAGAGATAGGAAATGGAAAGTATAGTGCCTTTCATCAAAAAGAGATAGATTATAAAATGATTGAACTAGACGGAACAGAAAATAAATCCAAATTGGGAGCCAATGCTATTTTGGGAGTCAGTTTAGCGGTAGCCTATGCAGCAGCCAACAGTTTAGGGATTCCTTTATATAGATACTTAGGTGGACCTTTAGTAGATACTTTACCAGTTCCCATGATGAACATCTTAAATGGAGGTGCCCATGCCGATAACAATGTAGATTTTCAAGAGTTCATGATTATGCCCATTGGTTTTCCTACTTTTAAAGAGGCATTAAGAGCAGGTTCGGAAATTTTTCATACTTTAAAAAAAGTATTAAAAGATAATAGTTTATCTACATCTGTAGGAGACGAAGGAGGATTTGCTCCCAACCTAAACTCTAACGAAGAAGCTTTGCAATTGATCATAAAAGCAATCGAAAAGGCTGGTTACAAACCCGCAGAAGAAGTCTATATTGCCTTGGATGTTGCTGCATCAGAATTCTACAATTCTACTACAAAAAAATATAAAATAGAAGGGAAAGAAATCGGAAGTGATGAGATGATTCGCTTCTTAGAAAATCTCGTACAAAAATATCCAATCATTTCTATAGAAGATGGTTTGTCTGAATTTGACTGGGAAAACTGGAAATTTTTAAATCAAACCTTAGGGGGCAAAATTCAAATAGTAGGAGACGATTTACTTGTAACCAACCCAAAAAAACTGCAAAAAGCAATAGAAGATAAAGTATGCAATTCTATATTAATTAAACTTAATCAAATTGGAACATTAACAGAAACCTTAGAAACCATTCGCTTAGCACAAAGAAATAACTTTACTTGTATTATAAGTCATCGCTCAGGAGAAACAGAAGATACTACCATCGCTCACTTGGCAGTAGGAACCAATGTAGGACAAATTAAAACAGGATCTTTAAGTAGAACGGACAGAGTAGCAAAATATAATGAACTATTAAGAATCGAAGAAGAATTAGGCACAATGGCATTGTATCCCAAAAAAGAAATATTTTACAATCTTCGAAAGAAACCTTAGTGAAAAAATCAATTCTTTTGGTTCTTTTTACTTTTGTAAATATACTGATCTACTTCTTTTTTTTTAGTGATTTTGGGTATTTTGAATACAAAGACAAATTGAAAATAAAACAAAATTTAGAGCAAGAAGTGGAAACTCTTACTAAGGAAAACAAAATTTTAGAAGAAAAACTCTTAAGGGAAAGTTTTTCTAAAGAAAAATTTCAAGTTTTTATATTCAAATTCGAAGACCAATCTTTGGATACAAAAGCCAATCCCGTTTTAATTGAATTTTGGATAGAAAAAAAACATTATTTATTTTTATATATTTTTTTTATGATGGTTGGATATATTTATATCTTTTTTTTAAAAAAATTGACAAAAAGAAAAATCAAAATGGGATGATATAATTTTGTAAATTACAATAAATTTTATAAAAATGGACATTATAAACGAGTATAGAAAAAGAATAGATGAAATTGATAAAAACATTATCCAATTAATTCTTAAAAGAGCAGAATACGCACACCAAATAGGCGTTTATAAAAAAAATAATCTACTTTCTATTTATAATGCAGAAAGAGAAAAACAAATTTACGAAAATATCAAAACCTACTATAAAGAGTACTACGAAAAGAACGAGCACCAAAAACAATACCCTTTAGAAGCACTATTTTACATCTATAGGGAATTGATGTCGGGAATGCTTTTTCTTGAAGATGGTCCTTCTATTGCCTATTTAGGACCACCTGGTTCCTTCTCCCATATGGCGGTACAAAAAAAATTTGGAAAATCTGTAACCGCGGTTCCGTACAATTCCATTCGTGATATTTTTAGAGATACCGAAATTGGAGAAAAAGTAAAATTCGGCGTAGTACCTGTAGACAACACAATTGGTGGTTCCATCAACAATACCTTAGACGAAATCATTGTTTCTTCTTTATGCATTTACGGAGAAATCCTAATTAAAGTTTCTCAGAACCTTTTAGCAAAAGAAAAGATAGAGCTGTCCAAAATCAAAAAAATTTATACAATCAATATAGCAAAAGAACAATGTTTAAATTGGTTGGCTCAAAATTTAAATCTTAGTCAAATTGAATTTGTCGAAACACCAAGCACAGCTGCTGCTTCTGAATTGGTTTCGAAGAGAGGGGATGGTGCAGCAATAGGTAGTGAGCTGTCTGCAGAAATTTATAATTTAGAAATTCTTGCAAGGAATATCCAAGATACATCAAACAATATTACAAGATTCTGGATATTATCAAATAGCGAAAACCCTCAAATTTTTCCTAATAGCAAAACTTCCATTATTGTCGGCGTTCATGATAAACCAGGTAGTTTATATTCTATACTTAAGCCCTTCTATAAAGCAAAAGTCAATTTAACGAAAATAGAATCTCGAAGGACAAAGAGAATTTACGGTGAATATAATTTTTTTATAGATTTTATAGGTCACAAAAGCGAAAGGCATATCCAAAAAATACTAAAAACATTAGAAAAAAAAACTTCCTTTTTAAAAATTTTAGGATCCTATCCGTTTGGAGAATTCTAAAGATGAAGAATTATATAGCTTGCTTTCCTATGTCTATAAGTTAATAGAAAATTGGGAGAATTCGATGGGTTTTTTAGAAAGGATTCGCTCTATAAGTATTTATGGAATGGGTCTAATGGGAACTTCTTTGGCTTACGCTTTAAAGACATCGCAAAATTTTAAAGGCAAAATTTATGGATATGTAAAATCAGAAAGAAGTAAGATTTGGATAGAAGAAAATACCTTGGTGGACAAGGCTTTTCTTTCCGAAGACAAAGAAGGTATAGAATATTTGCTTAATTCCGATATGATTTTGATAGGACTTCCTGTTTTGGAGGCTATGGAATTTATAAAAAATCTATCTAAATGGCAGTATACAGGTTTGATTTCTGATATGTGTTCAACCAGATGGGAACTGGAATCTTTAGTTAGGGACTTAGAGAAAATCAGTAAAATCCGTTTTATTGGATCTCATCCTATTTGCGGCTCCGAAGAATCAGGTCCTCAATATTATGTCCCAGATCTATATAAAAATAAATTATGCATCATTATAAACAAAATACAAAACCATATAGAGACAGATAGACACATAGAAGATTTACAATTGGTAACCAATTTTTGGAAAGAACTGGGTATGGAAATCGTATATATGGATGCAGAATCTCATGATTTTATTTTAAGTTATCTGAGTCATTCTCCCCATATAATTTCTAGTATCTTAGCAACAATTATTGGAAAAAAAGAAATTATATTAAAATTGAACCAAAAATCTTCCTTACCTATTTTAGGTGGTGGACTTAGAGATATGATTCGAATTGCTGGTTCCAATCCAAAGATGTGGTATGATATCATTAAAACAAATAAAAAAAATATTATAATTTCTTTAAAAGATTTCAAAAAAGAATTAGAAACAGTGATCCACAATATAGAAAATAACTTCGAAGACTGGTGGTTTGATTGGCAGAGTTTAGCGAAAGACTATAAAAATATAATTTATGGAAACTCAAAATCAGAAAAAGATTAAAATCATTACTATTGATGGTCCTGCAGGATCAGGGAAAAGTACCATTGCCAAGATGCTTGCAAAGCATATAGATTTTATTCATATTGACTCTGGAGCAATCTATAGAGGATATACCTACGCAGTGATTCAAAAAATAGGTTTACAAGCAAGTGCCGAAGATTTTGGAAACACTTTCCAAACTTTAAATATTTTACCTCATGAATTTTCTTTAAAAATAGAATTTTTTCAAGAAGAGCAAATTGTTTTACTAAATGGTGTACCTATCAATTCTTATTTAAGAACTAGGGAATTAACAGAAAGAATCAAATTTATAGCAGATAGTATACCTTATAGAAAAGCTGTAAATTCTATATTAAAAGAAATTTCTAAAAATCACTCCATAGTAATTGATGGAAGGGATATGGGAACAGAGGTATTTCCAGAAGCCAAATTCAAGTTTTATTTAGAAGCTAGTATAGAAGAAAGAGCAAAAAGGAGATTTTTAGAGATTCAAAATAAAGCTCCAAATATTTCTTTAGAGCTTATAAAGAAAGAAATTCAAAAAAGAGACGAAGAAGACAAAAATCGAAATCTTGGAGGACTTAAAATTCCAAAAGATTCAATAATTATTGACACTACTTCTTTAAATAGAAATATGGTATTAAATTTAATAAAAAATATTTTGAATTTTAGCTTTTAGAGTGCAAATTTATATTTGCATAATAAAAAATAAGGAAACCATATGGTTAAATCGACACCTTTTGATAACATTCAACAAGAAAAAGAAGATTTTCTAAAGATTTTACAAGAATCCTTAGAAGAACATCTGGATAACCGTTTTAGTAAAGGAGATTTAATAGAAGCTAAAATTACAGATATAAGCGAAAAAGAGGTATATTTGGATTTAGGGCAGAAACAAGAAGGCATATGTAATATCGAAGAGTTTGACGAACCTCCAGTTGTTGGGAAAATAGTAAAAGTAATTATAATCAAAGGTGGTGGTGTCGATGGAAGTCCAGTGGTTTCCAGAAAAGAAGCTATTTTAAGGGAATCATGGGAGAAAATACAAGAAGCATATAAAAATAACCTTCCTTTAAGTGGAAAAGTAATCTTAGAGTTGAAAAACAATAAGGGATATATAATAGAATTTGGTGGAATCAAGCTTTTTTTACCAAAATCGCAAGTAGGTTATAGTTCCAAATTAAAAAACAAAATTACTAAATTAAAAATTAATAAACCAATTGATTTTAAAATTTTGAGTATAGATGAAAAAAATAAATCCGCAATTATTTCGCGCAGAAAAGTTCAAGAAGATATCAATCAAGAGAAATGGAATGCATTTTTAAATAAATATAAAGAAGGAGATAAAGCAGAAGGGGTAATAACAAAAATCATATCCTTTGGAATGTTTGTTAGAATTGATGATCTGGAAGGATTTGTTCATCAAAATGATATCAGCTGGCAAAGCAATTTTCCTTTTCGAAAGTACTATTCAAGGGGTGATACAATAAGCGTAAAAATTTTATCTTTGCTACCAGAAGAAAATAGAATCAATTTAGGAATCAAACAGTTAACAGAAGATCCATGGGAATGGGCAAAAAGAGAATTGATTCCAGGAGAAATTGTATCGGGTATTGTAGTAGACATTAAAGATTATGGAGCATTTGTTCAAATTCGAGAAGGGCTCGAAGGGTTGGTGCATGCTTCGGAATTAAGTTGGTCAAATAAACAAAATCATCCAAAAAAAATTCTAAAAAAAGGAATGGAGATAGATGTAAAAATCCTTTCTATAGATCCAGAAAACAAAAGAATTTCGTTAAGTTATAAACACGCAAAAGAAAATCCATGGTTAAAAGCAAAAGAAATCCTAAAAATTGGTGATGTACGAGAAGGAAAAGTTACAGATGTTGTTAGTTATGGAGCATTTGTTGAAATTTTCGACGAAGTAGAAGGGATGATCCATTATAAAGACTATTCTTGGGAAAAACCAAATAAAAACATGCTAAAAAAAGGAGATATTGTAAAATTCAAAATCCTATCGATTGATCCCGAAAACAAAAAAATTTCCTGTGGAATTAAACAACTAGAGTTAAGTCCTTTTGAAAAATTAGCACAAAAATACAAGAAAGGAGATATTGTAACAGGAAAAATTACTGGAATTTCTGATTTTGGGCTGTTTGTAGATATAGGAGAAGGTTTCGAAGGATTGGTTCATATTTCTAAAATCCCCTTAAAAAAAGACGAAAAACTACAAGATAAATACAAAATTGGAGATACCGTTCATACTGTTTTATTAAAAATTGAAGCCGAAAAAGAAAGGATAGCATTATCTATACGGGATTACGAAAAAAGAAAAGAAAAAGAATTTGTAAATCAATATTATAAAGAAGAGGATACATATTCTTTAGGAAGTATAATCAAAAAACCAAAAGAAGAAAAATGAAACCACAAAAATTTATTCGAAAAAAAACTCATGAAAAATCTTCACAACTTACAAAAGAAGCATACGATCCTTTTGTAAATTTCGAAGGAAGTCAATTTGAACTTTATTTATCTAAAGCATTTTATTTCATTAGAGATAATTTTAAAATTTTTGCATCCATTACATCAATTGCTTTTTTTATTTTGATTTCAATCGTTTTTTATAAGGTTTATTTAAATTATTTAGATAAAAAGGCATTATTAGAATTCGAAAAACTGGAAAAAAATCCTATTTTACAACCTGGAGCAGGAGATCCAAAAGCAGCTATCGAAAAATTAGACAATTATACGAAGCAATACCCCATTGATTCCGCAAAAAAAAGAGCAACAATAAAAAAAATCCAACTTTATGAGTTCAATAAAGATTACGAAAAAGCAGCCGAAGAATACGAAAAACTATCAAGACTTGTAGAATACCCAGAATTAAAAATCAATTTTCTTTATAGATCGGCTATCCATTTCGAAAATTTACAAAAATACAGTAGGGCTTTAACCAATATTGAAGAAATTCAAAAATATGGAATTAATAACAATTTAATAAATGCTATTGTAGTATACACACAAATTCGATTATTAGATAAGCTGGGAAAAAAAGAAGATGCTAAAAGACTTGCAAAAAAAATTTTAGAGTTTGATGATATAGAAAATCCCGAAATCAAAAGCATTAAATTGAGAGTAATTGCATACTTTCTAAATCAATGAATTTCAAAAAAAATGAATTGTCGATTGTCTTACCATCAGGTAGATTATCAAAAGAAAGTATAGATTTCCTTAATCAGATAGGTTATAGCAATTGCAGTTTCCCAGAAAATAGTAGAGAATTGGTTTTTTACGATAAAATTCAAAACGTAAAATTTATTTTAGTAAGAAATCAAGATGTACCCCTAATCGTTTTAAATGGAGGCGGTAATGTAGGAATTTGTGGTAAAGATATTTTATTCGAAAACAATTATAATCTTACCTACCCGATTCCCTTACCTTTCGGATTTTGCAGACTTTCCTTAGCTATACCTAAGGAAATTACAAAAGAAAAAATTTTTAAAAAAAGACATATTCGCGTAGCTACAAAATACCCAAATTTAACAAAAGATTATTTCTTTAAAAGAGGAATCAATGCAGAAATCATCAAACTTCATGGATCGATAGAAATTAGCCCCCTACTAAATATAGCAGATTGTATTGTTGACTTAGTAAGTACAGGAAGAACTCTCTTAGAAAATGGTTTAGTAGAAATAGAAGTTATTTTAGAATCTTCAGCTGTGTTGATTATAAACCGCTCCTCTTATTATATATGGAACCAAAAAATACTGGAATTGATACAATTAATAAAACAAAAAACTAATATTCTTTCTTAATGAACATATAAAAAGTTTTTTTTGTTGAATGATTATGGTAATCATAGGCAATGATGGTGATTTTGTTCTCTCCATTCACATAATTAAAAGTGTCGAGATAAAGCAAATCCTTAAAATACAAATCTTGGAATTTATATTTTCCATTTAAAAGAAATCCTTCTTTAGTATTTTCTAAATAATCAAAAGTTAGAAAGGAATGTTTTACTTCTAAGGTATTTTCAAAAAACCATTCGATTTTATAAGGCATTCTGGGAATTCTTTTTTGATTATTATAATCAATAACTTTTACATACAAAGGTCTTTTTTGTTTCAATCGAAGCTCTTGCACAATATTTGGGACTACACTTTGAATTTTCATTTGCCCTCCATCGGGAACTAAAAAAGCTATGTACTCAATCTCTGGAGGAACCTCGTCTTTTTCTAAACAAGAAACAAAAGATAAAGGATTGACTGCTTTCTTGCCATAATCAGAAAAGATAAAAAAATGTAAATGGGCTCCGTAGGATCTCCCTGTATTGCCCGTTAAAGCAAAACTTTCCTTTAAATTTATAAAAATCCCTTTGTCAGGAGAGAAAAATTTTTTTAGATGAAAGTATCCACTCCAGAAACCCATACCATGATCCAACCAGACTTGGTTTCCAGAACCAGAAAGAAATCTACGAGAATGCATACCTTCGAACTCATAATACAGAATTTTACCTGACTGTATAGGAAACACATACAAATCTTCCTTCGATATATCTACTCCCACATGAAAGTGATCCTTTCGTGACTCTCCGAAAGTAGAAGTTATACTTAAATTCGGTTGATCTATAGGACAAAAGAAATTTTTATCCTGAGAAAAGATAGAACCAATAGAAAAAAAAATTATAAAAAAAATCAAAAAAATACTTAGCATGAATTATTAAAATTTTTTTTTATTTCTTTTGTAAATTCTTTTTAAGAAAAGCTTTAGTTTAATTCTTTTATAAAATTTTTCGATGATAAATCTTATTTTTGAATCATAAAAAAAGAACTTTGTTAAACCAAATTGCCATTTAATTTTTCTCTATTGGGACTATTGGGATTTCTCAAAATATTTTTTGTTTTCTTAAATTGCTATATTTTTTAAAACCCACCAAATTTGAACTTTATTAAAAAATCTTTATAAATTTAAATTATATTTCGAACTTTTTTCTATTGCCAGAAGATCTCCATTTTCTAAAGATAAAGCGATGGGGTTGTAATTGATAGAACAACTCCCTTTCAACAGGAATAGGAAATTTTCCAATTAAAGAGGCAATGATTTCCCCACCAAAAAAAGCAATTGTATAACCTCTACTACCAAGAGAAGTATTTAAAAAAATTCTTTCTTGATTATAAATCGGTATATCCATATAATGATATTTTTTATTTGGATAGAGATTTTTTAAATAGTCAAGATATCTATGTGTATCGGGAGCATACCCAATATTTGGTAGATAGTCTTTGGATTGGCTTCTAAATCCAACAAAGGCATTGGTAGGAATGAAAAATTCAAAATCTTCATTAGCGATTTGATGAAAAATTAAAGGACAATGATTTTTTAATTTTTTTAGAATATAGGCATCCGATTGGGGATCCCTATGCAAATGATTTTTATAACCTTCAAAAGAAGAACCTAAAAATACCTTTTTTTCTAAATTGAGAATGAAAATTTCTGCTATCACATTTTTTGGAACATTTTGGATGTATTTTTGATCTACTTCGATAAGTTGTCCTCTTATATTCTGCAAATCTAAATAATCAAAAAATTTTTTTACATTATGGGAATTACAAAATACGATTGCATCAAATGAATCATCTTTTGATCTGTTATCCAAAGTATAAATTTGATTTTCCTCTTCTAATATTTCTATAATTTCTGTAAAAGGATAAAAATAAAAATTTTGATAAGAAAATAAAATACTCTCTAAAAGCCTCAATAGTATTTTTTGATCGATTACCAATCCTTTAGCAAGATAAAAATCTTGAAATTTTCGTATGGATTGAGAATTGATTTGATATATTTTTTTCGCTAATTCTAATTTTTCGAATTTTTTGAATTTCTTGATTCGTATCCAATTTCGCAAAGATGTATTTTGGAAATAGCCAATATAATACAAAATAGACACCAAAAAATTGTATGACTTTAGAGTTAAGTCTGTAATGAAAGATTTTGATGAACCAAAATAAGGCATAACCAAGGGGGCTGAAATCGCTGAAGCTTCTGTTAATAAGGAGGAATTTTTTTCAAATAGATGAACTTCGTAACCTTGCCTCAACAATGGAATTGCAGTCGCAACACCAGCAATTCCTCCACCAATAATGCCGACTTTTTTTATAGAAGAAGGCAAGGGCTCATTTGAACCTAAATAATAGCCCGTAAGCATTTCTCTTTTGTTTCCAAATCCTTCTTTTTTCTCTATATAAAAATTTGCTTCTTTTAGACCCTCTTTTACAACTTTGGCAACAGAAAAAGTTGCAAAGCTTGTATACTTTTTGGAAAGTCGTGCCATTTCTAAATAAATTTCTTTTCGCCACATCTGAGGATTCTTATCAGGAGAAAATCCGTCTAAAAACCAAGCATCAAAATAAGAAAAATGGATTTGATTTAACATTTCTAAGACATCACCAAAAATCAGAGTTAACCTAATTCTAAGATGAAAATAAAAGGTTTGAAAACCAACAGAAGGATAGTAAATACTTTTTAATATACTTAACAATTGTTCTAAATAAGAGTGAATTTCTTTAAATTGAAAAAGTGATTTTCGAATTTCGTAAATAGATAAAGGGTATTTCTCTATTGAATAATAATATAATGTCCCTTTTGTATTTGTTTCTAAAAATAATTTTGCTGTTAAAAGGAAATTAAGACCCGTTCCAAAACCCAATTCGCAAATGGAAAAATTCTTAGAGTTTTGAAATTTTTTTTCTAATTGATTCCCCTCCAGAAAAACATACCGAGACTCATCGATTCCGTTTTTTTGAAAATAAATATCTTGAAATCTTTCACTATACATTCGATAATAATATCAATGTCTTATTATTGGATAGTTCTATTTACCTTTTTAATTAGCTTTTTCCTTTGGGAAAGCATTTTTCTTTTTCCACTTAAAATGATTGCAGTGCTTATTCATGAACTATGGCATAGTTTGGTAGCAATATTTTTTAACATAGAAAGAGTAGAATTTCACATTTTCCCAGATGAAACTGGAAAAACCATCCTAAAAGGTTCTGTTCCTCTCTTTGGTTTTGTTTTGATTTCCATAGCAGGTTATATTGGTACTCTTTTTACCGGAAGTTTTTTCCTAAGATTTTTCTTACAAGAAAATTTAGAAGATTTAGTTTTTTTTCTTTTTAGTATGATGTTGTTGGTTATTTCTTTTGTGCTGCCTCCTATTTTTAGTTTGGGTTTCTACGTAAGTTTGGGATGGGCCCTTTTGTTTGGGATTACCTATATTTTAAATAAAAAAATTTCTAAAATTCTTTTTACCATATTATTAAGTTTTTTAATTTTTTATAGCTTTTATGATTTATTTGATTTTTCAAAAAATCCTTACCAATCCGATTTAGGAATTCTTTACAAGTATTTGCAAAAAAACAACTATTATAGTGGAGACTTTAAAAAATTTCTCTTTTTTTCTTCCCTTTTTATAGTCTTAGTTAATATATATATCTTTTATAAATTAATTTTATCTCTAATATTTACCAATATAACAAAAGAAGAAACCTTAAACCATACCCAAAACAATTTACAAGAAAACATACAAGAACAAAATCAGAACTCTAAAACTCTTACATCAGAAAATCAGACTCAAGAAATTTCTATAAATCAAAAAGAGATCGATCAGATTGTAAAATCAATAGATAGAGGATTGTAAAATGGATCATTTCAATAAAATAATCAAAAATTTGTATATTACACAAGAAGCCAAAAAATTAGATGGAGAATATAGAGACTATTTTATAAAATTTTATAACTATTTAGCTATAGAAAAAAGAGCATCATTACATACCATACGAGCGTATTTAAGCGATCTAACAAATTTTTTTATATTTCTAAAAAAAAATTGCATCTCTGTTTTAGAGGTTCAAACAGAAACCATTCGTAAATATTTATTAGAAATAATTGGTAGACCATTAAATTCTACAAATTACCAAAAAAATTTTTCTATAGCCACTCAAAAAAGAAAAATCACTGCTATCAAAAGATTTTACTATTACCTTGTAAAAAATGAATCCTTAGAAAAAAATCCTGTCCTGATTTCCATGCCTAAATTTAGTAAAAAACTTCCAGAAAATTTTAAATACTACGAATTAAATCAAATCTATGATTTTTTCGAAAAAAATATCGATCTTCAAAATGATGTATTCAAAAAGACTTTGTTACTAAGAGATAAAGCCATTATAGAAACTTTATATTCTACGGGTGCTAGAATTTCAGAAATAATTCATATTAAACTTAATGATATCATTCATAATGACGGCAATCTTAAAGAAGAAATTATCATATCTGGAAAAAACAAAAAAGAAAGATTTATATTTTTTGGAAGTTATGCAATAGAGGCACTAAAAAGATATCTTTCTTATAGAGAAAATCTTTTACCCAAATGCGATTATGTATTTATCAACTATAAGGGAGAAAAATTAACGGACAGAGGAGTTCGAGATAGATTTCAATTATACCAAACTTTACTCACTATTTCTAAAATTCATCCTCATAAATTTCGACATTCCTTTGCTACGGATTTATTAACAGAAGGTTTAGATATTCGAATTGTACAAGAATTTTTAGGTCATTCCAATTTAAAAACAACCCAGATATATACTCATATAAGTAAAGCAAAATTAAAAGAACAATATCGCCAATTCCACCCCTTCGCAAAAAAACATACTACATAGCTGTCATTCCTCCATCTACTACGATATATTGACCAGTAATGTATTTTGAGTAATCAGAAG
Source organism: Leptonema sp. (in: bacteria) (assembly GCA_046291925.1). Classification (GTDB taxonomy): domain Bacteria; phylum Spirochaetota; class Leptospiria; order Leptospirales; family Leptonemataceae; genus SKYB61. The sequence continues at coordinate 32,796 of JBKBRY010000021.1, read as the reverse complement.
CCAAGAACAGAGCAGCTCCCACAATATCTTCTGGCTTACCCAATCTTCGTAATGGTATTGTTTCTATGAGTTTTTTGGTGAATTCAGTTTTATTTTGGATATGTTCTGTCATATCTGTTTCTATAAATCCTGGACAAATGGCATTTACCCTAATATTTGAATTCGCCCATTCGATCGCTAATGATTTTGTTAGCTGTAATACAGCCCCTTTAGTTCCACTATACACAGAAGCAAGAATAGTCCCCACAAATCCCAAAACAGAAGAGATATTAATGATATTTCCTTCTTGAACTTTATATTTTTTTTGTAGTTTATAATAGCTTTGGCATAGATAAAAAACAGCTTCGAAGTTGGTTTGAATTATGTTTTTTACCTCTTCCTTTTTAAGCATAGATGCAGGTTTATTATAGGAAATCCCTGCATTATTAATCAAACAATCGATTTTTTGATACTTTTCATAAATCGATGACATCACTTCTTCCAATCTATCAAATTCTCTAACATCCAAAAGGATAGTATGAATGTTTTCTTTTTCTAATTCTTCAATATGACTTTTATCCCTAATACTTCCCAACACAATAGCATTATGTTTAACAAACCCTCTTGCTAATGCCCTCCCAATTCCTCTATTCGCTCCAGTAATCAAAACAACTTTATTTGTTAAATCAAACATAAATTCAAAATGATAAAAGAATTCTTTTCAATCAATAAAAATTTATATAAGATTTATAAAAAAAACTTATAAACCAATTTCTAAAATTAAAACTTTTAGAATTCTAACCTCCCTAAAATATTGATTGCAACTTAGGATTTTATAGGTTTTTTTGATTTATGGAAAAATATAACGAGCAAATAGAAGAATCTCTTAAAGATATTGTTTCTTTATGCAAAAGAAGAGGTTTTGTTTATTCTGGTTCAGAAATTTATGGAGGATTAGCAAGTACATTTGACTATGGTCCGTATGGAACAGAATTACTAAGGAATATCAAAAATCTTTGGTGGCGTTCATTTGTGCAAGAAAGATCAGACATCGTAGGTATAGATTCCGGAATTTTATTGCATCCGGATGTTTGGAAAGCCAGCGGACATATTGATAACTTTAACGATCCTCTCTTTGATTGTAAAAAATGTAAATCTAGATTTCGTGTAGATAAATTTTTTGAAGAACACTTTAAAATGGATAGCACTAAATTATCTTTCTCTGAAATACAAAAAATTTTTAATGAAAAAATTAATAAAGGGGAATTAATCTGTCCTGTTTGTAACAGCAAAGAATTTACGGAACCAAGACAATTCAATTTGATGTTCGAAACATATATGGGGGCTGCGAAAGGATCCGATATAAAAGTATATCTTAGACCAGAAACTGCGCAAGGAATTTTTATTAATTTCAAAAACGTCCTAGACACAACTAGAGTAAAAATCCCTTTCGGTATAGCACAAATAGGTAAAAGTTTTAGAAACGAAATCACAGCAAGACAATTTATTTTTAGAACAAGAGAATTTGAACAAATGGAAATGGAATTTTTTTGTAAACCGGGAACTCAAAAAGAATGGTTTGACTACTGGGTGGAATTTTGCTTAAAATGGTTAAAATCGATTGGATTGAAGGAGGAAAAACTAAAAATTCGCCAACATACAAAAGAGGAATTGGCTTTTTACTCTGAAAATACTGTAGATATAGAATTTCACTTCCCTTTTGGATGGGGTGAACTATGGGGTATAGCATCAAGAACAGATTATGATTTAAGACAACATATATTATTTTCTAAAAAGAATTTAGAATATTTGGATCCCGATACAAAAGAAAGATATATACCATATGTAATTGAACCAGCTTTGGGTGTGAACCGATTGTTGTTAGCTGTAATCACTAATGGTTACTATATAGAAAATCCGAATACCAAAGAGCAAAGAACCGTCCTACAATTACACCCAACTTTAGCACCAGTCAAAGCTGGAATTTTCCCTTTAGTTAAAAAAGATGGTTTAGCAGAAATTGCTCAAAACTTATACAATGATTTAATAAAAAAAATACCAGTTGAATTGGATTTTTCTGGATCGATTGGCAAAAGGTACTACAGACAAGATGAGTTGGGTACTCCTTATTGCATAACCATTGATTACCAGACAAAAGAAGATCAAACAATAACCATTAGGGAAAGGGATACCACAAACCAAATTCGAATTTCTATAGAGAAAGTCGAAGATTTTTTAAAAGAAAAACTAAATTTATAAAGGTTCATTTGTATCGTTTGAAAATTCAACAAAAGAGATCAAGTTATTTAAGAATCATTTTCTATGAATTAGTTACAATAAAAGTCTCTACAAAAATTCCAAAAAAATTGTAAATAATCTTTGATTTCTTCTTTCTCCATACTGCACATAGACATAGTTATTCAGAGGGAATGGCGAGGAAGCCCGCCCCTCACCCTCACTTTCCAGCCCTAAATGGATCTGTGGTAGCAGAGGTTGTATCGGCTTACCTCGATTCTCCAATTCCCACTCCAACATAACCCGAAAAAGATAACTTACGGAATACCCCGTAAGAGATTTGAGATTCTTTAATCTTCTCCATATCTCTGGACTTACTCCTCTTATCACCATCCTCTTGTAGTCTTTTGTCTTGGGTTGGTATTGACAAGAAGCTCTTTTTAGCTGACCCTGTGCTTTTGAGTATAGAATTTGTTTTTCGTATTTTTTTATCAAAAATTCTAAGAAAGGATTGGGGTTTCTTGATACATTTTCTTTAAAAAATTGGTACAGATGGGGTTGGATAGAGACACAATAACGATAAGAAGCCTCAAAGGCAACGGTTGTGGTATCTAACATATTCTTAATATGCTATAAAAAAGATTTTCTTTTCCTAAATTAATTCATTGACAAACTGAACATCCCAAGAAGAATAAGAAATGTTCAATTCACAAACAGTACTTGAAGTGTATATAAACAGTTCTTGTTTGTATAAAATTTTCCAATTAGAAATCTTCTTGACCTATGGAATTAAAAAAATTATTTAAACACAGACAACCCATTAGAGGATCCCTATATGAAAAAAACAGGCGCTAAATTAATGTTGGATTTGCTATTATCTCATGAAGTAGATTTAGTTTTTGGATATCCTGGTGGAGCAATCCTTCCCTTTTATGATGAATTATACAATTCAACCATAAGGCATATTTTAGTTCGTCATGAACAAGGTGCAATGCATATGGCAGAAGGATATGCAATCGTAACAAGAAAACCTGGTGTTGTAATTGTTACCAGTGGTCCAGGTGCAACAAATACAATTACTGGCTTGACAGATGCCAAAATGGATTCTATTCCAGTAATGGTAATCAGTGGCCAAGTGCCCACTACCGCCATAGGAACTGATGCATTCCAAGAAGCTGATATTTTTGGAATTACGATTCCTGTTACAAAATACAATGCTTTAATAAAGAATGTCCACCAACTAGCAGATATATTTGAAGAAGCTTGGATTATGCTAACAAAAGGAAGACCTGGACCTGTCCTTTTAGACTTTCCAAAAGATGTACAAGTTCAAGAAACAGAAAATCTAAAAGGACAAACCAAATTGGCAAAAAGATTTACTGAAAAAATCAAAATCGAAGGTGATCTTGAAAAGTTTGCTGATGTCCTAAACAAAGCAGAAAAACCATTACTTTATGTTGGAGGGGGAGCAGTAATCTCTGGAGCTTTTAATGAAATCAGAACTATTGCAGAAAAAGGAATGATTCCAGTTGTATTAACATTAAAAGGGTTAGGGGCATTCCCAGGTACCCACTACTTATCCTTGGGTATGGCAGGTATGCACGGAACTGCTGCTGCAAATAAAGCAATTTTAGATTGTGACTATATCATTTCTTTAGGTGCAAGATTTGACGATAGAGTCGCAGGAGTACCTACAGACTTTGCACCAAATGCTATAAAAGCTCATATTGATATTGATTCTTCTGAATTTAACAAAAGAGTAAAAGTTGATTATGTTTTACATGGGGATTTAAAAGACGTTCTACAGGCTTTAATACCCTTTATAGAAAAAAAAGATCGTTCCTTATGGATTCAATATTTAGAAGAATACAAACAAAAATTCCCATTAGAATTTGAAGACAGTGATAAAGTAATTAAACCTCAAAGATTTTTAAAAAGGTTGTTTGAAATTACAAAAGGAAAAGCAATCATTTCTACTGATGTTGGTCAACATCAAATGTGGACAGCTCAATATTATTTATTTGATGAGCCCAATCGTTGGTTAACATCGGGTGGATTGGGAACAATGGGGTTTGGCTTTCCTGCTGGAATTGGAGCAGCCATCGGGAAGCCTAATGACTTGGTGATTTCTATTTCTGGCGACGGTTCCTTCCAAATGTGTATCCAAGAATTAGCTACTATTCGACAATACAATATCCCACTAAAGATTGTTTTACTAAATAATAATTTTTTAGGAATGGTTCGACAATGGCAAGAGTTATTTTACCAAGAAAGATTCGCTGAATCTGAATACCAATTCAATCCCAATTTTGTTAAAATTTTGGAAGGCTACAATATTCCAGCCAAAAGGATTACAAGCCCTTCTGAAATTGATTCTGGCATCGAGTTTTTACTTTCAGAAAATGGACCTGCTTTTTTGGAAGTTGTCATCCCTGCAGAAGAGAAAGTTTTTCCTATGATCCCAGCCGGTAAAAGCCAAAGAGATATAATAACCTTTTCTGATGTTTATAAAAAAGAACTCAAAAAATGAATGCTCTAAAAGAATTAGATTCTATTGAAATCCATTTGGATGTATTATCTTCTCCTTCAAGAGCTTATAGGGCTTTTATTTCTCAAACAGAATTGCGCAAATGGTGGGCTCCAAGAGTGATTATGGCTAAAAATATTGTATCCCATAAACCTGGAAAAGATATGAAAATGATTCTCTCGAATTACAGAGAAAATGAATTTGTTCGATATAAGTTTTATGGGTTAGATTGGAAAGATCAAGCAGAAACCATTATTGTAATGGAAATATTCGAAAAAGGAGTACGAAGAAGAGACAAAGGAGAAGGGATAGGAATTCATATTTATCATGAAGGTTGGAGAAGCGAAGAATATAGAAATGAATATCAAGAAATTTGGAATAAGGCAAGTAAATCTTTAAAAAAACTATTAGAAACTGAACAAGTGGAACATTGGTGGGAAAAAGAGAAGCGAAAAGGTGAATTCAAATCAGCAACTATACATCAAATCAAAGAATTTGTAAACAAAATGGAAGAAGAAGCTGGCTCAAAAAAAGATAGAATCAAATCATCTAAAATTTTATGGCAAATCTTCAACGAATTGGATACCTTAGGAGAATGGTTTACTAAAGATAATTATTCAGAAATTGAATTTTATGCAAAGGGTAAAAAAATTTTTGGTGCTCTTAAAACAGGTTTTATAACTATTTATTGGAGAGAATTAGAAAATCTGTTAGGAAGAAATTTGCAGGACTTTGCAGATAGATTTAGTATTGAGCAAAATAACTTAGAAATTCATGTAGGTAGCAATTATGAAAAAATACAAGCAACAGATATTATTCCAGAGTTATTTGTTCGATGGTGTAAAGACATAATCAATAGTAAAAAATTATAATGATCCAATTTGAATGCTATTCCCAAAGCGAAACCAAGATATTTCTTAAAATAGTTACAAGTCACACAGAAATTGGGACTCTATATCGTTTAGCAACTGCTATATTTGTATTAGATTTAGACATTTTTTCTGGAGAAATCAAAACTATACTTCGGAATGAACAATCTTTTTCAGAAGATACATTTGTATTAAGAAATAAAAATTCAAAAAGTTCGATTAATGATTTTACTTCTAGATTAGGATATCTAATGGAAGCTCTTCTAAATAGAGTACAAAATCCAGAAGAAATTCTTAAAAATATTAATACGAGAAAGCCTCCCACATTAAAAGAAATTTTAAAAAGCGGATTTGATTATATCATTGATGAAATTCCAGAAAAAAATCAAATTTATTTTTATTTCGAAGCAAAAGATAGATCAGGTTTGCTATTAATGATTTCTAAGTTTTTATACGAAAATCATTTTAATATTTTCGAAGCAAAAATCGAAACAACTTTTGATGATATAGCAAAGGATGTATTTTATCTAGAATACCAAAGCGAAAACTCAAAAAAAATCTTAAAAGAAAAACTAGAAAAACTTCTCGTAATATAATATAAAAAAATTAATTCATATCAACAATTGTTCGGTTTTTTTTAATATTATACTTCCAGTAGATCAATCCCGTAAGAGTCAAGAAAATCCCTATTACAGATTCATAAAATGCAGAAATTAAAGTTGAAATTGCATAGAATGAATAAATTAGCAAAACTATAAAAAAAATCAAATGAAAGTATTTTACTTTATAAGATCTGTCTACATTTGGATATTTCTTACGCAAAATCCATACTGCAATGACTGTAAGAACATTAAATACAGAAGAAGTAAAAGCAAAAAAATCAATCAATCTATCATAAATAGAAACAGTAGTTTTATACCAATAGGAACTATAGGCAAGTATTGTTAAAACAGAAGCCCAAATTGATTGTATCATTAATGATCTTACAGGTAATGAATTTTTACTAAGATTCTTCAGAAAAGGGAAAAACAAACCATCTCTACTCATAGCTTGCCAAGTTCTAGCTTTTGTAAAAATTTGAGCATTTACATTACCTGCAGTGTTGATGACTATTATAACAGAAATGGTAATTGCTCCAAAACTACCCAGAGCTTTTTGCATAGCATCTGCAGCCACAAATTTTGAATTTGCTATTTCCTCAGGTAACAACTGAAAAAAATAGGATAGGTTCGTCAATAAATACAAAACAATCACAATACCAATTCCTAAAAAAAGAGATAAGGGAAGATTTTTTTTAGGATCTCTGACCTCTTCAGCAACATAAGTAGCACCTTCCCAACCACTATAAGTAAAAAGGGCATATCGCAAAGAATATCCAATTACGGTTAAAAAAGAAATCAAACTCAATGGTTCTTTTGTATTGGAATAAAATATCCATTTTGGATTTGTAGAAATACAAACAAAAATTACATAAAATAAACTGAATATTTTCAATAAACTTAAAATATTTTGGAACCATCCAGAAAATTTTAAGCCAATAGAATTAAAAATTGTAAAAAACCAGATCAAACTTAATGTTATAAACATCTCTAATAGATAAAAACTTTCAAAAGAAAAAACTATTAATAAAATTTTTATAAGATATTCAGAAAAAACGATGGAAACAATCACGATAGAAGCTGTTTCGGAAACAAAAAACATTGCCCATCCTCGCAAAAAAGGGATTACAGGATGATAAGCTCGCTTCAAAAATTCATAGGGACCTCCCGACTTTGGAAACGCAGAAACCATCTCGGCATAAAGCATTGCACTAAAAAGGGTTAAAATTCCAGCAACAATCCAGGTAGTAAAAAATAATGGAATCGATCCTGTAATCATCATGATAGGTGCTGGGGTTTTAAAAATACCAGAACCAATTACTTTTCCTAAAATGATCGAAAGACTTTCTTTTAAGCCTAATTCTCGTTTGTATTCTAAAACCATTAAGAACATAGATTTTAAGATACTTTTCTGATCAACAAAACAAATCCAATCAATATTAGGAGCATATAGAATTTATGGAATCAAGTTGATAATATAGTTATAATTTTTTTATATTTACTATAAATAAAATACATACATAGTTGTATCTTGTAGTGCTTTTTTTAGATCCAAGGGAAAAATTATCTAAATAAGAATTAAACAAAAAATCATAATTTGACAAATTTCCTACTCTATTTAGTACAATCATTGTTTTGGTTTAATTGGCAATTTAGTATTTTTATTAAAGAATTTAGATACCAATAAATTGTAATATCCCAAAAACTAAAACAAAGCAGGTATTTGCTTAATTTGTCTCAAGGTTTTTTTTCATATTTCCAAAGTTTCTCGAAGATACGAAATGCCTATTTTCTAAGAGCCAGTTTATAAGCATTTAAATAATTTTTAATAAGATTTCTCCAGTCAAATAAGGAACTTTGGTTTTCCACTTTTATTCTTAGAGAGATTCGCTCTTTTCGACTCATAGAGACAACTTTAAAGATCATATGTGCCAATTCCTCTACAACTTGATGATAACTTTTGTTCTTTCTTTGTAAAATATACATCCCTAAATCGTTATGATTGGGTAATTGTTCCTTTAAGTATAGAGAAAATCCTGTATAATCAGAAGTAATCGAGGGAATTCCAGAAGCGGAACACTCCATAGGAGTATAGCCCCAAGGTTCATAATAACTAGGGAAAACTCCTAAATGACAACCCTTCAAAAAGTCAAGATAATCTAACTTAAAAATAGAACCGAAACTAGACAGGAAATCGGGGTGGTATACTACTTTTACTTTTGATTCAGGTTGATTCAATAAGTTGTTTTTATAAATTTGGTTTAGTATTAAATCGTTAGGATAATTCATTTCGTGAGTAACTACAGAAGGGTATCCTTTCTTTTTCCAAGAATGGTATATTCTTTTTAAATACATAAGTTCTGTCTCTGTAATTAGCTTATCCATTTGAATTTCTGGATTAAGGACAATTTGTTCAAGAATTCTTTCTGGGATATTTTGAGAAATTTTTTCACAAATATGAATCAGCTCATCAAATTGATATTGATTTCGTAAAACATCATAGTGGTATCCTTTTGTAGAAGCATAAGTAATAATAAAAGCAACAACATGAATATCCAAGTTATTAGACAAAATCAAAGAATTCAAAATTGAAAGAGAATCAATAAATATATCAAATCCCTTATTCCGAAATTCGTAACGACCCGAAGTAAAAATATAGATTGTTTTATCTAAATCAAAAACATAATAAGGGAAAAAATAACCTGAAATAAACTGATGTATCCTTTTTTTATACAATCCATGTAGATTTTCTTGCTCGTGCGTAGCAACAAATTTTTGTATATTCAATCCATTAGGTGTAATCAAATCTGCTTCTTTTTCTAAAAGATATTTGGTTTCCTCTTTCGTTATTTCGCTTACAGTAGTAAATACATCTGCACCATAAGCAGAAGCTCTCTCAATCAGATAATGGGGTAATATATTATATTTTCGAGCTTCCTCGTATGGATTCATATATCGCATGTAATCATAAAAGTTTTCTACATGGGAAGCAATGTATCTAGCCAGCAAGGTAGCATGGGTAGTAAAGACAAGTTTTACTTTTAAATTGTTTTTTTTTATAATCGGTATAACGGTTCCAACATTCCATTCGTGGAGATGTAAAATTAACTGATATTCACCCCAAAGAATTTGTTCGAAAATTTTAATAAGTTCCGTCAATTGGTAACCGAACAAAATTGAATCGTTTAACCACATTTCATCAAATGTCTCTATACCATGATCTTTCCAAAAATAATATTTGTATTCTTGAATTTTAGAAAAATGAGATAAATAATCAATTAAAATCACATTGGGATTTCCTGTAATTAACCATTTACCAAATCTTGCACGATAACCCTTTTCCAAATAAAGTTTTATAACATTTGAATAGATTCCTTGTGGAGGCACTTCTTCGAATTCTAAATTCGATATTTCCTTAAAGTCTGGACCAATCAAACAGTAATTTTCTTTAAAGGTTTCAATCATTGCAGGAACTTTTGTCCTTAAAACCCTATATATACCACCAATTTGACGACAAACCTCCCAACTCGACTCCAAAAGAACTACATTTTCAAAATCCATAAAATATTGGTTTTATGCTTTATCTTATCTTGCAATTAAAAAATAATTCTCATCATTCTTGTAAATATAACAAATGATTCAAAAAAAATAAAAATCAGAATTTATATACTTTTTGTATGATGTTTCTATAGCAGTATAACGGATTTTTATTTTTATATCAAATTTGAATTAAAATTTAATAAATTTTTTTATAAAAATATTTTAGTTTTTTCTCAATATTTAGATTTAATAATAATAAATTTAGAATCTAAGAAAAAACGATTGCTAAATGATGAATTTTTTATTTGACTACTACAATCAAAAAAAAACTACTATCTTTAAGGAGGGAAAGATGTCCAAAAAGAAAATTTTTATTTTGCCAATCATTTTTTATTCCGTATTGGTAACTTGCAAAGATAAAAAAGCGTCTGAACTAAGAGAAAGAGCAAAAAAATATTTTCAACCTATTCCAGAAAAAATAATGGGATTTGAGAATGTCTCAAAAGAACAGATCGAACTAGGGAAAAAATTATATTTCGAAACTAAACTTTCTATTAATGATTCTCAATCTTGCAACTCTTGTCACAATGTAGATAACAATGGTCCAGGTGTAGACAATAAGCCAGTTTCTGATGGAGCTTTGCCCGGGAAAAAAGGTGATCGCAATGCACCAACAGTTTGGAATGCAGGATTTCATATCGCTCAATTTTGGGATGGAAGAGCGAAGGATCTAATTGAACAAGCCAAAGGACCTATTCTAAATCCTGTAGAAATGGCTATGCCATCAGAAGATGCTGTTATAAAAAAAATCTCATCTATTGAAGAATATAAAGAACTTTTCAAAAAAGCATTCCCAGAAGTTGAGCAACCTGTTACCTACGACAATCTTGCTAAAGCAATCGCAGCCTTTGAATCCACACTAATTACGAAAGATAGATTTGATGATTTTCTTCTAGGAAATGATCAAGCTTTAACAAAAGAAGAGTTAAATGGTTTAGAAACTTTTTTAAATACTGGTTGTCAATCTTGCCACAACGGTGCTTTAATAGGGGGAAATTCATACCAAAAAATGGGTGTTTTGCAACCCTTTCAAACTAAAGACTTAGGTAGATTCAATGTAACTAAAAAAGAGGAGGATAAATATGTCTTTAAAGTTCCCTCACTAAGGAATGTAGAAGTTACAGCTCCTTATTTCCATGATGGATCTGCAAAAACCTTAGAAGAAGCTGTAAAAACAATGGCTTTGGTTCAATTGAATAAACAATTGAATGAGGAAGAAGTAAAAAGCATTGTAACATTTTTAAAAGCATTAACAGATAAAAGGTTTAAAAATTAAACTTACAAAATCAAGTTCCAGTAAATCTGGAATTTGATTCCTACTCAAAATTCAAAAAAAAATACTTTAAAAATACAACAAAGGTTATATGATTCAGTCAATTCTATAAAAAAGGATTCATTGAGTCCTTCTCAATTAATTCTTCTTTATATGGGTACAAAATAAAAATTGACAAGGAAAGATTACTGAATATTTTTTACCTGTGTCAAAGCGAAGTAAAACTAAAAGCTATGGGATCGGAACAGACAATTCTTTTGGATTGAGACTAAAGCTTAATTTTGATGAAGATAGCAAAACAGCGTATGGGGAATTTGTTGCAGATGAAAGGATGCAAGGTGAGCCAGGAGAAGTACACCCCGGCATCTTAGCAACATTATTGGATGAGGCAATGATCAAAATCAATGAATCTATGAATTTTGATACAACTACAGGAGAAATCAACATTCGTTATTTAACTTCTGCAAAAATCGGTGAAAGCCTTTACATTAGAGGTTGGTTTATCAAAAAAAATAGAAGAGTTGTAGAAAACCGAGCAGAAGTAGAAAACGAAATAGGAAAAATCGTTGCAAGGGCAAAAGGAAAATATATAGAAAAAGAGGAATAAAAAACTTTCAAAAAAGTATCTTAGAACAAGAAAAGGTAAAAATTTTTCATTGAATTTATAAACATTTTAAATACATTCATTTTTTTATTTAAGAAGTGCTTGTTTAAGTAAATTCCAAACGTAAAATCTCATCTACTCTCTCATTAAGGATTGAATACTTGTGATTTATTTCAATCTCTGTGATAGTTATCATAGAAGAGTTGTCAGACGCACCATTCAAAACAACATCAAAGTGCCTTTCCGATGGTTGTCTATTGAAATACTCCCATTCAATCAGAAACCTTACTAAAGCAGAAATGCTATAACCCGTAACATCGGAAAAGTCTTTTAAGATTTGGTGTACTGCTTGCGTAACCCGTATGCCGATATTTTGATAATTGCAAGTCACTTGTTGGTATTTTTTTTTACTAGAATTTTTTAAGGTTGTTAATGAATTGATTCTGTGAATAAATTTTTCAGTTAGTTTTAGAAACATTTCAGAATTAGAAGTGTAGCCCTTTCGGATTTGTTTTAAATAATTTATGTAAGGTGAATATACCATCACTCTAAGATAAACAAAAGTAGCATCCCCCTCTTGATAGGAAACTTTATAACTAACCATCATTGATTATATACATAGATTGAAATTTTTTTCTTAAATTTTTTAGAAAATTTTATCTTTAAAAATTTTTAATCTGGATTTCAATCAAAATCTCATTTAATGATATGTTTTATTTATTAAATCTACCAAAATAGTAGATATATAATTGAATACTTTAAAAATTTAATTTTTTTAAAAAAAATTGCCATTTTTATAATGATTATTATTTTAAAATTATAATAATTATTAACCAAGTTATAGATTTGTATTAAGGATAAGAAAATGAATTTTAAGGACATTAAAGATAACGAGTTAGAAAAAAAACAAAAAAATCAGAAGAATCAAACCATAAAATACAAATTAAGTAAAAGGGAAATAGCAGATCTACTTCGCTCAAAAGGAATCAATCCCACCAACCAAAGAATTGAAATTGCGCATTTTATGTACCAAAAACCACAGCATTTATCTGCAGAAGAAATTCTGAATTATCTAAATAAAGAATACGAAAAGGTTAGCCAAGCTACAGTATACAATACTTTAAAACTTTTTGTTGAAAAAAATATCATTCGTGAACTCATTTTCTCTTCTGATAGAATTTATTATGATTCTAATACAACCAATCATCATCATTTTTTAGACATAGATACAGGGGAAATCTATGATATTCCCGTTTGTCTTATCTCTACACCAAAATTACATAATAATGAATTAGGAAACATAGAAGTAGAAGAAATCAGTATTTTAATCAAAGGAAGATTTAAAAAAAAATTTAAAACTAACGAAGAGGTAAATACAAAATACTTAGAGGATCCACTGAATAACCATCAATCCATAAGGAAAAATGCAAATGGGGAGCTGTAGAAAATCCTGTTGAACCTACCTTACCGATGGGTATCCCAGCAACCACCATACTTCCTTCTGGTACGAACCTTTCCTTTAGGTGCATATAACCCGAAAAAATTTTACTTCCATGATTGATGATTATATAATTTCCTTCAAAATACAACTCTTTGGATAGAACTACTTTTCCATCAGCCAGTGCATAAACTACATCTCCTTCTTGGCCTTTTAAATCCACACCATAGTGTATATGGAATTTAGGTTTATAAAATATTTTTTGATTATTTACATATTCATAATATTGGATCAATCTCTTTTTATACCATTCAGATGTTACAAAATGATAATCTCTTGGATGGGATATTTTTTGATTTATAAGCAAAGGAAGAACTTCCACAAATGCCATTCTTTTTAACTCTTTTTCTTCCTGAATTCTTTTTTTTAAATTCTCTTCTTCTTCCTTCGTAATACGAAGTTTTTCTAATTGTATGATATTTTTAGAAATGGGATAGGAGCGAATATGTATTGGGAAAAAAATCCGTTTTGTTTTTACTTTTTTATTTTGAATGATTTTCCATTCCAATTCTTGATAAGAAACTTCTATATCGGGAGGAAAAACATAGATCCCATTAAAACCATAAGGCTTTTTATTTATGGGTATCTCTCTTCCGATAGTTTTGTAGAAAAGAGTTGAAGAAACTTCTTTTAGTTCTTTTAAATTGTTTGGCAGAATTTCTACATAAAAAGCTTCTCCTCTTGAAAAACTTTTTGACTGGACTATACATTTCCAATCATCCCAATCAAAAATTTTGTAATTTGCGGTTTCGAATTTCCAATTTTGAGGTATTTGCACAAAAGTTTCCTTATGGCTTTTCCAAAATGTGTTGCCAAATAAAGACAAATTGAAAAAAAGACTTAAAATACAGCATGGAAAAAATATATTTTTATAATTACTTTTGGCAAAATATTTTTTATTTTTTATCGGGTCCTGTAGCATTCTTAATATTTATATACGCAATTTTTGAAAAAAAACAATCAAAAAAAATATACTATACAATTTCTTTGGTACTCTTATTTATTTTTATTGCCAACGCAAAAAAGAATGAGCAAATCCCTATAATATGGCTGGAACAAAAAAAATACCTACCAGAAGACATTCCCCAAATTATAAAAAATCATAAACATAAGCCCATTTTTCTTTTTTTCTATGCAGACTGGTGCCAATCTTGTAAAGACTTAGAAAAAAAATTACAAAAGAAAGAGATTGCAGAATTACTGAATCACGGTTGGATCAATATTAGAGTTGATGTTACCAATTTCGAATTATATAAAGAACAAATTTTAAAAGATTACAATGTTTATGGTACTCCAACAATTTCTTTTATAGATGTAAACGGAAATATAATGAAGCCTTTAACACTTGTAGGTTCAGAAATCCCTTTGAACACATTAATTTCCATTTTAAGACAATTTGGTGAATTTGATCCCGATTTTAAAAAAAGCTTATAAAACATATTGAATTTTTATACCAAACTCCAAAAAAGTTTGCGATTCCTTTAAAGATTTAAAAGCACTTCCATTTTTATATAAGATACTGTATGGCATTAGAAATATCTCATTAAAATAAAAAATATTTATATTCTTAGAAATAAGAAGATTCAGAAAATTGATTGTATTTACTTTTGTAATCCATTCTGTTTTATACAAACTCATATAAGCGAACTGCCCACCCATAGAATTAGAATTGAATTTATTTTGCCATGTGAATTTTATTGTGTTTCCAGAAAAATTTCCCTGCAATTCTGAATTAATATGCAAAAAATTTGTTAATTGGGCTTGGACTGTATTCAATTCATTAGATCCTTGAGTAATACGAGTTACACCAAACCGATATAGATCAAAATTGAATAAAAATTCAGAATCAAAAATCATTAAAAAGCGAAAAGGGATTCCTAATTTTATAGCTTTCGATTCCAATTGATTTTCTAATACGAAATCTGTAATAAATACATTTGTTATGCTATTATTAATTGAAGTTACTACCTTATTCGATGAAAGCTTGGCCTCGTAGCGAAAATTTCTTTGAAAATACCCTATCTCCAAATAAGGAAAAATGTAATTCCAAAAAAAAGAAAAATACTCCTCTGTTCCTATTTTAAAAAGGTAATTCGTAATCAGATTTTTGTAATCCTTAGTTCTATATTGCAACTGAGAATAAAAATCAAAGTACTGTTGGTTCTGAATTAGACTTTTGTTTATGATTGATAAAAATTTGGGACTAGGATTTTGATAATAAAAATCAAAAAAAATCCCCAACTCCAAATTCTTATAAATTGTAGCTATTCCCATGTTAAGAGAACCACTCCAATTCCAAAAGGGTGAGGACTTCATTTGCAATTGAAAATTTTGAACATAGAAAGAAGATTGACTCTGTAAAAAACTTGTATAAAAATTATAATATTCAAAATATTTTTTTATAGATGTACTATCACTACCTATACCTATACCAAATTTCGGTTGGATCTTGAAATTAGAAACAGATTCTTCTTGAGCTATTTTTTTTTGGATTTCAATAAACTCTATTTCTTGTTTTTTCTTTTCTTCTTCTAATTTGCGAATCTCTTCCTCTTTCTTCGCTTTTTCTTCTTCTAATTTTTTCAGTTCTTCTATTTTTTTTTCTTCTTCTAATCTCTTTCTTTCTTCTTCTAATTTTTTTCTTTCTTCTTCTTGCTTTTTCTGTTCTTCTTCTAACTTGCGAATCTCTTCTTCTTTCTTCCTTTTTTCTTCTAATTGCAAAAGTTTTTTTCTATTTTCTTCTTGTTTTTTTAAATCTTCATCGGATATATATACAATTCTTTTTATTCGATTTTTCTCTATAATTTGGGTTTGTTTATCTTGTAAAAGAATTTCAACTTTTGTTATCGTTTGTCTTACAATTTTTCCTTGGATGATCCTTCCATCATTAAGATATATTACATCAGAAAATAAAAGCTTAGCCTCTATTAAAAAAAGTATAATAAAGATTTTATTTTTCATATCGGTAAAATTTCACAATCAAATCTTTTGGCAATCCAATTTTATCTTCCAAAATAAGAGCAAATACACATACTATCTATAATTAAAGATAATAATCAATTTTGTTTTGGATTGGACACCATTAAAAGCATACAGAAGAAAACATTTGACTATTTTGAAAATTTTGATTATTTAGAAAGTAAACTTTACAGGAGGGATAACTATGAAACAAAACGTAGGAAAAGTAGATAGAATTATAAGAATTCTTATTGGGTTGGTAATGATTGGTGTTGGAATTTTTTATCAAAGTTGGTGGGGAGCAATAGGAATTATCCCAATCATCACAGGAGGATTAGGATGGTGTCCTGCTTATTTACCTTTTAATATAAATACAAACAAATAGAACGAAATGGTTTTTTAATTAAAAAAAGTGAGAAAAATTCTATTTAAATATAAAGGAGTTTTTTTCATAGATTCAATACTTTTAAAGTTATTTTCAAAATAATGTCAAAGAACAACCTTCTAAATTCCATTTGGTATTGAATCGTTAGAGTTTCTCCAAAAGTATGCAAGTTAAAATATTGTTTTACAGTTCACAAAAGTATGATATTGAATTTTTTACTAAATGGAATAAAAATTTTAACTTCCAACTAGAATTTATAGAAGCTCCCTTAAACGAAAAGACAGTAAATCTATCAAAAAACTTTGATGCAATTTGTATTTTTGTAAATGATCAAGCCAATCCATCTATAATGGAAAAGCTTAAAGAAAATCAAATTAATTTAATCGCTTTAAGATGTGCTGGTTTTAATAACGTAGATTTAGAGGCTGCTAAAAAAAATCACATAAAAATTGTTCGAGTACCCTCTTATTCGCCAAATGCGGTAGCAGAACATGCAGTCAGTTTACTATTGACTCTAAATAGAAAAACTCATAAAGCTTATAATAGAATCAAAGAAATGAATTTTTCTTTAGATGGGTTATTGGGTTTCGACTTAAACCAAAAAACAATTGGGGTCATTGGAACAGGTAAAATTGGAAGTGTTTTTATTAAAATTATGAACGGATTTGGTTCTAAAATTCTTGCCTATGATAAAACGAAAAGTGATGAACTTGAAAAAAATTATGGAGTTCAATATACTTTTTTAGAAGAATTATTCAAAAATTCAGATATTATTTCTTTACATTGCCCACTAACGAATGAAACCAAATATATCATAAATGAAACTTCAATTTCTTTAATGAAACCGGGTGTTATGATCATCAATACAGGAAGAGGAGCTTTGATTGATACGAAAGCAGTTATCAAAGGACTAAAAAGTAAAAAAATTGGTTATTTGGGAATTGATGTCTATGAACAAGAAGAAAATTTATTTTTTAAAGATCATTCTTTTGAAATTATTCAAGATGACGATATTGCAAGATTAACTACATTCCCCAATGTATTGATAACTGCTCATCAAGCATTTTTTACAAAAAATGCTCTGAATGAAATTGCTAAAGTAACCTTAAATAATATTTATAATTTTTTTATAAAAAAGACTCTTACAAACGAAATATGTTAAGATTTATTCCAAAGCCATTTTTAAGCGAATTAAATTTTCTACTAATTTATCAAATACTTCATCTCTTTTTTGATCATCAGGAAAAGGCAAAATCCTTTTTCCCGATACAGGGTCCATAAAGATTTCTATTGTGGAATTGGGACCCTTTTTTATAGATCGAGCATGAGCTAAATTAATAAGCTCAGACTTTCCTAATTTTAACCATAACATATCAGCTATACTTTCTACTAAAATCTAGCATAAATTCTGCCAAAATTTTACATCCTTCTACTGGCATAGCATTATAGATCGATGCCCTCATTCCTCCTACACTTCTATGCCCTTTTAGATTCAACAATTTTAATTGTTTTGCTTGATTTACAAATTCTTCCTCTAAAGAGGGATCTTTTAAACGAAAAGTGACATTCATAAGAGAACGATCTTCTTTAACAGAATGCCCTATATAAAAACCATTGGATTGATCTATTGCATCATAGATATATTTTGCTTTTTCCCTATTAATTTGGTGAATTTTTTCTAACCCTCCTTGTTTCTCAATCCATTGCAAAATCAAATAAAACATATAGATCTGAAAAGTTGGTGGTGTATTATAAAGACTGTTATTTTTTCCAAAGGTTGAATAACGAAACATAGTAGGTAAATGTTCATCCTCTCTTTTATAATATTCTTTGTCTATAATGACTACTGTCATTCCAGCAGGTCCAGCATTTTTTTGTAAACCAGCATATACTAGGCCAATGGTATCCCAATCGATAGGACGAGAAATAAAATCGGAACTCATGTCAATAACCAACTTGGTATCTTTGGGTTTGGGAAATTCAAAATATTGAGTTCCATAAATTGTATTATTCGAAGTAATATGTAAATAAGATAAACCCTCTGGAATGGTAAAATTTTTTGGGATATAACTAAAATTTTTATCCTCAGAAGTTGCCACAACCACATAATCCACACCAAGAATGTTAGCCTGCTCAATAGCCTTAGTAGACCAAGTACCCGAATTAATATATCCAGCTTTTCCAGATCTTTGATTATAACGGTTTCCCGTCAAATTCAAAGGAACCAATGCAAACTGAGTGGATGCACCTCCCGTCATATAAAGTACATCGAATCGATCGGGAATGCTTGCAATTTTTTTCAATAACTGAATGGATTCGTTATGAATTTTTTCAAACGTTCCACCTCTATGAGACATTTCCATTATGGACATTCCCGTACCTTGATAATCCAATAGTTCTTCTTTAACTTGTTGCAATACCTCGGTAGGTAGCATTGCAGGTCCGGGAGAAAAATTAAAAATTCTATTCATAATTTACTTGATTTTTATAGTTTTTATAGTGTAAAGTTTTTTTAGTGGAAAATACAATTTTAGAAGAATTCAAAAATTTAGATTTTATTGGCATATCCAATGGAACTTGTAACTATTTGCAGGATCGAAAACAGTTTCTATATTATTTTTATAAAGAAAATTTATTATCAAAAGAATATAGGCAGTTGTTAGATAAAGGATTTCGAAGATCGGGAAATTATATTTATAGACCTTTTTGTAATTTTTGCAATGAATGCCAAATCATTCGAATTCCTGTATTTGAATTCAAAAAAAGTAAATCGCAGAAAAGAGTTTGGAATAGAATCCAAAATTTCGGGTTTGATTTTAAAATTATACAACCAACGTTTAGTTACGAAAAATTGTGGATGTATATCCATTATTTAAAAAGAATTCACATTTCTACATTTCTAAGTTTAAACAAACAAGATAAAACTCAAGATAAGCCACTGGATGATACAAAAACGAACATAAATACCTATCCTATATTTTATCCAAATAGTTTTTATGAAAACTACAAAGAAATCTTTTTGAATACTTGCTTAGAAAAAGATAAAACAAAAGAACTGAATATTTTTATTAAAAACAAATTAGTAGGAGTAGGAATTTTGGATTTAGTCGAAGATGCTTATTCTAGCGTATATTTTTTTTATGATCCTGATTTTTATGATTATAGTTTAGGTACTTTTTCTATATTGTTAGAAATCGAAATTGCAAAACTTTACAATTTAAAATATTATTATTTAGGTTATTATATAAAAGATTGTTCTAAAATGAATTATAAAATTAACTTTAAGCCTTGTGAAATAAAAAGAATTCAAGAAAAAAAATTTCATACTTTTGTTAAGTAGAAATCATAAACTACCGATTTTTTAGAAAGGTTGATAATCATCAAGATTGTCCGGGTGCACTTCTGTGTACCCTTTTTTATGTTTTATGGTTAGGGTGTTTCTTCTTTTTGTTTTTCTTCTAAGCAATAGTTTATTTAGCGAAACAGATTCTTTGTACCATTTTAGAATTCATTTAGGATATGGACTACACGGTAGTGGTAATATCATTAATTCTTCAGGAGAAGGATTACAATTAATCGAAAATGGAATCAATAGTGGTTATCTCTATTCTCCTATTTGGAGCCCTCTTATAGAAGTTTATGGTCCTGTTTATAAAAACCAAGATTTTGACTTATCTTCGTATTCAATAGATTTACAAATTTTAAAAAAACTACAAAAATTTGAATATGGATTAAGTGTAAATTATTTTGAATTGAATTTTACCACCTATTTACCAGAAACTTATTTAAATTTATCAAAAATTATTCCAAACACAAAAGAATATCTTCCAGTAACGAAAGAATTAAATTCCAAAACAAGTTTGACTAGTGTGATTCAATTTGATTTTTTTTATAATTACTATATCTGGCAATACCAAAAATTAATTTTTTTTGTAGGAGCAGGAATAGGATTTGGCTACGGAAAACTCGCCTATTCAGGTCCCTATGTACAGGAAGTTCATGCAATAGCAAACTTAGGTGGACAATATAATTTAACTGTTTACACATTTGTTTTAAACATCAAATTAACTGGACATACAGCAAAATCGGGTCCCTCGAACTTTATCGATAGAAGAAAAGTGCTTGTAAATCCAAGAAGAGGAGAAATCCTAATTGCTACTTTACAATTAGGTTTGTCTTTTCCTTTGACTTTTTAAAACCTAAAATTTATTTGGATTTCAGCATTAAAATATGAGAACCAATATTGTTCACATTGGTGCCACTGAATTAAGTTACGAAATTCGAGGTATCGTAAATTTTGCTGAAAAAATTCAAAAAATTTCTAATAAACCTATAATTTGGGAAAATATTGGAGATCCTATCCAAAAAGGAACAAAAATACCCAATTGGTTCAAAGAGATGATTCAGAATGCTTTACAAAATGACCTTGTATTTGCCTATAGCCCAACCAAAGGATTAAAAAAAACAAGGGAATTTTTAGCAGAAAAAGTTAATAAAGAAGGTTATGTCCAAATCGATGCAGAAGATATTATATTTTTTAATGGATTGGGAGATGCAGTAAGTAAAATTTACGGCTTTTTAAGGAGAGAAGCGAGAGTAATTGGTCCCTCTCCTGCGTACCCTACCCATTCATCTGCGGAAGCTGCACACTCAGGATATCCTCCAATAACCTATAAACTCGATCCCGATCGGAATTGGATGCCAGATTTAGATGAACTTTATAACAAAGTTAAATATAACGAATCCATTGCAGGGATTATGATTATCAATCCAGACAACCCTACCGGTGCTGTATTTCCAAAAGAAGTCTTATCAGAAATCGTAGATATAGCCAAAAAATTTAATTTGTTTATTATAACAGATGAGATTTATATAAACCTAACCTATAATGGCACGGGTGCCATTCCTATTTCCAGAGTGATAGATAAAGTGCCAGCCATAGCTCTTAAAGGAATCTCAAAAGAATTTCCATGGCCCGGAGCTCGTTGTGGATGGATAGAAGTTTATAATCACCATCGAAAGCCAATGTTCGAAAAGTATATCCAAAGTATTTTGAATGCAAAGATGTTAGAGGTTTCCTCTACAACTTTACCTCAATACATCATTCCAGAAATAATGACTCATCCTGAATACTCAAAATGGATCGAAGAAAGAAATCAATTCTATAAAAAAAGAAGCGAAATGTTAGCCCAAATTTTTTCTAAAGTTCCTTATGTAACTTTCAACCCACCAAAAGGTGCTTTTTATGCTACCATTCTTTTTACTGAGCCACTACAAAGAGAAATGAAACTGCCCATAAAAAATAAAGAATTAGAAACTTTTATTCAAGAAACAATGTCTAATCCAAAATTATCTTTAGACCAAAGGTTTGTGTATTATTTATTAGCTGCAAAAAATATTTGTGTAGTTCCCCTTTCTACTTTTGTTACACCATTGCAAGGCTTTCGATGCACTCTACTGGAACAAAACGAAGAAAAATTTATAGAAACTTTCGAGACTATTGCTCAATCAATCATAGAATACTACGAAAGTGTAAAATAATTTTGGTATTATGATAAATTTAAATTCAATGAAAAAGATTTATATTGATAAGAATTTAATTATAGAAAAAAATCAAATAGTTCAAAACACAATTCAAAATATAAAAAATACGAACATACAAGTTGAATTTATTAATAACCCGAAAGAAATCTTTGATTCTTACTCAAAAGGAAATTCTTTATTCAAAAAGAATATTATTGTTTTGTACAAGTACAACGGAAAATTTTTATCTTCTTGCCCAGGTTCTGATGGTATGGTGTGTTGTCAATATTTTGTAATCAATCTAGGTATTGGATGTATATATGATTGCCATTACTGCTATTTACAAAATTTTATGAATCAGCCTTTAATTACGGTTTTTGGTAATGTAGAAGATGCTTTGGAAGAAATTTATAATAAAATTTACAATAAAAACTTCCATTTTAGAATCGGAACGGGCGAATATAGTGATTCTTTAGCATTGGATCCCATATTCGAAATTTCGAAAATTCTAATTGAATTCTTTTCGAAAGTACCAAATGCCACCTTAGAATTAAAAACAAAATCCAACTCTGTAGATCATTTATTAAATCTATCTCATAATAAAAAAACTGTTGTGTCTTGGTCTTTAAATCCACAGAAGATTATTGATAAAATAGAACCCGGAACTGCTTCCTTAGAAGAAAGAATTTTAGCTGCAAAAAAAGTTTTGAAAGCTGGCTATAAAGTCGGTTTTCATTTAGATCCAATGATTTACTTTGACGCATGGGAAGAGAGTTATAAAAATCTCTTAGATTTAGTTTTTGATACCATTGATA
The DNA here is from genome assembly GCA_046291925.1 of Leptonema sp. (in: bacteria). Taxonomy (GTDB): domain Bacteria; phylum Spirochaetota; class Leptospiria; order Leptospirales; family Leptonemataceae; genus SKYB61. The sequence goes on along the minus strand of JBKBRY010000021.1, from coordinate 9,931 downwards.
CGGATAGAATTGCATGGATTTCTTTAGGAACTTTTCGATATTCTCCCGGTCAAAAAGAAATCATGCAAAAAAGATTTTTTTCTGATACCTTAACAAAAGAAGAAATGGTTGTAGGAAATGACGGAAAATTCCGATATTATAAGCAGATACGATATGAAATGTATTCTAAAATTAAAGAACATATACAGAAACGTGATCCAAAACTATTTTTTTATCTTTGTATGGAAACTCAGTATATGTGGGAAAAAATTTTTTATTTTGTACCAGAATCTTCTAAAAACTTGGATCTCCTATTTGAAAAAAGAAGGTTGTATATGGATTCCCTTATTCAAGCCTAAAGCAGTTTTATATATTTTTATTCTTACCAATTTATATTCACAAAATATCTCCAAAATTTATTATTATTCCAATACACTACGAGATACTGTAATAGTGAACCAATTAAGGATCAATTCTCAATGGGATGAGTATTCTCCCACACCCATATTAGGAGAAAAATATTTAGTTTTTCAATCCCAAAGGCCTGGACTGTACGAAGAGCATTCTTTATGGTATTCATTTAATAAAAATTATAGAGATCCTTTATTGAAACCCCTCTGGTCCAACCCATTACCATTAACCTTTCCTTTGGAACCCACAAAGCCCACCAAAACAATGGAAATCCTTTCGCAAGGTCAGTTTACCGTAAACTCAAATTCTTTTACTGGACACCCTACTTTTGTAATACAAGAAGGAAAGATTTTGGAAATTTATTTTACTTCGCACTCTTCCTTAGAGAAAGAAGGCTATGAAAATTTAAATATTTACTATTCACAATTCAAAAATGGAAGATGGAGTAAACCTGAACATATCCCAGAGATCAATTCCAATTTTGATGATTTAATGCCTTATATTACTTTAGATGGAAAAAAATTATTCTTTGTATCGAACAGACCCGGAGGTTATGGAGGATTTGATATTTGGTATTCCGAAAGAGATTTAACAATCAATAAATGGGCAAAACCAGTAAACTTAGGTCCCACAATCAATACTGAATATGATGAAATTACTCCATTTCTTACGAAAAATGGGCAAAAGCTAATATTTTCAAGCAACCGACCCCAAGGTATGGGACAATTTGATTTATACATAAGCTATTTTAATGGTTTAGAATTTGATTTTCCATTAAATTTGGGGGAACCATTCAACTCACCCCAAAATGATGAAAGTTTAAAAATATCTGATTATGATTTATGGGCTTATTTTGCTTCGGATAGGTTAACCATTGATAACAAAGGTGGATACGATATTTATAGATTTCAGATCCCAAAAGAATTAATTGAATCTATAAAAATTCTTTTGGAAGGAAAAATTTTAGATGCAAAAACTCAACTTCCCTTAGGCGTAGAAGCCACTATTCAAATTGATTTAGGGCTGCAAACTAAGGTATTCAAATCGGATAGAAGATTTCGTAACGACAAAAAAACAATTGAAAATAATTTTAAAGTGGAATTATTTACAGGAAGGGTTTACAGATTTAAAATCACAGCTCCAGGGTACCATCCCTTAGAAACCATAATAGATTATAAAACATTTTTACCGGAAAAAGAAAAAGATGAAAGAATCTTTTACTTAGAACCAATCAAAGACATAGAACCTATAGAAAGGTATATCCCTGGTGTAATAGTAGACGAAGAGACAAATCTACCTTTACCGGGCTCAAAAATTATAAAAATCGATCAAGCAAATCAAATTTTAGAATTAAAAATAGATGAATTTGCCCAATTTTCTGTACCTGTAAGAAAAAAAGAAGCTTTTTCTTTACAAGCAACTTCTCCAGGTTACGAATCTAAAAATCTTAATTTTAAAGAATCCGATGATCTAAAAAATATTATTATAAAACTAAAGAAAATAAAAGAACCGTGCTTAGAAAAACAACTAGAATGTATTTGGAACACAAAAATATTCTTTGATCTGGATAGTTCTGTAATCAAACCAAAAGAAGCAAAAAAAATTGAATTGATTGCAGAAATTTTAAAACTTTACCCAGAAGCAAAAATTGAAATCCAAGGTCATACAGATCAATCTTATAGAGGTCCCAAAGAAAGATCTTACGAATACAATCTAAAACTATCTATAGAAAGAGCCAAAAATGTAAAAGAAAAATTAAAAGAATTGGGAATTGCAGAAGAAAGATTAATGATCCGAGGATATAGCTTTACAAAACCTTTAATACCCGTACCTGATCCTATAAAAGGAGCAATTAATAGAAGAGTAGAGTTTATGGAATTTAAATAAATTTAAAAAAAAATCGTCCAATAAATTAAATGATAAAGGTAAGTATGGAAGAATTACAACTCAAGATTGAGCCAATAAAAGAAACCAACAGACTTTGGGATTATGTCAATGACCCTAAAATTATTCAAAATTTAATTTTAGTAAAATTAAACAAAAGATCATTATTTTTAAAAAATAGTATACCACCTGCAGAATTTGTCCCTAACGAAGCAAAAGAAGAGGGAATTGAATTTTTATTTAACCCATCGGTTCCCATAGAGAATAGTAAGGTAATTTTATATTTAGATCTGAATAGACATTTTGAATTCCATTTTCATCTAAAAGAAGTTCTATCTCCGGGGATAGCTATTTTAATACCCGAAATTCTTAAAGTGAGCAAATTTCAAAGAAAGTATCCAAGAATACCAATCAAAGATGATTCTGTAGTTGCGACCAATTTTCGTGTAAGTAAAAATAAAATATCAACAAATAATGTTCAATTTCAGATTAGTACAAAAGTCATATTCCCACAATTCGAAGAAAAATACAAAGAACAATATGTTGGAATTCGTTTTATTTTGCCCAATGATAATAATTTGCCTCCCGAGATCAGTAAGCTGGAAATCACTAAGCCAGAATTATTGAAAATTCATACGAAATACATGTATGTTTTCCCTCTCCTTACCTACCAAAAAAACAAATTCATACCTATCACTTATATACTACTTCCTATAGAAGATAAACCAGATCCCGATAAAGAAAGGGAAATTTTAATAGAATTAGAAAAGGTAGCAGATGAACTCTATGAAAAAATTATAGAAGTCAATACAATTTTAATAAAAGAAAAACAAAAAATAGTAAATATTTCGGAAGGAGGGGCAGCTATAGAAATTACTAATGAAGATTTAAAAAAATTAATACCTTATCAAGACTCCTTTACTTTTGACTTAGTTTTTAAATTGGTTGCTCCTATTCGAATTCATGGAGAAATCAAATATATCCATAAAATAAAAAAAGAAGGGAAAGAAAGTTTACTGGTAGGAGTGGAATTTACAGGAGAAGGGTATACGGATTTCAAAAAAAATAATAAAGAATTAATAAAAAGTTTGCTTTCCAAACTAAAATAACTTTTACAAAAAATCCTTAGTTGAGTTTTTCAAAACTTTGGTAAACTAAAATAAATAGATTTACAATTGATAAATTTTCTGATAAATGGTTTTTAAAAAGGAATTCAAAAGACAGGACGATTTTATGTTCATAGAAACCATCAAAAAAGAAAACTACGCGATTCTTACAATCAACCGGGAATCCCACCTAAATGCTCTCAATTCAGAAGTTTTACAAGAATTAAGAGAAGTGATCAAAAATTTAAATACTGATCCAAAAATTCGAGGTTTTGTGATTACTGGAAAAGGAAATAAAGCATTTTGTGCTGGGGCAGATATTACAGAAATGAAAGATATTACCCCTGATAAAGCAGAAGAATTTGCGAGAAAGGGACATAAAACAATGAATACCATAAGCAACTCAGATTTGATATCCATTGCTGCTATCAATGGGTATGCACTTGGAGGAGGATTAGAATTGGCTTTAGCTTGTGATCTAAGAATTGCCTCTTACAATGCAAAATTTGCCTTACCAGAAACTGGATTGGGTATCATCCCTGGTTTTGGAGGAACCCAACGACTACCAAGAATTGTAGGCAGGGGGATTGCCTTAGAAATGATCCTAACAGGTGAACAAATTGATGTAGAAAGAGCTCTTAAGATAGGGCTTATTAATCATGCTTTCTCACAAGAAGAGTTATTGTCCAGGGCAGAAGAACTAATGCAAAAAGTCCTGAATCATAAAGGTATAGAGGCGCAGAAAATATCTAAATGGTTGGTTCACTCAGGTTCTGAATTGCCTTTAACCGCTTCTTTAGAAAGAGAAATTACTTTTTTCGCTGGAATGTTTGAAAAAAAAGAACCTAAAATTGGCATCGAAGCCTTTTTGAACAAAAAAAAACCAAATTTTTAATTTTTGAATGACTTAATGAATTAATTGTTTTTCTTAAATTCTACAAATAGAAAATGCATTTAGCCAAAATGCATAAAGAGAATTATTTATGGATATTGAATTTAAAGCTTTTAATTTTAGTAATTTTGATTTGCTACCTTTCCCAGTAATGGTGATTCAAAATTGGAAGATTCTTTATTTGAATCAAGAAAGTCAAAATTTATTTAAAGATGTGGAACTTAACGATCAAGATCTTAGAAATTTTCTTTCTAAAGAGGATCAGAACTTTTTTAAATTTCAATTAAGAACAATTTCCTTAAATAAAATTCATACTTTTTCTATAATCTTGCAAATAAACGAAAAGCCTGTACCTATACTTTTAAATCTAAAATTGATCAGAGATAATTTGGGAAATTGCTATTTTATAATCGTGCTTCAACAAATAAAAGAAATTAATGAGAAATTTAATACTTTGAGTAAGATTGTACTGGAAACTTTTACAATTTTTGGAGAAAAATTATACAAAGAATTACTAAATAAAATTATAGAGTATTATAATTTAGAAGGATCCTTCTTGTATATTTATAATCACGAAAATCTATCTCCTTTGAATCTGTTAAGTTATTCTATCCAAAAGAACTTAGATATTGTTCCTTATTATCCAAGTGAAAAACTTTTAAAAAGAATTCAAAATTTTGGTTCTGTAATTGTAGGGAAAGATTTCCAAAAGTATTATCCAGAAGATAAACTATCTAATTTCAATATAAAATCTTTCATTGGAATTAAAGTTCAACTTTCCAAAAAAGAAGATATTCTATGTATTGTTTTTAGTCAAAAAGAAATTCAAGAAGCTTCAGAATTACATTTTGCCTTAAACATACTGATTGTGAAAATCATAAGCGAATATTTAAGATCCAATCAATACTCAAAATTTGAAAAATTTTATAAAACATTTTTAAAAACTAATGACGCTATTTGTATTTATGACATAAAAAGGGATTCTTTTATTGATTTTAATCCTTCTTTTTGCAATTTACTTGGATATTCAAAAGAAGAATTAAAAGAAAGATCGATTTTTGATTTATACAATCTCAATTCTAAAGAATATAAAAAAATATTCTTATATTACTATAAAAAAAATAGACTAAAAAACTTAAAATTTAGATTTAAAATTCAACATAAGAAAGGATACGAAATCCCTGTAGAAGCTTCTTTTAATTTCATTAGAGAAAATGATACTACGATTTTGATTTGTATAATACGAGATCTTACTTATTCTATCCAAGCTATAGAAGAACATAAAAAATATTTGCAAACTCTTTCTTTGTTAAATTTACATGTTATAGAATTAGACAAAACATTGAATGTTTTATATATAAACCACATATCAAAATCTAAATTAAAAAAAATCATAAAAAATGCCAACTTTTTAGAATTGGTACTTCCTGATTATCGGGAATACATTAAAATCTCGTTAGAAAATGTATTCAACAATGGTAGAAATTTACGGATTCGTTTTCCAGTAAATATAGAAGGTACGAGAAATGATTGGATAGAAGGTGATTTTGTTCTGGTGAAAAATAACAAAAAAAAATTCATACGTGGAATTTTAAAAGACATTACTGTTGAATATTTTACTCAAAAACAAATTATATTTATAGCAGAAAATGACTTACTTACTTCTTTGCCAAATAGAAACCGACTGGAAGAAGATTTATTTAAAGCCATTCTTAGAGCCGAAAAGAATCAAACTTTTTTGGCTGTCGGCTTTTTAGATTTAGACAATTTTTATCATGTAAACGAATATTTAGGACATAGAATCGGGGATCTACTTTTAACTATGTTTGCTGAAAGATTAAGACTTATACCAGAAATCAGTTACTCTACTTATCGCTGGGGAGGAGATCAGTTTTCTTTTATAATAGAAAATTTAAATTCTAAAACTCAAATTTCTCCTTTTATAGAAAAACTAAAACAAATTACTAAAGATCCTTTTTTGATAGAAGGAGAAAAATTTTTTATAACCTTTAGTGTTGGCATAGCTATATATCCCATAGATGGAATAACTATAGATTCCATTTTTGGGGAAGCGGATCGAGCTATGAATTATGCAAAAACTTACGGAAGGAATCAAGTTGTTTTTGCAAGTAATCTACCTAAAAAAAATAATATCCTAAGTAAATTAGAAATTCAAAGTTACATCCTACAATCTATTTCAGAAAAAAAAATACAAACCTTTTACCAACCTATTTTTGATTTGAAAATTAAAAAAATTATTGGGATGGAAGCCTTAGCAAGACTTTTTCAGTTGAATAATTCTTTTTATATAGGACCAGATATCTTTATACCATTAGCAGAGGATCTGGGTCTAATCGAAGAGTTAAGTTATTATGTAATACAAACATCTTTCCAATTTTTAAAAAAACTTCGTACCCATTATGATCTCTATTTATCCGTAAATATCTCTAGAAGACTTTTAAATTCTGAATTCTTTATTATGAATTTATCCGAAATACAAAATGAAGTGGGAATAGATTCTTCTAAAATTTATTTAGAAATTACAGAAACTTTAGCTATGTTAGATAAAGAATCAAATTTAAAAAAAATCATACAACTAAAAGAGATGGGATACAAGATTACAATCGACGATTTTGGTACGGGATATTCTTCTTTAGAATACATTCAAGAAATCCCCTTAGACATACTTAAAATTGATAAAATATTCGTAAAAAAGCTCAAAAACAAAGAAAATCTTAGAATCATAGAAGCTATAGTCTCTTTAGCAAAAGGATTAAACTTAGAAATTGTTGCAGAAGGTGTAGAAGATTACGAAACGACAGATATTTTAGAAAAGATTGGAATTCGCTATATTCAAGGTTTCTTTTTTGCACCTCCTTTAAATCCGAGTGATTTCGAGAAAAAAATTTACAATCATTATCATAAAAACTATAGTTATTTTATATAAATACCTATAAATTTACAAGTTTCGGGAAGGTTGTTTTGATTCCACTTATCGCAACTGCTAAAATAGATTTCTTTAATGCATAAGTCAACTTGTTCTTTATCCAAAGGAAAAAATAAAAAATCGGATTGTTTATTGGTATTACATTCATGATTTTTTACTTGAAGTATATTTAGAAATTTTATATTTGCTTCTGCGATATCATAATGATTTTTTTCTTTAGTTGTGCAGAATAAAATAGATAGCATTGTAAAACAAAAGAATAATTTTTTCAAAAAAAAGTTCACACTAAAATATAAAAATGAAATTTGTAATTATGTCAAGCTTTCTAAAACCCAGAATTATTTACGATGCAAGAATGTTAGGATATTCTGGTATAGGAAATCACATCGAAGAAACACTAAAAATATTATTAAAAAGAAAGGATTTCGAATTTTTTTTAATAGGAAACAAAGAACAAATACATAAATTCTTCCCTAAATGGGAAAAAATTTTGGAATTCAATGCACCAATTTATTCAATCCAAGAACAACTTTTTTTTCCCAAAATAAAAGGAGGAATTTATCATATACCTCATTATAATGCACCGATTTTTTTTTTAAACCGATCTCTTGTTGTAGTTCATGATTTAATTCATCTAGATTCAGAAGAATTTAATAAACCCCATTACAGATTTTATGCGAAATTTTTATTAAAAAATATAACCCAAAAAGCAAAGTATATTATTACAGTTTCGAATTATACAAAAAAAAGGCTGTTAGAAGCTTTTCCTAACACTAAAGCGAAAGTGGAAACCATTTACAATGGTATCAATCTTAAAACTTATTATCCAGCAACTAAATCAGAAATCGACAATTTTAAAGGAAAATATCAACTCCCCAAAAATTTCTTATTAGTTGTTGGAATAGGGAAAAAACATAAAAATTTGGATACGTTAATTTTAGCCTTAAAAGAACTTTGGAATAAAAGATCAATAGAAGAATCTTTAGTAATCGCAGGAACCAATGCAAAAATACCAGAATATGTGAAATCAATAATAACTGAAGAAATTCAAAATAAAATTATTTTTTTACCTACTCTAAAAAAAAATGATTTAAGAATTTTATATTCTTCTGCTAAATGCTTTGTAATGCCATCCAAATTAGAAGGTTTCGGATTCCCTCTATTAGAAGCCATGGCATGCGGAACACCAACCATTTCTTCTAGAGCAACAAGTCTACCCGAAATTGCAGGAGACGCTACTTTGTATTTTGATCCTTATTCTATTAAAGAAATTCAAAATGCCATTGTGAAAATTTTAGAAAATTCCAAATTACGAAATGAATTGATCAAAAAAGGAAAGGAAAGAGTGAAACTATTTTCTTGGAATGAATCTATAAAGCAGTTAATCAAAATTTATCAAACAATTTTATAATATTACTATTTTTCTTGCATTAGTGTACAAAAAAAATTTAAGTGTATAATTATGAGAAAACCTTTAGTTGCTGGAAACTGGAAAATGTACAAAACCCCAGAAGAAACCGAAAATTTTATTAAAGAATTTTTGCAATTCCTTAAAGGAACTGAAAAAGCCGAAATTGCTTTGTGCCCCCCTTACACATCTTTATATCTTGCAAATCAATTGCTAAAAAACACTCCAATTCTATTAGGTGCTCAAGATGTACATTGGGAAGATGAAGGAGCTTACACAGGAAAGATTTCTTGTAAAATGCTGATTCATTCTGGCTGCCATTATGTTATTATTGGACATTCTGAACAAAGGACTTTTTTTCATGAAACCGATGAAACTGTGAATAAAAAAATTAAAAAAGCACTACAAAGTGGATTGACTCCCATTCTATGTGTTGGCGAAACTTTAGAACAAAGAAATCAAAACAAGCAAAAAGAAATCGTAGAAAAACAGATCCAAAATGCTTTTAAAGAAATCCAAAACATCCAAAATACAGTGATTGCTTACGAACCTGTTTGGGCAATTGGAACTGGGGTAAATGCCACTCCTGAACAAGCACAAGAAATGCATCTTTTTATTAGGACTTTGATAGAGAAATTATACAATAAAGAAACCGCCGAAAAAATTAGAATCATTTATGGAGGAAGTTTAAAACCTGAAAATGCAAAAGAGATTTTTATACAAAATGATATTGACGGAGGATTGGTAGGTGGTGCTTCTTTAAAACCCGAATCATTTTATAGAATAGTGGAATCAACAAATTAAAAAAATATTGAAAACTTAAAGTAAAACTTAAATTTTACGATAATTAACTTGATGGCTGAAGTAAACTCTTTAAATCCAATTCAAAGCTATAAAAGTGAATTCCCGCAACAGCCAAATTCTACACAAAAAGATATAGAAAAAAAAATTGTTTTGAAAGATCCTTTTCAAAAAAAAGAAGAAATGGAGGTTCAAAAAATTTCTACAGAAGAATTAATGAAATCATTAATCAAACCTAAAGAAATCAAAAGGCTTTTGTATTTAGTCATTCCATTTACAAGACATTTTATCTCTGAAATGGATCAAAAAAAAGGAATGTTCATCGATAAAGAAACCTAAAATTCAAAAAAAATCGTTTCCATTGTTTAGAAGTTGCAAAGAACATAAAGGCTTACCTCTTAAAAATCTCTAAAATGGGGCTCATCCTGTCAAGAATTTTATTTTGAAAATGAAATCTTTTTTTTGTATACAAGATTGATATGTATACAACAACCCATTTTAAA
>JBKBRY010000020.1:0-51187 GCA_046291925.1 Leptonema sp. (in: bacteria) | reverse complement strand
TGAGCAAATGGGGAAGCAGCGAAAGAAACGACATAAAGATTGAATTTCGGGATGAGTTTTATTGAGTTAGAGAAAAATCAAAACATATTCCCTTTTTGAAGTTTATATTTTTTTTCTTAAAAAAGAACCCATTATTTCTTTGAATTCATTTGTACCCAGATATGCAGCATTCCAGAGAGCAACATAATCCATACCTTCTATTGAGGAATGATTTTCCATATAATTCAAAACTTTTTTAATTCCTTGCAATACTAATTCTGGTTTTTTTGCAATTTCTGATGCTAATTCAACGGCTTGATTCAGAAGTTCATTTTCGTTATCTACCAACTTATCGAAAAGTCCAAATTTATAGCACTCCTCAGCTGAAAAGTCATCTCCTGTGAAAGCCATTAATTTCGTAATGCCCATTCCCACTATAAAAGGTAGTCTATTTAAGCTACCCATATCTGCCACAATTCCAACTTTTGATTCTCTTAAGGATACTACTGCATTTTTAGTTGCAATCCGTAGATCACAAGCACAGATTAGGTCTAATCCACCTCCTATACAATGTTTATGCACTGCAGCTATATAGATTTTCTTCCCTTGTATGATTTTTCTAAAACCTTCTTGCATTTTTAAAATCAATTGCTGTAATTTATGACGCTCTTCAGCCTCTCCGTATAATAAATCATAATACTTTTTACTAAACTCTGCTAAATCCAAACCAACTGAGAATGACTTCCCTCTCCCTGCTATAACAATAACTTTTGTCTGTGCATCTTGCTCCAAATCGTCGATCAGTCCGGGGAGTTCAAACCAAAATCTTTCATCCATTGCATTTCTTGCTTCTGGTCGATTTAAAAAAACTATTGCAATTTTTTTATCTGTTATTTTTTCTACTTGAAAAAAACTATTATTATGATTTTGTTGCATAAAAACAGAAAATTCTTTTTTAGGATTTATATGCAATAAAATTATGAAAATTCAAGAATTGAAATTGTATTTTTTGGAAGTAGCCAATTCTTTTAAAAGATATGAAGCTATAGAAACTTTATCCCAAAAATTAACCAAAGACAAAGAATTATTTGAAAGTATAAAGGGAATTTTGGCTGAATGTAACAATTTTGAAAATTTAAAAAAAAATAGCACTATATGTTCTTTTTCTATTCATGTCCTTGTCCAATCCCAAAGACCAGAAGGAATGTATATTTTAATCCAACATATCAAATCTTTTGATTCTTTTATGCCCCCTACATATGTAGAATTCTTAGCTAAAGTTTTATCTTTTTTTGGAAAAATTATTATTGGTCCTGCCATAGAATTAACTCAATACCCCATAGGAACTCCACAAAATGCAATTGGAGTTCAAACTTTATGCAATTTATTTTTAGAAGGAATGTTAGGAGAAGAACATTTACCTTATATCGTTAAACTAATTCAGGAATATGATGAAAATCCTTATTCAAGTCAGTATTTAATCGATCTAATAAAATCTACAAAAGAATTTAAAGAATTCGTAAAAAAACAAAAAAATCAAAATTTAGAATTAGAAGAAGACATACAATTGGATTCCATACTAATTGAAAAAACATAATTTGACTTTTTATCGGATTCTAAAATTTTTACAAATTATCCATGAATTTTTTAATGAATCTAAAATTGTATTTAGTTTCAAGTATTGTATTTATAATTCTATGTAACGATTTAATCCCAAGACCTACCCCCTATTGGAAAATTGATAAAGAAAGATCTTATATTAAATTCGAAATTCCCATTTTATATTTTACAGTTAAAGGAAATATTAAAAATTTCTCTTTAAAAAAAAATTTCAATTATAACGGATATTACAAATCCTTAAAAAATAAGGAATTATGGATCGATATATCCTCAATTTATACCGAAAGCAAATATAGAGATGAATTTATAATGTCTGAATTTCTTCTAAATCATAAACAATATCCCTATAGCATTATAAAAATCATTGAAATTTATCAACTGGATAAAAAAAGTAATTATTATTTAGTTACATTTGAAATTCAAATCAAATCCATAAAAAAACAAATAACTGAATTGGTCTATATAGAAAATTATCTAAATAAATTCATTACAAGAGGTCAATTGTCTATTTCGAGAAATGATTATGATCTAAAAGGAAATCTATTATTAAATGCTTTGATGGATGAATACATTCACTGTGAATACTATTTAGAAATTTTATATACATACAAATAAAATGATTTTAATAAAAAATTCTCTCATTAAAATCTTTTACTTGACAATATATTTACCAAAGTATATTTTGTTGAAAATGTACAAAAAAATGTTTATTTTTTTTGTATTTGTTTTAATCACTTCCCTACTGTATAGTGATACCATAATACTAAAGAATGGGCAAAAGTACGAAGGAAAGATCATAAACCAAACAAGAGAAAGGGTACAAATACGATTAGAGAATGGAAAAGAGTTAGTAATTAATAAGAACGATATCCAAAAAATTCAATTTGGTCCATCAGCTGAAGAAATAAAAAGAAAACAAGAAGAAGAACGCCGTAAATTGGAAGAACAAAAAAAACAAGAAGAAGAACGCCGTAAATTGGAAGAACAAAAAAAACAAGAAGAAGAACGCCGTAAATTGGAAGAACAAAAAAAACAAGAAGAAGAACGCCGTAAATTGGAAGAACAAAAAAAACAAGAAGAAGAACGCCGTAAATTGGAAGAACAAAAAAGAAAAGCATTACTACAAAAAGAACCCCTATTAAAAAGACGAGAACTTTTGCTTTATTTAGGAAGGGGTACATCAAGCGCATATTTGCCATTAGAAGGTCTCTGGAATCTTTTTAGCAAAAGCATAGGACAAACAATTTGTATTTTGGAGAGTCCGGAATCCCTTTTTCCTATCATCAATGGTATAGGTAGAAGTACAAGTAATATTTCGTTGGAAATGATCTACAATGAGAACAATTGGTCTTTTGGATGGGAACTAATAGGTTTCAATTCAACACCACTAACGAAGAATATAAACTACTATAATTTTGTTCAGGGAGAAGATTATACGAGATCTCCCTCACAATCTTATCTTTATATAGAATTTCCTGGTGGTTTAAAAATACCTGATAGTTTCTATATTTATACAAGTTTATATGGCAAATACCATTTTTATAAAACTAAATTTCTTTATGGAAATATATATTTTTCTATTCCTATAGGAATAATGAATCACGATTTTTATTTGAAAACAGAGAGCTCCAGTTTTCGCTCTAAATATCCATTTTCTCCATATTCAACTCAATTATCAAGTATATCTACACAACTAAATATAGAACCAAGAGATACAAACTTGCTATATAGTGGAATCCATTTAGAGAATATTATTAATGATGCACTCAAATGGAAGTTGCAAATGAATGTATACTATGGAACATTTGAATATTCAATAAATCTTTTTGTCTTTGGCTTAGGTAATCCTACCAATTTTATAATAAACCCTTTAGGAATCCAAAGAGGGATAGGACTGATAAATCGATTCGAGAAAAGTATCGATAATCATTTCTTTATATTTGTGGATTTAGCTTATAGAGAAATACAATTTAGTGTAAGTACAATAAAAAGGGATGGATATATAAATATAGGAGTGAATACTTACACACCTTTCTCATTAAGTTCTTTGTCCTTTTTAGGCACGTTTGGTTTAGTAGATAAAGATAAAAGATTCAAAGAGATTAATCGTAGTCTTTCTTTTGGAGTATCTTACCGATTGGGTTTATAAATTCCCTAAGATTCTACCTATCATAAATAAAAAGAAACCTACAAAAAGATTTCCAAAAAAATAAATAAAAAAATCTATCCAGCGTGACTGAGCCAATAAAACATAAGTCTCATATCCAAAGCTACTAAATGTAGTTAAACCACCAATAAAGCCTACCAAAATCATCTCTCTATAAGGAGAAATGATCGCATTCTTATCAAGAATCAAAATACTTAGAAAACCAATAAGAAACATTCCCAAAAAATTACTGATCATAGTGCCCAAGGGAAAAAAAGGAAAAAATTTAGCACAGAGCCTACTAATAAAAAATCTAAATAAACTTCCCAACCCACCCCCAAGAAAAACAAAAAAATAGCTCATTTAAAAAACCTCTTTAATGCTTAAAAAGTATTGCATGGGCTTTTTCATAAGTAATAAAACCACCTGTTTTGGATTTTTCGAATATTTCTTTTGTAATTTCCAATACTTTTTTAATGTTGGTTTCTTCATCACAAACTTCTATGACGATGGGTAAAGAATCCGATACATCCAAAATTCCTGCAGAGTGTATGATTCTTGAATCCCCATAACCAGCAATTCCATGAAACACTGTAGCACCAGAGATATTTTGATTTAGAAATTCCTCAAGTAATAACTGATAAACAGGTTTCCCCTTGATTTTTGCTTTATCTTTAAGAAAAATTCGTAGCAATACAAGCTCTTTTTCAATATACACAAGACATATTTTTACCCAAAATTATTTATTACAAGCAAATTTTTATGATATTGTCAAAATACTTGTTTAGATTCCTCTACCAGATACTCAGAAAATAAATGTTTTTGATTATTATAATCAGGATTGGAAAAAGGCAATGGATATCCTCCAGAAAAACAAGCAGTACACCAATGGTTTTTGGGAGCAGTTTCTACTTCCATGGCTTTTAGTGCCATTTCGATACTTAAATAACCCAAAGAATCAACTTTTAAATATTTTTTTATTTCCTCTATCGTATGACTAGACGCTATCAATTCATTTCGTGTAGGAATATCGATCCCATAAAAGCAAGGAAATTTCGTTGGTGGAGCACTGATTCTCAAATGAATTTCTTTTGCTTTGGCTTTCTTTAACATTTTGATTAGTTTTTTTGAAGTTGTTCCACGCATTATAGAATCATCTACAACTACTACTCTTTTATTATAAATAGCACTTTTTACAACATTATATTTGATTTTTGCACCAAAATCACGAATTCTTTGTTCGGGTTCAATAAATGTTCTTCCTATATAGTGGGATCGAATTAAACCAATTGTATAAGGAATTTTGCTTTCTTCCGCATAACCCAAGGCAGCTACAATAGAAGAATCAGGTACACCAATTACTATATCAGCATCGGCTGGATGTTCTTTTGCTAAAAATCTTCCTAAGTTTTTTCTTACTTCGTAAACAGAACGATTAAAAATATAAGAATCTGGACGGGCAAAATAAATATTTTCGAAAATACACAAGGATTCTTTTTTAAGAGAATTCAAAAAAGGGAAAAAAGATTCAATGCCTTTTTCGCTAACTCTTATGATTTCTCCCGGTTCCACTTCGCGAATAAATTCTACCTCGGTAATATCAAAAGCACAAGTTTCGGATGCGAAAGCAATAGCTCCAGATTTATGTTTACCCATCACTAATGGACGAAACCCCATAGGATCTCGGATTGCATACAATTCTTTTGGATTGATCACAAGTAAGCTATAAGCACCTGAAATTTTTTTTATAGCATAGATCAGTGCATCCAGAAAATCTTTTTTACCACATTTAGACATTAAGTGAACAATAATTTCTGTATCTATAGTAGTCTGAAAAATAGAACCCTGTTCTTCGTATTTCTTTCGTAATTCCCAAGCATTGATTATATTTCCATTATGGGCAAGAGCAAAACTACCCAAATGACATTCTACTCGAATCGGCTGAGCATTTCTTAAAAATGATGCCCCTGTTGTGGAATATCGATTATGTCCAATTGCTGCAAATCCTTTTAGCATTTTAATTTTATCTTGATCAAATACATTAGCCACTTGCCCCATTCCTGTAAAGCGATAAAGCCTTTCTCCATCAGAAGAAACAATCCCTGCACTCTCCTGACCTCTATGCTGCAAGGCGTATAAACCCAAATAAGTATAATTCGCTGCTTCTTCTACCCCGTAAATCCCAAAAATTCCACATTGTTCTTTCGGATAGTATAAAGGAATTTTCTTGAAATTACTAAAATAATTTTTTTTAAAAAAATTAATATTTTGAACCACTTTAGAGAATTTTACTTTCATTTTTAGTAATTCCAAAAAAAATAAAATCAAAAAACTATCAACTATGATTAATCAAGAAATACTATATTTTTTTAAAAGAAACCCGATATTTGAAAGTTTAAACTTAAGAGATAAAAAGATTCTAGAATTACTAAGCAAAATTCAGATCCAGGAATTTCCAAAGTATACAATTCTTTACGAGAAGGATCAACCAGCAAACCATGTACATATTCTTTTATCGGGAGAAGTAGGGATCTTTTCTGTTAAAGGAAAGTTTGACATTCAAAATTTATCTTCCCACTCGGAAAATCAAAGATTAATTTCAATCCATAGAAAAGGAAGTATTTTTGGAGAAGTAAGTTTTTTATCAGGAGAAACCCATTCCTCTACTGCAATCACACTTACAAAATCAAAAATAGGCTTTATACCCGGAGGTACGTTTTTAGAATTATTAAACAAAGACATACATGTAACTATGAAGATCATAAAATTACTTTCTTCACGCTTTAGACAAAAAATAGGAGAAGAACCCAATCTACACATTGGTAAAGTTTTTGCTTGCTTGTATCCTGAATATCCAAATAGAATCATCCCTCTAATTAAAAACATCTCTTATATAAGCAAAAAGGAAATCCAAGAACCCATTGCCGTTTTGTATTTCCAAACAGGATATGAAAAAGACGAAGAAAACCAAAGGAATTTTGAGTTTTTTTTTAAAAATTTTGAAAATGATGATTTTTTAGAAAGTTTAGAAAGTAAACTTTCCAAAGAAAAAGCAATTTTTTTGAATGCCCTCAAAATACTTAAAGAAAAAGAATTGGAAACAAAAATCATAGATTTTTTATCTATCTTAAAAAAAATTTTTACTTTAGTCTTTATTGAAATCCCTAGTTTTGATTATTGGATTAGCCATACTCTTTTAAAAAATAGTGACCAGATTTTATTTTTTCAGAGGTTTGGGACCACTGGCCTTGCTATTAAGGATTTATACATTGAACAGATGACTAATCAGAATTTAATCAACAAAGATAAGGTAATTTATATATACGAAAAATCTTCAAAAGAAAAGGGTTATCGAGAAAAAAAGGAAGAGCAAATTTTTTACTTAAATACTTTTATTGCAGAAAATAGCGAACCTCAAGAAAATAAAAGTTTTCGAAGATTTGTCAGAATGATTATTGGAAACTCCAGAGGATTAGTTTTGGGAGGAGGTGGTGCAAGAGCTTTTGCTCATATTGGTGTATTGGAAATTTTCGACTCTGAACAAATTGAATTTGATGCCGTCATTGGCTCTTCTATGGGAGCAATTATCGGTGCCTTATATTGTATGGGTTATGAACCTATACAAATAAGAAAAAAAATAGAAACTTATCTTTGTAAGAGCGAACTCATCTTAGATAAGACAATTCCAACAGTGGCTTTTTTTAAAGGAAAAAAAGTGAATCTACTATTAGATCAAGTTTTTGAAGATATAAGAATTGAAGATTTAGATATACCTTTTTATTGTACTTCTACAGATTTGGTTACTGGGAAATTGGTTATTTTTGAAAGTGGATTTTTAGATTTTGCTCTACGATGTACAGTGAGTCTTCCTGGAATTTTTCCACCCATCCAATATGGAGAATTCGTTTTGGTAGATGGAAGCGTTGTGAACAATCTACCAGGAGAATTTTTAAAAGGAAAAAATTATAATAAAATATTGGGAATCAACGTAACCCCCCTTATGGATCCTCTTTCTTCTCAATTAGAAATGAATCGAAGAATGGGATTCAAAGGAATTTACAAATACTACTCTTTACCACCAATTTTAAATATTATCAACCGCTCTATTGCGATTCAAGGTAGAGAACTCTTAAAGTATCAAATGCAATACTTTAATTATATATTACACCCTGATGTATCTCAATTTGGTTTGTTTGATTTTCATTTGTATGATGAAATCATTGCCAAAGGAAGAGAAAAGGCTATAGAAAAACTACAAGAAATAAAAGAAATTTTTGTTGAATAAAGAATTAAAAAATAAATTCTAGTTTTAGAAAATATGCAAAATACAAAAATAGATTTAAAAAGTTTAAGAAGAGAATTCGAAGGTCCAAGACTTTTAGAAGAAGAAGCGGGTAAAGATCCCTTTTTATTATTCCATAAATGGTTCGAAGAAGCTTTAAAAAGCGAAATAGAACCTAATTCTATGATTTTAGCTACAACAGACGAAGAAGGAAACCCTGATGCAAGAACTATGCTTTTAAAAGAAATCAAGGACCAAGGTTTTGTTTTTTATACAAACTACTTAAGTAAGAAAGGAAAGGATCTAAAACACAATCCTAAGGCAACCATTCTGTTTTTCTGGCAAAAACTGATGAGGCAAATTCGCATATTTGGAACTGTGGAACAGTTATCCCATAAAGAAGCAGAAGAATATTTTCGAATGCGACCTTACGAAAGCCAAATTGCATCTTATTTATCCAAACAAAGTTCTATTATCGAAAATAGAGAAGAAGTAGAAAAAGAATTTTATAGATTATTAGAAGAATTTAAAGATAAAAGCGTTCCCAAACCAGAAAACTGGGGAGGGTATATTGTACATCCTCTAAAAATTGAATTTTGGCAAGGAAGACCTGCAAGATTTCATGATAGACTTTTATATACTCGAGAAAATATTCAATCAAAAGATTGGAAACTAGTTCGATTGTATCCTTAAAAAAATTTACTAAAGTAGTAGTTTATTATGTCCGCCTCTGGCTCTACTCATTTGGTAACCATTACTGCTATCATAGGTAGAACAAGCTATTTCTTACTTCTGTATATTGGTTAAGCCTCACGATGCATACTTAAATTGCCAATCCTAAATGCAAAATGACTAACCTAAGGATAGCTTCTGAGATCAATAGTCATTTCATTTTTGTTTGGGTTACCGTGCCAGTGTATACTTGCTAAAACCCCAAACACCGTATGGGCTTTATACATTTTTTTGAATGAAATCCTAGTTGGGTTCCTTAGTGTTCTGATTCATGGCACAACTAATACATACGTATCGGCTTTAATTATAAATTGACTGCACAAGATCCTTTGAATGCTATCATAAGTTTGATTTTCTTCTTTTTTTGGATAAGAGCATCCCTTCTACTATGATTGAATTCTATAATATTTAGATGGATTGCTAAGTAGGGTTTTACTCCAGATCCTTGTTATTGATACTTTACAAAATCAAGGTTACTTATGATCTAAAGAATATAGAAATTTTTTAACAGTTTGCTTACATTTTTAAATAACGAAAAATTAATAAAAGAATAAGATAGTAGAAAATACGACATTTTGAACGAATAAACTACTAAGTAATTTTTTATTCTTTTAAAAAGCTCTTTTGCAATGAAATAACATTTGTGGGCAGGGGAGGATTCGAACCTCCGTAACCCTCCCGGGTGCCAGATTTACAGTCTGGTGCCATTAACCACTCGGCCACCTACCCTTTTTGCTGCCTGTAGGCTTCGAACCCACGACCTGCTGATTACAAGTCAGCCGCTCTACCAACTGAGCTAAGGCAGCAGAAATCTAAATCCATTATTTTATTTTTTTTTCCTACGTCAAATATAAAAATTAAATATCAAAAAGACTCAGCTAACCAAAAACTATGAATTTTTAAAAATCGTTTATTTTTTTTCAGAAAAAAACTTCAATTTTTTATACAATCCTATGAATTACCACTTAGCAACCAAAGAACAATTCCAAAAAACCTTCGTCTTTCTTAAAATTCTATTGTATGCCCCATACATCCTCTATCTAAAACAACTCTAATACCATTTCCCATCAAACACAAAAATTTTTTTTATCTTTTCTCCAAATACAATTAAAAACTGAACCAACTCCCATCAGAAAAAAATCCAAACAAAAAAATACCAAGAAATCACTTGTGAGTATGCAAATTTAGGGATGAGGGAATCCCGAGAAGTACATCAGATGTTAATTTTTCTTCTGTGAAAGTGATAGGGTATAGCAATTCTACATTGGTAAGGTTTCTGATGAAATGGGAGTATTTAGAGGGTGTTTCCATGAGGGAAGATAGACTGGATGCTGGGAATTCTGAAACTTTCTTGATAGTTATCACGGAGGTGACGGAGGTAAGAATCTACTATCGTTATTACATCATCAACGAGATAGTAGAAACTTTATCTGGCAATTCAGAGAAAATAAACAATATAGCTATTACAAAACCAAACCAACTGTTTTAATCTTCCAAAGTAATTTAATATGTTTGATTTATATTTTTGCTTTAGGTTAGTTAAAATTCATTGCATCAGATATAACGTCTCCTATACTCAAAAACTCAAAATATATTTGACTTTAATTTCTATTTTCTTTTAGTGTTCTTATGAAGTTCTTTAAATTCATTTTTATTTTAATCATTCTATATTGTCAAAGTATACAAATTTTAGATGATGACCAAATAAATAAAATGGGTAGGGAGGCCTTTCAAAAAATCAAATCAGATACTCCAATAGAAACAAATCCCAAAATTAACGAATATGTCCAATGTGTTGCGAACAGAATTTTAATATACGCAAAAGATATTACGGGAATAAAAGATTGGGAAATTGTAGTATTCAAAAGCGAAATGGTGAATGCATTTGCCTTGCCAGGTGGTAAAATTGGCGTTTACACTGCTTTATTAAATGTTGCTACAACTCAGGATCAATTGGCTGCAGTGCTTGGACATGAAGTTGGACATGTAATTAAAAAGCATGGAAAACAAAGAATTCAATCCCAAATAATTGCAGCAGGTGGAATGAAAGCTTTAGAAGGTCTTGTAGGTTCCAATTCGGTTGTTTTAAGTGCCTTTGGTATAGGTGCCCAATATGGAGTGATTTTACCATTTAGCCGTTCCCAAGAAAGCGAAGCTGATATCATAGGTTTAGATTTGATGGCAAAAGCAGGTTTTAATCCTAATGGTGCAATCGAATTATGGGAGAATATGAAGCAGGCGAATTCTAAAAAGATCCCAGAAATACTTTCTACTCATCCAGCACACGATACGAGAATCAAAGATTTAAAAGAGCACTTACCAAAAGCATTTTCTATTTATACTCTTTCCAGTAAAAACGAAAAACCAAAATGCCAAATTTAAAATTTTAGCTTTTGTATAAATGTTTTTACCCTTGGATTATTGGGATCAATTTGTAAAGCTTTTTCTATAAGATATTCCCCTCTCGAAAAGTTATTGATTTTAAAATAGCATTGTGCAAGCTGTAGTAAAAGAATTACATTTGTAGGATTTCTAAGATAACAACGTTCTCCAAATTCAACTGCGGAAGTGAATTTTTTTTGTTTCCATAAAGAATAGAAAATTAAATATAAAATATTATATAAAGATGGATTGATTTCAAAATATTTTTTTGCATAGATTTCCATTCTTTTATAGTCTTTTAACTTTATGAACTCTTGAAGTATAAATTTAACAGCTGGGAAAAAATCTAAGTTATCCTGATAAAACTCGATAATTTCTTCGATTGTAATTTGATTTGCATTAAATTGCTTTAACAAATTTATAAAAATTTCTTTTCTTTCTTTTGTTTGTTTATCATTTTTTATAATAGTAGGAGTATAATGTATTTTTAAAAAGGACATATCGTCTATAATTTCTCCCATCTTTCTGATTTCTTCGTATAATGAATCCAGATTACCTTTAGTTTTTTCTACCAGTCTTAAAATGCTCTCTGGATTGATTTGGATATTTCCGCTTGTTTTAATATCATCTTTACCATCCGAACCAAGAATCAAAATATCGTCTGGCTTTAATCGAAAGACTTTTATGTAAACCAAGTCTTCTTTATTTTGTATTCCTAATCGCTCCACATGAAAATCTTTAAATACATATCTGGCGAGAGAATTCCTATAAAGGATCATAGGAGGATGTTCTGCATTTATAAAATATACAGCCCCTGTATTTTCATCTACAAGACCTAAAATCAATGTACAAGCCATTGAATTATTAAAAGAATCAAAAATATGTTTTAATTCCATAAAGGAATTTTTAAGCCATCTTTCTGGACTATAATTTTTAAAGATAAATGCTTTCAATGTTCTTTCTAATATAGATTCCATTACAGATGCAATAATCAACGCTCCAACTGCTCCTTGAATGGACTTGCCCATTGCATCTGCATTTAAAAAAAATATATAGGGTTCTTCTTTGAGAAAAATTTTTCTTGATATACAGAGATCCCCGCCAACCTCTCCTTTTTTATTTTTAAATTGGAATTCTTTTTTTTGCTTAATTAAAAATTCTACTTTGCATGAAGAAATTTCAAAATCTTTTTTTTCTAATTGCTCCACTAAAAGCGAAGTTAAATAGTAATCTGCATCTTGCATTTCTTTTATCGTCTTTATTTCTTGTAGCATTTCTTTGATTTTTTGGGTTTGACTTTCTATCATCAAATTTAGATTTTTAGAATAATTTTCTAAACCACGATTTTTTTTTCTTATAGAGGAAAGCATTCTATTGAATGTTGATGAAATTTTTCCAAATTCATCTTTCGAGAATACTTTTAATCGAATTCTAAATTGACCTTGATTTACTTTTTCTATTCCACTGATAATTTCACTGATTGGTCTTTCTATCGAAAATTTAAGAAAAAATTTAAGATGTAGCAAATTTAGAATAAATATTATTAAAGAAATTCCATAAATAATCATTTTAGTTTTTTCCAGACCTAAGGAAATAAAATTTAGATAAAAAAATATTTCTATTAAGACAATATGAATTACTAAAAAAGAAAAAAGGAAAAACACCTTAATTCTTGTTTGAATGGATGTCCCTAAAAATAATTTTTTGATAATAGCCTCAAACTTTAACAATACTTTTTTAATTTTTATTTTCATAATTGTTGCAAAACAATTACTTATTTTTTTCAATTTTATAAAAAATCAATAAAATTAAAAAAATTTTATAAAATCAATATAATAAGCGAATTTGATTCATTTATTATAATGTTATTTTCGATTAGCCAATAAAAAAAATGAGAAAAAATCTTTTCTATAAATCTTTTAGGATTTCTTTCTTTTTTGTTTCGTATTCTGATTCTGATATTAATTTGTTTTCATATAAGTCTTTTAATTTCTTTAAACGAACTTCTATAGAATTTAAAGGTTGTTTCTTGGAATTTAAAGGGATTTCTTGTTCCTTGAACTGTTCTTTTAATTTTGTTATTTGTTCCCATTTACTCGTAATCCAAGTATAATGTGTAAAATCACCTATTTTCTTATATTGGATTTGCTCGGTTCCTACAATTTTCTGTTTTGGATTGCCTTGTTTAAAGGAAATGGGATAGATATCTAGCCAGTTTACTTCAGTCGAATAATTATCAGGGATCAAATCTTCCGCGATATCTCCAAAAAGCACATTGTAGCCATTTTCGTCATACCACAATAAAAAAGTTGTTCTTTTATATTTACTTAAAACGGTTTTATATGGATCAAATTTATGCACAACTAAAACTCTTTGCCCTTTAGGAATTTTTGGAATTATATCTTTTAAAATAAGAAAAATTTCATCAAGCTGTGGGGAAGAAAAAACGGGAAATACATCCTTGCTAAAAATCCCTTCCTTTTCTACATATAAAGATTTTAAAAGTACTTTCAGATTTTCGGTTGAATTTTCTGGAAAACTTTTTAGGGGAGGTAAATATTTTCTTAAATCTCTATCTGGATAATCCTCCTCATTTAAAAAATAAACTGCCAATCTTTCTGATATATAAACGTTTTCTTTTTTATAAAAACCAGATGAACAAAATAATAAAAAACCACATAAAAATAAAAAGTACTTATTCTTCATATATATAATAGTATCGGTGGATTAGTACAGTTTTTCTAATTCTTCTTTTGTTAAATAATTTTTCAATTCATTTTTTTCGATTATATTGAAGATCTGGTACAAACCTGCCAATTTAAAAACTGCAGACATAGCTTTATTAATACCAACGATAAACAACTTTGAATTTCGTCCCTTTAAAAAATCTGAAATTCTCAAAAGACTTCCGATACCAGAACTATCTACAAAAGTTAACTTGGAAAAATCTAAAAAAATTTGCTTACCGTAGAATAGTTCAACTTCTCTAATAAAATTTTCATAAAAAACTGGGGCATTTTCCATTTTTAGATCTTCTTCTAAACGAAAATATGCTTTTTGATCGCTTAAGTAAAATTTAATTAACATGATTCCAATTCATCCTTTCTTATGTTAGGTATAATAATGGGGTTGCCTTCTTTATCTATGTATTGAACTGTATAGAGTTCTACTGAATTTTCTTTTTTATTTACTTCGAGAATTTCCACAAGTGAATTTTGCAAAATCAAAATACCTTGGTATAAAAAAGTTGGTTTTTTTAAAATCATTTTGTCTCCTATTTTCATGAAAAATCAACCCATCCTTTTAGCAACAAAAAAAATTTATTTTTTTTTCATTTGAGAAAAAATAGATAAATATTTTGGTTCAATTCTTGTTCCAATATCATATAGAGCATCTTTAAAATTGGCTCCCTCTATTTGAGCACCAGTAAGTTTGGCAAATCTCAAATCTGCATTTTCGAAATTGGCATTTCGTAGGTTCGTATTGTTTAAATAAGCACCCCGCAAATTCGCATTTTTTAAATTGGCACCTTCTAAATTTGCATTTTGTAAAAATGCATTTTGAAGATTGGCACCTGAGAGATCCACTCCTCTTAAATCCTCATTATCTAAAACTACTTGCTTTAAATTTTCATTTCTGAGATGTCCTTGTTCTTTTAACTTTTTTAGAATTGCATTTTTTGAAACATATTCTTCTTTTTTTCCCTCTAAATAATTTGATATAGCTTTTTGGATCGCTTCCGCTGCTGACTGTGGATAATTTTTTCTTCTTTCAGGAAATTCAAATAATTTTTCAATATCGTTGGCAGTAATTGCTTTTGCTTCTATGAGTTCTTTATTTTTTATTAATTCGATCCCGAGAGCAAGAGCAACAAAGCTAAAAGAACAACCTGTTGTTGTAAAAGATGCATCTTGAATGATTTTCTTATCATCTTGATTTTCCAATTTGATAAATATTCTATAACCATCACCACAACCACTGTTCTTGTACAAAGACACAATATCGGCGTTTTCTATTTCTCCATAATTTAATCTTTGGTCGTTAATTTGTTTGAATTTTTCAAAATCCATAGTTATTTTTTTGGCTCTGTAATTCCAAAAATAGGATATGTATAACTATAAAGTCCGTGTACAGTGCCTTGGGCTTGAGCACTTACAGTTCTTCTTTCAAATTTAAGTTTTCCTGAATACATTTTCTCATGCAATTCAGGAATCGAGCGAACTCCCATATCTTGAAAACTCTGCTTTAAACCTTGAACTAAGTAAGGAACAAATTGAAACATAGAACCTTTATCTACCACCGTACCCGAAACCCCCTGAGCAACCTTAATTTCTTGATCTTCAGAAAAATAACGCTTTGCACCGCCAGCTTTCATAGCTTCCAAAGAAGCCATACCTCTATATCGCTTTAATCGGATTCCATTTTCATAAAAATATTCACCGGGTGCTTCGTGAGTACCAGCGAATAAGGAGCCCATCATTGTTGTAGAAGCACCAATTGCTAATGCAATTGCTATATCTCCAATATTGGAAATTCCACCATCTGCAATTACTGGTATTCCATATTTTTTAGCAAACATGGCAGTTTTATAAACAGCAGTAGCTTGTGCCCTACCTACCGCCATCGTATCCTGAGTTATACAAATAGAACCTGGTCCCATACCTATCCTCAAAGCATCTGCTCCTGCTTTAATCAAATTGTAGCATTGTTCTTGAGTTACAACATTCCCTGCTATGACATCAATTTCAGGATAATTTTTTTTGAGGTATTCAATCGTTTTTATTTGATAAATCGAATTTCCCTGTGCTGCATCAATTACGATTACATCCACACCAGCTTTTACCAACAAATGGATTCTTTTTTGGGATTCTGGTCTCGTCGACACAGCTGCTCCTACCATCAATCTTTTATTGGAATCTTTCGAGGCAAAGGGATATTCCTTATGTTTTTTTATATCACTTCTACAAATCAAAGCGACCAATTGACCTTTCTCATTTACTATAGGAAGTTTTCCTTTTTTGGATTTTTTTAAAATTTCATTTGCTTCTATAAGAGATAAACCTTCAGGAGCAGTTATCAACTCGGTTGTCATAACTTCTTTTAAAGGTTTTTCCAAATCTTGTTCCATATCAATATCGCGATTTGTTACAATTCCAATCAACTTCCCATTTTTTGTACCATCTTCCGTAATGGGTATACCAGAAAAACCATATTTTTCTTTTATTTTATAAACATCCTTGATTCTATGCTCTGGTGATAAAACAATAGGATCCATTATAAAACCATTCTTAAATCGTTTAACTTTTTTTACCATCTCTGCTTGTTCTTCTGGAGTATTGTTATAATGTATAATACCAATTCCTCCCAATAAAGCAAGAGCTATAGCCATCTGTTCTTCTGTTACCGTATCCATTGGAGAAGAAATCAAAGGCCTTTGTATTTTTATATTTCTTGTTAGATTAGTTTCTAAATTTACTTCATTAGGATTAAAATCTATATATCCTGGTAAAATTAAAAAATCTTTATAAGTTAGACCCTCATTTGTTTGGAATAACTCTTCCGCTGTTAAACCATCATTTAGATTTAGATTTTTTTCTTCTAAATAAGTAATTGAGTTTTCTTTTAAATCTACAATCGACATTAAAACAACCTCCGTTATTATTGAACAATTAAATATAAAAAATTAAAATGAACAGCGTAATATTTAATATACTCTTACGGGTTTTCCAGTAATTTTTTGAAAATTTACCTCTAAAGTTTCTTTTGGTTTTCTTCCAAAACAAAATCCTAATTGTTCATATAAAGTAATAGAATTTTCGTCTACCAATCTCTGCTGAATGGCTTCGTTAATATCCATATACTGAATGCTACCATTTTGATAGCCAGCTACCGTAACTCCGAAAATACCATTTAGAGCCAACTGGACAGCAGAAGCTCCTATTTCCATACCAAAATTTACATCTATTGGAGAAGAAAAACCACACCTTACAAGATGCCCTGGCCTAATTTCTCTTACTTCTGGAATTTCATAAACTCCTTCAACATACTGGGCTGTTCTTTGCATAAATTCTTTAATTTCCGGATCTTTTTTAATTCTATTTTCGATTTGCTGTACTACATACTTTCCAGCTCCCATTAGACGCTTATGTCCAAAGGAATCTACTGGAGCACTTTCGTCCACAAGTTCTTTCCCAGAAGCATCTCTTAATCCTTCTGCTACGATAACGATAACGGTTCCTGCTTTTACATCACTATTTTCGATTCTTTCTATAAACCTTTTTTTTACAAAATCATACAAATAATCAAAATCTACGGGAATTTCGGGAATCAGTATTGCATCAGCTTCGCAAGCGATACCCCCTCTAAAGGCTGTATGCCCTGCATACCTTCCAAAAACTTCTATTACGATTATTCTATTATGAGTCCTACCTGTAGTTTTTAAATCCCAAGCAAATTGAGCGATTCTTTGTATAGTACTATCTCCTCCTACACTATAAGTCATCAGATCTAAATCCATTGTCTTAGGAATATGTATACAAGGGATTCCCTTTAAAGACAAATCAGCAACTACACTACCTGTATCATCTCCACCCGCAATTAATAAAGCATCTATCTTGAATTTTTCTAATCCCAATTTGATCTTTTCATATTTAGAATCATCTTTTATCTTTGCTATTTTAACTCTGGAATTTCCAGCCTCGCTTCCCGCCAAAAATACATCAATCCTCTCTAAACGATCGGGAGTCAATTCCACCAATTGATTCAAATTAGATAAATTATATAAACCAGCATAACCATTTGGAATAATAAAAGATTTTATATTGTATCTTAATGCACTAAGAGCAGCACCTTTGATTGCTGCATTCAATCCTCCACAATCTCCACCAGAAGTTATGATTCCGAAGTTTTGTATTTTCATGTTTTCATAAAAAAAATGTCTTTTAAATTTACAACTTTTTTTTAAGGCAATATCGTATCCTCAACATATAAATTGTTTAGGATTGACTTATTGTTTTTTTTATATTATTTTACACTTGAACATATAATTTTTTTTTGGTTTCATCCAGGCACTGCTTTAGAAAGTCTGGGAAATCAAATAGGAGATTCCAGCAATGATTTTAAAAAAACCGAATTACCAAAACGGATTATATAGACCAGAATTCCACAAGGATTCCTGCGGAGTTGGTTTTGTTGCTAACTACAAGGGAAAAAAATCAAGAAAAATTATAGATTATGGTTTAGAGATCATTAGAAAAATTGAGCATAGAGGAGCAGTAGGTGCTGATCCCGAAACAGGAGATGGTGCTGGGATTCAAATCCAAATTCCAGATAAATTTTTTAGAAAAGTATTGGAACAAGAAAAGCTTTTCGATCTTCCTAAGTATGGACGCTATGCAGTTGGATTTTTCTATATGCCTAAAAAAAAACTCATTCGAGAAAAAGTTCAAAACATCATCGAAAAAGTTGTAGAAGATGAAGGTCAAAAATTTTTAGGATGGAGAGATGTACCTATAAATGAGAAATACTGTGGAGAACTATCCAAAAAAACTTTGCCTTATTTTATGCAAGGGTTTATCGAAGCAAACCCAAATATTAAAGATCAGCTGGACTTTGAAAAAAAACTTTTTTTAATACGTAGAGTAATAGATAGAAGGATTCGAGCAGAACTCAAACTGGATAGAAGTCAATATTACGTTCCTTCTTTTTCCAGCAAAACAATCAATTACAAAGGAATGCTAAAAGCAGAGCAATTGATTCATTTTTACTTAGATATTACCGATCCTGATATGGAATCTGCCTATGCAATGATCCACATGAGATTCTCTACAAATACTTTACCTACTTGGGATTTGGCACAACCATTTAGAATGATTGCTCATAATGGAGAAATCAACACTTTAAGAGGCAATATCAATTGGATGTCAGCTCGTCAAATGGTTATGGAATCTCCTTACTATGGTAAGGATTTAAAAAGAATGCTTCCCATTATTATGGAAGGACAAAGTGATTCTGCAACCTTCGATACAGTGGTAGAATTATTGTATATGGGAGGGAGATCCTTGCCTCATGCAATCATGATGATGATACCAGAAGCTTGGTCCAAAAATCCAGAATTAAGTGCAGAAAAAAAAGCTTTTTATGAATACCATGCCACATTAATGGAACCATGGGATGGTCCAGCAGCAATTGCTTTTTCTAATGGCAGTCTTATTGGAGCAACATTGGACAGAAATGGTCTAAGACCAGCAAGATATTTAATTACAAAAGACGATCTTGTTATTTTAGCTTCTGAAGTTGGAGTAATTCCAGTAGAACCAGAAAATTTATTAAAAAGTGGGCGATTGCAACCAGGAAAAATGTTTCTTGTAGATTTAGATGCTGGAAGAATTATAGAGGACGAAGAAATTAAAGAAAAGATCACCAAACAAAAACCTTACAAAGAATGGGTAGACAAATACATTGTAAGGTTAGAAAATTTACCTGATCCAGCTTATGTATACCAACCTGATCATTCAACTATTATAGAAAAGCAAAAGATTTTTGGCTATACAACCGAAGAACTGAATCTGATCATCACACCTATGATCGAAAAAGGAGAAGAGCCAGTTGGTTCTATGGGGAGTGATGTTTCTTTAGCCATACTTTCTTCGGAACCCCAACCTCTTTTTCGATATTTTAAGCAATTGTTTGCCCAAGTAACCAATCCACCAATTGATCCAATTAGAGAAGAATTGGTAATGGATTTGACATCTTATTTGGGTCAAGAAGGAAATTTATTGGACGAAAAGCCTGAATACGCACATAGAATTGAGCTAAAAAACCCCATCTTGACCAACAATGAATTAGAAAAAATTAGAAACATTTCTACAGGAAATTTTAAAAGCATCACAATCAACATTCTATTTGATCCTGATCAAAGACATGGGATGCGAAATCGATTGGATCAAATCTGTATGGAAGCAGCAGAAGCAGTAAGGAAAGGTTACAACATCATAATTCTTTCTGATAGGGGAGTAGCAGAAAATTTAACTCCTATACCGAGTTTGCTTGCAACAGCAGGAGTTCATCATTTTCTTATTCGTGCTGGTCTTCGCACAAAAGTAAGCATCATTGTTGAATCAGGAGAACCAAGAGAAGTAGTTCATTTTGCTATGCTGATAGGATATGGTGCAAATGCAATCAACCCTTATCTAGTTTTCGATACTATCTATGATTTAGTAAAAGAGAATAAACTAAATACGATTAAAGATTTTCGCGAAGGAAGAAAAAATTATTTAAAAGCTGTGCAAAAAGGCTTATTAAAGATATTTAGCAAAATGGGAATTTCCACCTTGCAAAGCTACTGTGGGGCTCAAATTTACGAAGCAGTAGGTTTAGATTCAGAATTGATTGATTTATATTTTACCGGAACCCCCACCCATATAGAAGGTTTAAGTTTAGAAATGATAGAAGAAGAAGTGATTAGAAGACACAAAAAAGCCTATGACAAAAATCTTTTGCCGAGTGAATTACACTCTGGCGGTATACACCATTGGAGAAAATATTCAGAATCCCATTTATGGACACCAATGACAATTTTTAAACTTCAATATTCTACACAAATCAATAGTTATGAATTATATAAACAATTTAGTCATGATATTTATCATGGCTCTAAAGACAAAATTACTCTAAGAAGTTTATTAGAATTGGATTTTTTAGAAGAGCCCATACCCTTAGAAGAAGTAGAACCAGAATCAGAAATTATCAAAAGATTTCAGACAGGTGCCATAAGCTTTGGAGCTATTTCCATAGAAGCTCATGAAAATATAGCCATAGCGATGAATCGATTGAATGCAAAATCCAATACTGGAGAAGGTGGAGAAGATCCTTCTCGTTTTAAAATTTTGTCTAATGGAGATAGTAAAAGAAGTGCAATTAAGCAAGTAGCCTCAGGTAGATTTGGAGTAACTATCAATTATCTAGTTAATGCGGATGATATTCAAATTAAAATTGCACAAGGTGCAAAACCCGGCGAAGGTGGGCAATTACCTGGTTTTAAAGTAGATAAAATTATAGCAAAATTAAGACATTCTACACCTGGAGTAACATTGATTTCCCCTCCCCCTCATCATGATATTTATTCGATAGAGGATCTTGCTCAACTAATTTTTGATTTAAAAAATGCAAATCCTAAAGCAAGAATCAGTGTAAAATTGGTTTCTTGCGTTGGAGTAGGAACAGTTGCAGCTGGAGTTGCTAAAGCTCATGCAGACCATATTTTGATTTCTGGGCACGATGGAGGAACTGGGGCAAGTCCAATTTCTTCTATTCATTATGCTGGGACATCTTGGGAAATCGGCTTGGCAGAAACGCAACAAACTTTATTGATTCAAGGATTAAGAGATAGAGTTGTGCTTTGTGTAGATGGCAAAATGATGAATGGACTAGACGTAATTTATGCTGCTTTACTTGGTGCGGAAGAATTTGGATTTTCTACTTCTGCAATGGTCACCCAAGGATGTATAATGATGCGAAAATGCCATTTAAATACCTGCCCTACTGGAGTTGCAACACAAAATCCAATACTTAGAAAAAATTTTATAGGTAAACCAGAATATTTGGTCAATTACATGTATTTCGTAGCAAAAGAAGTTCGCGAATATATGGCAAAATTGGGTTTTCGCACAATGAATGAAATGATAGGTCAAATCCATAAAATAAAATTTAATAAACCAAGAAATCATTGGAAAGCTCGTGGAATCTATATGGGCAATATTCTAAAAAAGGTAACTCCTTATTTAAATACCAATCTCTATTGTACGAAAAGTCAAAATCACAATATAGAAAAGCAATTGGATTACCAATTATTAGAACAAGTTTTACCAGCAATAGAAAATAAGCAAAAATTAGAACTTCAGTTAAACATTACCAACGAGAACAGAACTTTTGGAACATTAATTTCTGGTGAAATTGCAAAAAGATATGGAGACGAAGGATTACCAGATGATACAATTATATTTAAATTATATGGATATGCAGGTCAAAGCTTTGGTGCATTCTTGGCTAAAGGTGTAACATTACATTTAGTGGGTATGGCAAATGATTATGTAGGAAAAGGATTGTCAGGTGGTAAAATTATCATTCAATTACCAGAAAAAACCTCTTATCATTCTTACGAAAATATCATTGTTGGTAACACCTGTCTTTATGGAGGGACATCAGGAGAAGTATACATCAACGGTGTTGCTGGAGAAAGATTTGCTGTTAGAAATTCTGGTGTAAATGCTGTAGTTGAAGGTGTAGGGGATCATGGTTGCGAGTATATGACAGGTGGTAGAGTAATTGTATTAGGAAATACAGGTAGAAATTTTGCTGCAGGTATGTCGGGTGGTATAGCCTATGTATGGGATCCAAACCATGAATTTGAAAAAAAAGTCAACTTAGGTATGGTAGACTTGGAAACATTGGTAGATACAAAAGAAATTCTTTTTGTTAAAAAAATGATAGAGAACCATTACCAATACACTCATTCTACCAGAGCAGAAGCAATTTTAAAAAATTGGGAAAATGAAATCCCAAATTTTGTTAAAGTCATGCCTGGTGATTATAAATTGGCATTATTAAAATTGGAAGAAGAAAGCAAATCTAGCTTAACTGAAGAAGAAGAAATTGAGGAGGTTTTGCATGGGTAAAATTACTGGATTTCTTGAATATAAAAGACAGGATATTCCAAGAGAATCAGTAGAAAAGAGAGTTCAAAATTTTAAAGAATTCGAAAAATCCTACGATGATACTACCGCAAGAATTCAGGGAGCTCGTTGCATGGATTGTGGAATTCCCTTTTGCCAAGGGGACACAGGCTGCCCTGTTGATAATCTGATTCCAGAATGGAATGACTTGGTATATCACAATCATTGGAAAGAAGCATTGAATCGATTACACCAAACAAACAATTTTCCTGAATTTACAGGAATGCTATGTCCTGCACCTTGCGAATATGCTTGCACCTTAGGATTGATTGATTCGCCCGTAGCAATCAAAAATATAGAAAGAACTATAATAGATCGAGGTTTCGAAGAAGGGTGGGTGGAACCTTTACCTCCCCTATTTCTAACCAAAAAAAAAGTTGCAATCATTGGTTCCGGACCAGCTGGACTTGCTGCTGCCCAACAACTTGCCAGAAAAGGGCATACTGTAACTGTATTTGAAAGAGAGGATAAATTAGGTGGCCTTTTAAGGTATGGTATTCCAGATTTCAAAATGGAAAAATGGAGAATTGACAGAAGGTTAGAACAGTTAAAATTAGAAGGTGTAAAATTTAAAACAAATGTCAATGTAGGAGTAGATATAACCCTTAAAGATTTATTAAAAGATTTTGATGCGATTATTTTAGCAATGGGAGCAGAAGAACCAAGAAAACTGAATGTACCAGGTGTAGACTTGAAAGGAATCTATTATGCAATGGATTATTTAGTCCAAGCAAATAGAATGGTAGCGGGAGAGACGATTTCGAATCCTATTGATGCTAAAAACAAAAATGTTATTGTAATAGGAGGTGGAGATACAGCATCCGATTGTATTGGAACTGCAAATCGCCAAGGAGCAAAATCTGTAATCCAACTGGATTATAATCCTTTACCACCTTTATCAAGAAGTTTAGATGAACCATGGCCTCTATACCCAAGAATTTTAAGAACTTCTACATCTCAAGAAGAAGGAGTAATTCGAAAATGGGCAACACAAACCAAAGGTTTTAAAGGAGATAAAAACAACCATGTAGTTGCAGTATATGGAAACGAAGTAATCAAAAAATCCCGTAAAGAAATTATAGATATACCTAATACAGAGTTTGAATTACCAGCAGATTTAGTTCTTATTGCCATAGGTTTTAGTGGTCCCAAAAATTCACCTCTTTTAGATGAATTAAAAGAACTTGGTGTAGAATTTGATGAAAATGGAAATATCAAAGCAAGCTTTGGAATCGGTGGTGATCATTTTAGAACTAGTGTACCCAATATATTCGCTTGTGGTGATGTAAGAAGGGGTCAATCTTTAATTGTATGGGCTATCTCGGAAGGAAGAAAATGTGCTGATGTAGTGGATCAATATCTATTAAAAAAATAATAGTTTGTCGTAATCCATATTAGATGGGAATTCAAAATATTTTCTGTAGGAGCATATAAATTAGCCAATAGTAAAATCCCCATAAAAGGGAACCAATTATAGCAGAAAAAATTATTAATATAGAATCCGAAAAAGCTAAATAAAGTATACTAATAGGAATATCAGCAATCACAATAGATGAACAATCTTGAATACATTCTAAAGAAAAAAGGCGAATACGTGTGAAAATAAAAATTAAATGTGTTCCCACTCCTATAAAAAAAGCTCTTTTTTCGTTCATTCAAGCCTTTATTTATTCTATACTTTTTCAGTAAATCAAATTATTCGGTTTATCAAAATGGGAATTATAAAAAAATTAGACCCCATAATCATCGATCGAATTGCAGCCGGAGAAGTTATAGAGAGACCAGCATCTATTGTAAAAGAGCTTTTAGAAAATAGTATCGATGCAAATGCTAAAAGAATAGAAATTTCAACTTACGAGGGTGGCAAAAAAAAAATAGAGATTAAAGACAACGGAGAAGGCATCTTAAGAGAAGATTTACCTCTAACCATAGAAAAGCATGCAACATCAAAAATAAGAACGATTCAAGACATAGATAAAATACTTTCTTACGGTTTTAGGGGGGAAGCTTTATCCTCCATTGCCTCTATAAGTTTTTTAGAAATTCAGACAAAACATAAAGAAGAAAATGTAGGATACCAATTAATTTCACGTGGAGGAGAAATTTTATCTATCAAGCAATATCCATGCAACCAAGGGACTAAAATTATAATAGAAGATTTATTTTTTTCCACTCCAGCAAGAAAAAAATACTTAAAAAGTACCCAAACAGAGGATCGAGATATATTAAAAGAAATAACGAAATACTCTTTGTCCCAACCTAATATTGAATTTCTTTACATTCGAGATGGAGAAAAAGTTTTCCAACTACTACCTGTAGAATTTGAAAATCTACCAGAGAGAATGAATTTAATTTTTGGAAAATCATTTTCAGATTTACTATTACCTTTATATTTTCAGAAAAATCAAATTTTAATCCAAGGCTGGATTGGAAAACCTAGAGTGGATAGAAAAATCTTTAATAAACAAATTCTATATTTTAACAACCGACCTGTAGAAATTAAAAATCTTTCGTTTATAATAAAAAGCGCATATGGGGAACTTCTTCCACAAAACTCCAATCCAATATTTTTTTTATATTATCGAGTACCTCCTGAGCAAATTGATGTGAATGTTCATCCTACAAAAAAAGAAATACGTATCTACGAAGAAAATCAGATTTTTCAGTATACAACAGAAGCCATTCGAAAAACTCTAATTCCTAATGTCCCCATTTCGATTTCTGAAGAAATCAAAAAACCTTCGTTTGATATTAATTTAAAAAATAAAAAAAGTATTTTATATCCAACAGAAGAATTGTTTTCGAATGCGTTAAATAAACCCTTAGAGATAAAAGAAAAAGAGTTTATCTATTCTGCTACAAAGAATCTCACCGAAATTTTAGATGAAAAAAAATCTTCTTTTTTCCCCTCTAAATTTTATGGAGTTCTTTTTGGTACTTATATCTTAGCCAGTAGCGAAGAGGAATTTTATTTGATTGATCAACATACAGCCCATGAAAGAATAAATTATGAAAAAATAAAAAACCAAATTGAACTTCAAGGCACATCTTCCCAATATCTATTAGAGCCCATCGTGCTTGATTTATCCTTAGAACAAATTGATGAATTGTTCGAAAAAAAAGAAGAAATAATCAAATTAGGCTTCGGTTTTGATTTGATTACTAAAACATCTGTTGCTATAAAAGAAGTGCCTTCGTATATAGAAGTAGGAACAGAAAAAGAAAATTTAATAAAATTAATTAATAAATTAATAAAAGGAATCACGAATCTTCAGTTGTATGAAGAATATGTTGCCATGACCGCTTGTAAAGCTTCTTTTAAAAGAAATGATTACTTAACACAGAATACAATTACCGAAATTCTCATTGAACTTTCTAAATGCAAAGAACCTTCTCGTTGTCCTCATGGAAGGCCTACCATTTTAAGGATTTCTCGCTCCCACTTGGATTATCTTTTTTATAGAACCGGCTTTAAAAAATAACTTTAATTTTGGATATCTAATAAAATCTTTATCAAATCATTAAAAATTTTCGGAGATAGAATTTTTATATTTTCTAATAAAATTTGTAGCCGTTCTTCATTGGAATAATGGTAAATCAGAGAATGGACAACTACCAAATAAAAAAAAATCAATCGTGCTATTGTTTTTTCATAAAATTTCTTGGGAACATTTTCTAGTTCCTTTTCCAATCTTTCTATTTCTTCTTCTATTTTTAGGATTTCATCTGCTGTTAGTTTTCTCAAATCAAATTGCAAAGCTTTAAGCATAATGAAATTGGAAAACCAAAATTGGATTCGATTCTCTTCTTCGTATAGAAATTTTAATTCTTTATAGATATCCTTTAAGATTTTTGAATACATATTATGAATTGGAAACTCTTTATTATCCAATAAATATCCATCTCGGATTAGGCTTAGACCCTTAGAAATTAAAACTTCGTCTTGTTGTAATTCTGATTCCAAACATAACAAATCACCAAACAAAAAAAGTGTTTGAACATTATCCGACTGGATACTTTTTGAATAAGTTAACATTTCTTTTGCTTGATCAATTTCTCCAATTGAAATCAAATTGATAGCCAATTGATTTAATAAATCCACATCCGTATTATCTAAACCTTCCTTCTCGAATTTATTTTTTAACTGATTTGCGATTTTACGAATGATATAAGCTTTTATAGTAATTGTTATGGGATTCATTTTATAATTTTTTTCTTTTAATTTATCTTCGAATTGACTCCATTCTTTTAAAAGTGAATCATTCATATGGTTTTGATTTAAAAGAAATTCTCTGTTTTGCCAATATTTGATAGAATAATAGCCAGAAATAATATCTTCGTTGTAAGGATCTTTTTCTAAGAATTCTCCTAAAATAAAACTTGCCTCAGAAAGTTCTCCTTTTTCTATTAATTGAAATACAGAATTTAGAAAAGTCATTTTTATTTATAATTATCAAAAGAAATTGCAAAATCCAAATCCTGTGCTTTTAAAAATTTGATTACAGCTTGTAAATCATCAATGCTTTTGCTTAGTACTCTTACACTGTCTCCTTGCACTCTTGTTTGTACTTTAATATTGGAATCTTTAATCAGTTTGTTTATAGTTTTACATTGTTCTTGGGTAAGACCATTTTGTATTTCTGC
This sequence comes from Leptonema sp. (in: bacteria), assembly GCA_046291925.1. GTDB lineage: Bacteria > Spirochaetota > Leptospiria > Leptospirales > Leptonemataceae > SKYB61. The sequence goes on along the minus strand of JBKBRY010000020.1, from coordinate 23,670 downwards.
TTCGCATTTTACTTTACCAGAAATATTTTTTTCGAATGGTTTAAACTTGATTGCTTTTAAATTGATATTTCTTTTAATCAACTTGCTTTGGAACAAATCAATAAGGGACTTCATTTTCATTTCGTCACTAGTCGTAAGAAGTATCTTATCTTTTTCTCTATGAATTTCTACGATAGCACCTTTAAAATCGTATCTTGTGGAAGCTTCTTTCAATGCTTGGTTTATTGCATTCGAAAGCTCTTGCTCATCAATTTTATAAGCAATATCAAAATAATGTTCTTTTGACATTTTTTACCTCCAATTTTTTGTTTTATATTTTTTTTACAGTTTTGATTGTATTTTTTCAATTGCTTTTTGGATTGCAAGCTCGATATTTTCTACTTCTGTACCTCCACCCTGTGCCATATCTTTTTTCCCTCCACCTCTTCCTTTGATTAGTTGGACAGATCCTTTCATGAGCTCATTACAATCAATTCCATTTTCCACAGCTAATTTTGTACAAGTAAATAATAAAATCCCTTGATTTTGGTTTTTGCTTCCACATAAAATGATTCCATTAGGATGAGTTTCTTTTATTTTATCGCTAATATTTCTAAGAGTAGGTATTTCCAAATTTTCTTCCAAAATTTTAAAAATTTCAAAATTTTTTATTTTGAGAGAATTATTTAATGCTTTTGATACGATACCTTCTTCTTGGCGGTTGTTAATTGAACCAATCCTTCTAGAAATCTTTTTGTATTCTTTCTCTTTTTCGTAAATGATTTTTTCTAACTCTTGGATTTTTTGATTGATTTCTATAGAGTAAAAGGGGTTTTTATAAAAATTTTCTAAAAGTTCTTTCTTTGTAAAAGGAAGCTGTATTTGGATTTCAAGTTCCTTTTTAGCTATTTTCTTATATTTTTCGTTTAAATTTTCTATAGCCGATCGAATCTCATTAATTTTTGCAAAAAAATATTCTATGGTTTTTTGATTTGCTACTGCTTCGATCCTTCGATTTCCAGCCCCGGGGCTACTTTCTTTTACAATATGAAAATATTTTATATCACCTGTATTTTTTACATGACATCCACCACAGAATTCAATAGAATACTTACCTTTTTCTCCCATCTCAATAACTCTTACTATATCGCCGTATTTTTCTCCAAAAGTTGCAATAGCACCTGTTTTTTTTGCTTCCTCTATTGGCATGACTTTAGCAGTTACTTCCGCTTTTGCAATAACCGCATTGATGACCTTCTCTTCTACTTTCTTTAGTTCTTCTTCTGTTAATTTTTTTGAGTAAGAAAAATCAAATCTTAAATAATCATCAGCTACCAAAGACCCAGTTTGGTATATGTGATCACCCAGAACATCGCGTAAAGCCTTATTGAGCAAATGTGTTGCACTATGATGATAGGTAATAAAATCTCGCCTCTCTTTTTCTATAATCATCTCTACAAAATCACCAACATTCAATTCGCCTTCTATCATTTGCCCAATATGTAAAATCAAATCCCCTTTTTTTCTTGTATCTAATACACGAAATTTTCCCTTTTGATTTTGGATATATCCAATATCTCCAATTTGTCCCCCCCCTTCGGGATAAAAGCAAGTTTTGTCTGTTATAATGATAACATCATCATCAGAATTTTTATTTATACTAGATACTTTAGAATTTTTGTTGATTATACCTAATATAAAAGACTTTTCAGTAAATTTTTCGTAACCCGTAAAGACAGTTTTCTCTGTAGACAAATTTAAATCTGCAGGAAGTACATAGTCTTTCCATTGTTGATTTTGCTTAGATTGGATTTTTTGTTCTTCCATCTTTAGATTGAATTTTTCTACATCGACTTTAAAGCCTTCTTTTTCTGCCAATTCAATTGTAATTTCTAAAGGAAATCCATAAGTATCGTATAAGGTAAATGCCTTTTCTCCATCAAACAGAGTTTGATTTTGATTCTTGTGTTCCTGTAAGTATTCTTGCCATTTTTTAATACCCTTAGAAAGAGTTTCCAAAAATTTATTTTCTTCTTCCAGAATGATTTCGTTTGTTTTTTTTTGGTTTTCTTTTAGTTCGGGATAAAATTCCTGAAAGATTTCGACTACATAAGGATGAATTAGATACAAAAATGGTTCATGGATTCCAAGCTGATTAGCGAATAACATTGCTCTTCTTATGATTCTTCTTATAACATAACCTCTACCTGTATTTTCTGGAAAAATTCCGTCAGATATAGCAAAAGTAACAGAGCGAATATGATCTGTTAAAACACGCAATGAAGTTTCTACAGAAAAATTTTTATCCAATTTTATTTGGATTTTATTTGTAATAACCTCATAGATTTTATTTTTGATTAGGAACAATTCATCTGTTTCATATACACTGTCTGTATGATTCAATAAAGCAACAATCCTTTCCAAGCCAGCTCCTGTATCAATTCCCTTTTTTGGTAACAAGTGCAGATTCCCATTAGTATCTTGAAAATACTGGTTGAATACCAGATTCCAATATTCCAAAAATCGATCACATTCATTCCCGGGTTTACATGTTTTTGGATCTTTACAACCTGTTTCCGAAAAACAAATTTCTTCTCCTCTATCTAAGTATAACTCAGTACAAGGACCGCACGGACCAGAATCTCCAGCTGGTCCCCACCAATTGTGTTCTTTACCAAGTTTGATAATTTTATTTTCTGGAATTTTTATTTTATTTTTCCAAATAGAAAAAGCTTCCTCGTCTTCTTCGTAAACTGTAACATAAATTTTTTCGGGATCAAACCCTAAGATAGAAATAGAAAATTCATATGCCCATTCAATAGCTTCTTCTTTAAAATAATCCCCAAAACTAAAGTTCCCTAACATTTCGAAAAAAGTACAGTGTCTTGCCGTTTTCCCTACACTTTCCAAATCTGTAGTTCTTAAACATTTTTGTATAGTAATGATTCTAGGGTGGGGAGGAACTTTAATCCCGCTAAAATAGTCTTTAAAAGGTACCATTCCAGCCGAAGTAAAAAGTAAAGTTGGATCTTCCTTAGGTAATAAACTCGATGAGGGTAAGTGTAAGTGATTCTTAGATTTAAAAAAATCTATCCAAGCTTTCCTTAATTCCCTACATTTTTTTATCATATTCTTTTTCCTTTCTTTATCACTTAAAATAAATAGAAAAAATTTGCTAAATCAATTTGGAATCTACTCTTTTTTACAAGTTTTTTTACAATATCAAGAATTAATTTTCTAAAATTTTTAACATAAAAATTTTGCACCAAAACACAAAATTGAATTTAACATTATATCACATTATAGTGTGATAACTATCACCAAAGGGACAAGAGACAATATTTTTATAGTAATTATTCATAAACTATCTACTATATTTGATCGATTGCTTATGTCCATATTGTATTGGTAAAGCAAACATATTTTAATATTTATTTTGATCTTTGATTGTAATAGTTATCCCAACTATAAAAAACAAATTTATAGGATAAAGTGTTAGTACTTGCAGAAGCTTTATTATATAGGAATCTATAAATTATGTCTCTTTATTTAGAAATAAGTTGTCCAAAATGTCCACTCAGATAAGAATTCCTATAAAAATGGGATAGTTATCCCCAAAGTACTATTGAAATTATTTTAAGGGAAAATTTCTTTTTGTATTATGCGAAATATCTCTTTTGGTTTTTCTTTTTGTAGCAAATGCCCCCCTTTGAATACATAAAATTTTAAATTTGGAATTTCTGTTGCCCATATTGCAGAATTTGAATAAGAAATAATCTCATCATCTTTACCCCAAAATAAGATGGTAGGGTGTTTTATTTTATTTAAATAAGGATTCAAAAGGTAATAAGAGTTATTCCTAATATCTTCTCTAATTTTATTATTCCATTCCAAAGATTTGATTTTTTCTTCACCTTGTAGATTTTCTAAAGATATGGGTAAATACGGTTTTTCTTTTCCATTGTCTATTCCGCTTGGACTAATCAAAATTAAGTAAGAAACCATTCTTGGATATTTTAAAGTAAAAACTGTTGCAATATGACCACCCATAGAATTGCCCACTATAACAACTTGTTTGATTTTCAAAGCTTGTAAAAATTGGTAAAGAAAATCAGCCATTTCTTCGATAGAATAATTCTTTTCTCGTAGTTTTGGGGTATTCCCTTGCCCTGGGATATCTGGTAAAAGAATTTTATATTGATAATCAATTGCGATGGTTTTCGCAAATTTTAGGAATGAATTTTTATCAACGCCTAATCCATGCACTAAAAGAAAAACTGGATTTTTTTTCCCATAGGAATAGTATTCAATTGGGTAATTCTCGATATTGATTTTTTTTATTTCTAAAGAGTTCGCAAACAATCCTTTTAAAAAAAGAATAAGATAAAAAAACCAATACCACTTCATAAAGATAAATTTTTTATAGGTTGGAAATTGTCAGTAAAAATATATCCAATTTTAAAATTTATAATCAAACTTCAAATAAAGAATTATCCCAAGAAAAATGCATTGGATTATCGCCTGAATAGAATCAACACTACCCAACTTTTACTAAAAAATTTTACTCTAGAAAAATAAAGATCAAAGCGAAATTTTATTAATATTATTTTAATAATTCAAAAAAAAGCTATAAAAAAAGATTGAAAACTCTAACTTTTAGGATTAATTGGAAGTAACACTGAACACTACAAAAAACAAAGGATCCCTATATGCAAACCAAATCAGAACCTGACATTTTTAAAATAACCCCCAAAGAATTGGAGAGTGTTGCCATCCGCTTTTCCGGTGATTCGGGAGATGGTATGCAACTAGCAGGTAGTCAATTTACTTTAGTTGCTGGCTTTTCTGGAAACGATTTGATGACTTTTCCTGATTATCCCGCGGAAATTAGAGCTCCTCAAAACACATTATTTGGTGTTTCTGGTTTTCAAATTCATTTTGGTAATCACAAAATTTATACACCGGGCGATCAAATCGATGTCTTGGTAGCAATGAATCCTGCGGCTTTAAAAGTGAATATTCAAGATCTAAAACAAAATGGGATTTTGATTGCAAATATAGACGAATTTAACGAAAGAAATCTTACTAAAGTAGACTATACTACCAACCCCTTAGATGATGTAAGCTTCCAGCAAAAATACCAAATAATTAAAGTTCCCATTTCTCAGTTAACAAAAATTGTATTAAAAGATTCTGGACTAAGTCCTAAAGAAATTGAAAGATGCAAAAACTTCTTCGCTCTTGGAATTACTTATTGGCTCTTTAATAAAGATCCCCAACCTACAATAAATTGGTTAAAAGAAAAATTTTCCAATAAACCAATCTTAGCAGAAGCTAATATTAAGGTCTTAATGGCTGGCCATGCTTTTGCAGAAACTATTGAAGCATTTCAAAATCGATACGAAATAAAAAAAGCAAAATTTTCTCCTGGTTTTTATAGAAATATAAATGGAAATACAGCATTAGCTTTAGGAATTATAGCTTCTGCCATCTTGTCAAAATTAAAGGTATTGTACGCAAGCTATCCCATTACACCAGCATCAGATATACTACACGAACTCGTGAATTATAAACACTGCAATGTTTATACATTTCAGGCAGAAGACGAAATCTCTGCAGTCTGCGCAGCCATTGGAGCCTCCTATGGTGGAAACATTGGTATTACGGGTTCTTCTGGTCCAGGAATTTCCTTAAAAACAGAAGCTATTAACTTAGCTGTGATGACTGAATTACCACTAGTTGTTATAAATGTTCAAAGAGGAGGACCATCGACAGGGCTACCCACTAAAACAGAACAAGCAGATTTATTCCAAGCCTATTTTGGAAGAAATGGAGAAAGCCCAATTCCTATCCTCGCTCCCGCTACTCCATCAGAGAATTTTTCTCTTATTTTAAAAGCTATAGAAATTGCAACGAAATATATGACACCCGTTTTTTTCTTATCAGATGGTTATTTAGCAAATGGCTCGGAACCATGGAAACTACCTAATTTAGAAAATATAGAGTTGAACATCAAAAACCCAAATATAGATAAAAAAATAGAAAATTACAAAATTTATCAAAGAGACGAAAAAACCTTAGCAAGAGAATGGGTTGTTCCGGGAAATCCTTATCATATCCATCGAATTGGAGGATTAGAAAAAAACGAAAATGGCAATGTAAGCTACGATCCTGAAAATCATGACAGAATGGTACGCTTAAGAAATGAAAAAATCCAAAGAGTTGTTAACGAAATCCCAGATTTAGAGATTTTTGGCGTTCCCCAAGGAGAGCTTTTAGTAGTAAGTTGGGGTTCTACTTTTGGTCACACTAGAGAAGCTTGCGAATTCTTATTCAATAAAGGCTATTCTATAGGACATATTCATCTTAGGTATTTGAATCCTTTTCCAAAAAATTTGGAATCTATCTTAAAATCTTTTAAAAAAATTATAGTTCCAGAAATCAATTTGGGACAACTATCCTTTATTCTTCGAGGTAAATTTTTAGTTCCTGCTAAATCTTTGAATCAAGTTAAAGGTAAACCTTTCCACACTGATGAATTGATTCAAGTTTTTACATCTAAACTAACATAAAATTTAAAGGAGAAGTATTATGACTACAACTGCAACACTAACAAAAAAAGACTATGCATCAGATAACGAAATTCGATGGTGCCCGGGCTGTGGTGACTACGCTATCATTAATGCCTTACAAAAAGTACTGGCAAATTTGCAGGTTCCTCGCGAAAAGACTGTATTTATTTCTGGTATTGGTTGTTCTTCACGATTCCCCTATTATATGAATACTTATGGTTTTCATTCTATCCATGGTAGAGCTTTATCTATTGCAACCGGCTTACGATTAACAAGACCCGATCTGGACATTTGGGTTATCACAGGTGATGGAGACGCCTTATCTATAGGAGGAAATCATTTAATTCATACTCTAAGGAGAAACTTAAATCTTAAAATTATTTTATTTAACAACCAAATTTATGGGCTCACAAAAGGTCAATTCTCCCCTACAACGAAAAAGGGAACAAAAACGAAAAGTACACCAGAAGGATCATTTGCAGAACCCTTTGAACCCATTAAAATTGCATTTGGCTCTGGAGCATCGTTTGTTGCAAGAACTTTTGATAAAGATATATCCCATATGGAAAAAGTTTTCGAAACTGCTTATTTTCACAAAGGAACCGCTTTTATTGAAGTTCTACAAAATTGCGTGATTTTTAATGATGGTACATTTGATGAAATTGTAGAAAAACAAAATAGACCAGAAAGAGCCATATATTTAGAACATGGCAAAAAAATGCTTTTTGGAAAAGATCAAGAAAAAGGCTTATCTCTTTTAAATAACGAATTACGAATTGTCAATGCAGTAGAAGAACCAGAAAAAGTAAGTATCTTTGATGAAAGTAATTCTTCATTCATACAAGAGATCATAAAAAATATGAACCAACCAATGTTTCCTTCCCCTTTTGGTATATTATTTAAAGAGACCCGTACAGAATTCGAAGAAACCTATTGGGATTTGGTCAATAAAGCGAAAACCAAAAAAGGAGAAGGCGATCTTCAGAAAGTTCTCTTTTCTGGAGAAATCTGGGAATCCAAATAGTATCGACAAAAAAGGAATCTTACTTGATTCCTTTTTTAAATTTTCTTAATAAAAAAAATTATAAAAAAACTGTACGAATTTTCTTTTTTTTCTTGTAAATATTCTGATTTTAAAAATATGTACTTTTTTTAATTCTTATTTTTAGGAGGTACAATGAATGGAAGATCCTCTCGGTATTCACTACATCATAGAGATGTATGGATGTGAGCCACAAAAATTGGATAATTTAGAAACAATCAAACAAGCATTAAATATTTCAGCCGAAATAGCAGGTGCAACAATCATCAGTAGTAAATTTCACAAATTCTCGCCTCAAGGTGTATCTGGAGTAGTTGTGATCGCTGAATCCCATCTGAGTATTCATACTTGGCCAGAATTGGGCTATGCTGCTTTAGATCTGTATACTTGCAACTTAAAAATGAACATTTCGAAAGCAGTAAAATTTTTAAAAAAAACTTTTAATCCCGAAGAAGTAATTATAAAGTATCTAGAAAGAGGGATCATGGATTCTAGCAAAAGAAAAAACTTAGTCGTTAGAGACTATACCTTTAAAGAAGAATTTCTTGTAGGAGGGATAAGATGATCGCTACGCAAGATAAAGAAGAAGTTCAGCTGAAAAAGCTGCATATCAAAGAATCCTTTATCCATGGTAAAGGTGTATTTGCAAGTGAATTTATCTCTAAAGGAAGTTTGATTGGGATTTTTTCTGGTAAGATATATCGAGAAGAAGAGATCAATCTATACGAAGGAATAAAAAATTTCTCCTTCCCCATTTCAGAAAGTCTCTATATAGGACCTAAAGAACTTTACAATGTAAATCCAATCTTTTATTTAAATCATTCTTGTAGCCCCAATGCTGGTATCGATGGAGATATAAAAATAGTTGCTCTTAAGGATATTAATGTTGGCGAAGAAATAACAATAGATTATGCTACTATTTTTTTTAACGAAAACCATTTTATCTGTAATTGCGGTTCTAAAAATTGTAGAAAATCCATTCATGGTACAGACATATTGATTCCAGAACTCCAAAAAAGATATAATCAGTATATCGCTAGTTGGCTTCAAAAAAAAATAGACATAAAGCCAGAAACAATTGCAAGTAAACTTGATTTTGAAGAAAGGGGCGCTTGGGGATTGGTAACTGCTTTAGACTTACATGATTGTGATCCACAAATCATTAGAGACAGAGATGCAATTTACGAGTTCACTATCCAACTTTGCGATAAAATAAAAGTAAAAAGATTTGGTGAACCTATCATCGTTCATTTTGGAGAAGACGAACGGGTAGCTGGTTATTCTTTAGTTCAATTAATAGAAACATCTCTAATTTCTGGTCATTTTGCTAACTTAACCAACAGAGTATATCTTGATATATTTAGCTGCGCATATTACAACCCTTCTGAGGTAATTGAGTTCTCCAAGAATTTCTACAAAGCGAACAATTACAATTGTAAAATCTACTTAAGGCAGTAAGGAAAACCGCTCTTAGGAGCGGTTTAACCATCTTTATATTTTGGTCTAGGGATTGGATTTTTGCTTGCATTCTGTATTGCAAATCCACAATACAGAGCGAAAAATTAAATTAGATTTAATCTTTTATAAATGGAACTAAGGTTTTTTAAAAATCCATGATAATCAAAGATTTCTTCAATCTCCTTTTGGCTTAAGAGAGATATAAATTCTTCTCGCTTGTTCACTTCTGTTTTTAAATCCAGATGAGGTTGATTCCAAACTTCCATCGATAAACTCTGTACTCTTTTATAAGCTTCTTCTCGGGACAGTCCTTTTTGTACTAATGCCAACAAAAGTCTTTGCGAAAAAATCAACCCCCTAGTTGTATGTAAAACTTTTTGAATGTTTTCGGGATAAACATTCAAATTTTGTAAAATATAGCAACTTTTGTCTAAAATATAATCTAAGGCTATAGTGGAATCTGGAAAAATCAGACGCTCTGCAGAAGAATGAGAGATATCCCTTTCGTGCCATAAAGGAATGTTTCTAAATGCTGTAAATACATTAGATTGAATTACCCTAGCCAGACCACAAATCCTTTCCGAAATTACTGGATTCCTTTTATGTGGCATGGCACTTGAACCTTTTTGACCCTTTGCAAAAGGTTCTTCTACTTCTCTTCCTTCTGTTTTTTGTAATAAACGAATCTCCTGTGCGAATCTTTCTAAAGTTCCTGCAATGATCCCCAAAACGGACATAAAAAAAGAATGCCTGTCTCTACTAATTACTTGTGTTGCAATGGGTTCTGCTTTTAATCCCAAATTGTTACAAATTTCTTCTTCCATTTCGGGATCCATATTAGACAAAGTTCCTACTGCACCACTAAATTTACCAAAGGAGATTTGCTCCTTAGCTTCGATTAGCCTTTGTTGATTTCTTTTCATCTCTGCATAAAAATTAGCGAATTTTAAACCCAATGTTATCGGCTCAGCATGGATTCCATGAGTTCTCCCTATCATGATTAAATCTTTATATTGAAGTGATTTTTCTTTTAAAATTTCTAATAATTGATTTATTTTTTTTAATAAAATCTCTGCTGACTCTTTTAATTGTAGAGATGTAGCAGTATCTACGATATCAGAACTAGTCAAACCATAATGAATCCATCTACCAGCTTCACCTATATGTTCTTTGACATTGGTAAGGAATGCAATAACATCATGCTGCACTTCTTCCTCAATTTGAGATATTCTTTGGATATCAAAATTTGCTTTTTCGCGAATTTCTTTAATTTCTTTTTCAGAAATCAAACCTCTACGATGCCAAGCTTCGCATACTTCTATCTCAATTTTTAACCACAATTTGTATTTGTTCTCGGTTGTCCAAATGTTACGAATCTCTGGATTGCTATATCTTTCAATCATAATTTTGTTTTTCTAATTATTTTAATTTACTTATAGATACAATTAAAATTTTAAAAATTAATAAATTGATACTTTTATTTTATATTATGATTTTTTATTCTATTGAAATATCCTTGATCTTTTAAAACCATTTTGTTTCTTATACAATAAAATACTATTTTAGTAAATATAGATGAATCATTTTACATAGGAGAAAAAAATGATGTCTAATATTTTACAGAAATTGTTAAAAGCTTCTTCGAATTCCAATAACGAAGAAAAGAGTAAATTAATTTATATTTTATTTAATAAAATTTCTGAATATAAACCAGAACTTAAAAATTTGCATCAAGAAATTTTATACGAAATTGCAAGCTCACTCAAAAATGCAGAAGAAAAACTTAGAGAATCTATACAAGAATGTGTCCAAATCGAAAATTTATATAAGAAATCCTGTGATGAATCAGAAAAAAATCAACTAAAATTTCTTTTTATACATAAACAAAAAGAAGCCCATCATCAAAAATGGAAATTTATAGTTCAAAGAGAATCTTTAGGACTAAAATGGACAGAAGAATTGGATCAAACCTATAGAATCCCAAATCTTTTTTTTTAATAGATTCCTCCTAAATTCATTTTTTAGAATATGCAAAAAGAGATAACCTACTACAAACGAAAATCAAAGAAAACAAACTATTTTTTTTTCATAAGTATTCTTCTCATAGTTTATTTTTTTCTTGTTTTATTTGCAAATTTCTTTTTTGTAAGAATTATTGAAATTCATTCGTTATTGAGAAATCATAAAAAAACCTATTTAGTAAATCTTTTTTCTAAAAATTTTAAAATAAATGATTTTGTTTTAATACAACATCCTTTCGAAAAGGATTTGCTAATACCAGCTAAAATTGTAGCAACCAATGGAGATAAAGTCCAAGTTTTTAGAGATTTTATAGAAATTGATTCAAGTAAAATTTTTTTAAAGTATTCTTTGCCAGAAGAAATCATGAAAAAAGAGACATATACATTGAAAGAAAATGAAATTTTTGTAGTCAGTGATACAAGTATCGACTCTTTTGAATTGGGAATTTTAGAAAAAAGAAATATTATAGGCAAGATTTTATACGAATTTTAAAAAGAGGGGTTAGACTCCCTCTGAAATTTCTTGGGCTCTGTTTAATATTTCTTTTGCATGTTGGATCACTATTGGTTCTGAGCCACCCAACATTCTTGCTAATTCTTTTAAGCGATTATCACCCATTAACCTTTCTATTTGGGCATAGGTTCGTGAATTTTTTGTAATTTTAGAAATCTTAAAATGTCTATTAGCCAAACTAGCTACTTGATGTAAATGGGTAATTGCAATGATTTGTTCATCAATAGAAATATCTTTTAGTTTTTTTCCCAATATATAAGCAGTTTCCCCACCAATTCCGGTATCTACTTCGTCAAAAACTATGCACAAAGGATCGCGTTTATCCATTAGAATAGATTTTAATATAAGAGCAATTCGAGAAAGCTCACCTCCAGAGGCAATTTTTCTTAAAGGTAAAAGGATTTCTCCTTCGTTAGCACAAAACAAGAATTCTATTTGATCAAACCCCTTTTCTGAAAGTTTAAAGGATTCACCTTTGTAGGTAGTTTCTTCTTCTAATAATAAATCCTCCTTGGTTTGCAATTCCCTACTCAAAGATATGACAATTTTGGCACCTTTCATGCCAAGCTCTTCTAAACCTTTAGAAATTTTTTCTTCCAAAACAGAAATTATTTTTTTTCTTTGATTCGACAATTCCTCAGCTGCTTCTTTTAATTCCAATTCTAATATATTTAATTTAGAAACCAGTAATTCCTTTTCTTCGTCACTCATTTCGATTGTACTTAATTCCTTTTTGAACTCTTCCTTTTTTTGTAAAACAGAAGTTGTAGTAGATCCATATTTTTTAAACAACCTTTTATAACCTTCTATTCTCTCTTCTATATCTTCCAATCTTTCTTCGGAAAAATTCATACTATTTTTTTTCTCTCTAATCACTTCCACAAGAGTTTCTATATTATAAACACTTTCTTTTAATAGATCCAGAGAATTATCAAATTCATTGATGATAGAAGAATGCTTTTCTAAAATTTTTTCTACATTTTGCAAAATAGATAATACAGAATGATCCTCTTCCTGTAATACTGAATAACAATAACTTAAATCTTCAAAAAGTTTTCCAGAGTTAAGAATGATGGATCGTTCATTTATCAATTTTTCGTATTCTCCTTCTATAGGATTCAACTCTTCTATTTCTTTAATAGAAAATTCAAGGAATTCTTTACGATATTTCTTTTCATTTTCTTGTAAAGAAACGGATTTGATTTTTTTTTTACTTTCTATCCACTCATGATACAATTCAGAAACTTTTTCTCTTAAAATTTCTAAACCACCAAAAAGATCTACGTAATCTAGATGATACGAAGGATCCAACAATCTTTGGTTTTCGTGTTGACCATGAATTTCCACAAGTTTAGATCCAATCTCCTTTAAGATGGATAAAGATACAGAAACATTGTTGATCATAGCTCTTGGTTTGCCATCAAAGTAAATTTCCCTTTTTAAAGTTATAAAATCATCATTAAGGGGTATATTATATTTTCTAAATTTCCACTCAAATTCACTTTTGATGGATTCTCTTCTAGAAATATCAAATACAGCTTCGACAGAGGCTTTATTGGATCCATTTCGTACATAACCAGTTCCTGCTCTTTCTCCAAGAACAATACTCAAAGCCTGTATGATCAAAGACTTTCCTGAACCTGTTTCTCCTGTAATGATGTTCAATCCTTTGCCAGGTTTAAATTTTAAATTTTCAATAATCCCAAAGTTTTCTATTTTTAATTCTACTAACATAGTAAACATTTAAATAGTAATCATATATTAAGCAATCATTTTTTAAGTTAAAGATAAAAAATTTTTTATTTTAATACCCTCAAAGTTAAAAAAATTGAATTTGTAGAATTTATATTTTTTATTAAAATTTCAGATTCAGAACAAATTCAATTTTGGTATTATTGTTTTTATTTTATTGTTGTTATTCATTGAATGGATTTTCTACTTGAATCTCCAAAAGATAAAAAAAAATATAAATAGTGTTCAAAATCCTAGTAAAAAATTTATTAAAATACAAGTTCTATTTTATATTTTTTTTGATAATTTGGATACTTTCAGGAATTGTCATGTATACGTACAGGTTTTCTTTTTTATCATTTTTGTACCTAATCAGCTCTGATTTTCCTGACATAGGTAAAGAAAATCCAAAAAAAGCTTATAATGATTTTGTTCGTGTAGCTATAGATTTATTAGAAGAAAATCAAGTAAATTTGAATCATATGGCGGATCTATGTCCACAGGAAATTCAAAGTGATATCCTTAGGAATCGAGAATATGATTGGCATTTTTTAAAAAAATATAATTTTTTTTATTATGAACCTTCTTATATACTCGGAAAGTCCTATCTGTATTGGCAAGAAAAAAAGGATTTTGTCCTTAGAGCCATTGAATACCTTAAAAAAGGTCAAAAATACGCAATAGAAATTCCTGCAGAAATCACTCAAGAAAAAAAAAGAATTTTGATTCCCCTTTTATTAGATCAAGCTTATAATGCCATTTGCCTTCCGAATGAATCTAAAAAAAATTGGAAAAAATATATTGAATTTTTAGAAAACTCAGCCTATAGAAAAATTTTACAAAACAAAGATGAAGTTTTGCCATACCCAAAAGAGTTTGATTTTAATGTTTTAAAAGCATTGGAAAATGATGAAAAATACATTTTTGCAATTCATAAATATATAGGTAACTGGATCCCTTTCGAATACATATCCAATTGCCCAAAAGAAAAATTTGTCTGCTCCCATCTAAAAGAAGCAGATTTTTTTTACAATAAACTCGCTTTTGTGTATCCTACTATGAGTTTAGGAAATGTTTTTTTAAATCATGGTAGAGTGTATTTATTATTATCAAAGCACGAAAAAAATCCTAAATACTTAGATTTAGCTTTAGACAGATATGCGGGTGCTAAGAATTATTCCGAGTCTTATGTAGATGCATATATAGAAATGATTTTTCTTTTTTTGGAAAAAGAAGAAAATAACAAAGCCTTAGAGATTATCAACGAATTCCAATCTATAAGACCCAAAAGATTTCCTCAAGAAACTTTTTATTATGATTTGATTTACAAAACACTAACACGCCTCGGATATACTTACGAAGCAGATTGTTTTCATAACAATACTATCGATACAGAAGAATGTAAAATAATACGAGATCAATTTTAGATATGATTTATTTTGATTATAACTCAACACACCCTCCCATTGAATCCATATTACAAGAAAATTTAAAATCCTACCTAAACAATTGGGCAAACCCCAGCGGCATTTCTTTCTTTTCCCAAAGAAATTTTGCTAAGATTGAACAATCAAGAAAGAAGATTTTAGAATTGCTAAAAAAATTTTATTCTTTTTATTCTAACGATGCCACTCTAATTTTTAATTCTACAGGTACAGAAGCAGTATACCAAATGGTTTTTTCATTTTTTGATAAAGACAAACCTTATGCTTTCGTATCTCCTTATGAACACGAATGTTTTTATTCCGCTTGTTCTCATTTTGGACTTCATGCATTCATGTTGCCTGCAAATCCAAAAGGAATGGTAAATCCACAGGATGTTTTTTCTTTAATAGAACAAGAAAAAATACCCGTTGACAAAATATCTTTTATTGCATGTATCTTTGTTTCCAACGAAACCGGAGTTATACAACCCATTAAAGAATTGTCAGAAGTTGCAAAAAAGTTGAATCTTCCTTTAATCAGTGATACCATTCAAATTGCTGGAAAGATTCCTTATGATTTTAGCTTCTTGGATGGATTTACGATGAATGGGCATAAAATTGGTGCAGGTTTTGGAACTTCTGTTTTTGTTTCTAAAAATTCCAAACGGATAAAATCCATTTTTAAAGGAGGATTACAAGAAAATGAATTTCGAGCTGGAACAGAAAATGTTTTTTCAATTCTAAACTTTGCAGAAGCAATGGAATGGCAGATGAACCACCAAGAAATGTATAAAAAAAACATAGAGTTTCAGAGAAAAATCGAAAACTTTTTAAAAAAAGAATGCAACGCAATTTTAGTTGGAGAAAACTCTCCTAGAGTTTTTCATACCACATATGCTATTTTTCCTGAAATTTCCAATTTAGATTTTTTACTGATTTCTTTAGATCAACATGAGATTGTATGTTCTACAGGAAGTTCTTGTAAATCTAGAACTCGGCAACCTTCGGAAATTTTAATGAGAATGGGATTTTCTAAAGAAATGTCTTTACAAGCCCTGAGATTTTCTACTGGAGTCTTTACTAACGAATCCGAAGTAAACTCTTTTTGCGAAATATTTCGTAAAATCTATAAAAATTTACTATAAAAAAACTGGCAAAAGCCAGTCTAAAGAGAGAGAGTTTCCTTTTAGGATTCAATAAAGCAAAAAAAATTAATTAGAAAAGCATTTTTCTGAAAAATTAAATTATTCTCGCCGCAAAGCCTCTATGGGATCCAATTTAGAAGCTTTATAAGCAGGATAAAATCCAAAACCAATCCCTACCAAAAAAGTGATTAGGAAAGATAATAAAATAGAGTCAATACTAAGAATGACTTGAATCAATAAAATTTTACTAAGAAAAAGACTTCCCAAAATACCCATGAAAACTCCTAAAGCACCTCCAATAAAAGATAATAAAAGGGATTCAATCAAAAACTGTAAAGAAATTTCCAAACTAGATGCTCCTATAGCCATTCGGATCCCTATTTCTTTGATTCTTTCTGTAACTGATACTAACATAATATTCATTACTCCAATACCTCCCACTAGAAGAGAAATAGAAGAGATAACACTCAGAAAGATTGCCATTGTTTTTGTTGTGTTTTCTCTTGCTTTTAAAAACTGAGTTATATTTCTTATACTAAAATCATCTTCTTGACCAGGTTGAATATTATGCCTTTGACGCAAAATCAGCCTTATATCTTCTTCCGCTTCTTTTAGAACATTAAAGCTTTTCGCTTTTACATAGATAACTTGAACCCTATCGGGTAAAAGGTTTCCAAAAATTTTTTTTTGTGCTGTTGTATAAGGGATTAAAATTACATCATCTTGATCATCCCCTCTTGGAGAGATTCCCTTTTTTTTTAATATACCGATTATCATAAAAGGATTCTT
The DNA here is from genome assembly GCA_046291925.1 of Leptonema sp. (in: bacteria). Lineage (GTDB taxonomy): Bacteria > Spirochaetota > Leptospiria > Leptospirales > Leptonemataceae > SKYB61. The sequence goes on along the minus strand of JBKBRY010000020.1, from coordinate 6,995 downwards.
TCTTATACGAATTACTTTTCCTATGGGATTTTCTTCTCCAAAAAGGTTTTCGAGAACCGTTTGTCCAATAACAGCAACTTTATTTGTATTCTTTATATCGTCTTCTGTAAAGAATTTGCCTGTCTCTATCTCCCAGTCATGAACATCTAAAAAAGGTAGATCTACTCCGCGAACTAACGTAGACCAGTTAAGATTTCGAAATATAACCTGCTGAACACTATGAATACTAATTGCAACTTCGTAGATCCAACGACTTTTTTTTAAAGCTTTTGCATCACCCAAAGTTAAAGTTAGGTTGGTTCCTGCACCCATCCGCACACCACCAGAACTTGTAGCCCCGGGAAGTACAATAATCAAATTCGATCCTATATTGGAAATTTGTTTTTCGATTTCTTTAGAAGATCCTTTACCAATAGCGATCATAATGATTACTGATGAAATCCCAATAAAAATTCCCAGTATAGTTAAAAACGATCTTAGTTTATTTTGCAATATAGATTTTAAGGCAATTTTTAAAGAGAATAGGATTAACATAATTTTTTGTCTTTTACAATTTCTCCATCTTTAATCATAATGATCCTTTTAGAAAAATCTGCAATATCTCGCTCGTGAGTTATCAAGATTATAGAAACTTTATCTTCTTGATTTAATTTTTGAAAAAGATCCAAAATTTCATAACTGGTTTTAGAATCCAAATTTCCTGTAGGTTCATCAGCCAAAATCAGAGAAGGACGATTTACCAATGCTCTTGCTATAGCTACTCTTTGTTGTTGCCCTCCAGAAAGTTGGTATGGATAGTGATAAAGCCTGTGAGAAAGACCTACTAAATCCAAAAAATATTTTACCCTTTCTTCTCTTTCTTTTTTGGGAACTTTAGCATAGATTAAAGGTAATTCTACATTTTCGTAAGATGTATATTTCTGCAATAAATGGAAAGTCTGAAACACAAATCCAATTTTTTGATTTCTTATTTTTGCTAATTCATGCTTTTTAAGTTGGTTAATGAGCATACCTTCGAGCCTATAAGTCCCTCTTGTTGGCAAGTCTAAGCATCCTAAAATATTCATTAAAGTTGATTTTCCAGAACCAGAAGGACCCATTATAGAGACAAATTCTTCTTTATTTATTTTTAAAGAAACATTTTTTAAAGCAAAGATAGATTCACTCTCCATTTTATAAATTTTGTAAATATTTTGTAATTCTATAAGTAACATTAAAATAAACTTTTTTTCTGTTTTTTATTTTGTATAAATTCTGTAATTACCAAAAGGTTTTCTTTTAAATTGGGTGAGGAAATTTCTGTATATACTTCGTCCGAGATGCCAATTTCTACTTCTATTCTTTTTGGTATTTGATTTTCTAAGATGTAAATACCAGGTTTATCGAAGAGTGGATTTCGATTGGGAGTTTTAGAGTTTTCAGTAGGTAACTTTACTCTTAAAGCTGAATTATTTACTAAAAAAACATTTTCTTTCCTACGCGTAAGGATTACTACTTGTGCTGTCATTCCTGGTTTAAAGATTTGATTTTTGTTTTCAATATGGACAATTACATCATAAGTTACTACATTTTGAACTACAATAGGAGAATTTCGAATTTGTACTACCTTCCCTTCAAAATTTTTATCTGGATAAGCATCTACTGTAAATAAAGTTTTTTGCCCTTCTTTTATCTTACTTATATCTGATTCATCTACATTGGTATTGATTTGCATTTTTGAAAGATCTTCTGCAATCGTAAACAAATTGGGTGATTGAAAGCTAGCAGAAACTGTTTGTCCAATTTCAATATTACGAGAAATTACAGTTCCATCGATGGGAGATCGGATTCTTGTATAATTTAAATTGGTGTTAGCTTGGCGAAGTGTTGCTTTCGCTTGTGCAACCTTTCCTTGAGCATCTTTTGCTTGGGCTAAAGCAGCCTTATATAAAAACAAATACCTTTCGTATTCGCTTTCAGAAATTAACTTTTCTTCGTACAATTTAGAATATCTTTGAAAATTTTTCTCAGCCTCCATTACATTCACCTTTGCTTTTTCTAAGTTTGCTTCTGCTATGATTACATTTGCCTTTGCTTGTTCTAATTGAGCAAGGAAAGGTTCTTCGTCTATTAAAGCTAAGAGTTGTCCTTTTTTTACTTTCGAATTAAAGTCTACATAAATTTTTTTGATCATTCCTGATATAGAGGATCCAATAACAACATTGGATATAGGGTTAATAGTTCCTGTTGCAGTTACTTTCTCTTGTATGGTTCCTCTGATCAATTTTTCTGTTTTATATTGTATGGAATCCTTGTGATTTTCTCTTAAAAAGAAGAATCCAATCCCTAATAACATCATTACAAAAACAAGTATGATGATTTTATAGTTAGATTTCATAAAATTTCTAAAATAATCCCCAATAATTTTAAAATTTCTATTTTTTTAAGTTCAATTTCGTATTGAGTTTGAATTAAATTTCTGCTAGAAATATAATACAAATTGGTTGCATCTGACAATTCCAAAAATGTCCCCAATCCATTGTTATATCGTTTTTGTAGAAGATTTAGATTTTCTTTTGAAAATTTATATGATTCTTTATAATATTGCAATTTCTTAAGCAATTCATTATATGTATGCAGATTGGATTCCAACTCTAGAGCAATATTTTGCTTTAGAAAATTTTCTTTTTCGAGCTGTACGCGATTTAAACTTTCGTATTCTTCTATTTTATTTTTTGTGTTAAAGCCTTCGAAAATAGGAATCTTTATAAAAACATTCAGGTCCCAAGTTTTCCTTTCAGGGGACTTTAAATTATATTGATCATCTATTCTTGAATAAGTAAAAGCTGCACCGAAAAAAGGATAGTATCCGTATTTTTGTAAAGAAATTTCTAACTGGGATAATTCTAATTCTTTTTTTTGAATCAAATAATCCTTTCTATAGGTTAAAGCCAATTGATAAAGTTCTGGAAAACTTTCCAATTTCTGTAAAGTAGTTTTTACAATTTCCTTTTTCGTATTAAAATATAATAGAATTTCTTCTGGATCCAATCTTAAAATATCAATATTAACAATATCATTTTGATTTTCTTTAAGAAGACCTATAAGAAATAACAATTGAAATTTAGACAGGTTTAGTTGATTTTTTAACTTTACAACTTCTACTTCTGCATTTTTTAATTCTGTATTCGCTTTTAATAAATCATTATAAGTCCTAAGACCGTAATCCACAAATTTCTGTATGCTTTCCACATATTGCTTATAATAATTTAAACTTTCTTCTGTAACCTTAATACTTTCCATGAGAATTAAAATCATTATGTAAGTTTGGATAACTTTATAAACGATATCTTCTTTTTGTTTTTGGAAATCCAATTGGGCAATAGAATACTCCCCTTTCGCTAAATCCATTTTTGTTAAGAAGCTTTGGTTATATAAATTTTGTTGCACTTCTAATGTAGCAAAATAATTTTTATTAGGAATCGATGTTTCATTATTATTTTGATTATAATTTTTTTTATATCCATACTGAGCAAAAATTTTAGGATAAAACTCAGAGTAGGTCTGTTCTAAAGAATTTTTTTTAGCAATTTCGAGCCAAAATTTTTGCTTGACTTCTGGATTCTTTTCTAAAGCCATTTGAATACATTGTTTTAGAGTAAGCTCATAAGGAAAAGACGAGGAAGCCACACTCCCGATTAAAAAAATAACCAAAAAATAAAAAAACTTCATATAATTCTAAATGAATTTATATTAGGATAAGAAAGAAGATCCCAACCAAAGGTTCCTTTTTTAAATAGACTAAGTTTCTCCTATAAACCGAAAAACTGTATGCCCCATACGAATTTCATCATTATGTTTTAAGGGCATGGGTCGTAGTACTTTTTTACCATTTAGATAAGTTCCGCCTAAACTCATTAAATCAAAAAGTATAAATTTATTATCAATTTTTTTTATCTTAGCATGGATACTGGAAATACTAGAATCTCTTATGGGAATATGAGCAGAAGTGCTACTCCCAATATACACTTCTTCCAAAAATAAATCGTATTTTTTTTCATAACCCAAACCTTCTCTATCTTTCTTTACCAAAACTCCATGAGAATACTTAGGAGCTTCTTTAAGTGCCATTTGAAGAACTATATAAGATTTTTCTTTTAGACTTAAATTCATCGTATCTTTAAAAAGTTTTTTCTTAATATAAGGATCTTCTAAGTCGTAGATTTCTGTGGGTTCCATCCAATTCTTAGCAATTAAAGGAATGTCTGATTTTTCTTCGCTTTCTATGTATTTTTTTTCTGGTTTATCTGAATATTGTCTTAAATCTGCAAAAACTTCTCCAATTTGAGATTCTGGAAACTCTATTTTTTTATTGTCTTTAATTTTTTGATCACTTTTATTTTTCTTTACAAAATACCAAGTAAACCAAACAATCAAAACAATAATAAGTAAGAAAAAGATAAAAATCCCGATGGTCCAATTCCTATTATAATAAGATGTAGAATATAAAGAATTAAAAATCTTTTTTTCTTTATAATAAATCTCTGTTGTAATCAAAGGATTCAATAAAGTATCGAATATATTGAACATGGATTTATAACGAATCGTAAAAGATTTGATTATCAATAAATCGTTAACAGTTTCTTCCACAATTGACGAAGGTTGAAAATGATCGTAAAAAATTTTTCCACCTGTTTTTAGGGATATTTTTTCGAATATGGAATGCTTGATCGTACTTTTTGTAAGAAAAAAATAAATAGGGATTTCGAATTTTGTTCCATAAATAATCAAATCTTCTATATCTTTTGGATTTAGAGAACTCGTTTCTTCTTTACCATCTGTAAATACTAAAACTCCTCCCATTTCTTCTTTTCTTTTCTTTTGAAATTTTGTTAAATCCAGTAACACAGTATAAATTGCATCGTAAAGTTTGGTTTCTTTTCCTTTTAGAGAAATGTTCCCCAGTTTTTCTAATAACGTTTTTTTGTTTTTTGTAAAATTTTGAATTTTTTTCGCTCCTCCATTTAGTGAATATAAAGCAAAAAGATCTTCTTCTTTTTTATTTTGAATCAAATCTCGAATATTTTTCTTTAGGAATTCGAAATCTGACTTACTAAGAGATTTGGTAGAATCTAAAATGATAGAATATAAGGAACCATTCTTTTGGATTCCTTTTTTTTCTGTTTCCAATATAGTGAAGGTTTCGACAGGTACTACCTTTTTATTCTCGGGATGAATCCATTCTATTATTTTAAAATCTTCTTTTTTAGATTCAATAGTCAAATCTTCTTCTAAGGAAGATAGAGTAATCTCTACTAAAGGAAATTTATCAACAAAAATTTTATTTTGATTTTTCGTTTCTTGAGCAAAAGTATCTACGAAGACAAAAGAATAAAATGCATACAATAAGAATTTTTGTAATAGATTTTTGTTCATTCAGTTATACTATCGACTCATTTATAAAATTTTTAAAAAATTTTGTTACTTTCGTAAAAAATAAGAGAATTGAAACGGAGTTTTCTGATTTTCAATCATAAAAAATTTTTTAAATTTTTTAAAAAAAGACGATATAAGTATTTACAACCAAAATTATGTGGGTAATATTTCACAAACAATGCTTAGATGGTACAGCTTCAGCTTCTGCGGTTTTAAAGAAATATCCAGAAGTCAGATTATTCCCCATTTCTCATTCTTATACCGAAATTCAAGAAATACTTAAACTAAAAGAAGAAACAATTTTTATATTAGATTTTATGTTAAGCAAAAAGGATATAGAAATTTTACTTAAAAATAAAAATCAAGTAATTCACATTGACCATCATACTTCTTGCTCTAAAGAAGTAGAGCATTTAAAAAAATACGAAAATTTTACTTCTATTTTCGATTTAAACCATTCAGCTTCTTATTTGGCATGGAACTATTTGCATAACTTCATTCCAAAATTAATATTTTACATAGAAGATAGAGACTTATGGAAAAAACAATTTAAAGAAACCGATGTCCTTTGTTATTATTTATTCAGTAAAGTTTTAGATAAACCAGAACAACTTCTAAACTATCTGGAAACCCCTATAGAAGAGATTTACCAAAAGGGAATCATTGTTCAAGAGTACATTGAATCAAACATTCAACAAATCTTAGAAAAAAATGAACCAATATGGCTACATGTAGGGGGTATGTTTAGGAAGCATAAAATACCAGCAATAAATTCAAATATCTATATATCTGAAATAGGCAATGAATTGGCTAAAAGGTATAGTGGAATTGCCTGTATTTTTTCGATATCCGATGGAACAGTTCATTTGAGTTTTCGTAGTATCGAAGGAACTATTCTTAACGCAAAAGATATGGCAGAACATTTTGGTGGTGGAGGGCATAAACATGCAAGTGGCGCAAGAATTTCCATAAAAAAATTTTTTAAATTAATTAAATAAAAAATATAGACATTTACACAAAAAAAATAAATTAGAATTATGATTCAGAAATTTATAGTAGCTTTTTTATCTTTTACATTTTCATTATATGCGGATACTATCATATTAAACAATGGTAAGAAATACGAAGGTAAAGTAATCAATCAAACCAGAGAAAAAGTGCAAATGCGACTAGAGAATGGCAAAGAGATTCTTATCAATAAAAATGAGATCCAAAAAATTCTCTTTGGTCCAACGGAGGAAGATCGACGTAAACTCGAAGAAGAAAAAAAACGTTTAGAAGAAATCAAAAAAAAAGAAGAACAACAACGTAAACTCGAAGAAGAAAAAAGAAAAGCATTCCTAAAGAAAGAGCCTATATTAAAGCGAAAAGATTTGTATTTATCTTTTGGAACTGGGCAATCGAATAGTTATCTTCCCTTAGAAAGCTTACAAAATATTTTTTATCAAGGAGCATTCCTTTTCTCTGTTCTTAGAGGGGATAATTCTTTTTTCCTTTTAAGTGGAATCCACCATACGATTTCGAATCTACAAGGAGAAGCAATCTATAACCAAAATAATTGGAGCTTTGGATTAAAACTT
>JBKBRY010000001.1:39856-181874 GCA_046291925.1 Leptonema sp. (in: bacteria) | reverse complement strand
AATAAATGGCACGATTTCAGTTGCAGGTTGTTGAAGTGTGGAATTTTTGGTAAAAGAGAAACTCTTAACTATGATATTTTAGATTATTTCAGTTGCAGGTTGTTGAAGTGTGGAATTTTTGGTTCAAATCTAACTCAACTCTGCAGGGTCTTACCGCGTATTTCAGTTGCAGGTTGTTGAAGTGTGGAATTTTTGGTTCTTTTAATCTTTTGGATAAAATACAAGTCCAGGATTTCAGTTGCAGGTTGTTGAAGTGTGGAATTTTTGGTCGTTTTCAGCGCTCTTATGTGACTGGACTTTTTAGATTTCAGTTGCAGGTTGTTGAAGTGTGGAATTTTTGGGGTTGTTATTGCTTCAAATTTCACATTGAAAGAATTATTTCAGTTGCAGGTTGTTGAAGTGTGGAATTTTTGGAGAAAATTTATATAATGAAAAAATAAATGATGAAAATTTCAGTTGCAGGTTGTTGAAGTGTGGAATTTTTGGGCTTGCCTTTCAGCCCTAAAAAATAGGGTTTTGAGAGGCAGAATTTTTTTTGTTTTTTCGAAAATGTAAAAGTTGAAAAAATGCTTGCTTTTTTTCGAAGTTTTCTTTAATTGGTAATAACAACCTAGCACTGAAATCAACAAAATGCAAGTTTTGGATCTCCCTCTGCGCTTTAAGTCGCATGGAGATTTACTTTTATATATTTCTGTCATTGCAATAATTGAGAAATTCACACTGCAGGCACTTATTTTTGCTGGCTGGACTATGAGGTAGAAAGGGGAATTTTTGTATTTCTTTTACTTTTTGGATGGTTTCCAATAATTGATTTTTTTCTTCTTCGCTAAATTTCATTTCTTTTACTTTTGCGTTTTTTCCAGTTACGATAAATCCAAGGGACACTTTTTTCTGATACATTTCTTCTAAGCAAATTATATATCCTAACATTTGGTTTTTTACTCCTGAGAATATAGATTTAGATTCATCTTAAACTCTACTGGGTAGAGGTTATCTTGAGTTTTTAAGAGGGCATCCAGAATTCCATGAATTTTATATTTGATAGAAAAAACATTCACCCTATAAAAAATTTCAACACTTTGTTTTTGGAATTTTTTTAGCAATCTTTTTTTTAGCAGATTTTCTCTTTCGGCATGGTATTGGCTACCTTGGATCATCCATAGGCTTTCTTTAACAGGTTGGTAGCTATTGTTCAAATACCAAGGTATCCTTGGACAAAATGAATATTCTTTTAGTAAAGAAATTGGGATACTATCCTCGTAGTTCATAAGGATTCAAAATCATTTTAAGATCAAATGATCACATAATTTCTATCTTCGAAAATTTCAAAATTGGAATAACCAAAACTATTGTTTCGAATTTGCCTAGACAAATCAGTTTTAAGAAAAAAAATCTTATCTTCGTCTCTTGATAAAACCTCATCAAAAATCCTTTTTAAAGCACGTTCCTCAGCTAACAATATTCTACCCCAAAATACGGATTCTTGAATATTCATAAGCCCCAGATCTTTTAATTTTTTTACTAATTTTTGCCTTCTCTTATTATCTGAAATATCATAACATACTAAAACTTCATTATACATAATCTTTCCCTTGATGGAATTACCATTTAAATAAAATAGGTTTATATTTGGTTTTATTATAAAGATGACCACAAAGTCGATATACCTGCCTTTGCAAAATCGTTTCTAGTTTAAGGTGCTTTTTAAAGAAATAATATTTTCTCGCAAAAGTTTTATGTATTTCTTCTATGATTCTTTTTTTTAAATTTGGTGTTAAACTCGTTTCTTCTTCTAAAAGTGGTTTTAGCTTGATCATATTTCTATCCACAACCCAAGCTCTATATTCTTCCATGATATCAAGAATTAAGGAGGGCTTTCCCGGTCGGACTTCGTGAAAAAATCCCAAATAAGGTTCTAATCCAGACTTAATCACCGCATTCCAGACATAAGACATTAAAACTGAATAGCCTAAATTCAAAGCAACATTCACAATATCTTTAGCACCTCTACCTTTCCTCTCTTGAAATTTCGCTGGCAAAAGTTCACTTTCTTTTAAAACCTGCCAATAAATGCGAGCCGAACCTCCCTCTACTCCCATAAGCCTTTCTCTCCAATCGGGTTCAGAAAGCCAACGAGCGTTTTTTAAATGAAAAATAATATTTTCTAAAGATAAGATCGCTTTGTTTAAAAGGGTTCTTTTAGCTTCGTCTTTTTGGGATTTTCCAAAGTATTGCAGTACCGCCCTTTGGTTTTTAATTTTTCCTAAAATAAACTTTTGGCATAAATCCCCTACATGATTGGATTCAGAAAATTTAAATTGAGTTTTGCGTAATTCTACAACTGCATGTAGTTGAGTCCCCGAAAGGGCAATTACAGGAATGGAACGATAATCTATAAAAAAAACCGAAACTCCCCTTAAAGAAAGTTCATACAAAACATCAGAAGAAATACTTACACCACGAGAAGCAATTTGTAAAGTTTTTAGTCGGGAAATTGGATATTCCCCGACTATCTTATCTTTGTCTTTTACAATAAGCCTTTGGCTTTCTCGCCCAATGTAGACACCATACAAACTAATGGTTAAATGTCTCATAATTGTTCTATTTGGATTCCTTGGTTATATAGATCTTTAAGATTCTTAGGATATCCATCAGTTACATATTCCAAATAAACCATTTTAGGATTGATTTTTGTAATGATGATATAACTATAATTTTTCGTTATAAGATTTTCTTTTAGAAAATTACTAAATTCTTTATTTGCATCATCTTTTTTATAAATACGAAGAGGAAAAGCATACAATAAAGCATGGGTAGAGGAAGAGTTTTCTTTGATTTTAAATAATTGTAAAATTGTTTTCAGATCCAAGCCTACACGTAAATAAGCACGAACCTTTGTATGGGGCTTCATAAAAATTTCTTGTATACCAACTTTTTTTTGTTCTTCAGAGATGCGTAACTCCCTCCATTCATCAAAGTAGACAAATTTATTAGAAATTTGGCTTTCTGGTATAGTTTCTTCTAAATAGTAGTGTCTAACATTTTTACTTCGTGTATAAATGGGAGTAAGAATGGCTGTTTTAAAATCTACTTGGTAATCGTTTTCCAATCTAAAACCAGCATAGGGTCCATCCCCTTCTTGTACTTGGTATACAGGCTCTTTATTTTCGTTGATTCTTGCAATTCTAAATCCTCCCGATGGCTCTTTTTTTATAGGAAGAGACAATTTTCTTGCTTTTGTACCATGCTTACTTGGATTTTTTATACTTAAGGGGGGATGGAAAAAGTCTTCGATCTTTTTTTCTAAATCTTCCTCTGGCACACCTTTTAAAAACTTGTGCAATTTTTTCCATTCGTCTGAATAGGGCATAGAGAGTTCAAAATCCATAATTTTTTTTTGATTCCAAATAATCTTAAATTTCATAAACTCTTCTTTTTTTTCTGGCATATATACTTCTCTTTTTTTGTTTGAAACATTTATTAAAACATTTATATTTTGGGTAATATATCGTAAACTTTGTAATAATAACCCAACCTTGTCGTCCTTAGAACAATTTTGCAAATATTGTTTAACTTGGTTTCTATGAAGTTTTAAAAGCACAAAATCTGGGCTTTTTTTTAGTTTTTTATAATATTCTAAGTCTAAGTCTTTAGAGATCAATTTACCTTGATAAAGTAGAAAAGGTTTTAAACTTTCGAAAATATCTTTTTCGAAGTTTTTCTCTAAATATTTACTGGATTTTTTTGGTGTTGGTGTAAATCCAAATCGTATTCCTTTTGAATCTACAAGTAAACTGAGAAATCTCTCTGCATACATGCCTGCTTTAAATAATGGGCTACTTTCTGGATTTTTTTTCCTGTATTTTGGTCTTCGCTTGATGATGATCATCTCTATCTCTTGAGGTAAAAGGGATTCCAACCATTCACCAGTTATACTATTTTCGTTAGGAGGTACCATTGGACTTCTTAGATGGTATTTCCCTTCAATAGGGGATTGGATCAATCCTTGGGCAAAAACCATACTGGCATCAATAATGTGGCTTGTTTCTTTTTGACTTTCTTCTTTCGTATAAATAGAGTTTAGTTTGCTTAGTTTATCTCTTAGCCTTTTTAGAGCAAAATCATCATCAGATGTAGTATAAAAATGAGAAGAAATATGAAGATTTTTTAGTTTCGGAAATTCCTTTCTTATTTTTTCTTTTAATTCTTTACGAAGTCTTTTATAAAACCAAATTTGTGTTCCATTTACTAATGCTTTCGTGTATGTATAAAGATAGGGGGCGATTTCTTCTCGCAAATCTTCGTCAAATAAAGCCAATTTAAGAGAAATTCTTTCTTTTGTTTCTAATTTGTCTGGGATTATGTAATCTCTTCTTTCTTTTTTGCAATCTTCTAATACTTTTTGAATGTTTTGTTTAATTTCTTTTTTAACTTTCATTAAATCTTCTGTTTTAAAATGCTCATTTAAGAATTTTGGATGTATCTCTTCTAAAGTATATTCATTATTTCCTTTTTTTTGATTTCCTTCTTTACTTACATAGAGTAAATTGAGTTCAGAATTATATATGGTTCCTAAAAATTTTTTTGTAGTAGAACGTGGAATTATATGATCGATTTCTCCATCATTACCTATTATCTTTCCCGTATATGCGCAAATACCTTTGGAATCGTTTTTGATTCTTTCTTCTTTGGAAGATAGTCGATCCTCAAACTTTTTTTTTGTTTCTGAAAGCTTGTCTTTTGCTTTTGAGGACTTTTTTAAATCCAAGGCTTCTTCGGTAAAAGAAAATTGATTATTTTCCATAAAAACGGGAATTTCTAAACTTTCTATCTCGTTTGGATCAGTCGTTGATTTGATTTGTTTCAGTTTTTCTATAGCAACCTCTTTAGAGATTCTTGTAATTATACGGTCTATTTGGCCATCAAAGGGTCTACCTGTATCCGAAGAAAGCCTTACGCCTTTTGCAACAAATTCTTCATTAAGGTTGTCATTAAGTTTAATTTTTTCACTTCTCCAAGAATTCTCTAAAATACAAGCGTAACAAATTTTATTAAAACCATTTCGATCTACTTCTAAAACATTATACAACTGAGCCAAAGAGAAAGGATTTTTATAACTTTTTTTTTCTTTTTCTGAATGCCCCAAGTATTGTGCGATTGCATCAGAAATTTTTTCTACATTTTCTATGATTTTTATGATTTCTTTTTGTTCTTTTTCTTTAGGTTGGGCTTGACTTTGTTTTTTTCTTAAGGTTTTTACTATATTGTCATATACTTCTTTAAAGAAATTCCCATATTTTTTTCTTGTTTCTTCTATATTTTTGCATAAACTTTTTACTGTGGAACTACCAGAAATTTTCAGATTCCATACTTTATCTAAAAAGTCTTCTAAAGAAAAATCTTTATTATTTGTAATCCCTAAAATTTGCTTAACCAAAATATCTTGGGTTTTGCTTTTGCGTTTGGTTTTTGAATTGCATTTAGAAAATAAGGAGGTTTCTTCTTCCCAAAGACCTTTCCGCGCTTCTTCTGTTTCGAAATACACCCTTTCAGCAATCCGAATAAGCATTTCTTTTTCTTTTTCTGTTAAAGAAGTAAGATTTAAATTTTCTTTACCGGTTTTGAATTTTTTTAAATTTTTTGTATTCCCAAAGTATTGTTCGGGCTTTTTATTCTCTCCAAAATTTTTATATTCTACAAGAAGTCTAAGATGGTAAGGATCCAAATTTTTATTGGTTTCCAAAATTCTTTGTAGTACAATAGAATCTTTATCAAAAGGGACTTTGGAAATCTCCTTGTTTGCTCCTTGTAGAGATTTAACCAGTTCTCTGTAAACTTTTTCTACATTTTCTAAATCATAAAAATCTTTCTGAGGTCTTGAATTCAAAATTTTTTTTACGATTTCTCTCCATCCTAAAAATTCCTGATCCAACTTTTTTGCATTCAACAGAAGACTTTGGCATTTAGGAATATTTCTATTGTTTTGATCTTCATAAGGCGGGATGCTAATTTCGGGGTCATTATCTAAAAAGAGTTCTAAGATAGATTGGTTTTCTTTTATGAGTTGCCTTAAAAGATTTTTTTGGTGTTCCCTTTCTATGGAATCTTTCTTTGTATGCCAACTTTTTAGATAACGAATATAAAATTTTTTTAAACGCTCAGGATCCCAGTAATCATTTGTCTTCATACGGATATCATTAAAGTATTTTCTTAGACACCTTAATTGGATATTGGAAATATGCCCGATTAGAGAAAAAAATTCTTCTGGAGTAATTTTTTTCTTAGCAGTTTTAAGTAAATTTTTTAAATCTTTTGAATTTAAAATATCTTCTTTTATTTCTTTTAAATATACCTTGCGATGCTTGCTGCCTTCTTCGATTTCTTTTATAAGAGCTTTTGTGAATGCTTGAATTGTGTTAGTAAAATTTTTAAAATCATCATTTGTATAAACATTTTCGTATTCTTTTAGAAATTCCTTTTCCTTTTTGTTATAATTAAATTGTTCTAATTTTTTCCAAAATTCTTTTGCAGATTCTAAATCATCATTTGCTTTTTTGCGGATATAATCTAAAACATCCGATTTACAATTTTTAAAATCTTCTGGGAAGAAAGATTGCATAAATTCCAAAGGGATTTCTTCTTTACTTAGTTCGTTTGTTTCTTCTTGTAAAAAAGTAAATCCGCGTCTATTTAAAAGGCCTCGAATAAACTTCCAAATAGGTGTATTCTCTTCTTTTAATCCATATTCACTTTCTAAAATCAAAAAGAAAAGGCGCTTAGCCAATTTTCTTCTTTTTTCGCTTCTCATTCTATGTCTGTTGGCAAGCCGATCTTTAAGAGAAATGGTAAACTGATTGGGATCAAGAGATACAACAACTCCTTTTAAAGATATTGGTTCCTTATCTTCTTTATAGTGGGCTAACAAAACACCTGTTTCTTTGGCTCCTAAATCAATGGATAAAGGGGAAATGAACTTCATAGTTTAACTCCTTTTTTATGGAATTAAATTTGTATTAATTTTAAAGTTTAGATATGACATAATTGTTGTATTTTAAAAATTTTTTTATAAAATTTCAACAATTTTTTCAAAAAAACGATTATAAGAAAAAAAAACTGGTAAGAAGGGAACTTGAGGTTTGTGTTTTTACTCTAAAAAAACTTTTTGTTATTTGGATTTTCCTATACCAGTTTCTAAAATTTATGAATTTTAAAAATTGAATTTGATTTATTTTTTTGTAAACTAATTGTTTTTGATTGCTTTTAAAGCTATATCATAATCGTTTGCTGCATTCCACATAAGCCAACCATGGCCTTGATTTTCTTCTATGGTTTGGATTTGTCTTTTTATATATGTTTGGTTGTAATTGCTAACCCTCCATTTAAAGGCTTGGATCCAAGGCCTTATCTTTACATGTTCTGGGACTAAGTTTTTAATTTTTTCAATTCCTTTTTTATAAAAATATTCGGGATAATCTGCTGGATTTTGTAAATTTTCAAAAAAAAGTCCAAAATGAGAAGGATATAACATAGGAGAAATCCAATCAATCCAAACACTCAATTTAGATAAATCTTGACCGGTTGTTTCTATATCTTTTCTCTCTTGCCAAGCTGTAATTCCAAAAACATCTATACTCAGTCGGGTAGAGGTTGGATATGCTATCATCCAAGCCTTAAACAGAAAATTGATTAAGTGCTGGATTTTATCATTGGAATGTTTTACTTTATAATATTCAACTTTGTCTAAATTGCCCTCTGCTGGATAACGAATATAATCAAACTGAACTTCGTCTACTCCAAAAGAAATTAATTCTTTTAATATTCGCAAGTTATAATCTTGAACTTCTTCTTTTGCTGGATCCACCCATATTGGTTGACCTTTGTATTCTATGGTTTTGGATAAGGTATTGGGATTGTATATAGCTAAATCTTTTCTGTGTTTGATTAAATTCATATCCTGAAACAATGCTAATCTTACAATTATATATATACGATTTTTATGTAAGAAATCTACAAGTTTGGGAAAGTCTTTTATGATAGGAGCATAGGGTTGGTATTTTTTTACGATAGGATCATTGCTTTTATAGGTTAATACCCCAACAATATCTTTTGCATCTATAACCAAAGCATTGATTTCTGTTCCTTTGATTTTTTGAACCAAAGAAACAATGTTATCTATACTTGCTAAATCCCAACGAATATAGATCCCTTTTCTAGGTATGTTTTCGTTTAATGGTTGATTGATCATTGGATTGGGATTGTATTCAGGTATTTTTATAATAGAGTTTCCTATACAAACATGATACTTAAAGTGATCTTGATTCAACTTATAAAATTCTTGCTTATATTCTCTGTAGAGTAAGATTTTTGATTTTTTATATGTTTCTTCGATTAGTTCATTTAGAGTTTTTCCTTCGGTACAAACGGGATTTTCTTTTTGATGGATATCATGGATTGCATTTCTTTTACCTATAACTTTTATTTGTTGGGTTAGTGCATATCGATCTTCAACCAAACTTATAAGTATAATGCTACTTATAAATATTAAAATTTCTAAATAAAATTTTTTTATAAAATAAGTAAATTTTCTATTTTTCTTTTTCATTAAAGTCCAAAAAAAACCGAACGTTTAAGAGTCAAAATTTTTTTATGCGATAGTCATTTAAAAATGCAGCCATATACCCACAAAGAAAAGAAATAAAAATACCAACAATGGGAATCAATAGCATTAAAGTAGAAGCCATACCTGTTAAGAAAATTTCTTTTCTTCGTTTTTGAATTTCTAAGGAACGCAATCGAGGCTCTGGAATTTTTTTTTCTAAATAGACATCGTATATGCCGGTTCCTAAAATATACGAATCAAACAAAAATAAAAAAATAGGTTGGAATGGACCCAATAAAAAACTGATTCCAAAAAAAAAGAAATACAAGACTATATAAAGTAAGGATTTCCCGATCCCTATAAAAAAATTTTTTATATTGGATTTTATATTTGTATTGTAGTCTTCTTGAATTGCGAAATACTTGCACAATTTTGTTCTTAAACCATCAAGAAAAGGTAGAACAACAATCTGAGAAATGAATCTATAAAATACAACAAAGAAAAAAAAACTATTCATAAAAATAAGTAAAGTTAAAGATAAATAAATCAGATTGGAAAAAAAACTTACCTCTGGAAGATTGGGAACCACAAATGTTCTAAATATAAAGTTTATCAAAAAATAGATTCCTAAAGCTGTAAAAAATGATAACAAGATCGTTATAAAAAAAGGAAGCCAAAAATATTTTTGCAAATTCAATTTAAAAAATAGTTTTAACGACTTAAAAGGATTCAAAAAATACTGCATTAAGAAGAAATTATACCAATACTTTTTTGGTGATGAAATTTCCGGTAACTTTTACAATTTGGTTATTTTCATTAACTAAAACTACTCTTGGTTCGTAATTTTCTGGAATTTCTGATTCTTCTATAAGGGCATACGAAATAATGATAATTTTATCTCCTACCTGACCTAATCTTGCCGCTGCTCCATTTAGACAGATTTCTCCTTGATTCGCTTTCCCTTTTATGATATAAGTCTCAAATCGGGCTCCATTATTTATGTTAACCACAGAAACTTTTTCGTAAGGTCTGATTCCAGAGGCAATCAACAATTCTTCGTCTACAGTAAGACTTCCTTCGTAGTGTAAATTTGCATCGGTTACGGTTGCTCGGTGGATTTTTGCTTTAAACATTTCTAAATACATAACCACCCCCATTCCAATAAATCTATACTATTTAAATTAATCCATTATTTTTTTAATTGATTTATTGAAAAGTTTTTCTTCTTTACAAAAAACCAAAACTAGATTATAATATGTTAATAGCAAAATTCTTATGACTAAACAAATAACTGAAATCAAGCCATTAAAAAAAATGGAAAGGGGTAAAGAATTTCTTCTTGAACCAATTTTATTGATCCAGAAGAAATTTCATACTCCAGAAATCGGGAATTTTTTAAATAAAGATATAAAAGTTTTTATTTTAGAAGAAATTCTATATGATCAAAAATCCTATTTAGAAAACAAATCCAATTTAGAAAAGTTGTATCCCATTGGTGCAATTTTTTTAGAAGAAGAGTTTTATTTTCTTAATAAGGATAAAATCATAGATTTTTATCTTAAGCATTTAAAAGGGGAATTTTACTTTTTGATGTTGGCAAATTCCGATCAAGAAATACAGGAAGCTCAATTGGGATTATCTAAAATTTATTTTTATTCTATATTACCCAACTATTGGACGGAAAAAAACCAAGGCAATTACTTTAAGTTGCTGAATCATTGTATTAAACAAATCCAACTACAGGTAGAAAATTTTTCTTTATCAACGAAAGTAGAATTGATCCACCAAGATATTTCTAGAATCATTAAAATTGGACAACTTTTGTCTACAGAAAAAGACTTTGATTTGATTATCGAAACCATATTAAAAGAAGCTATAGCAATCGTATCTGCGGACTCTGGCTCTATTTATATAACCGAAGAAAAAGAAAATGAAGTTTCTCATAAAAATACCAAATTTTTAAGATTTAAAAAAACAGCTTTAAAAATGGATGTAAAGGAATTCTTACTTCCTGTTGATTCTAGCTCAATTGCAGGTTATGTGGCTATGACGGGTGAACCTTTATTGATTGAAGATGTCTATTCTTTAACAGGTGAAGAACCCTTTAGTTTTAATTCTGATTTTGATCTTCAATCCAATTATGTAACCCGTTCTATGCTTGTAATTCCCATGAAGAACCAAAATAATGAAGTGGTAGGAGTTATTCAACTAATCAACAAAAGAATGGAACCTAACAGAAACCTAACCTACGAAGAAATGAAAAACGGAGAAGTTTTATCTTTTACCCCTGATTGTATGAAGAAGGTATATGCCTTGGCAGGACAGGCTGCTGTTGCTATAGAAAACTTTCGATTAATCAAAAATATAAACAATCTACTGGAAGGTTTTGTTAAAGCATCTGTAGTAGCGATTGAACAAAGGGATCCTACAACTTCGGGTCATTCCTTTCGGGTAGCAGAGTATACAATAGCTTTAGCACAAGCTGTTAACAGAAAACAAACGGGAAAATATAAAGACTTGTTTTTTACAGATGAACAAATCAGAGAAATTCGATATGCCTCTTTGCTTCATGATTTTGGAAAAGTAGGTGTAAGGGAAAAAGTATTGGTTAAAGAAAAAAAATTATATCCCGACCAATTAAAAGAAATCCGATGGAGATTCCGTTATGCGATTCGATCCTTGCAATATGAATACTCCCAAAAAAAATTGGACTATCTAAAAAAGAATGGGTATTCAGGATTTACTGAATACGAAAAATTTTTGGACTTAGAATTTGATCATAAAATAAAAGAGTTAAAAGAAATGTTAAATATTATTGAATCTTGTAACGAACCAACTGTTATGGAAAAAGATATCTATGGGAATTTAGAAAAAATTTCCAATTACTTTTTGGAATTCCACTTTGATTCGTATCAAGAAAAAGTATTTTTTCTAAAAGACAATGAATTGGTAAGCCTATTGGTTCGCAAAGGAAATTTGGATCAAAACGAACGATTGGAAATTGAATCTCATGTATCCCATACCTATCGTTTTTTAAAACAAATTCCTTGGACGAAAGATTTAAAAAATGTTCCAGAAATTGCTTATGGACATCACGAAAAATTGGATGGTTCTGGATATCCTCTGGGTCTTAAAGAAGACGAAATTTTACCTCAAACTCGAATGATGACCATCTCTGATATTTTCGATGCTTTAACTGCACCGGATAGACCTTATAAAAAATCCCTTACAACAGCAAATGCTTTGGATATATTAAAACTCGAGGCAAAAGAAAAAAAAATTGATGAGGAGCTATTAAATATTTTTATAGAAGCAAAAGTCTACGAAGTTACCAACCCGTATGCCTTTCGTTCTAAATAAATTGAATTGGGTAGAAAACTTCTTTCCTCTAAATTTTAAAACCTTTATAAGTTTTAATTAAAAGTTTTTATTAAGCGCTTTTTTTTATTTTTAGTGGGCATGACCATGCATAATTTCTTCTTTTGTTGCTTCTCTTACATCTACTACTTCCACATCAAAATTTAGAGTTTTTCCAGCTAAAGGATGATTCCCATCTACTACAACAGAATCTGTTTTAACTTCTACAATCGTAAGAATATAAGAACCTTGTTCTGTTTGAGCCTGAAATTGCATTCCCACTTGCAAATTTTCGTTCTCTTCGAATAAATCTTTGGATATTTCTTGAATTAAATTTTCGTTAATAGGCCCATAAGCTTCTTCTGGTGGTATTACTACATGGAAAGAAGCTCCTACTTCTTTACCTTCTAATGCATTCTCTAATCCTGGAATCAAGTTGCCATTTCCATGAAGATACTTTAAAGGTTTTCTTCCCTTCGAAGTATCTAATATATTTCCTTCGTTATCTTTTAAAGTGTAATCTATAGTAACTACAGTGTCTTTTCTAATTTGCATATTTCTACCTGTAAAAAATAATTTGTTTAAATTAAATTAAGACAAAAATTTTGTCAACTATTATACTTTTTGACGAAAAAGAAATTCTCCATTCAATCTATTGCAGAAATCATTTTCTCTTTAGAGAGGGTATATAATTTAAGGCATATAAAGGAGTTAATTTCCTTAACGGATTCAAGTTTGAATGTAAGAGAATGTCTGGTAAAAAAGTCTTTATAAAAAATGCTTTGATCCACTTTGTTTTTGCAAGAGTATGTGATATAAATCAGTGTATCGATAGAACTATATGATGGAATCTTTTGATTAGAATTGATTAAAAAGCCATGGTTAAATACTTTATATCTTAGATGAACATCTATATCTGTTGGTATAAAAAGATAAGGGTTTTCCAAATTAATAGAACTTTTTTTGTATTCATGAAATTCATTAAAAAGAATGCCTCTTGTAGATTCGGATATTTCTTTTTTTATGAAATAAACTGGCTTAAAAATTTCGGGATCTGTTCCTGCAAAACAAACATTTCTTGTGTAAAGGTTCTTGTTGAGTACGTAGATATGGATCAATACCAGAAAAGAAAAAAGGATTCCTATTGTCTTTTTTACGGTTTTTTGCTCTATTTTGGTAAATACTAAGAAATGAAATAAAATTAAAGGCGGTAAAATTTGAAAAATATATCGAGCTTGGTGGTTGGTTGTAGTAAATTCCAAGATAATAAAATGAATCCATACAAAAAATATAATTTGTAAAATGGTACTTTTTTTTAAGGCCTTAGAAAAATTGTAATTGTTTTTCCATACCCAGTATAGGATTGCTATTAGAGAAAATAAAATACTAAAAGTAAAGGTATAAGGATTTTCAAAATATTCTAAGAAAAGGCTGGTAAAAAAATTCCTATCTTTATCAATTGTGTCGCTTTGTGCTCCCAATAAAGAGCGAAACCTATCCAGATGTGATAAAATTAAAATAGCAAAAGGAAATATAAAAAATTTATAAAAAAATCTTAATGAATCCGAAAAAAATGCTTTTTTGGATTGAATTAAATAAAAATTGAATTCCACAAAAAAAATTAAAATCGAAAAATAGATGAGATTTTTTGGGAATTTTCTTTTTAAAAATTCATTGGGAAGGTGTGGATAAATGATTACGAAAATAAACGAAAGTAAGATCAATACAATAAAAATGATTCTAAAATTCAAGTAATCTTTTAGAATCTTTGCAATCTCTCTTAGAAAATTTATGGGATCTTTAATCAATTCTAACAAAATAAGGGTAAGGCTTATCAATACTCCATAGGGGTATTTGGTTAAATATACCAGAGCACCTAAAATAAAAAAAATCAATTTGCTTCTTTTTAAGGAGTAGAGTTGATTTTTTTCTAAATAAATAAAATAAGCAATAAAGAGAAAGTACACGAACATTCCTTGGATTTCTAACATAGAACTAAATAAATATTCAGGAAGCTGTTTTAGTAACAATAAAGTTAGTATGGTGAGGATTATGGATAGATAACCTATTGTTTTATCTAAAAAATTTGTAAAATTTTTTAAATAGATAAAGTATATAGAAATGGGTAGTATAAAAACTAGAAAAATAAAAAAAAACAAAGAAATTCTAGTATCCAAAATAGGATCGGGGCTTCCGTTAATAAGAATGAATCCAATGCTCATCAAATTTCTTAGAGGTGGCCAGGTAGGAGAATCCAGAATGATTTTTAGGGATTCCAAAAAATTCCCTTCTTTTAAATATTGCAAAAAATCGATGGACTGAATCATCCTAATATTTGCATCCCATAAAAGCATTTCTTTATTAGGACATAAAAGGAATTGTTGATTCCAATAATAAATATAGATAATGCTAAATCCTAAAGAAACGAATAGTATTAAAAAGAGCATAGTTCAGTTTATTTTTTTTTAAAACTCTATCTTACAAATATTTTTTATAGGGAATGTTTATTCACTTGTCTTAAAAGAAATAAAAAAATTCTTAGAAATTATGATAGATTTACTACCTGATGGATTTAAAAAAAAAATTCAACAGAAATTATTGATGGTTTCCATTTCTGGGATCCGTGCCATTTTGCCAGAAGGACTTACTCCGGAGATGCTTTTGCAACTTCTACATGCTTTTGCTGCGGTTACTAAAAAAAATATAATTGTTGGAAATGATGGCAGATCCACTTCTCCTATATTGGAAAGGCTGATTTTGGGTGCATTGGCTTACTATGGTAAGAATATAATCAATTTAGGAATTGCACCTACACCCACAATCAAAGCTGCTTGTAATTTTTACAAAGTAGATGCAGGAATTATCATCACAGCATCCCATAATCCAATAGAATGGAATGGTTTAAAATTTTTAAAAAGTGGGGGATATTTTTTTGATCAAGAAGATTTGATAAAAATGTTTAGGGCAATTTCAAAAGATTTTCCTTATCCAAAAAAATTAGAAAATACCGTAAATTCTTTCGATGGAATAGAAAAACATATTGAATCCATTGCCAAAAAAATTCCGAACATAGAAGCCATTCGGGAAAAAAAATATAAAGTTTTGATCGATCCGGTAAATAGCAGCGGAGTTTATGCTATCCCAAAATTGCTGGAATTTCTGAATTGCGAAGTAATTCAAATTCATTCTGAGGCAAATCGAGAGTTTCAAAGAGCTCCAGAACCTACTCCAGAAAATTTAAAGAAATTTTCTAAAATTCTAAAAGAAAAAAAAGTCAATGTTGGTTTTGCTTTAGATCCTGATGGAGATAGGCTTGTTTGTGGTTCTGCTACAACGGGATCCATAAACGAAGAATATACCCTTCCTCTTGCTTTTTTAGGTAAAAAGCTAACTTTATCGAAACCCATCAAGATGGTAATCAATTATTCTACATCCACACTATTAGAAAAAATTAGTAAATCTGAGAAACACCAAGTGATTCGAGCACCAGTTGGAGAAGTAAATGTTTTAAACAAAATTATCCAAATCAAAGCAAAGTTTGGTGGAGAAGGGAATGGGGGAGTAATCGATCCCGAAATCCCTTCGAAAGGAAGGGATTCCCTTACTGGTATCTTTTATATTTTGTCTGCTATGGCAGAAAAAAACGCAACAACGATTGATGATTTATTAAAAGAACTTCCTCCTCTATATATGGGTAAATTAAAAGTTTCTATTTCTTTAGAAAATAGAAATGAAATTTTAAACAAAGTCTATGATTCCATCAAGAAACTCCAAAAAAAAATTTCCTACGAAAGTACAGAAGATGGCTATTTTATTTTTTTTGAGGATTTAAGTTGGAATCATTTTAGGTTTAGTAACACAGAACCTATTATGAGAATCATCTTTGAAGAAACATCTAAAAAGGAATTTCAAAAAACTTATCAATTTTTTCAATCTCTGATTCAAAATTTATGAAGCTTAGAATAAAAGATGTATGGTACATCCGAGGGGGGAAAGAACTCTTAAAAAACATCAACATAGAATTAGAAGATGGATTTTATGCATTAATAGGACCCAATGGTTCCGGGAAAACCACTTTTCTTTCTATTTTATCAGGATTGGAGTGGCCTACATTAGGAAAAATTTTTTTGGAAGAAAATGGAGAGCAGGTTCCTATTGTATACAAAAAAAATTATTTTGGTTTTTTTTCTCCTAAATTATCTACTTGGCTTGATGCGTTTCATCCTCAAATTGCTGCATGGGAAGTACTTTGTACGGGATTTTATGATCAATTGGGATATTATACAGAAGCAACAGAACAGGAAAAAACAAAAGCAAAGCAAATTCTATATAAATATGTACCTTCTTTGGATATTGATTTTAACAGAAATTTTATGCACCTTTCTACAGGAGAAAAGCAGAGAGTTTTACTTTTAAGGAGTATTGTTAAAGAACCAAAAATTTTGATCTTAGATGAACCTTTTGAAGTTCTCGATATCAGAGGTAGGATAAAATTCGAAAAACTTTTAGAAGAAATTTCAAAAACCATTTCTTTGATTCTAATCGTTCTCCATAGAATCGAAGAGATACCACCTTTTGTAAAAAAAGCCATTCTACTAAAAGAAGGTAAAATTCTTCGGTGGGGAGATTTGGATTCTGTTATCACTTCTCAATCCATTTCTGAACTTTATGATACCCAGTTAAATATAGAAAAAAAGGACTCAAGATTTTATTGTTATGTCATTTGATTTAGAAATTCAGTACAAAGATGGAATTCCATTCAATTTGCGCATCCATAATAAATGGGTTCATAGCAAATTCCCAGAGATAGAGTCAAAAAGGCAGTTTGATGAATTTTCCAAAAATCTAAAAATGCAAGAAATCCATTCTATGATTTTTGTTAAAATTGGGTTGGCTTATATATTGGATTATTTTTTGGATTTTCCTTATCAAATTTATTGGTATGAACCGAATCCAGAAATCACAGAAATTGCTTTAAAAAGATTAAGAAAAAAGTTTCAAGATTTTGATTGGAGACATCTTCCTAAGATTCATTTTCTTAAAAATTTTGATGCTGATTTTATCCGAGAATTCGGCGAAAATTTAATCTATTCTGAACTATTTTTTTTAAAAACATATTTAGAAAAACAAGATTTTATCATTATCGATCTTTATTATAGAAAGAAATTTTATTTCTCTGTAAATTACCATACGATAAAGAAATTTGAAACCATTTGGATTTCTAATTTTTATAAAAATTTTATTTTTTCGGAGTATTTTTATCCAATTGATGTTTTAAAAAATATCCTTAAATCTTTTCCAGTTTTGGTAATTGCTGGTGGTCCATCTTTGGATTTGTGGCTACCCATAATCCAAATGTATCAGAATAAAGTATTTATCATAGCTGTGGATACAGCATTCAATGCCTTGGTCCAAAACCAAATACAAGTAGATTTTTTGGTTACAGTAGATGCCCAATGGATCAATTATCTTCATTTACAAGGACTGTGGGATCATATTTCTTATTTGATTGCCGATCCTGTAGTATGTAATTTAACGATTCGAAACTCAATTCAACACGCAAAAATTTTTATCTATAACAACTCTCTACCTTTTGTGAGTTATTTGTATTTAAAAATCTTCCCTGAGCTTAGTTTTTTAAAAAGTGGAGGTTCTGTTACAACTACTGCTATAGACTTTGCAAATTTTTTGAATGCAAAATCTATATTTTTAGTTGGAGCTGATTTTGCTTTTGTTAAAAACCAAATTCATACGAAATATTCGCAAATAGAGAAACAATTTTTATATAAAAATCATAGAATAGAGAGTTTGGATTTTTTTAATTACAAACAAATCACAGCAATCCCCAGAAGGTATTGTTTAGACCTCTATAAAAAACAAATTCCTACAAATGATAAATTATTGATTTTTAAAAATTGGTTCGAAAATAATCACCAATTATTACAAAAAAATCAATTTTATCTTCTATACGGTAATGGTGCAGATTTGAAAAACACAAAAAAAGTTTTATCAAAAGAAGAATTTATTGAACAAATCGCAACTTATCCAGCTTTAACTAAAAAAATTGTTTTAGAAAATTCTATAAAGATACAAAACACCAAAAAAACAAAAGAAGAAATATTGATCAAAGTTTATCAAAATTTAATATCTTTAAAAGAGAAAATAGAAAATCTCTTAGAAATTTTAGAGGTTCCCTCAACAAAAAATTATACAGAAATTGATAACTTAGAAAAAAAAATTCTTAATTTCGAAGAGTTAAAGCTATTGCAATTTACAGAAATTCATAAATATTTTTCTTCTTTTGTAGGAGATATAGAAATTCTCAATAAACAAAGTAAAGAAATCCATAATTCAATTAAAACCCATATAGAACTTCATCTTCAATTTATAAAAAAATCTTTATCAATTTTACAGCTCATGGAATAGGTTTCCCAGCTATGTAGGATCAATAATAAATGAGATTTTTTAAAATCCAAAGAAGAAAAATAACTTACAATGGGAATTTTGAGTTTTTTAAAAGCATCATAAATCGAAAAATAACTTTTGGAAATCATATCTTCTTCGTTTAATATATAAATATATTGATTTTGATTTTTTTGGTTGCTTGATAGGGATAAGGGATCTTTGTAAACACTGCTCAACAAAATTAGGTATTCTCCATTATAAAAAAAAATGTCTAAAGGATAAAAATCAAACGAGAAAGTAGAAATTACTTTTAAATCTTCTGAGAGTTTATAAATCTTTTTCTCCTTAGTTGCTATACCATAATAATTGTTTTGAATCTTTCGAATTCTGAATATCTCTGGTAAGGATAAATCAAGATTTTTGTATGTTCTTGATTTATGTAAAAAAATTTTATTTTTTTGAATGCCAATAATTTCTTGATTTGTATTGATGGTAATGCTTTTTAAATCTTTAAATTCTTTTGAACGTATGCGGGATATAAATCTTAATTTTTCGTTTTCGTATTGGTATATCTCTATACTTCTTTGCTTAAGGAATGCTATATTTAAAATGTAAATATAAATGTTTTTTTCGTTTTGGTACATACCAATAGAGAAAGGCTTAAAGGGGTAATCGTCTCGATTTAGAATTTCTATAAGAGAATTCTTATGATTATTTATATTAGATTTTGTAAGATAGATCTTTGCATCATGTATTATTTCTTTTTTGTGATCTCGTAGAGTTGGATTTAATTTTACTAAAATAGTTTCGGTTTCGTTTAAACTTAAAAAATCTATAATGTTTGAGTGTTCAGGCAATACAGTGCATTGTTTGGTCTCTTTATATTGAGGAGTTCTACAAAAAGTTAAAAACAAAAAGAAAACTAAATATGTACAAAAGGAATTTTTACAAACTTCCAATGCAGATTTCCACTGTTTGAAAAACATTTTTCTACTTCCCACTCTGAATAAAATCTCTTAAAGATTTCCGATTCATATGTTTCTTTTTCTATATTTTCAATAAAGCCAAGGAAATCATTTTTTATAAATTCTTCCTGACCAATTGAAACCAGATTTATTGCTAACGTTGCTCTTTCTATAGAAAAAGGCCTCCTCCATGATTTTCCTTTCCATTCGTAAGGAATTCGAGACTCAATGATATCTAATAAATCACTATAATCCATTTCGTCAAATAAATTTACAGTCCAAGGTTCTATCCTTACATCAATATAAGGGATTTTATAATTTCTTATTAAAGGAATGGAATAAGGTTCTAATCCTGTAATCAGTTCATCTTTTTCTTTATAGCTATGGATCCTATATAAAAACAAATAAAAATAAATCTTGTTGGTTTTAAAAGAAGGGGAATAATTTTGTTGCTGATTATCTAAGATTTCTTCTTTTTTGGCTCCCCCCGCATACGAAATCAATACCCTCAGTTCTAAAGAAAAGAGGTGGTTGTCTTCTTTTATGATTTTTAAAAAACTTAAATATTTCTTTTGCCCCAAAAAAATTTCTTTAGGATAAATTTTAAACTCTTCTGAAAAATTAAAAAAATATTTTAATAAAATCTGATAGATTTGGTATGCTTCTTGTAGATCGAATCGGATTAAAGATGTGGAAGGGAATACAATAGTCTGATTTAAAGTAAGATAAAGATGTTTAAAACTATCAAAATAAAACATTATTTTAGATCTTTCGAAATATGTCTAAGAATTTTATTTTGTTGTAATAACACATAACTAACATAAGAGGAAAACAACAATAAAGTAATTGTAATGACCCATAATAAACGATTCAATCTTTTATGAGAAATTTCAATGGATTTTAGATTTGCCAATACATCATAAATCTGGAAAACCACTTCTAAATCTTTATCTTTTTGCGAATATACATGCTTAATGTAGCTTAATAATGTTTCTATTTCTTCTTTATTCAATTTTTCTAAGTATTCTTTTCGTTCTATCCCTTGCATTTTTAATAAGCCTTCCAGATTTTTTTCTATTTCTGCTTTATTGATAGATTCGGCATAAATTCCCCATAGGGTAAAGAAAAATAAAATCAAATTTTTTTTTAACATTTTTTTCTCCTATTTAATTTAATTTATAAATTTTTTTTAAATTATACACATCATTTTTCTTCGTAATACAATATCTTTTCGTAATATTCTTTTATCTTTTCGTATCTATAGGTTAAATAAAAAAAGCTTATAAAAAAAAGATTGTATCCGATTATAGAAATCCAAAATGTCAATCTTATTTTGGGTGACATAGTAGATAAAACTGGTGTAGGGTGGGTGTCAGGAGTAAAGATTCTAATAGAAAACCAAGTGAGTAAAGAAGCTAAAGAACTTAAAATAGCCATTATAGCACTATAGATAGCTTTCTTTTGGGGATCATCTGTAAAATTTTTAACTATAAAATAACTTCCTAAAGCAAGTAATAGAATAAAGAAACTCATCAAACGAGAGTCTTTCCAATTCCAGTACGTCCCCCATTCAGTGGATGCCCAAATAGGACCCGAAATGATAACTCCTAAACTAAATAAAAAAGCCAAATTCATAGAAGTATAAATCAATTTTTCGTAGATTGTTTTTTTTGTTAAAATAAAAAGAATTCCAAAAAGGCTTCCTAAAAACGGTGCATACATTCCCACCCAAGCAATAGGAACATGCATATAAAAAATTCTATGAGCTACTCCCTGGGAAGGAATTACAGGTGGGTATACCAATCCTAAGAGAGTAACAGGAATTATCGTAAAAATAAATCCAATTATTATAAAAGTGGTAAATTGTGGCTTCATTTTACTACCTCTTATGTTTCTTCGATAGATAAATTCGAAAAAAATAAAATTCCCATAAGAACATAAATCAAAGATAAAATTATAGGTAAAACAAATTTTAAACTAAAGAAAAAGTTTAAAATTTGATCATTCAATGAATTTAAATACTCATTTAATAAAGAAGTAAAAATCATGTATACTGGTAAAGATAAAGGAAAGAAAAGAATCGGGAGTACCAATTCTCGCATTTTGTTGCCCGTTGACATTAAAGAAATGATTTCTCCTAAAGCTGTTAAACTAACAATAGCTGGAGTAATAAATAAAATCAGATAGATCTGCTCTTTTCCTAATTCTATCTGACCTATTAAAAGAATTTTATAAATAAATTGATAAAAAAAAACTATAAGTAATATAATTAAAGATTTTGTCAAAACTTTTGTTAAATAGAATATATATCTTGGCAAAGGGCTTATCAAAATCATTTTATATGCCCCTGCTTCTTTTTCTCTTTGTAAGCTTCTTCCAGAAAGTAGGATTACCATAAAAAAAATAGAAATGAGAAATAATCCATAAAAATTTTTTTCTTCTAAAAAGATTTCTTCTCTTAATGAATAATGATAAACTACTGTTAAAGAAACGGCGTAGAAAAATAAAATCAGAATACTCTGGAAAGATTTAAAATGGATTTTAAACTCCCATAAGACTAAAACAAAAAAGTATTTGATTGACATAACTTTTTATTTAAAAACTTTAACTAATGTGAACAAAAATTTCCGTTTTAAAAATCTGGCAATTGCAAATTTAACAAATCTTTTAGTACTAATCATAGCTGTTGTAAATTTATTGGATATTTTTTTTGGTACTTCTTATCCCCAATTTCAAATTCAAATGCTTTTTACAAGAGATTGGTGGCAAATATTTTTGTTTCCTTTTCGTATTACTACGAATGTTTTATCTTTAGCTATTTTTTTATATATTTTTTGGATTTTTGGTACTCAATTGGAAGCAGAATTGTCTACAGTAAAATACAATCTTTTTATTTTCTCGGGTTATTTTTTTATTTTAATCGGAACCTATTTTTATCCTATCGATGCTTATTTTGTTTATTTATCTGTTTTTTTTGCTGTTGCCTTTTTATATCCCAACATGGAAATTCTTTTATTTTTTATTTTGCCCATAAAGATGAAGTGGATTGGATTGCTTACTGCTGTTTTTTTAATTTTCAATTCAATTTATTTGTCTTTTGTGATGCGTAGTTTTTTCCCCATTTTGGGACCTATCTTTGGGATTTTGAATTTTTTGATTTTTATTGTATTTCCTTACATAAAAAATAGAACTCCTAAATTGCATCAAATCCAATACAAATTAAAATCCCAGAAAAGAGCGATTCATAAATGTACGGTTTGTGGAATTACAGAATTAGAGGATCCCTACATGGACTTTCGGTACTGTGTACATTGTAAGGATCATGAATATTGTAGCAAACATTTGCAAGACCATGAACATATCCAGTAAATAAACAATTGACTTGAAAGAAAAAAAAAATTTAAATAGTAATTATGGAAGAAAAAAAATCTATTATGCGAAGAATTACAATCAAAATAGAAAAAGAAGCTAAATATTACTATGATGCCGAGAGGAAACTTTTAATACCAATTTATGAAGATTCTAAGCGTTCTGTAGTAAAAGAAAATACATTTAAGTTTTATTTACAAATGGTACTACCTTATCTTTCCATAAGTACGAAACACTTAATAGCAAAAACACTACATTCTCTACAACCTATGAATGTAATTGCAAAAGTCTTAGAAAGAAAAGGATTAACTCCAAAACATTCTTTAATAAATTTGATTCAAGAAACAGAATTTGTAATGCTAAAGGAAATTTCTTCTAAGATTTTGGGTGCTGATGAAGATCCTACCAAAATTTATGAGTTTTTAAGTAAGATTTTGATAGAACTTTCAAAAGAATTGGAGAAAGTTCAATCCCAATATTATGCTTTAATCTTAGAAGAACTTAAAAAAAAGGAATTTGAACTTTGATTTAATGATTTAATATTTTAAAGAGCTCACTCATTAATCTTATTCCCCAGCCTGTTGCTCCTTTAGCATATTCGGGCCCATTTGGTAGCCAAGCAGTTCCAGCTATATCAAAATGTGCCCAAGGTATATCTGAAGGCACAAATTTGGCAAGAAACCTCATTGCAGTAATGCTACCTGCTGGTCTTCCTCCAATATTTTTTAAATCTGCAATATCCGATTTTAGTTGTTCATCATAAATAGACCAGTGGGGTAATCTCCATACTCTTTCTAAGGAACGATAGCTGGCTGTTTCTATTTTTTTATAAAGAGAATCAGAAGTGCACATAATTCCAGTTGCGAAGTGTCCTAATGCAATTATACAAGCTCCTGTTAGGGTAGCAAAATCCATCACTATTTTAGGAGAATATTTTTTGATGCCATAAGACAAAATATCACCCAATACCAGCCTACCTTCTGCATCGGTATTTTGAATTTCTACACTCGTCCCATTATAACTATAATAAACATCTCCTGGTCGTGATGCTCTTGCATCCGGAATATTCTCTGCCAGACCTAAAATTCCAATAACTGGATATTCTACCTTTAAAATACTTGCTATAATAACAGAAAATAAAGTTAAAGCACTACCTGACATATCGTACTTCATTTCGTGCATGTCTTGGGCAGGTTTTAGAGAAATGCCACCTGTATCGAAAGTAATTCCTTTCCCACACAATAAAACAGGTTTTTGATTTAGTGTATTTTTGGGATGGTATTCTAGTAGAATCACTCGGGGTGGTGTTTTGGATCCTGAACCTACGGATAAAACACCATTCATTCCTAGTTTTTTTAGATCTTTCTCTTGTAGTATTTTAATTCTTAGTTTATAGTTTTTAATAATTTTTTTTATAAAAGCTTCATAGGTTTCCGGATTCAAAATGTTACCAGGCAAAGATGCTATATATCGATACAAATTGATCAATTCTGCTATAGATTTGGCTTCGTTGCTGATATCTTGGGTTTGCTTTTGCGTTAAATTAATTCTAAAACCTATTTCTATTTTTGTTTTTATTGAATTTTTCGTAGTTTTGTAAATCCCTAAGGAATAGCTTCCTACTTCTAAGGCAAAGATCATGGTTTTTAAAGATTCTTCTAAACCAAAACTTGTAATGTAATCAAACAAATAAAATTCTGAATTTTTTTTATTTTCGTTTTCAAGAAGGAAAGGATCATTTTTGTTAATTTTGTTAGCTAATTCAATTAGTGTTTCTTCTAAGTAAAATGGGAATAAAATAGTAATTTTGGAAGGGCCACTTAAAGATAAATTTGCACCAAAACTTCTAAAAGCATTGAATAGAATTTCCAGATGAAATTTCTTTCTTTCTCCTAAACCTAAAAAAATCAAATTTTCTTTTTGGTAAATTTCACCTACTTTTTTTTTAAAAAACAAGTCTTCTCTAAAATATTCTTCTTTTTTTTCTAAAATTGTTTGAATTTCTTCATTTGTTGTTTCCTGAAATACTGGCAAAACAAGAGATGAGTCTTTCAATTCTCTTGGATAAAAATGCAAAATCGATTTTTTTATGACAATTTCTTTTTCTTTGGACATAAAAACCTCATTTAGAAATCTTTATAAATTTTGAATATCATTAAGGATTTCTGATATATGGTTTTCTACCTTAACGTTGGGATACACTTTTTTAATTTTTAAATCTGTATCCAGAATAAAAGTGGTGCGAAAAATTCCTTGGGTTGTTTTCCCATACATTTTTTTCTCTCCCCATACACCAAAATATTGACATAGTTCTTTGTTTTCATCCACAATTAAAGGGAAATTTAAATTATGTTTGTTTTTAAAATTTTGATGGGATTTTAAACTATCTGCCGAAACACCCAAAACAGAAAAACCCAAGTTTTCTAATTCTTGTAAGTGATCTCGAAAAGAACATGCCTCTTTTGTACAGCCGGGTGTATTATCTTTTGGATAAAAATAGAGGATGATTCCCTTTTTCCCAACAAGGTTTTTTAATTCTTGCTTTGAGCCGTCATCCAATAATACTTTAAAGTTTTTAATTTTTTTATTTTCTTTAAGTAAATTCATAAACCTTCCTCAGAATCTTTTTTAATTAATTTTCGACCTGCAAATCCTGA
This sequence comes from Leptonema sp. (in: bacteria), assembly GCA_046291925.1. Lineage (GTDB taxonomy): Bacteria > Spirochaetota > Leptospiria > Leptospirales > Leptonemataceae > SKYB61. The sequence goes on along the minus strand of JBKBRY010000001.1, from coordinate 156,522 downwards.
ATGATAATCATGTTCATAAAAAATATCTTTTTCGTCATATTTCCAACAATAGTAACCTTTGCCATTATCAAAATCTACCAACCACAACCCTTTTACTTCTACACCTAAATCTAACATATTTAACATCCATAATTGAATCTCTTTGCTAATTTGTTCTTCTAAAATTTCTAATTCGTTTTCTGGCAATATACCTTGTATTTTTTGATTTAATTTATCTACTCTTAAAAAAAAATCTTCAGTTATTTTATAAATTAATGGAAGTATTTTTTTGGCTTCTTCTAATGTCCAAATTTTTTTAGGAAATTTCACACATACCAATTTAAAAAAAATTTATAAAATTTCAAGAAAAGAATGACTCTCTTTTAAAAAAAATTATATTGTCTTATATGGATTCGAAAACAATACATAAAGTAGTGATTATAGGAAGTGGACCTGCTGCACATACAGCTGCCATCTATGCTGCCAGAGCCAATTTATCGCCAGTATTGTTCGAAGGATTTATGGCTGGTGGAATAGCAGCAGGGGGGCAATTAACCACCACAACAGAAGTAGAAAACTTTCCTGGTTTTCCCGATGGAATTGGAGGTATTGAACTAATGGAAAGGATGAAGGCACAATCCTTAAGATTTGGAACTAAAATTATTTCTGAAACAATATCAAAAGTAGAATTTTCTACCAGACCATTTCGCTTGTGGCGGGAAGGATTCGAGGACGTTGAACCTGTCTTAGCTCATGCTGTAATCATTGCAACTGGTGCTACTGCTAAAAGATTGCAAATCAAAGGAGAAGATATATTTTGGCAGAAGGGGATCTCTGCTTGTGCTGTTTGTGATGGAGCCTTACCTTTGTTTCGAAACAAACCACTTGTTGTTGTAGGCGGAGGGGATTCTGCTTGCGAAGAAGCAACTTATTTAACAAAATTTGGTTCGATAGTATACCTTGTACACCGAAGAGATACGTTAAGAGCTTCAAAAATTATGCAAGAAAGAGTTTTTAAAAATGCAAAAATTAAACCAATTTGGAATTCTATAGCAATAGAAGCTATGGGTAGCGAAGTGTTAGAAAAAATTAAAATTCAAGATATACAAACCGGAGAAATTACAGAATTAGAAGCGAATGGTTTATTTTATGCAATAGGGCATAAACCCAATACAGAACCTTTTGTAGGGCAGTTAGAATTGGATTCTGATGGATATATTATTACCAAATCAGGTACCACACAAACCAGTGTTCCCGGAGTTTTTGCAGCAGGCGATGTTCAAGACAAAAAGTATCGACAGGCAATCACTGCAGCAGGAACAGGTTGTATGGCTGCCTTAGAGTGCGAAAAATATTTGGAATCCTTAGAACATTAAGTTTCGTTTATGCTTTACAAATAAACTTAATTAAAGACATCAAAAAGGAAGATAGAGTAAATTATTCTTTGACTGATACCTTATCTATTTTTTTTTAAACCCGTACAATGATTTTTAATTCTAATGCCTTTCTGTATTTTTTTATTATAGTAATTTTTATTTATTGGTTTCTGGTTTATAGTAAAGCTAAACTGTTTTGGCAAAATCTGTTTTTGTTGATGTCTTCTTATTTTTTTTATGGTTGGTGGGATTGGATTTTTTTAAGTCTGATCTGGTTAAGTACTATTTTAGACTTTGTAATATCCAATCTTATTGAAAAAACAACAGAACAAAAAACAAGGCGAGGATTTTTAGTTATTTCGATTTTAGGAAATTTAGCAATTCTTTTTTCTTTTAAATATTATAATTTTTTTATAAACAATTTTATAGTTCTTTTTGATTTTTTACATCAATTGACTGGTCTAGACATATTTTTGTTTGATAAAAACAAAATTTTATTTAACATCATCCTTCCTGTTGGGATTAGTTTTTATACTTTCCAGACCATGTCTTATACGATTGATGTTTATAGAAGGGTGATTCCAGCAGAAAAAAGTTTTTTAAATTTTTCTTTATTTGTTTGTTTTTTCCCTCAATTGGTTGCTGGTCCTATAGAAAGGGCACAAGATTTATTACCACAAATAAATAGAGAGAGAAAAATTTACTTGGAGGATATCGTAAAAGGATTATGGTATTTATTGTATGGTTATTTCCTAAAAGTAGGGGTTGCTGATCATCTAAGTGAATATGTAAATTTGGTATTTTTAGATAATGTTTCTTTGTATTCTAAAAATCCAAATTTAGCAGTTGGCAATGGTGGAGGACAAATCCTATTATCTGGTATGGCTTTCGCTTTTCAGGTATATTGTGACTTTGCAGGGTATTCTAATATTGCAAAAGGTAGTGCAAAGCTTTTAGGATTCAATTTAAGTGAAAATTTCAATTGTCCAGAATTTTCTAAAAATCCAATTGAATTATACAATCGCTGGCACATTACTTTAAATCGATGGTTTACAGATTATTTGTATATACCTCTTGGTGGTAATCGAATGGGAGAATTGATACAATATCGTAATATTTTGATTGTTTTTTTTATTTCGGGACTTTGGCATGGTGCCAATTGGACATTCATAAATTGGGGGCTATTGAATGGAATGTATGCAGTATTCTATTTGTTTTATAAAAGAAGAATGAAACCTCTTTTGCAGAATTCCATTTTTTTACAAAAATATTTTTCAGAAAATATCCGAACCATTCTTTCGATTTTAACCACAAACATTTTTTTTGGATTGGCTGCCATTTCTTTTCGTGCCTACGATTTCCATCATTCATTAATTCTTTATAGAGATCTTTTTAGCAATTGGATTTTGACAAAACCTTACAATTTAACACCTGATTTTTTTTCTTATTTTGGTATTCTTTTTAAAATTGTGTTTCCTGTTTTGGTTTTAGATTACTTTCGGTGGAAAAAAAATGACCCCGAGTGGATATTCAAAACTCCCTTTTGGATACAGCTTTTGGTCTTTTTACTATTGTTTTTTAGTATTATTTTAAATGGAGTTTTTGGAAAAGATGTCATTTACTTTGCCTTTTAAAAAACTACTAATTGCATTTGCTTCAGCAATTCTTTTTGTAGAAATTCTAGTTCGAATTTTTCCCTTGTATTATTTTGATAAACCAGAAAAATTTTTAATGACTTATACAAAAAATAAAATTGAAAAAGGGGATCAAGATTATAAAATCATCATACTTGGCGATTCTCGAAGTATGTCTTTAAAACCGGATCAAAAAGAAGTCTACAATTTTTCTTTGCCAGCAATGGGGACAAGATATTATAAATATTTTGTAAAAAAGTATTTAAAATACAACAAGAAACCCAAAGCAATTTTATTTGCAGGATCCCCTACTTTAGTGCATAGTGGTAAAGGGAATCCATTGGTTGATCAGAAATTGATTTCTTATGTATATCCCGATATACCATTAATGGAATATCTATATAGAAGGACAATAGAGCGAATAAGAAATTTAAAATCGGATAAGATTTTCGCACCTGAGCTGTTGAATCAGGAGTTTTTTTGGGAATTTTTCTCTCATCGTTTTTTATTTTTGTTTACTACTGCAGAAATTTCTGAAATATATCGTGGTCCAGAATGGTTTTTTATAATCTCTCAGAGTATTCCTTTAAATTACTCTACTTATAAATATCGAGATGCCATCAAAAATTTATTCAATCTGGAAACGTATCTATTTAAAAAAAATTTATATGGCACGGAATCGTGTAATTGCACAAGGATTTTAGAAGACGAATGTCAGCCTGCAGATTCGAATTTACAAGATAATTTAGTTATGAAGCTTTTTATTGAAAACAATCAAGGGTATTATAACATTTCTGATAGGATACCTAAAAAAAAGCTTATGGAGATGCAACTCAAAAAAGAAGAAATGATAAACGAACAAAAAGCCATAGCAAATTTTATCCCTAATTTTGATTTTTCTTACACGAAAGAATTTATAGAATATCTACATAAAAATCAAATTTTATATATATACATAACAGTTCCTTTTCCAGACTATTTTCAGGAAGGAGTATATTTAAAAAGTTTTTTTAAAGAATTTGAAAATTTTCTTTCTCAATTTCCAAATGCTAAAACTTTTTATTTTTCATCTCTTTATTATGATAAAGAATATTATCCTGATCAAGTGCATCTAAATTGTTTTGGTGCAGAGAAATTGAATCAAGAATTTCAGAAAATTCTTCTTCCAGAAATCATAAAATATGTAGACGAAAAGTACTACGAGTTGTATAACCATTGATGGTTTATTCTTTAAAAATATCTTCTCGAATTCCCTCGTCCAGCATTAAAGAAGTGATGATGCTTGCTCTCTCTGCTGGAAGTTGGGATAGCAAGAAAGGTACGATAGAAGGGGTTCCTTCTTCTTCTGCAAGTTGTTCCATTTTCAAAAAGACGTCTACAATATCAATATTCTTCCATCCTTGAATAATTTCGATAACATTTTGAGGAGGCATTGCGTTTAGTCTTCTTGCCATATCTTCGATCATTTTGTTTTTTTCTTTTCTTGCATTTTCTTTTTCTTGTAAGGATTTTTTTTGTTCTTCTATGTTGGTTTGTTGTTCTATTATTTCTTTTTCTTTAGATTCTAATTCTTGTTTTTTTTTATCCAATTCAGCTTTTAATTCATTGATTTTGATTTTTTCTTCTTCTAACAATTCTTTTTCTTTTTCCAATTTGTCTTTTGCAATCAATAATTCGTTTCCTTTTGTGGTATCAATTTTTGGTGGTTCTTTTTCTAAAAAAGGGATATAATCTTTCAATTGAATAATTCCCCATTCCTCTAATAAATAAAGATAGATTCCTATGGAAAAAAAAATTAATAAAATTAAATAAAAAATTTTAACTTTAGGAGATAGAATCATAAGTTTCCCACTTTTGTATGATTTTTTCTATAATTGTTGTTTTTTCTTTTAATTTTTTATTTAACAATTTTGTGTAATGTTCACTTTCTTCTTTCATAGATAGCGATTGAAATCCCAGAGGTATGGTATTTTCTATATAATCAAATCGATTATCTGTAATCTTTTCTTTTATAAAGATCTGTGTACTTTCCTTGTTTTCTTGCTCTAATTTCCTCGGTAGATTCTTTTGGTTCTTCATCTGGAATCTCTGGACTATATGTTTCCAAAACTTCATATTCTTTAGGGCTATTTTTTTGGTTGAACTCAAATATTTCTTTTTGTTCTAATTTTTTCAATTCTTTTTTGTATTCTTCTAATCTTTTTTCTTTTAAAATTTCTAAGATTCTTTTATTTTTTCTTGCTTCTAATACTTTTTTTCTTTTTTCTTCTAGCTCGGGTTGTAAACTTTGTATGTATTTTTGTACTCTATTCTTTGTATTTTGTAATCTATTTAAAAATAAAATAAAATTCTGATAATTTAAGATATTTTGGCTTTTAGAGTATTCATTAAATCTTTGGATTTCTTTTTGATATTGTTTTTCCAAAGTTTGAACTTCTGCAATGGCTTTATTGATTTTACTTTGGATCTTACCTAATTCTTGTAAGGCTTTTTCTTCTTGTATGTTTCTAATTTTTAGTAAAGCTTCTAACTGGAATTGGAATTTTTTGGTTTTCATATTATACTATATTTTTTAGGAATTGTAATGTATCCTCAAAAGAAAATCCTTCTGTAATGGATTGTCTTAAAAAAGTATTGATTTTTTCTATTTTGTTTATAGCTTCGTCAAGTTCTGGGTTCGCCCCTTTTTCATAAGCGCCTAAATTGATGATGTCTTCGTTTTGTTTATAAATAAAAAGAAGAGAACGAATCTTCGATGCGATACGCAAATGCTCTTCATCTATAATATTGGTCATAAGTCGGGAGATGGATTCTGTAATTTCTATTGCTGGATAGTGGTTTCTGTGAGCCAATCTTCTACTAAGGATAATATGCCCGTCCAAAATACCTCTCGAAGCATCAGCCACTGGATCATTGACATCATCAGCTTCCACTAACACACTATAAAAACCAGTTATAGAACCCTTTTTGGTAACACCACTTCTTTCGACCAATCTACTAAGTCTATACCATGTACTCTGAGGATACCCACCAGGACCTAAAGGATCTCCTGTAGCAATACCAATTTCTCTTAAAGCCATACAAAATCTTGTTATAGAATCCATAAATAAATTTACATCTTTTCCTTGATCTCTAAAATATTCTGCTATACTTGTTGCAAAGTAGGCAGCATAAAGCTTTTCTAAAGCACTTTTATCGCTTGTAGCTACTATCACAATGGATCTTTGCATACCTTCTCTGCCTAAATCTTTTTCTATAAATTCTCTAACTTCTCTTCCTCGTTCTCCTACTAAACAAATCACATTAATATCTGCTTTAGTATATCGGGCAATCATTCCAAGTAGAGTGGATTTTCCTACACCTGTACCAGAAAAAATCCCAATTCTTTGTCCTTTCCCTACGGTTAGCAATCCATCAATGGCTTTAATCCCTGTAACCAAAATCGATTTGATTGGTTCCCTTTCCATAGGATTGGGTGGTGAATGATCTGCATCTCGATATTCTCCTTCGTAGATAGGGAAACCACCATCGATTGGATTTCCCAAACCATCAAAGACTCTACCAATCATTTTTTCAGAGACTAAAATTTGCATTTTTTTGTTCAGACTATATACATTTGCTGAGGGATAGATTCCTCCTGTGCTTCCAAAAGGCATTAAGATGAGGTGTTTTCCGCGAAATCCAATCACTTCACAATTAATGGATTCTCCATTGTCTTTTTGGACTCTACATAAACTATGAATCCCTAAATCAATGGGACCTTCAGAAATTATAGTAAAACCATTCACTTCTACTACTTTTCCTAAAGGCAATATAGTATTTGTATTTTCTATAACTTTAAAATACTTATTAAGAATTTGCTCTTGTATATCAGACATCATTTCTATGTTAAAAGGAAAAGCCTTTTTGTCAAATATTTAGTTGATGTGATGATACCAATCATTTTATTTGTAATTAGCATGGATCCTATAAAAATACTAAAAATTTTGGATGAATACGAAGTTTTAAATGAACCTTTCGAGGAGATTAGTGATGATTTTTTAAATAGTAAAGAACTTCTTTCCAATTATCTTTTTAAAAATCAATTGATCAACGAAAAAAAATTAAATAAATTTAACGAAAAATATTTTAAATTTAATAAAACAATTTATTTAAAATTAAAAAATTTTTTTATTTATGGAAAAACTTATCCTAAATTTTTGACAAGTGGAGATTTCTTTGGAATTTTTCCTTTAAATGATAGCAGAGTCGTTATTTTTTTATCTGATGTAAGTGGTAAAGGATTGGAAGCTGGGCTTTTGGCTTTTATGCTTTATTATTATTTAAGCAAAGAACTCAATATGACTAGCGTTACGCCTCAAATTTTACTTAAAAAAATCAATGGAATTTGTTTAGAAATTTTTGATGAGTTAAAGTTTGCAACATTTTCTTTGTTGATTTTGGATTTGCTTTCGGGTTCTATAGAATATGCAGCAGCAGGCTCTCCCCCCCTTCTACATTACAATTTAAGAGAACAATCCATAGAAGAGGCAGATACGGTAAATATCCCCTTAGGTATAGAAAAAGACTTTATTTACAAAGGCAAAAGATTGGATTTTAATAAAGGCGATATAATATTACTATATACAGATGGAGCTTATGAACAAATGAATCGAACACACCAGATTTACGGTTTGGAAAGATTAAAAAAGTCTTTTAAAAAAAATATCGCAAAAGAACCAAAAAAAATAATAAGAAATTTATACTGGGATTTAAAATTATTTAGTTTATTTGCCCGTCCCAATGACGATACAACTTACATAATTATTCAATATCTGAATCATAAAAAATAATGCAAGAAAGCTGGAAAGTATACGGAGAGATTGCTGCTTATGGGATTTCCCAAGGCTATGCCTTAATTTTGCCCGAATTCGAAAGTTTAATCCCCAAAACTAAGGTAATCGATGTAAAAGAAAAAGAAAATGAAATTAAAAAATTCAATCATTATTTAGAATGCACTATAAAAAAAATAAAAAACATACAAAAAAGGTTGGATGATTCTATAAAAAAATTATTAGATATACAGATCTATTTTTTAAAAGATCCTATGTTCTTAGAAGAAGTTGAAAAAGGGATCCAATCTGGTAAAAATTTAGTAGAGTCTATATACCAAGCATCAAAAAATATAGAAAAATTTTTTCTCAGTCAATCCAATTCTTTTAATAAGCAAAGATGGATAGATCTACAAGATGCAGTTTATCAATTATTAGAGGAAATTTTAGGCCTTTCGTATATAAATTTCTGCAATAAAAAAATTAATACTTTTAGAAAAAGATATCCTAATTATATTTTGGTTGCAAAAGATCTTAGTCCTTTGGTATATTTAAAAATTCCAAAGCCAGAAGGAATTCTTTTGTTAGAAGGAAGTCTTTCGGGGCATTTGATACTCCTTGCAGCGAATCAAGGAATCCCTATTTTGGTAAATTGTTTTCCCAAAGAGGATTTTCTTCGTATTCAAGAAGCTTTTTATATTGGGATCTATACAAATAAGGGTTATGCTTTAATCAAAAAAAACAAAACAATAAAGACACAAACATCCATTCAAAAACAGCAACAAATCATAAAGGATTTTAAAATAAATGATGTTTTGGTTTCTTTAAATGCTGATGATTTGGAAAGCATCAAGAAGCACAGAAAAAATTATAAAATTTCTTTAGGACTTATGCGAACAGAATTTTTGTATTTAAGGCAACCAAAATTGATTTTTAATTTAAAAAAGTCAGAAGATTTATATTTTAAGATATTTCAATTATTTAGAAAAAATGAAGTTTTAACTCTAAGATTAATAGATGTAGACGAAGATAAACATTCATTGTATTTTTATTCTTCTTTAGACAATATGGGTAAAAGAGGGATTGAATACTACAAGGCAGAACAAAAAATAATCCTCAATCAGATTCGAAGTATATTCAACGCATATCAGAGAATTCAGAATCCTAAATGGACTCTAAGAATTTTAATCCCCATGATCTCTAGCTACGAAGACTGGAACTTTATAAAAGAAATTGTTTTACAAGAAATGGCTTTTTTACCAGGCCAACATAAGCAAAAAATACAGTTGGGTATTATGTTAGAAATCCCTTCCATATTATTTATTTTAAATCAACTTATAGATGTTGATTTTTTTAGTTTGGGGACAAATGATTTAATGGCTTTATTTTATGGAAAGAGGAGAAATTCCTTAAGGGAAAATGATTATTACAATTCTTCTTTTTATAAATTGTTGTATCTAACCTTATCTAACATAAAAAAAGAAATTTCTTTATGTGGAAATCTAGCAACGAAAAAAGAATTTTTAAAACTATTCTATTTTTGTGGTATACGAAATTTTAGTGTTCCTTTGGGAGTCTATTCAGAGATTTATCTTTATTTTGAAAATTTTAAAGTTGAAAAGTCTGATTTTTCTCAATTTTTAGAGTTGTTAGAGATTCCAGATGCTGTGGAATTTAAAAAAAGGCTTTTAGAATTTTCCTTAAACAAAACATAAACATACATCTTTTTTTAATAAATAAAATTACTTTACAAAAGTTTGGGTATCCATAAAAGGTTTTTTAAATGCTTGAAAAAGATAAGATATTAAAAATTTTAATGGATCATTCTCCTTTAATAAAGGAACACAAAGAAGAATTGGAAATTTATTGGGACCAAGCCTTACAGTTGTTAAAATTCGAAGATAAAGAAAAATTACTGAATTATTATAAAAATTATTCACCAAAGAATATAAAAGAATTTATCTTTTATTTTTATTTTTTATTTTCGGGATGTTTTTATTTATTGATTCAATATGATCAAAAAAAATATTTAGAGTTTGGTTATCCTATCCATCTTTTGGATTCCCCTTTATTAAAAAGGAATTTATTTATATGGAGGAAATTGCACATTTTAGCTATCTACCCATATAAAAGTGAGCTCTATATCCAAAAAATTTTTTTGAAGGAATTTTTCCCTTTAATCAGGAAGATGATTCTAAATGATACAGAAATTAATAATTCAAATTCCTATGATTATTTAGAAAATTCTATAGAATATATAGAAAAAAAAAGTAAATCTTATTTAGAAAAAAATATACCTGTTACTTTAAGCCATTTTAAATTTGAAAATTTGGAAAATTATATCTACTATTTAAACAATTCTGGAATTTATAATTTTGTTTTGGAATTAGAAAAGTTTATCCATTCTAAATTAAAAAAGAGAGATTTGTTAATTATTTTATCCTACAATTCTTTTTTAGTTATGTCCATTGGTGTAAAAAAAGAACAGATTTACGAGAGATTTAAAAATATCTATATTGAAATTAATAATTTAGTACTGGACTATCATTTTTATATTGAAACTTTGTATTCAATACATGATCCCATTCGAGAGATTTTTTATAAATTAAAAATTTAGTATTTTTAAAAAAGTGATACGAAAAATTGGATTTTATTATGGAAACACTCTGGAAAGGTAGAACGGAAGGAAAAGTAGACAATCTTTTGATAGATTTGGGAGAATCGATTAGCCTAGATATATATTTATATAAAGAAGACTTAAAAGGTTCCTACGCCCACGCAAAGATGTTGAATAAAATGGGTGTTTTGTCAGATGAAGAATTTCAAAAAATAGTTTATGGTTTAAAACAAATCAAAATTGAGATTGAGAGAAATCAATTTTCCCTTAGAAAAGAATGGGAAGATATTCATACTCATGTGGAAAATAGATTAAAAGAATTGATCGGAGATATTGCTGGTAAGTTGCATACAGGGCGGTCAAGAAATGATCAAATTGCTTTGGATACTCATTTATTCATCAAGGCAAATTCCTATGAAATCATATTCAAACTATTATCCCTATGTAAAACAATTCTAAAAAGATCGGAAGAAACCATGGAAATTCTCTTCCCTTCTTATACACATCTCCAAATAGCCCAGCCAATACGATTTTCCCATTATTTGTTATCGTATTTCTGGATGTTTATACGCGATATAGAAAGATTTTTTTTTACATTAGAAGAAGCAGATCGATTGCCTTTAGGAGTTGGTGCCGTTGCAGGAGTCAATTATCTCAATGACAGAGAATTTTTAAAAAAGGAGTTAGGGTTTAAAGAATTGTACGAAAATTCTATGGATGCAGTTTCTAGTAGGGATCATATTTTGAATTTTTTGTATAGTATTGCTGCTTTATCTCTTCATATATCTAGGTTATGTGAAGATTTTATCATTTATAATAGTTTGGAATTTGGCTTTATAGAATTAGACGATACCTTAACCACTGGTTCTTCAATAATGCCACAAAAAAAAAATCCCGATCTTTTGGAATTGGTTCGGGGCAAAACAGCTAAATTCATAGGCCATTTGAATTCTTTAATGATCATTTTAAAAGGTTTACCTATGAGCTATAATAGAGATTTACAAGAAGATAGAAAACCTTTGATAGAATCTTTGGAAATTTATAAAATATTAGATGGGGTTCAATTGATCTTAAGTACTTTTAAAATTCGACAAAATAAAATAGAAGAATCTTTAAAAAACGGATTTGCCACTGCAACGGATTTGGCAGATGCCTTAGTACAAAAAAAAAATCTTCCTTTTAGATTAGCTCACCATATTGTAGGACAGCTGGTCCAATTTTGTGTAAAGAACCAACTCAATCTATTTACAATTTCGAAAGAACAAAGAACGAAAATTCATCCCTTTTTGGAAGAAGATGAATTCTATTTTTCTAGTATCGATATTCAAAATAGTATCGAGAAGAAAATAAGTAGAGGAGGGACATCAAAAAAAAGAGTTTTAGAGCAAATAGAATATGCGTACCAAACATTGGAAAAAATTCAAAAAAATTTACCAGAAAAAGTTGATTATAATTTTGAATGAAAGTTATAGAATTTTACAAAGAAATATATAAAAAGATTTTTTTACATCAAAAAAGCGAAGAATTATTGAATCTCCTTGAACAACTAGAAAATTTTGATGATAAAGTAATTTTTCAAGATTCTATTCTTACTGCAATGGAATCTTTTTCTAAACCTTACCCTATGCCTTTGTATTTATTTTCATTTTTGGCAATTATAAAAATTTGTTCTATTCTAAAAAAAAGTTTAAACCAAAATTATCATTATTATTTTAATATTTACAACGATTTAAGAAAAAGAGAAGATCTAAAAGAAGAAGAAATGAAGTTGCTAAACGAAGTAAGTGAAATGTTATATCGCATGGACGAAATTCAAAGTAAATTTCATAGAGTAGTTCTCAATTTAATCACAACAATCAAGAAAAATTTTTCAAGAGAGATCCCATTAGAGGATGTGGACTTTTTTTATTTTCAAATTGATAAAGATTCTTATTACCAAATTTATAATCCATATGAGGAGTTCATTGATCTCATTCTTACTTTAGTGGATGAAATCAAAATCGAAAAGGGTTTATATAAACTTTGTACAATGCTATTAAAACAATAAATAGAATATTATTTAATTTTCTTCGCTTTCTTGATTCAACTCTAACAAAGGAAATTTAGGAGTTTTGTTATACAAAGAAATAATCTTTGCATCAGAAGGAGGTTTTGTTCTTGGTCCGATTTCCCAAACCATGGCTTTTTGGATCATTTCTTCGTTTTCTAATGCGAGAGAATAAATTTTATAAACCATAAAAGCTTCGAAAAAATAGCTTTTTGCTTTCAAGTTGTTTAATTTGTTCTTGTTCAATTTTTTTGTATTCGTATTGAGAAATCCTATTTGGCGTTGAAATACAAAAATTTGGAAAATTCGCTCTTGATCTTTTCCAGATATTTGTAGATGTTTAAATATCAGATCCAATTTTTTTCTTATATACTGATCGATTGGTTCTTTATTTTTTTTTCTTTCTAAAAAAACCTCAGAAATGGAATCGGCTAAAATTAAACACATATATATATTAAAAGTCAAATCTTCTCTTTCTGTTAGCATACGATCTGCTATCTGTAATCTTTTTGCTATAGGAGTATCGCTAAATTTTATTTTTTTTGGTTTTTCGTTTTTCCCAATTTGTGCAATACTTTGGTTGATTACATTAGGGAAAAGAACATCAAAAAGTCCACAGTAGTAGATGGATTCAAAAATTTTAGCAGACATCCCTGTTTTAAAAATTTTCATGAATTCTTCATGGAGTCTATTTTTGTTGACTTTTAAAATTTCTTCCTTATTTTTTTTTATGTATTTTAGACTTTTTTTTTCAATTTTAAAATCTAATAAAGGAGCAAATTTAGCCGCTCTAAGCATTCTTACGGGATCTTCTTTAAAGGAAATGTCTGGATCTCCTATGGCTCTGATGGTTTTATTTTTTATATCTTCGAATCCACCTGTATAATCAACAATCACTTCTTTTGTAGGATCATAAAAAAGGGAGTTTATAGTAAAGTCCCTTCTTGCTGCATCTTCTTTAGGATTACCATAAATGTTATCTCTTTTGAGCAGGTTATGATCAATTTTTTTAGGATTTCCATTAAGTCGATGTTCGGGTATTTTTCGAAAAGTTGAAACTTCTATAATCTTAATTTCGTTTTTATTTAAAGATTTATAATATACATGTACGATTTTGAATCTCTTTCCAATAATTCTGCTGTTTTTAAATAATTTTTTTATTTCCTTTGGTGTTGCATTGGTTACAATATCAAAATCTTTTGGATTTCTATTGATTAATAGATCCCGTATACAACCTCCAACGAAATACGCTTTGTATTTGTTTTTTAAAAGTTTTTGTAATACTTTTAACCCCATTGGATCCATCATATTATTTCGTAAAGGATGGAATTCCCTATAGATTCTTTTACCTTCTGGATATTTTAAAAAATCATTTACACTTCTTTTTCTAAAGAACAATTTCATTCTTTCCCAAAATCCCGACATTTGTAATTAAACTATTTTTCTTGTCTCTAAAATCAAGTATTTTATTTTAGTGAGTTGGACATAAGCAAATTTATGCAATATTTAAAAAAAATTAAAGAAAAGATTAAAAAAGGTTGGGGTAGGTATACGATTTTTTTATATACAGACGTAACTAAAGAATTTAAAAAAGTAAATCTAAATTTTTTTATAATGGTATTTCCATTCTTTGTATTTTTTTTATTACTATTTATTTTTTTTTATGATCGTATTCTTTTTCTTTTCCAAAAAGAAGAAATTGAAGAGAACTATAAAAAAAGTGAACTTTTAATTTATAGTCTTTCTTTGTCTTTGGAGAATAAAAAGAAAGTCATTCAATCTTTAGAAAAAAAATTAACAAAATTATTGGAGATGCAAAAAGAAAAGCAAAAATCAATAAAAAAAATCGAAATTTCTAATTCCTTACAGCATCATTATGTAATTGAAAGGGAAATTTATGCAGCTTATACGATTAACCAGCAACTAAAGCATTTTTTTTTTAAAGAATCCAATTTGTCTTTAGGTCCCTTGTGGTATAAATCTTATATTTATAAAATTATACCAAAGGGAATCCCTATGTTTCCTGGTACTTTTACGATTTCTTCTGGGTATGGAGAAAGAGAAGATCCTGTATTTAAGGGAGTTTCCGATTTTCATTATGGTTTAGATTTTGCCTCGGGTGCAAACAATCCTATTCTATCAATTTCCGATGGAATTGTGATCAAAATTATGAATGAAATCAAAGGTGGATATGGATATTATATACAAATCCATCATGGATTAGGGTTTAAGACCTTATATGCTCATTGTAGCGAGATCTTAGCAAAAGAACAACAATTTATAAAAAGGAAAGACATCATTGCATTGGTCGGTAAAACGGGGAAAGCAACTGGAAATCACTTACACTACGAAGTAAGTATAGGACTTGATAAACCAATCAATCCATTACCTTTTATTCGACTTAAATAAACTAAACAATAAATTCAAAACTAATAGAGAATAAAAATAATCAAAACCTAGTAAAAGTTTGACAAAGAAACTTATAAAAATATTTCTGTTTTTTGCTTGATATATCGTATCATAAAAAAAATTTGGCGTCGTAGCCAAGTGGCTTAAGGCAGGGCTCTGCAAAAGCCCGATTCGTGGGTTCAAATCCCACCGACGCCTCCATACAGCCCGGGTGATGGAATAGGTAGACATACAGGACTTAAAATCCTGGGGGCTTTTCGCCCGTGCGGGTTCAAGTCCCGCCCTGGGCATTAATATAACTTTGAATCTTATTCAGAAATATTATAGGATTTTCTTTCTTACCTCATGTTTAAAAATAAATTTTGCCCCATGTTTCAGTTTTTCATACAATTCAAAAAATCTATCGTTAGGTACTTTCCCTTCTTTATCTTGGCTTAGTTTGGGATGAATTCGATTTAAGAAAAACATATCCACCTTACCTCTATTTTTTATTGTATACTTTCCTCTATATTCACACAAAAAAAAGTATTTCACTAATTGGTAAGTACTTAGAGAAATATTGATTCTATAAGGTTGGCTAGCAGATTCTAACCTTTGAGCTAAATTTACTGTATCGCCCCAAATGTCGTATGCAAACCTTTCTTTGCCTATAACCCCTGCAACAATTGGACCTGTGTTCATTCCTATTCTAACTTCAAGGTAAATGGAATTTAATAATTTTCTTATTTCGTTGGCTTTTAGTATAAGATTTTGGATTTCTAATGCAGCAAGACAAGCATCTATAGCGTGTGTCTTATTTTCTATAGGAATTCCACCAACACACATATAGGCATCCCCTATTGTTTTTAATTTGGTAAGATGATTGCGTAGGATGATTTCATCAAATTGTGTAAAATATAAATCCAATTCTTTAATAAGTTGTTCAGGAGAAAGCTGGGAGGCGTACCTTGTAAAACCAACGAAATCTGTAAAAAGAATGGTTGCTGAAGAAAAAAATTTAGGCTTTACAAAACCGTTTTCTTTTAGCTCGTATGCCACTTGTTTAGGTAAAATATTTAGCAGTAATTGTTCCGATTTTTCTTTTTCTTTTGTGATCGTATTTTTTAGATAACTATTATAAATAGCACCCGAAATTTGATTACAAAAAAAAGAAATGGATTGAATATTTTCTAAATTTAATTTACTTTCTCTTTCGAAGCTTGTAAAGGCTAAAATTCCAATACATTCTTGTTGAATCAATAAAGGAATGTAAAGAGTCCATTTAACATTGGTAATTTTTACAAGTTTTTTATCGATTTCTGCTCCTGAAAAATCTGGATTAATTCTTTTTATATACAAGTGTTTTTTATTTTTAATGCTTCTATAAAGTGTTCCTAATTCGGGTGTTATGGGCTCATCGAAGTTTTTTAAAAATTCATACATCTCCGTAGATAAATTTGTATCTCTGCTAAATGAGGAAGTTTGCAGTCGATTTTTTTCTTTGTCGATTAGTAGAAGCCATCCAAAATCTAAATAAAACCTTTTTTTTAAATATTTAAATATATTTTGGATAACATTTTCAAAATCCTCCTCCATAATTTGTCTTGTAAATTCATTCAATTGTTTTAACTCTTCTTTAGCAAGTTCTGCATTATTCTTTTCTTTTTGAATCTGATTTAACAAATAAGTAGTATACAAAGCACCTGTAATTTGTTCACAAAAAAACATAATCGATTGCAACTGGTCTTGTTTAAGATGAACAACTTTTTCGTAATTCGTAAAAGAAAGAATCCCGATAACTTTATTTTTTAGAATTAAAGGGATCTGAATAAACCATTGTAAGTTTAGAATTTTAATTATGATTTGATCCACATCACTTCCAATGAAATTGTATTTAATTTTAGGAATATAAAAAATTTTCTGCCTTTGGTAAGTTCTATAAAGGGTACCGGAGCTTTCTTCTATGGGTGCGTTAAAATTTTTTAAGAACTCAACTTTCGTAGGTTCAAAGTCCAGAAATAGTTTCGTAAAATTAGCTCCCAAAAACTTTTTTTCGGAATCCTCTACTAGGATAAGCCATCCATATTTTAATTCATAATTTTCGTTAAAGTAATCAAAAATGTCTTGAATTATCTCAGAAAAATCTACTAAAGCATTGATTTTTTTTGCAAATTCATTGCGTTTTTCTAAATCTTTTTTTGCCAATTCAAGTTTTAACAAAGATTTTTCTAATTTTAACTGATTGTTTTCTAATTCTTCGATTAAAAATTTATTTTTTAAAATAGAAGCAAAACCTTTTATAAAGATATGAATCAAAGTTAAAGAAACTTTATTCAATTTGGATTTTTTAAAAAAAGTAAAGTCCAATGTACCTAATAATTCGTTACCCGAAAATAAAGGAAATATTAAAACCGATCTGATTTGTAAAAGATCCATAAAGAAATTTTCTTGCTCATCTTTTGATTTTTTTAATTTGGATAAGTATACATATCGTTTTTTCTGACAACTTAGGGCATGAACACCTTTAGAGTTTTCTATTTCTATAGGAGTGGATTGTAATTCATAAAGCGCTTCTTTAGAGATTAAATCTTCTATATTTGTGTATTGATAAACTAAAGATTTTTTTGACTTTTCGTATTTGTAAAATAAAACATATTCTATGTTAAAAAACTCTCTAAGAAATTGAATTACAGTTTCTAAAATGCTTCTAATTTCATAGGATTCATTTATTTTTGAAAGAACTTCGTTGATTTTTAAAATGATTTGATTTTGTTTAGTTAAGTTAGAATTTACCATTTCTAATTGCTGGGTTTTCTCTTTAATATCTTGAAATAAAAGATAATTCTTAAAAATCGTGGAAAAGTATTGTATGAATATATTTAAATTTATGTATTCTTCATTAGAAAGCTTTAAAGGTTCATCCGCATGAGTAATATCGAAAAAACCAAAAACTTCGTTGTCAAAAATTAAAGGAAAAATAATCAAAGACTTTAGATTTAGTTTATCAATTAGCTGATTTTCAAAATCATAGTAGGACTTTTTAGAGCTTTCCGAAAAATGTTTTAAAAATAAAGGTTTCTTATGAATATAAACTGCTTGATGAACTCCCTTTTTTCTTAGATCAAGATTAAAGAAGCCTTCCCCTTTAATCATGAACTCATATTGCTCTTGGGAAAGTTTTTTATACAAATTACTTTTAAAAAAATAGGCTTCTTGTTTATGTGGGGGTATCACCATAATCACAAAAAATTTAATTCGAAAATTTTTTTCTAAATGTCTTTCTATTTCTTCTATAATAAGATCGAAATCAGAAATATTAGATACTTTTCTTGTTAAATCCAATAAAGATTCGTAAAGATGGTTGATTTTTTTAAAATTATTTTCTTCTATGGAATAAGTTTCTGATTTTTTCTTGATCTCTTCTATCTCAGATACTAAATTCTTTTTGGATTCTAATAATTGCTCCCTTTCCTTCAATAAACGATAGGAATGTGCTAGAATAAGTATTATAAATAACGCTAAAGAAACATAAGGAAAGGGATAAACTTTTTCTTCCAATACGAGAAGGATATCCAAAGTGAATCCAGAAAATATAAATAAAAAGCTTATCCATTTAATTTTTGGAACATTTTTTTTTAAAAGAAATTCTTCATAACTCAAAAAAGCAAAATAAAAACTATAAAAAATTATGGCAATATGATATACAAATCTAAATTCTATATATAAAAGGTTTGGCAAAAATAATAGAATTATAAAGGAAGAACTAAGGAAAATAGAAAATTTTCTTAAAAAATTGGGAATTTTTAACAAATTTTCTAAGGAAAATGTATAAACAAACAAAGGAAGTGCTAAAAAGTATACCAAATGTTCCCATCTTCTAAGGTTATCCCTTTCGATACCAAACCAAGATATCTTTAAAAAATTTGTAACACTTAAAATAAAAGTAAGAGCAAAAAAAAGTAGTAAAATTCGTTTATGCTTTTTAAAAAAAGAAAATACTAAAAAAGAAAGAGATAATACAAAAAAGGTAATAGACAACGTAAAAGAAATTTGAGTAAAATCCACCAACTAATAAAAAATTGACTGAATTCAATAAGTCAAACAAAAAAGATATAGAAAATTTTTAAAGAAAAATCCGCATTCAATGCGGATTTTGGATTTAAGCTGTATACCTCATTCTCCAGCGTCTTGCACCATAATATACTGCTACGGGAGCATAGAACATATGGAATAAATAACTATATGGGAATATCATTATCATGGTGGCACCTAAAATGGAATGAATATATACCATTCCATGAACAATATCCAATCTTGCTAAAATCTCAGTCCATATAATGGCATAGACAAGAAAAGTTACAGCGAAGTGAGAAAATTTGAACCTGCCTTTCATTCTTACATTTTTTAAAGCAGGATCTATATCTCTTGTAATTGCACCACTTAAACCAAAAATATGCACTATGAGAAGTAATGAGTTTCCTACAAATGCACTAATTACAATCACCCAAGTTCCATATACAAAAATGTTAGAAAAATTACCAAATAAAAACCTCGCCTGTAACCATTCTCCATTTCCAAAGATAATGGCAAAAATATTGCTTAATGAGTAATTCATAGATTGTTCAGCACCAGTAGAAACATCTGGGATTGGATTCCCATTAAGAATATGATAAAGCAAAATCAGTAACGAAATTCCATAACCAGTTGAGACAGTAATGATCCCAATGTGGTATAGAACCGCACCCAAAGCAAAGATAGGATTTCCTTTCAAGGCAAACCGTGATGTTGGAAACGCAAAGAAAAGTTTTATAGATTCGAACCAAGAGCGAGGTTCTACAGGATCTAAGGCATTTGTATTGATTTTAGGTAAAGGTGGGTGTGTAAACACTCTAATAAAATGCAATAGAACTTTATAAGCAACACCTAAAAAGCTAATTGCTAAAGCTACTAAGGCATATTGATCTAAAAATTGAATTAAACTTTCCATTTTAACCTCCTTATAAATTATAAAAATTATTAATTATGAGAAGCTGCTATGGCTTCTTTTTCTATTTTTTCGAAGTATTTCCAGAATCCAGGGTTTTCTTTAGCATAATTTTTTACATTTGCATCTTCTCTAAGTTTTTTTAACATTTCTGGGAATTGAGGGCTTCTTGTTAGTTGTTCCATAAATCCCGATAGACTATGTTGTATTCTTTCTTGCTTACTCATATTTTTGAAAACAGCTGGAATTCGTACTCTATCTTCTTCTCCTCTCTTTTTGAGGGCTTTCATCATGGCATCGTAAACGATTTCGAATAACATTCTAGCTTTTCGATTGTCTGCTGTTGCCAATCCATATACTTCTGTTGTGTCTTTTAAGTTTAAATAACAAACAGCACAGGGTGTAGTAACGAGATCTGCACCTGTATTTTTGATTTGTTCTGCTTTTAAACGAGAAATTTTTCTTCTTTTTTCTGTATTTTCAGGAAGTCTCATTCCTCCAGCACCACCATTACAACAATAATTTTGTTCTTTATTAGGTGTCATTTCTCTAAAATCTTTTACAACTTTTGGTAAAAATCTTCTGTATTCATCTCCTCTACCAGAAAGTCTAGTTACATAACAAGGATCGTGGAAGGTTACTGATTCGTCAATTTTTTCTACTGGTAAACTTCCATTATCTATTGCTTGTTCTATGATGGTGTCTATAGAAACGATAGGGAATTTAAATGGTCTTCCTAAGGTTTTTTCAGCTTCTACATACATTGTTCTAACATCACATCCACATTCTGCAACAACTACATATTTTGCATTCAATTCTTCTGCTGCTTGTTCCCACTCTTCTAACATAGTTTTCGAGAGTTCATGATGCACTACTATATGATCAATTTCTGTACCAGTATCTGTTACTTTGGAAGAAACAGAATAACTTATTCCTGCTGCATTTAAAATTTTCATTAGTTTTACACCATACTCTGGAATTCTTGTATTTCCTGCAGATGGGCAAACAAAAAAGTATTCTACATTTTTTACATCTACGGGTATTTCTACTCCTTCGTAACCTAAAAATAATCCTGGTCTAGAAAATACATATTCTCTTGTTAAGCCGAAAGAATGTCTATATTTTACAGTATTATCATAGATGCTTTTTAATGTTGGATTTTCGAATGCCAAGCCAGATTCTGTATATGCTGCACGCATAGCACGATATAAAGATCTGTTAGAAATATTCATTGGACAAGCTAAAGTACATCTTCCACATAAAGTACATTGCCAGTAAATATACATATTTTTTCTTAAATCATCAAGAGTGGGAGATTCTATCAATCCTAAGGATCCAAGAATTTTACCCGAAACTGTTTTGTATCGCTTCCATACTTTTCTTACAAAATCCGCCCTATCTTTCGGATGCATTTCAGGTTCGCCAGTTTCTAAATACCACGCACAAGCTTCTCCACATTGGTTGCAACCTACGCATCCATACATGTTTAACCCGATATCTTCTTCTGTTAACCAGTGATCTAAAGTATCTACAAACTTTTCTAATTGTTGGTTCATACTCTTCTCCTTAACCTTTTTTACATATACTATGTATATGTATTTAGATTTTGAGAAATTGAAAGTCATTGTCAATCTAAAAAAAACAAAATTGTAAAATTTTAGTCAATAATGAATCTCAATTTCAAAATTTTATTGTAGAGGGAAATGTTCGTTTTTACATCGTGCATTCTCTATATAACGATAAAAAGAAATCCACATGGATTCTAGGGAAGTTTTATTTTGGAATGTTTGGATTTCTATTTTTTGAGGATATTTCGTATTGTAAAATTTATTTATAAAATTTACGATTCCTATATAATTAGTTTTTGGATTTCTATATTCTATTTTTTCTATTCTTTTTGGTTCTTTTTTATTGAAAAAAAAAGTTACTAGATCTCCCTGATGATTTCTATAAGTTCCTTTAATTTGATCATCAATTTCCCAAGTTTCGCTTTCCAATAATTCTTCGGGAAGTCTTCCGAATAAAATATCTTTAAATAAAGAAAAGGGAATTTTTATATTGTTATTTGCAAAACTTCCAAGTTCTAATTCCTTAAGACTTATTTTGATTACACCTTCTCTCCTAGGATTGCTTAAATATGCCATATTTCGAATGATTGTAATCCAACTAATTGTGATACCAAGATTGGGTTCTACCAATAAGATCCTAATACGGTTATTTTTATTATCTGCTCTTACGGAACCTTCTGCGCTTTGTCTACCCATATTCGGAACAACAATATCTGTTTTAAAAGATAGAAAAAAACAATCTGGTGGTGAATAATATTCTTGGAGCTCTTTTTTGAAATTTTCAATTGAAGGGCTCGTATTGGGTTCTATGGGATTCTCTTTTTCCTGAGATACCAAACCAAAGCATAAAAAAAAAGGTAATGTTAGAATGAATTTTTTCATAAAGTTTTTTTTCTTGCTTGAGTTTTTTGTAATTTTCTTTTTAATTTTAGTTTTTTTAATCTTTTTCGGTGTTTTCGTTTTACATTTATGGTTTTTGAATTTGCCATAACTCAAAATTTCAACGGTGTTTTTTATTTTCCACTATTTTTTATATTTTTCGTTATAAATTTTTTCTAATATAGGTTTTAGCTTTTTTGAAATTTCCTCATATCCTTTTTTATTAAAGTGTAGTTTATCGTATTCTTTCAAAGGAACATCTAATTCTCTGTAAAAATCTTGTTTTAAAGCAGGCTTATCTTCGTCAGAAAGGATTTCCCATAGATCAATATAAAGCATATTGGGGTAAGATTTGATTAAGCTTTCTATTTTTTTATTTAAAATAGGAGAAATGCTATTGATTTTCCAAGATAAAACGGGTGGGATACCAACAAAAATCACGTAGGTTTCGGGTAGCTTTATGTGTATTGTAAACAAAATAATATTAATATTATGTACAATTGTAGAAATGCATCTTCCCTCTATTAAATCGTTTCCCCCTATGGAAATTAAAATGACATCAGGTTTTAGAGAAATTAAGTCTTGTTCCATGCTGGATAAAAAAAGCAATGTAGTTTCTCCTCCTATAGCATGGTTTACAATTTTAAATTCTTTAAGATATTCTTCGTAAATTTCTTTTGGAAAAAGAGCTAAAGTTGATTCTCCAGCAATCAATAAAAAAGGTTTTACTTGTACAAGAGAGAAGTTTTTGCGTATTTCTTCTCTTAATTTTAAATATACCAAATTTTTTTCCTTTTTTAGTAACCCTTTTTCGCATTCAAAAAGTGGATCGTAATAATTTTTCCCTGGAAGGGATGTTTCTCCATAAGTTTTGCAATGAAGTAATAAATGAAAGGCAAGTAAGATACTCACAAAGGAAAATTTGTAAAATTTTACCATAGTTTTACCTTTATTTTTTCTAATTTATTTTGACAAATTTTTTTTTAAGATTTTTCTTAACTGTAATTTTCTTTTGAATCTTTCTACCCAAGATCTAATTCTTTTCTTTTTTTCTGTACCATATTTTTCTAACCAATCTAAAATGATGGGAAAGATTTCTTCTGGTGCAAATTCTCCAACAGTTAAACAAAGATGCCCGTAGTCTTCTTTAAAACCATATCTTTTACCTGCTATAACAAATTTTTTTATTTTGGAAGAAATTTTATCGTAAGCAAAACGAACTTGGGGAGGTGGTGCAATATGATCTATGGATCCACTAATGATTAAGGTGGGGATTTTAATATTTTCCAAATTCTTTCTATAGTCTATTGTTTTATCTGCAGATACCTCTTTTTTAAACTTTGCCCAGTTTGTTAGTTCATCAACTAAGCCTTGGTTGATGGGTTCAATGCAATTAGCAAGTAATTTTTGAATTGTTTTTCTCTTTGTGTTTTTTGGATTGAACAGAAATTTATCGAAAGGAGTGGGTACATATTCCCCTATTGGAGAAATGAGTCTAGAACTAGTACGTAAAGAGATGAATTTATTAATCCAAGGATGTCTAGTCAAATTCTGAATAATTTTTCCATTCACATAGTCGGCTTTACCGGGGCTTCCTAAGGTTATTAAAGATTGGATCTTTTTTGATTCGGCAATACCTAACCCTGCTATGCCATATCCAATCATGCCACCTAAACTAAATCCTATCCAATTCAATGCTGGAGCTTGAGTTAATTCTAAGACTCTTTTTATAATTGCTGGTGCATCATATAGTACATGTTCATCAAAAGAAAAATATTTTCTTTGATTTTTTAAAACCCCTTTGTAATAAGAAATTCCACTACCTCTTAAACTTACTACAAAAACTGGGAATCCTCGAACTTTCAAATAAACTGCAAGACTATGAAATTCATCTAGATCAAGAGCAAATTTGTTTTGAGCAACCCCATGAACCAAAACTACGGGTAAAGCCTTTTTTTTTGCATATCGAGCTTCGTGATAGTGTAAAGCAAGGTACCAATTGTCTTCAGTCTTTGCATAAAAAACTTGATCAGCAAGATCGGGAAGCTTAAAACTTTTTTTTAAAATTGGATATAACAAAGGAGAAAGGAATAGAAATATCAAAATTAAAATTATAATTCCCAGAAGAAAACTCCCACTCAAAAATCCTATAAGCAAAATACTCAAAAAAGCAAAAATGATTGAAAATAAAGATTCTTGATTTTTCATTGTATCATAGCAAAAATCTTTAAAATAACTTTTAGGTCAATTCAATGAGAAGCTTCAAAGGAACTTTTTATAGTTTTTTTTACCCAGAAAGTTGGGAATTAGAAATTATAGAAAATATTCCTAGTTTATTTAAACCTAATGGACCTGGAGCTTTGATAATCGTTGCTTTTCGATATGAAGACACAAATGGTGTTGATACAAAAAGAGAATTATTGAGATATTTTTATAAAAGAGGCATTCAGGTATCAGAAAATAGAATTACAACATATAAAACGGAAAATAAATTATTAGCTTCTGCAATTGAATACATTCATGAAGATAGGTTTTGGTTTGCAAATTTGGTTGGTAAGGATCATAAATACGTTTTATTTTTATGGAATAGCGATGAAATTCCTAACCAAGAGTTGGTACAAGAAATTTCTTTTATTGTAAAAAGCATTGTTTATAATGAATGATAGATTGATCCATTAAAAAACAACAGAAGAAGTTTTAAGTTTTTTTCGTTGTAAAAAATTAGAACCATTGAACCATAATGATTTTTAAATAAAATGTTGAAAAAGAAAATAATTTTTTGAAATATTCAGCAAGAATACAACAAGCTTAGTTGGCTTTCTTTTTTATTGGAATTTTTTTATAAATAACATCTATGGATATAGAATCTTGTTGTAGACAAAAAATTTAGGAGTCAAGGTATAGTTATAATAAAGATTGTTAAATTTTAAAGAAATATGCCTATTTAAGGAAAATTTTATTGGATTAGTTCAAATTTCTTTTTTAGAGAATCAAAGAGCATCAATTTGATAAAGAAATTTTTATTTTTATTTTTGATTGTATTTCGAAAAATGATAAAGAAACATATCGGTATTAGGTATACCCTTACGAAGCAATTTCGAATGCAAACGGTTGGGGGTATATACCATAATCCTTTAAACAAAATCCTCATTTGTTTGGTTTTTTTATTGTATATGTTGCCATCAATTTTTCTATATCATTTTTTAATATTTTTGCTTATAAAAAAAATTTAAATTTAATATAAAGATTAAAGAGAAAAGAAAACTTTTATGATATTTTAAACTCAGATGGGCTCAAAAAATCTTTTTGGTGTTGGATAAGATTGTAAAACATCTCTGTGATTATAGGAAAGGAAGAGATCATTCCTATACCATGAAATACTAAATTAAAAAAAGTCTTTTTATCATCTGTAGGAACAGAAAAAGCAATAGAAATCATAGGTGATATGGGCTGTATATAATCATTTTTGTATTTGGTTATCCAAAAAAAGGATGATTCTGCATCTTGATCTGCTTCTTCTCTAATATGTTCCATTTTTCTGGTTCGTGTAAAACCTACTCGGTGTTGGTTTAATCTCAAAAAATACATTTCTTTTAATTTTCTATATACTTCTTTTTCTTCTGTTTTTTTTATTTTGTATTGAATAGGTAAAAGGAATCCAGAAGTAAGGGATTCTGCTTTGTCTGAATTCGGTTTTTCATAATTCAAAAAATCTTCTAATGAAATATATCTCTTATTCAAAACATATTTGATTTTTTGAAAAAATGCTTCTCCATCTAAAAACTCACCCAAATAATAATATAAGTGATTTCTAAAATAAAATCGGTAATGTCTTTTTGAATTCTCTTCTTCTTCAAAAAACTCAAAAAAATCGTCTGCTTTGATTGGTTTTTCGGTTAGATGAGGTGCATAAATTTGTTTTGATTCAGTTTGAATTATATTAAAAAAATTTATATAAGTAAGATCTTTATCAAATTTCAAAGAATCATAGTCTTCTTTAAGTTCAAATATAAAGACTCTTCCTTTTTGGTTTTTTCTTCTTGAGGAATCATTAAAACTTACAATCCTTAAAAATTTCATATTCTACCCTTTTTCTTTTCTTGATAAATTTGAAAATCTTTTATTTAAAAAGCTTTAGCTTAAACTTTTGTTTTAGCAATTTCATTGAGCTCCTATACATTATTATACATTTTTTTATGAATTTTTTTGTGATTTTTTTATAAAAATAAAATAAATATTCCAAGCAAAATCCAATAATTTTATTGTTTTTAAATAGAAATTTTATTTAATTTATTTATAGAATTTTTATGAAAAAACCCAATCGTTTGATTAACGAAACGAGCCCTTACTTGTTACAACATGCTTACAATCCTGTTGATTGGTATCCATGGGGAGAAGAAGCTTTTGAAAAAGCCAAAAAAGAAGATAAAGTGATTTTTCTTTCGATTGGATATTCTACTTGTCATTGGTGTCATGTGATGGAAAAGGAATCTTTTGAAAATATAGAAATTGCAAATCTTCTAAATCAATATTTTGTACCTATCAAGGTAGATCGAGAGGAATTACCCGAAGTGGATTCTATCTATATGACTGCTCTTCAGATGATGGGTCAACAGGGTGGATGGCCTTTGAATATGTTTCTTACTCCCGATCTAAAACCATTTACAGGGGGAACTTATTTTCCAATCGAAAGAAGATGGGGTATGCCCTCCTTTAAAGAAGTATTGTTATATGTGCTTGAACTTTGGCAAACCAAAAAAAAAGAAGTGATTCAAATTTCAGAAAAAATCACAAGTTTCTTGAATTCAAAAAAATTTTCATTAGAAAATTCAAAAAATTCAGAAATCCAATTGGAGCATTTTAATGAAATCATTAATTTTTTCTATAAAGATTACGATGTAAACAAAGGAGGTTTTTTGCTCCATCAAAGAAACAAATTTCCTCCTTCTTTGAATCTACTTCTTCTTATTGCATTCTATAGAAAATGGAAAAACCCTATTTGTTTAGAAATGATAGAGAATACCATTAAGAACATCCGTAAAGGTGGAATTTATGATCAAATTGGAGGTGGGATTTCGAGGTATGCAACGGATTCCAATTGGTTAATTCCTCATTTCGAAAAGATGTTATACGATAATGCTCTTTTTGCAAATGTCAATATAGAAATGTATAAGCTCACAAATGATGAACTATATAAAAACATTGCAAAAGATATTCTAAAATATATCTTTTTAAAATTACGCCATGAGGAAGGAGGTTTTTATAGTGCAGAAGATGCAGATAGCGAAGGTCAAGAAGGAAAATTCTATGTATGGGAGAAAGGAGAAATCATTTCTATTTTAGAGAAACATGGCTTTAAGAAAGAAGAAATAGATTTTGTTATCAATTATTTTGGCGTTACTAGTTCTGGGAATTTTGAAGATAAAAATGTTTTGTTTATTAACCAAAAAGAAATACGGGATGAGCCTTTTATAGAAAAAATAAGAAATATACTCTACTCAGAAAGAGAGAAAAGAATTCAACCCTTTCGAGACGAAAAAATTCTTACATCTTGGAATGCATTGATGATTTCTACTTTATGCAATGCTTATTTGGCTTTTCATGATTCTTATTATTTAGAAGAATCATTAAAAACCTTTGAGTTTATAAAAAATTATTTAACCGATACAAAAGATTTTGGAAAGATTTCGCAGAAAGGTTTTTTAAAAAGAAGTTATAACCCAAAAAAAAAGCAAATTTTTTCTTTGCCTGCAAATTTAACAGATTATGCTTTATTGGGATGCTCATTCCTAGATTTATATAAATCCACTGCTGAAGAATCTTTTATAATATATGCGAATCAGATCCGTAGTTACATCCTTAGTCATTTTTATAAAGACGGTGTCTTTTACGAGACAGAAGAAGAAATCAAAAATTTAATAATTCGTCCTTTTGATTTTTATGATGGAGTCATTCCTTCTGGAGTATCAGCAGCCTTAAGACTCCTTCTACAGCTTTCTAATTTTGGTTACAATCACGAAGATCAAAAAATCGTAGAAGAAACAATAAAAAATTTTTACGATATTACGATCCAAAATCCTTTTGCTTATTCTTATTTTCTTTTGCAGGTATTTCAATCTTTTTTTATTAATCAGCAAATTGTTATTTACTTTAATAAAAAAGAGAAATTGAATGAACTTATACATTTTTTTGGTAAAAACACTTTTTTAGAAAGTAGTGTTCTTTATGATTTCCCCAATAGTTCTCTAAAAATCAAGTGGCTAAATAAAAAAGAATTCCCGAATTCAGACTACTTAATCTATATCTGTAAAAATTTTTCCTGTAACTTGCCAATTTCTGATATAGAAAAAATTAAAAATAATTCATTTTTTTAATTTTTTATTGTTTTTTCTTATTTCTTGATTTAATTGAATATTAAATCAAAAAAAGGAGGTGGGTTATGCGATTGCGTATACCAGATTTCAAACAATACATCAATATACATAAAGAAGAATTGGTAGATTTGATTCGAATCTTTATGGGTTTTATTTTAGTTGTTAAAGGTATTAAATTCTTTTTTGAATATGATGCTTTTTCTAAGCTTTTAGTTTCTATAGGATTTTCAGGAGATTTTGCAATTTTATTGTTGTCTCACGTTATAATCGTTGTTCATATTCTTGGTGGATTTTTTTTAATGTTAGGATTTCTTACAAAAATTACTGCTTTTCTACAGATACCTATTGTATTGGGTGCCATACTTTTAGTCCATTCAAGAATGGATTTAACTTCTGATAGTTTCTATTTTGCAATTTTTATCTTATTACTTTCTATTGTTTTTGCTCTTCATGGTAGTGGTAAAATATCGATTGATCATTATTTGGAAAATTTTAAAGATCATGAAATTAAATTTCTTCATAGATGGGATAAATAGATATACAAATAAATAAATATTTTTAGAAAAGGGAGGATTTTATTTTTTGAAAATCTTATAAAGTTTCATATATACACCGGGGTTATCTTGGATATAATGAATCATATCATTAAGATGGATTGCATAAACTTCTGAATCTGTTTCTACATAGAAATCATAGTCAGAAGCCAATTCTTTTTGAAGATTAAAAATTTGTCCACAAAAGTCTCCCGTAGAAAGTTCCATAATTTTTCTATTTTTTTCGTCCAAAACACTAATTCTACCTCTTTTTATGATATAAACATAGTCAAAATGTTTATTCTTTTGAATTAAATAAAATCCTTGCTGGATTTTTTGAAGCTTCATGATTAATTCTAATCCAGTTTTTTGTGCAGAAGTTAAACTTTTAAAAATAGAACTTGAGGAAAGGATATCCCAAGTGCCTGTTTTTCGTATTTCATTTAACTGCTGCAATTGATTGATTAAATCTGTATTTCGAATAAAAGATAAAAATTTTTCTTTTGGAATTACAAGAGCTTCTACTTCTGTTTCTGCGATAACATCAGCACTTCTTTCTTTATCAGATACCAATGCCGCTTCTCCAAAATATTCATAAGTACCATATCTTTTTAAAGTTTCCTTTTCGTGGATTTTTTCTTGCTCCATACCTTCTATTCGCACGTTTCCTGATAATATAATATAGAATTCATTTCCTTTAGTTCCTTTTTCTATAATTTTCTCTCCTTTAGCATATTTTCTTTTTTCTACAATGGAAATGAATTCTTTTGCTTTGGATATAGGGAAATTTTTAAAAATTGTTACATTAGCTAAAGCATCTAAGATTTTGTATACTTCTTCATATTTTGGTGGTTGAACATCTACGTATACAGTGTTTTCAATACCAAACTGTGCGTAGCGTAGATGTGTATCTTTAGGGAAATCTTTTTCAGCAATATGATACACAATAATTTTTTTCTGAATTTCAACTGGTAAACTGTTTAAAAAATCAATTCTTGTGTGTAAAGGGGGAATCCCAGCTTCGTGATAGATTAGGTCAGATTCCCATGGAAAATTTTTTAAATCTTCACATCTTCCGGGAGTTAAGATTCCTTTGTCTCTTAGTTCATCATAAACTTCGGGGGTAGTATTTAAATGATCTGAGGAGTAATAAAATGTTTTTCCTTCGAATTCAAAGCCAAAACCTAAGGAAGGGATGGAATGAAGAGCATAATTAAACCTAAAGGTTGCTCCATGAATTTGGTATTCCTTTCCAATTACAACATTGACAAAATCAAATAACTCATAAAGTTCTTCTCTAGGAATCTTTGTTAATGCTACATACTTTCTTAGGAAAGAATCTAATACAGTTTCTGTAGTATAAATAGTAATTTTGCCTTCTTCTAAAATTTTCTGAAAGGTTCCTGCGTCATGATCTGCATGGCAATGAGTTAAAATAATCGTATCAATTAATTTTGGATTTACATTTGAAAGTCTAAGCCATTCTGTAGAATTTACAGGTGGATCAATCATAATTCCTGAATGATTTAACCAGATAATAAATCCAGAAGTATTGGCATTTGGATCAAAACCATGGCTGGGTCCTAAACATGTTATACCGAAAAGGGGAGGGTTGAAAGGTTCTGCTAAGCTTTTCCCTATATCATAAATAATATTAAAATCAATATCTCCTTTTAAGACAACTTCATTATTCCACTCAAGATCTTGGATTTTAATATTCCCATCTTTTAGTTTCTCGATGATTACTTTTAATTTATTCTTTTCTTTAAATCCAGCTCTATTATTCTCATCGTATACAACAAATTTAACTAAATCATCCAATACTCGATCCCCTCTAAAATATTCTATTTCTGCCTTCATATTTGGGAAAGCTTTGTTGTTCGCTCCATCTATATATTCCGATGATAGATTCAATTCTTCTGGTCCAAAAACAGATTCCTTTAAAGCCGTTGTTAGTTGTTGTTTTTGTTCTTTCGTACAAACTATATAAGTTTTTTTTCTTCTTAAGTAGAAATTATAATAAATAGGAAATTCTAATTCTGCTAAAGAAATTCCTTTCTCTACATGAAACAAATTATTAGGTAAAATAAAAATAGTTGGGGTTCCACGCTCTAACCTCATTGTGTCTTTAATGGTTTCGGGAGGGGAACCAAGTTGAATATAACCAATGGAAGTTTGTATTAGATAACCACCTCTAGGTAATTCATTTACAATTTTATTTTGTAAATCTATAGTTTGTATCGTGGACATAAGAATTTCCTTGTCTAGATTATTTCAAATTCTAATAAAATCAATTTTTTTTCTTGCTGTTATTATCGAAATTTATAAATTCATAAATAAGTGTATATAAAAATTTAAGTTATGATCAAAAAATCCAATTTAAAACTATTTATTTTATTTTTTTCAATTCTTTTTTGTTCCAAAGAAGTAGAAAAAGCTCAATTACAGACTTTGATAAATAACCAATTAGGGCATACCCACGAGATTCAAATAACTTTTGAGGATTTGGATACAGAAATAACAGATTATTATACATCAGAAAATTTTGGACATGTTCATAAAGTAATTCTAACAAAAGAAGATAAATCAAAATTAAAATTTGGAATTTCTCTTATTAAAGAATGTGAATTCAATTGGAATCATACCCATACCTTAGAAATTGAGCTTTTAAAACCCTGAAAAAAATTAAAGTTCATACAAAAGAGAGTTGACTGAACCTATCTAAATAAAATTTTGGTCTATAACGGCACCAATAGAGAAGGGGATACACCCGTTCCCATTCCGAACACGGAAGTTAAGCCCTTCTTCGCCGATGGTACTGCACGGTTCGCTGTGTGGGAGAGCAGGGCGGTGCCGGTTCTTCTACATCATTGGATTTCTTCTAAGAAGAAAAGAAAGTTCAAATCTGGAAAATAAACGTAGGACCTATAAGCCAATATTTGAGTATTACAAAATCATTGATTTCATACTGATAAAAAAAAATGATTCCTACATGTTTGGAAAAGATAAAATTGAATATAGAGTTCAGGGTCCAATAGTTAAAATTCATATTTTTAACTACAGTCAAATTTAATGCAAGGAATCTTCTATAATCCATAAAAAGGGAAAAACCTAGTTTACTATTAAAATACTTTTCGCGTATTTTTAAATCAATGGGATTTAAATTGCTTTCTAACATTGAAAAATCATAAATTTTAGGCATGAATTGAAAAAAAATTTCATTAAAAGATCCGGGTTCAATGACTTTTCCAAAGGATGTATTAAGCTTTATATCAAACCTTTGGAATGTGTAGGAATAAAAAAGATCTACCTTCCAATTTTGAATTGGTAAGAGAAAACTCAATCCTGCTTTTGGCTCTGGTACAGTCTGATACACTTTAACATTAAATTGTGGATAAAATATCCATTTATTCGTAAGGAAACTGTATATAAAAAAATTATCAAATTTGGAAGTACTTAAGGGACCATTTCCTTTAAAATAAGAATATTCTAAAAATGGTTGTATTTTTTCTTTCGTAAAAGTATATCGTATAGAGAAAATATTTCCACTAATTGATGTGTTGATTCTTTGCCGAAGACCTAAGAAAGGATTTTGATCTGAATTTGGATATTTTGGGAAAAGAAAATTAACAAACAATATTTGCCAATTGTTTTTTAAAGCAACCAGATTGAACCCAGAACCATTTCCGCTTCCAGAGTAACTTTTCCTACCAGAATGCAGTAAAAGATTGTTTTGGCTTTCTTGGACTGAATTAAATGGTATTAAATTTTGGTTAAACATTTCTCCTTTTAAAGGAGTCAACAAAAATATCCATCTACTAAAGTCAATTTCTTGTGTCTGGTTCTCCATCTCAAGAATTTCTTTAGAAGAGATAGAAACAAAAGAAAAAATACTCAATAGAAAACTCAATAATAGATATCTTTTCATCTTTTTTGAAAGATAAATAAAAAAAAGCATTTTGCCAATCGTAATTAGATCCAAATTAGGTTAAAACAATAAAAAAATTTTTCTATTTAACAACTTTATAAAAATCATATTTTGATTGACAAAGAAAAACAAAATAAAATTTTGGTCTATAACGGCACCAATAGAGAAGGGGATACACCCGTTCCCATTCCGAACACGGAAGTTAAGCCCTTCTTCGCCGATGGTACTGCACGGTTCGCTGTGTGGGAGAGCAGGGCGGTGCCGGTTCTTCTACATCATTGGATTTCTTCTAAGAAGAAAAGAAAGTTCAAATCTGGAAAATAAACGTAGGACCTATAAGCCAATACCGAATTGTTCCTACACTCCTTTCGCTGTATTCGTAGAAGTAATTGAGTCCAAAGTATTTCGAAAAAATCAAACTAAAAACAGCATTCGAAACCCAACGACTAAAGGTAAGATCCCTTCTAACAGTTATTCTTAAAGAAATAAATCTTCTATAGTCCATAAATAGTGAAAGTCCCAAGCGGTTGGCAAAATACTTTTTACGAAAAGTAACATTCAAAGGGTAAATCCAATCATCGGGATCAGAAAAATCATATGACTTTTCTAATAATTCTTGGTAAAAATTATTCAAAGGAAAAGGATTCATTGTTTTACCAATTGTAGTTTTTAAATTTGTGATTACCCTCTCGAATCCATAAGAGTAAACTGTTTCTATCTTCCAATTTTGTATTGGCAGTTTAAAACTTAAGCCAACTTGAGGATTGGGATCTTCTACATAGATCTTTACATCTACTTTTGGAAAGAATATCCATTTTTGTGTAAAGTAGCTATACAATAAAAATTGATCTACTATAGAATAATCATGGGGTCCAGAACCCTGAAAGTGAGACATTGCAATAAAAGGTTGAATAGGGTTATTTTTTAAAAAGGTATAACGTAAATACAACACATTACCCGTAACTTTTGTTTGTATCCTTTGCCAACCATCTATTGGTTTGATAAAATCAGAATTGGGATACATAGGAAAATTAAAATTTACGAATAAAACTTGCCAATTTTCCTTAAACGCTAATAATTCCACTCCGCTTCCTTTTCCCGTACCAGAAAAGCTTTTACTACTACTATGAAAGTCTATGAAACCGTTTGATTTTTGTTGGATAACTCGAAAGGGAATCTGATTTAAATTCGAAACTTCTCCCCAAAAGGGGCTGATTAGAAGAAACCATTTATTAAAGTCGAAATCAGGTCTTTGAAAACTTGTTTGTTGCTTTTCTTGGGCTCTTATAGAGAAAACACCAAAAATAATGATTAAAACAAAATACTTGACTTTAAGCATTTTGATTCCTTAAGCTTTTTAGAAACCAAAAAAAATTTCTTATCCCAAAGGCAAACTTATTAATCATCTCTTTTCTTTAAGTAATTATTTAAAAAAAAATTCTAATAATGGATTTCTGATTCCAGACTGTCCGATAATTAGACAAAAAATGAACTGGAATATTTATAATGCAACATATGCCACATCGGAAATGATTCTTCCCGATTATGAGTTTTTTGTTTGTGAGGACAAATTTTTTATGGATTCTAAAACTGTAGACTTTAGCATCAACTTACATGGTAGAACTGTGCTACCTTCCTTTGTTAATAGTTATGATAATTTATTCGCAACTTATTTACCCTATACAGGTAAGAAAAAAGTATACCGAAATTGGTTGGAATGGGATAATGAATTAAAAACGTCGGATTTATTTAAGGAGCGATTGCTTTTAGATAGAGAAGATTTATATTTTTTGGGAGCATATAAAAATATTATTTCTGGAGTTGGTTTTGTTGTGGATCATATACCTAAATTTGTTTTTGAGGATCTAATCGATAATTTAGATATAGAAATCTTAAGTGATTTTGGAATAACACATTCTCCGTGTTCTTATTCATTAAACTGGGGTAAAGGAATTAGAGCAGAGTTTGAATATGCAAAAAAAAATCATTTACCCTTTTTGATTAGAGTAGGGGAAGGATTCGATAAAGAGAGTAAAAATTCTGTGAAAAAATTATACGAAATGGGTGTTTTGTCTGAAAATACTGTATTGATTGCAGGCATTAGCATCGATGAAGAAGATATTCAGTTAATCAAAAATTCTAATAGTAAAATTGTTTGGTGTCCAGAGATTAACGAAATTCTATTTGGAAAAACCATTCCTATTCAAAAAATCTTGCAACAGGGAATCAGTGTTTGTTTAGGGAGTGGAAGCTCTATGCAAGGAAGCAAAAATATTCTTTCTACGATTCAAGTAGCTTCTAAATATATTGAGGACAAAAGCAATATTTTAAAAATGTTGATTGATAATCCAATCCATGTATTTGGGTTAAAAAAAAAGGGAAAAATAGAAGAATCGTATTATTCTGATTTTATAATCCTTAACGAAATTTCTCCAAAAAGTTTTGAATTTATAACGAAATTAGACTTAAACAAAATTCTTCTTGTAGTCCAAAGAGGGGTTCCCTTATACGCAAGTCAAGAGTTTAAAGAAATATTTGAATTGATGCAAATAGAATACGATAAAGTTTTTGTAGGAAAAGAAGAAAGATTTATAAAAAAAGGTTTTACGAACAAAATAAAAGAGATTTTTCTAAAATTAGGAAAAGAAATTCAATTTCCTTTTTTTAATTAAAAATTATGCCAACGATTAAAGAATATACAAAAGGTGCTATTATTTACTTCGAAGGAGATAAAAGTGATTTTATTTATCTTTTACAATCAGGTCAAGTGGTTTTAATTTATAGTTCCTTAGATGGAACAAAAGAAGAAAAATATCTTGTAAAAACTGGGGAATTTTTTGGTGTTAAATCTTCTTTGGGAAATTATCCTAGGGAAGAAACAGCACAAGTATTAGGTAAAGCAAGAGTAATTTTACTAAAGCTTGATGAATTTCGTAAAATTGCATTGGAAAATACAAGATTGGTATTACAAATGTCTAGAGTTTTTTCTAATGAGTTAAGGGAAATCCATTCAAAAATAAGAGAGATCTTAAAAGTAGATTCAATTAAAGATCTCGAATTTGAATTAATGAATGTTGGAGAATCTTTTTATATTGCAGGGAATATACAACATGCAGAGTACGTTTTCGAGAAATATTTAGTTTATTATCCCACAGGTAAATTTAAAGAAAGAGCCGAATTGCTATTACGAAAAACAAGAAAGGGAGATATGTATCCTATTGATATTCCTTCTTTGGAAGATTATGCCAAAAAACTTTATGATTCTTATGAAGATGAATCTTTTGTAAAAGAAACTCTAAGTCCTGTAGACAAAGATTTATTTCAGTTACCAGATGAGGAAGGACCCTCTTTAGAAATGGAAATACAAAATATTACTGTTCCCAATTTAAAAGAAAGAATCAATCATTTAATCAATAACAATCAAGTTAAAGAAGCCTACGACTTACTTTTAGAATCGGAGAATATTAGAGAATTTGCTACGGATAAAGAATTTTTGGATTTTTTTCACTTCGAAAAAGGCAGACTTTTAATTTTATTAAAAAACTATAAGGCAGGTTTAGAACAGATTTTAAATTATTTAAAAAATTATCCTCAGGGTAAATATCTAAAAAATGCATTGTTTCAGGCAGCCTTGACCTTTGAGTTACTAAAAAATGAAGAAAAAGCTTCTATGTTTTACAAAAAAGTTTTATTACTAAAACCAGAAGACGAAATTACCAAACAAGCTAAGCAAAGATTAGCAGCTCTATCAAAATTATGATGTTTTACTATGATAGGTTTTATTTTAAGATATTATAATTTTAAATCAGGATCCTTTAAAAGGCGTTTTTATGGAAATATCGGAAAGTTTGTTTCAGAAATTTGGTAAAGAATTTAAACCGGGAGAGATGATTTTTTGTGAATGGGAACCCGGAAATAGTTTATTTATCATTATCAAAGGAAAAGTTAAAATTGTCAAAATTTTTGGAAAAACTCAAAAAACCTTAGATGTAATTATGGAAGGTAGTATATTTGGAGAAATGGCAATTTTAGAAGAACAACCAAGAAGTGCCTCTGCTATCGCAATTAATGACGTGAAAGTCTTAGAGCTTAATAAAGAAAATTTTAATTTCTTGATCCAACAACATCCACAAATTGTATTTAATTTGCTCTTGATATTTACTAAAAGAATTTATGATGCAAAAAGAAGATTAAAGAATCTATTGATTACGGATCCTATGATCCGTGTAATTGATGTTCTGTTAATGTTGATAGAATCAAATCCCAATTTGACTCAATTGAACCAAGTTTCTTTGCAAGTAAGTGTTGATGATATAGCAAATTGGTGTGGTTTACCCATTCGAGAAGTAAATACCTATGTAATGAATCTAGTAAAACAAGGAAGAATTGATCTCTATCCTGATAAAGTGGTAATTCCTAATGTTAAAGAACTCCAGCGATTGGTACAAGCGAAGTCAAAAAAAGCATCACCATTAAAGAAAAATTTATAACAATTTGCCTTATTTCTTAGAATTATACTATTTTGTGTTAAAATTTATTTTTTAAATTGTAATTTTATAGCTTAGACATAATCTTATCAATAATCCCATATTCTAAAGCTTCCTCAGCACTCATATAGTAATCTCTATCGGTGTCTTTTTCTACTTGTTCTAAACTTCTTCCTGTTCTTTCTGAAATGATTTTATTTAATTCTTCTCGTGTTTTTTTTATTTCTTGTGCATGGATTTTAAGATCAATTGCAGGTGCAACGATTTGACCTGAAATTAAAGGCTGGTGGATCATGATTTTACTATGTGCCCAAGCATACCTTTTCCCTTTCGCACCACCACATAGCAATAAAGCACCCATACTGGCTGCAAGCCCCATGCATACTGTTGCTACTTGCGACCGAATCATTTGCATAGTGTCAAAAATACACATACCCGATGTAATTACGCCTCCGGGGCTATTGATAAATAGATAAATGTCTTTACCCGGATCGATGGAATCTAAATACAGCAATCGATCCACAACATATTGTGCGGACTTATCATCTACAACACCCCAAAGGAATATTTGTCTTTTTTTGATGTAATTCTTTTCTATTTCAGATTTGATAGGCGCAAAATTTTCTAAAAGCTTTTCTGCATCTTGATTCATAAACATAAAAACACCTTTTTTGATTCCTCATTCTATGTAAATTCAAAATTGAAAATTAATTTTTAAAATTATTTTATAAAAGTTTTTTTATTTAATTCTATAGAATGCAACAAAGCTTGTATGGCATCTTTCCTTTCAAAAAATTTTTCGATAGGAACCATCAGTTTTGTTTCGAGCCTTTTATAACCTTTAAAAAGAATCTTTTCGTAATATTTGCTACCTTTAGGAATTTTGATTAAATTAAAAAAAATTGATTTCTCCAATACCAATCGTATGAGAAGATATTTTAAGCAAATATTCAGGTCTTTTCTGTAGTTTAAAGCTATCTTTCCTGTCTATAAAAGCATTATAGAAAAAGTTAAATGAATTTTCGCTCGATAAAAAAGAGTACGTTTTTTATTGAATTGATTCCAGCATTTCGGGTTGGTATAAGAAAATTAATATACCTTTGGGAATAGGTGTGATTTCTTGGATATTGATTCCCATAGTGGCTCCAGTAGAAAAAAATAGATTTTGTTCTGGTATATTTAAAATATGAGAGGCAATCCAGGAAATGTCTGGCATATGTAAAACAAAAACTAAATTTTCTGATAAAGAAAAATTTGTCAAAAATTCTTTAAAATGATTTATTGCCAAATTTGGTGATAAATCTTTTTTTGGTACAACATCACAAGATAAGGAAGATTGTAAAATATTTGCTGTTTGCAATGCACGATTTAATGGGGATGTATAAATAGCTGAAAATTTCCAATTGGTTTTTTGTAAAAATTTTGCAGTTGTTTTTGCTTCTCTAATCCCTTCGTCAGTTAAATTTCTTTCAGGGTCTTGATTTGATTCATAAGCTCTTGAATGTCTTACTAAAACCAACTTCATAAGTTCCATGATTATTTTTTAGTATTATATTACAAACAAAAATAAAAAAGTTCTTGATCTAATTTTTCTATTTAAAAAAATTTGTACGATGTCAGAAGATATTGTATTGCAAAAAATCAATGAAAATATAGAAATTGCGATAAAAAATGGTAAATACTTGGTTTTAAAAACCCATAGGATGACAGAAACGGTAGAAAAGCATATTAAATATGCATTGGAAAGTATCTTAAAAAAAACTGAACATGAAAGGTATATCCATTCCTTGTATACCATTTTAAAGGAACTTGTTATCAATGGATGCAAAGCAAATCAAAAAAGAATTTTTTTCGAAGACCATAATTATAATATTTTTAACGAAGAAGATTACAAAAAGGGAATGGAAGAATATAAAAAAAATTTTAGTGAGGAAATGGCTATTGAATATGGGAAAAAGGCAAAACAAAAAGGTCTTTATGTCCTTATAGATTTTGAATTTGATCAAGATGGATTAAGAATAGAAGTGATTAATAATTCTACAATAGCAGCACAAGAAGAAAAAATAATGAGAGAGAAATTAAAAAAATCTATGGGGTATAATGATTTGGCAGAATTTTATATGGATCAAGCAATGTCGGGAGAATCAGAAGGAGCGGGATTAGGACTTGCTCTTATAATCATATTGCTAAAAGGAGAAGGGATCGATCCCAATTATTTTAGAATTATTATAGAAAAAGACAAAACAATTGCTAGATTGGAAATTCCATTTACTGAAAATTTTGTAAGCAAAAGAAACCGAAAAAGGGCTATATAAATAAAACCAAATTGAATTTTAATTTCATTTGTCTTTGTTTATTTTTTAGTAAACTAGAATTTTTGGATATTTTAATGATTTAAAAGGAACTGCTTTAGTTTTTTAGTTTCTTCCCTTTCGGGTGCAACATCCAATAAACGATTTAAAGATTTCATTGCTTTTTTCTTATCTCCTAACAATCTATAACAATCTGTTAAAGTGATTAAATTTAGAGGATCTCTGGGATTCCTTAGATCTAACCTCTTTGCAATTTCTAAAGCTTTTTCGTAGTTTTTGGTATATAGATACGCCCTTTCCAACAAAAACAATATTTCGTTATCGTGTGGATAAACTTCTATATATTGTTCTGCTTCTGTAATTACTTTGGAATACATTTCCAATTTAAAATAAATAAGAATCAATTCTTTTGTGATCCAAAAAACATTATGAGCTGTTTTATTAATTTCTTCTAAATACTCTTTTAATTTATTTAAATCCTTTTCTTGTTTATAAATTCCTATATTTTTTTTTATTTCTTGTAAATCATGATCTTCTTTAAGAGTTTGGATTTTTTCTCCAATTTTATATGTGATTTTTATTATACTTATATCGTCCATTAATTGTCCAGTTTTTTTAATATTATCGATAATGGTATTTAAATTTCCATTGGATTCTTCTATAATTTTTAGGAATAAAGTTTCGTCTTCGTTTATATATTCTTTTCCATTTTTTGATAATATTAAATCGTCTTTCCCATCGGATCCAAAAAAGATAACATCATTAGGTTCTAATTTTGCAAGCAAAA
The DNA here is from genome assembly GCA_046291925.1 of Leptonema sp. (in: bacteria). Lineage (GTDB taxonomy): Bacteria > Spirochaetota > Leptospiria > Leptospirales > Leptonemataceae > SKYB61. The sequence goes on along the minus strand of JBKBRY010000001.1, from coordinate 115,818 downwards.
TTGATATTTTACCGATCAAACCCGGTGTGCCAAATTTTTTATATTCTGTAGTTGTATTGAGAAATTCTGCTTTCCCATTTCTGTATAAAACAGGGAAGGGATGTTCTGCGTAAATGTAATATAATATGCCAGAGATTTCGTCTAAAAGTGCTAAACAACCAGAAATCAGCATAGAACCATCAAAGGATTCAAAAACTTTATGGATTTCTACAAATAATTCCTTAAGCCAAATTTCTGGATATTTATTTTGGTTTTCTGAATAAAGCAAAGTTCTAGTTAAGATTGCTTTGATAATAACACCTGCGACTAGAGAACCTCCTGCCCCTTGTAAAGATTTACCCATTGCATCTCCATTAAAAACAAAAACATAAGGTTTATTTTTAAGTCTAATAGACTGTGCAATAATTATATCTCCACCAATTTCTTTTTGCCATTTTCGAAATTGAAATTCTTTTTTTTGTTTGATATATTGTTCTACTTGTACTACTTCTGAATCTACATTTATATATATTAAAGGTTGAATCAAAAGAGAAGTTAAAAAGTAATCTCCATCTTGTTGTTCTTTTAATTTTTGAATTTGTTCCAAAGAATTTTTTAGTTCTTGTGTTCTTTCTTTTACTTTTTCTTCCAAATGTAAGTTTAGATCTTCTACTTCTTTGTATACTCGTAAAAATTTATTTGCTAAAACAAAAGCAATTCCGATTAGAAAAATAAAGAACCCATACCTTGTAAGTTGTAAATTTTTTAATCCCATTACCCCCACTTCCATTGCACCTAAGATATCTAAGGTCACAGTAATGGCAAAAATTAACATTCCAAAAAGGAGTCTTAGGGAATCTTTATTTTTCTTAAAAGAAAAATAAGTCACAATTCCTAGGCTATAAAATATCAGAACCAAAGCAGTTTTTTGCCAAAAACCTAAAATTTCTGTTGCATAATAATAACGAACAAACCAAACCGAAAGAGAATAAATCAAAACCACAATACTTATTAATTTTGCAAAAATGGTAATCTTATTATAATGAAATTCTTCATAAAAAAGAACACCCCATATGGATGCAAGAAAGAGTATACTATATTCGAACTTCGTTATAAATAAACTGTCTAAATTGAACTGGGATGCTAAAATATATACATAATTGCTTCTTGTAATGTAGTAAAAAGCAATAAATATACAAAACAAACCAAACCAAAGATTATACCTTTCTTTTGGTCTTTTAATATATAAAAGTAAATGATAAGCACCAACAAAGAAATATAAAAATAATAACATAAATTGCATAGTATCTAAGTGAATTTTTAGGTGCTCTGAATAAAGACTTATACTTATAGGAATGTCATTGGTGATTTCTTCTAAGCGTAAATTGTCAGGATATATTGTATATAAAACAACAATGACCTCGTTATTTTCTTTTAAAATTTCAGAAGGTATTTTTATGATGGCATGCCTACGATAATCCACTTTTAGATATTTCTGTTCTTTAAAATCAATTTTGCCAAAACTTGCTAATTTTTTCCCATTTACAAAGATCTCTGAATTTACTGTAAAAAAAGGGATATGGAGAGAGACTTCTTTATTTTGATAATCAAAATTCAAATCTTTTTTTTCAAATTCATACAAAATAGATATAGCAGTTATTTTCTCTTTTCCTTGAATTTTTTTAAATTCAAAAGGCATAGTAATCTCTTTCCATTCTTGTGAATTGTAGTTGTCTAACAAACCTTGGTTTTTTTCCAATTCACTAATAAAAAATGGTTCTTTGTCTTTTGTAGAATAGGCTCCTATACGAAGTTTCGGATTTTTGAGTTCAAACCCCACGCTAGGTAAATTATTAAAGATGTTCAAATTTTGAGAAAAAATAGAAAATGAAAAAATATAAAACAAAAAAACACTCTTCTTTAATTTTTGTATCATGGGTAAAATTTTTTTGTTTATATTATTAAAAACAAGAAATTTTTGTAAATTCTTTTATTGAGGGAAAAAAATTTTAGCAATCTATTTTTTAATCTTTTTGTTACGATTTATAAAACCAACTTTTGTATAGATTTTTTACTTTTTTGGAGTGATTCAGGCTTCTTGAAATCATATTTTTTTTTAACAAGTATTCAGAATCAGATTTTAGATCTTCGATGAACCTAGAAGGTTTGGAATTTTCGTAAGAACCATACCTTTTTCTTTGCATACAATAGGTTAAATACAATTTTTTTTTTGCTCGTGTTATTCCTACATAAAATAGCCTTCTTTCTTCTTCTAATTTTTCTTCTTCTATGGAGAACTGATGGGGTAAAATTCCATCTTCTAAACCTGTAATAAAAACTAAAGTAAATTCCAGCCCTTTAGCATTATGTAAAGTCATTAAATTTACAGAATTTTTTTGCTCTTCTAAAATATCTTCGTTAGTTAGTAGTGAAATTTCTTGTAAATAATGAGAAAGACTTACTTCTTCTCCTTGCAATTTTTTTCTTTCTTCGTATTCTGAAATGCTTTTTAAAAATTCTTTTATATTTTCGATTCGGGAAACACTTTCGGGATCTAAATTTCTTTCGTAATAGGAAATCATTTGAGAATCTTTAACGATACTATCTAATAATTCAGATAAACTTTTTTTAGAGAGTTCAAACCATTTAATGAGTTTATTATAAAATTCTTTTATCTTTTGGTTTTTTAATGCATTGCTTTCTATTAAGCTTTGAATAGCATTTAAGTAATGTATTTTATTTTTATCTGCAAATTCTTTGATTTGTTGTAAGGTTTTTTCTCCAATTCCTTTTGGTGGATTTTCTATCATCCTTTCAAATGCATCGAAATCTTTAGGATTATTAATAAATTGAAGATAACTTAATATATCTTTTATTTCTTTTCTTTCGTAAAATTTAAAGCCTCCATAAATCACATAGGGGATTTGGTGCTTTCTTAGTACTTCTTCGAAAATTCTTGATTGTGCGTTGATTCTATAAAAAATTGCTATTTCTCTAAGAGGAATTGGAGGAGAATTTTCTTTAATCTTTTTTACTACAAATTCTGCCTCTTCGTATTCTGTAAGGAGTTCATATAGCTCTGGCTTCTCTTTACTACTGATCTTAGAAAATAATTTTTTAGGATTTCTATTTTTATTTTTGGAAATTACTCGATTTGCTAATTTCAAAATCTCATTTGTACTTCGGTAATTTTCTTCTAACTTTATGATTTTTGTATAGCCAAAGTCTTTATGAAAACTTAAAATATTTTCAATCCGCGCTCCTCTCCAAGAATAGATGGTTTGGTCATCATCACCCACTACTACTATATTTTTGTATTTTCCCGAAATCAATTTTGATAATAAATATTGTACATAATTCGTATCTTGGTATTCATCTATCATTAAGAATTTCCATCTTTCTTGGTAGTTTTTTAAAATATCAGGATGATTTTTTAAAATTTTTACAGATTCAAATAGTAAGTCACTAAAATCTACTGCGTTATTTTTTCTTAGTTCAGCAATATAACTTTTGTAAAAGTCATAGAATAAGTCTAAATAAGGGTAATCGGGATATTTATTTGATAAATCCTCAGGTTCTAAAAATTCATCCCTGGCATAATGAATTTTATAAAGAATTTCAGAAGGAGAAATCATATCTTCTCTAACTTTGAATTCTTTTAAAATTTTTTTAGCTAAATTTTTTTGAGAAGAAGTATCATACACACTAAAATTAGCATCTAAATTTAACAATTTATAATTCTCTCTTATAATTTGCAATCCTAAACTATGAAAAGTCTTTATTGTAATTTTTTCTGAATAAGGACCCATCAACAATTGCACTCTATTTCGCATTTCTTCAGCTGCTTTGTTAGTAAAAGTTACTGCTAAAATATGAGAAGGGTTTACATCATTAATGCGAACCAAATATGCGATTCTATGAGTAATCACTTTTGTTTTCCCTGAACCAGCACCTGCAAAAACCAAAAGAGGACCTTCGAAATGCTCTACTGCTTTTCTTTGTTCAGGATTTAAAGATTCTAAAAAATCTCTTTTTAATTTTTCTTTTAAGCCAAGATTCATAATATCAGAAAAAGTTGGTTGAAAGTTTTCGTAAAGAATAAATTGTATGATCGCCTAAAAGAAGTTTATCTTTTAAAATTAGGTTGTATTTGCTTTTATCCCAAAAAATAGGTTGTTTAAGAGATTTATTCAAAACTGTTTCTTCTTTTTTTACATGATAGATAAAATCTTCTGGTTCTATATAAGAAAATAGTTTTTCAAAAAAATAAACTCCTGCTTCGAAAAGCACTTTTTGAACATTTTTTTCTATTAAAAATTCGTTTAAAAATTTAAAAAAGTTCTCGTCATCCAAATTGGGAGAATCTATAAAATGATTTTTATCATGATCAAAATTTTTATAGTGTTCTTTATATTTCTTTTGAACGAAAAAATAAAATTTTTGTTTGGTGCTTTCTTCGAGTTGCTTTTGTTTTTCTAAAAAATTTATAAAAGAATCAAAATATCTTCCCAATATAAAGATTCGAATAGGTTGATAGTGAAAAATATAAGTGGAATTTATAATGTCCTTATAAAAAATCCATAATCCCCGTAAAAATTCATCGTAGTATTGGGAGCTTACTTGGTAATTTAGTTTAGATTCTTTCAAAAAAGAATTTTTATAATTCTGAATGGAATCCAAAAAGTTTTGATCAAATGGTTCCCAGCGGAAATTTAAATTAGGCTGATCAATTGCTGTGGTTGCAGGTCCTACAATTACTGCATCAACTTTTGCACGTAAAAGTTGTGTAAAAAACTGACCCTTGAATCCTGTAATAGAAATTCTTTGTAATTTAGAGCCCACGAAACCGATTGAATCTGTTGCGATTTTTATCAAATATTGTGGCTTTTTTTTTTAACTACATTATAAAAAGAATGTAATGCGAAATGAGGTTTTCTAAAAATCTCTTTTTTTTTTATGTCAAAGCCTTCGTTTATTAAATAATAAAATCCCGATTTATTTAAATTTATATCATAGTTTTCTACTATGATTGTTTTTATGTAAGGTTTAAGAGTTTTGATTTTAAGAGTGCAGGGGGGTGTTTTTCCATAAGTGGAACAAGGTTCTAAGGTTACAATTAAATAGATTTGGTTTTTAAAATTTTCTAATTGATCTTTATAAAGAGATAAAAAAGAATCGATAGCTACAACTTCTGAATGCCTTTGCCCTAAAGGTTCTGTTGCTCCATAAGCAAGAATTTTTTTACCTTTTGTTATAATACAAGCAACAGCTGGGTTAGGAGAAGTTCTTCCTATTGCTTCTATAGAAAGTTGCCAAAGTTTTGTATACCATTCAAATGGTAGATTTATGAGTTCTTGATTGTCTAAATCTTTCATAGTAATACATAACAGGGGTAGCTATAAAAATCGAAGAATAGGTTCCTATAAGAATTCCAAAAATCAGAATTAAAGAAAAGTCAATTAGAGTTTCTGCGTTAATGATTATAATAGCAATTAAGGATAATGCGGTTAAAAAAGAAGTAATTATAGTTCGCGAAAATGTTTCTACAATTGCAGAATTTAATAAAGTAAAATTGAGTAAATCTGCTTCGTCTTTCATTTTGCTTCGAATTCTATCAAAAATGATGATGGTATCGTTAATGGAATATCCCAATAAAGTTAGGATTGCAGCCACAACAGGTATAGAAGGTTGAATGCGATAAACACCAATAAAACCTATCGTAATTACTAAATCATGGATTAAGGCTATGGTTGCACCTAAAGCAAAAGAAAAGCGAAATCGAAAAGATACATAAACTGTAATCAAAATGATTGCCCATACCAATGCTTTTAAAGAAATTTTAAAAAGATTTGAACCATAACTTGCGGATATGATTTCTCGCGAAATTATATTTTCCACTGGTATTTCTAAATTGGGTAGTATCCTTTTTTCTAACTCCTCTGTAATTTTTTTGTCATCCTTTACTTGCTTTCTAATTTCTTCTCTGACTTCGGGCCCAAATTCGATGTCGTATTTATTTTCTTTTGGATCTACCAATCTTACTATAAATTCTTTGAATCCTGATTCTTTGAGTTTGGTTTCTATAAATTTTTTTTCTTTTTCTTTGGGAAGTATTAATGTAATTCGTATTCCTCCATCAAAGGTTATGGATTTAGCAAACCCTTTATAATATCCGAAGGTAATGCTATAGAATAAAACTACAAGCAAAAGAGAAAACATAAGAAAAAATTTTCTATTTTCTAAGATTTTCATTGGTTACTCCTATAGGAAAACCTTTCCCTATTTTTAAGGTTTTGATTTTAAAAACTGTAAGTAAAATATCAAATAGATATCGAGACACATATAAAGACGTAAATAAAGAAGTTAATAATCCAAAAAATAAGGTTATTGCAAATCCTTGGATAGGACCGTCCCCAGTATAATATAGTATGATTGCCGTTATTAGAGTTGTAATATTCGCATCTAAAATGGTCCAAAAAGAATCTGCGAAACCTGCATCAATAGAAAAAGAAATAGACTTTCCATTTCTCAATTGTTCTCGTATTCTTTCGTATATGATCACATTTGCGTCTACAGCCATCCCAACAGTTAAAATTAAACCAGCAAATCCTGGTAAGGTTAAAGTAAATTCTAATAATGTTAAGATTGCAGAAAGTAAAATTAGGTTATAGATAAGAACAAATGTTGCGATTATACCAGCAATTTTATAATAAAGAATCATAAAAACATTCACCAATAAAAATCCAATTATTACTGCATAAACTCCCGTTTTTATGGATTGCAGACCTAAGGAAGGTCCCACATAAGAAACAGAAATGATTTCTAATGGTAAAGGCAATGCACCTTCCCGTATAACACTTGCAATTTCTCTGGCATCTTTTAATTCAAATTGTCCCGTAATGACTCCATTTCCACCTACAATTGGACCTTGGATTACAGGATCTGAAATAACTCTGTCTCCCCAAAGAATCGCTAATTTTTTGCCAATGTTTTCCTTTGTAATTTTTGCAAATTTCTGTGCTCCTTCTGCTGTTAGTACAAAATGCACCTGATACCATACGCTATTTTGATTTATAGATTCTCTAGCATCGGCCATATCGCTTCCATCTAAAATTACGGGACCTAAAACCCTAAATTCATATGGTAAATACTTCCCCTGTCCTGTTCGGCTTTTGCGCCAATAAAGAAAAATTTTCCCATCTTTTTCTGTTAATTGGGATTTTTGGTACACTTCTTCTAATACCTTTTTTGCTTCGAAGAAATCTGGATGTTCTTGTTTATAAATTTCTTGTAGTTTGCGGATATAAGGAAAAAATTCCTCTGTATTTAGTTTTGCTGTTGCTTCGTCATTAACCAATCTATATTCAACTGCCACTGTGCTTTTTATGATTTCTAAAACTTCAGTAGAGTTTCCTATACCAGGCAAATCTACGTTTATACTATAACTGGCGGGTTGGATTCTTAATTCTGGTTCTGTTAAGTTTTGATTGGATAATCTTTTTTCTATAATAGAGCGAGCTTCGTCAAGTAATTCCAATCGTTTTGATTCTGAAAGTTCTAATCCTATTTGGATGTTTTGGATCCTTGTTTGTATTTCTTCTTTTTCATTTTCTGAAATTTTGGGATCTTTTAATTTCTCTTGCAATTCAAGGAGTAAAGGTTTATATTTTTCTTCTAATTTTTGCAAGTAGGATTCATAATCTGCACGAAAAACAACCCTCATACCTCCTTGTAGATCCAATCCAAGTTTTAATGATAATTTTTTGATTCCTCCTTCGGTAAGAAATCCAAAAAATTGTTCCATTGCATGTGGTAAAATTTTTGTTTTTTTGCTATCAATTCGTTCAGGGAATGCTTGGTTGAATTCATTTAGTTTTGTAGGAGATATAAACCTTTCCTCTATAGTACATTTATTTTCTTGAATAGGATCTTTTTCTAAACAAATGGGATTTTTGAAAAAACTTTTTAAAGTTTTTTCGTCTTCAAGGAATCTTTTCTTTTCTTCTTTTGATATTTCTATTTTTTTCCCTTCTTTATCTCGGATGTAGTCTAAAAAATGAATTTCAACTTTCCTAATCGCATAGTTAGGAAGAAGCAAAAGAAAACTGATTGCTAAAATTCCAATCGTAAGGATAGTTTTTCCTAATAGTTTTTTCATTTTTTTACCTTCTGAATCTATAAATCACAAAAATTATAATTAAAACAAACAAAAGAGTTAGGTTTAGGTAAGTTTTATTTTCAAAAAAATTTTCAAAAATATTTTGTTGTTTATGTTGGGTTTCCCTTTCTTTATCTTGATTGATTTTGGGATCTTCTATAATATTGCCTTGCTCCTTTTGCTCTTGGTGATCTTGCTTAAATCCTGGTATAACTTCATTGTAAATTTTTTGAGTTGTTAAGTCAGGTTCTTGTGGATATAAATTGAATCCAAAGAGAACAAATACAAAGCAAAACTTGCGCATACTTAAGATTTTTTTTCTTCTTTAGAGATTGCTGTTTGTGTGGATAAATTTTGGTTTCTTAAATCATAAATTGTTGATTTCAATACTTCTAATTTAGCGTTATCTCCAATTTTTAAAATCACTGTATCTTCTTTTATAGAATGGACGGATCCTACAATCCCTGCTTGGGTTACTACTACATCTCCTTTTTTTAAAGAGCTCAACATTTGTTGTCTCCTTTTTTCTTCTTTCCTTTGTGGTCTAATAGAAAAGAAATACAAAAATGCAAACACCAACAAAATCATCAACAATGGATAGTAGGCAGTAAACAAAGACGGTTGCTGGTTAATTGTTGGTGGGGTGTTTTCTACTGCTTTCTCTTGTGCCAAATACTGAAAAAACTTTGGTTCCATAAAGCAAACTTTTTTTTATTTGAATTGAATGCAAGCAAGAAAATCCAATCAAACAATATTTGATTGGATTTAAAAAGCTTTATACTTTTTCCAAAGAAGACTTATTTTTCTAAAAATTGAATTTTAGTCCTTAAAAATCTATAAAACTCCTATCCAAACATTTACTCTTTAAAATGCTTTTCAAGCTCCAAAGGATTTCTTTTTTTTCTTATTAAAAGATAGTAAGCTACTTGAGAAAGAATTATCATTACAAAACTAACGGATTTACTGAGTTTTTCAGTATTTTGAATATTTTTAAAATAAAAATATACCAAAACAAAGGAATGGAATACATAAATAAATAAGTAACTGATTATATAAAAGAGCTTCCCTATAAATTCGAAATTTCCCAAAAAGTCTCTAAGTTCAAAAAAAGTAATTATAGCAAGAACTGTAAAATCAAAAATTAAAGTACGATTCACATAATCTTCTAAAAGATTTTTTTTAAAAAAATAAGCTTCTATTAGAGAAGAACCTATCTGTAAAAAAAAGAATATAAATGAATTTGTTTTCGTTGTTTCCAAAAATTTTATAGCAATTTGGTTTGCAGATAATATAATAGCAATGATTGCTGAAGGTATACCTATAAATACATAATAAAATACAAAATACTCTGGTCCAAAAAGTAAAAATGCTGCATAACCCATGCCTAACAAAGGCAGAAGACTAAACCAACTGAGGATAAAAAGTTGAAAAAGAAACATAGCTTAAAAGAAAAGATTTGTAAATTGATTAAAAAATCAAGGGTTTTCTGAATTACTGGAACGGGGTAGGTTGCATTGGATTTTTGGAATCTTTTTAGTTAAGAAGAATTTTAAGGTAAAAAAAGAGTTGATTAAGAGTTGTTTTTAAATTTTATGTAAAATATGCCATATTATGATTTTCAATGTGAAGATTGTAAAACTTTAATGACGGTAAAACTATCTGTAAAAGATTTGGAAAATACTAAATCAGTACAATGTCCTAACTGTAATTCCGTAAATACAAAAAGATACTTTCAACCAATTGCAATCAACCATTCGAAGAAAGAAAAAGAATTTATGGGGTGTGGGCAGGATTGCCAATGTGTCCATTAAACTATTATGATAGAGCCCATATTTTCGCAAGATATTAAGAAAGAAATCCATAAAAGATTAGATGCGATTGAAAGTCTATTGCCTGAATTAAAAAGGATTTTATTGGAACTACAAGAAGAAAATTTAGAGGTTCAATATAAATCAAGCGATGTAGATATTGTCACAAAAGCAGATTTTCTTTCTGAACAAACTATCTTACATTTTATCCAAACTAAATTCCCACAAGATGAAATTTTATCCGAAGAATCAGGCAAAAAAGAAGCATTGATTAAAGATTTACCCAAACTCAATATGGAAGAATCAAACTTTACTTGGTGTATTGATCCCCTTGATGGAACGGTAAATTATGCCCACAAAATTCCCTTGTTTGCTGTGTCTTTCGGACTTTTATACAAAGATTTTCCTGTTGGTGGACTCGTTTTTTTGCCAGTGGGGAATGATATATATAGGGCTGTGTATAAGGAAGGTTCTTTTAAAAATCACAAACCTATATCCATTTCTAAGACCAAAAATTTAAAAGAAAGTGTACTTGTAACGGGTTTTCCTTACAATAAATCAGAAATCTTAGATGTTTTATCAAATACTATAAAGCAAGTTCTTAAACATACAAGAGGATTAAGAAGAACAGGTTCTGCTGCCTTAGATCTTTGTTGGGTAGCAGAGGGCAGATTTGATGGCCATTATGAATGGAATTTGTCTGCGTGGGATACTTGTGCAGGAATTGTAATTGTAAAAGAAGCAGGTGGTTTAGTCTCCAATCAAAATGGAGAGGATTATACACTCAATGACCCTCTTTTAGTTGCAAGCAATCCTTTTATTCATCAAGATTTATTAAATCTGATTTTGGATACAAAAGATTAATTTATAAAAAATTTAAAAACAAGAAACTAAAAATTTTTTTTCAAATTAAAGCTTATAAAATGATTAGGGAAAGAATTTCATAAATTTTATTTTAAATGAAATTCAAAAGTATTCGTTTCAAATAGGGAAATATTTAAAAAAATAGATAAGTTTCTATTTCTTTTTTGAAAAATTTTGAGAAAAAATTAAGCCTTAATTTATATAGAAAATTTATGAGGGATCAAACTCAATTTTCTTTTATAAAAATGCACAAAGTGAGTCTAAATATTCTACCGGATTTATACCAAAAATTAAAAATGATAAGTTATACAAACTTCAATCATTTTCTTGAATATTTGTACGAAAAATATAAACAAAGAATTTTATCTTTAAAAATTTCACCCTTTAAGAAAGATGCAACAACCCAATACCAACCAAAAAAAGAAGGCTATAAAATCGTGGTATTGAAAATAGCTCCTTCTTTATGGCGGAAATTTTGGGAATTAAGGCTAACTACTGGTTACTCTATAAGTTTTATCATCAGGGTTTTTTTAGAATGGGAGTTGGAAAGTAGGGGGCAAAATATAGTGCCACTATTACCATCCATAGTAATAAATCAAAGAGAGCTAGAGTTGAATTACCCCAATTTCTTCCCTTCTAATAATTATATATGTGAGGTCAAGTGGATGCGACATAACGATAGCATCTATATTGATTTTGTGGATGATTCTTGATAAAATTTATTTCAATTAAAACAAATTTATAAATTTTTTATATCATTTCAGAAAAAAAATATAAACATTCTCTGTAATGCAGAAAAAATCTTGGCCTGATTCAAAAACTAAATCCTTTATAAGATCAATTCCAATCCTTCGTATGCAATGTGAATATTTAATTTTTTTTTATTTTCAAAATCGATCATGTCTTTGTATCTTTTGGATTTCATAAATACTTCGTCTAAAGTTTCATCTGAATAGGAAGGATCGTGATGAAACAAAACTAAATTTTTTACATTGGCTTTCAAAGCTAAATCTGTGGCAACGGCAGCAGAGCTATGCCCCCAATCAATTTTGGTTAATTGTTCTTCAAATGTGTATTGTGTATCAAAAATCAAAATATCTGCATCCTTAAAATATTCTATATAATCTTCCAAGTTTTCTAAGTCATCTAAACGAAATTCTGCATCACTTCCAAAAATTAATTTTTTTTGATTTTCAATAATTTTATAAGAATAAGAACCACCGGGATGTTTCATTCCTTTTGTGGTTATAGTTAAATTATAGATGTTAAAAAATTCTCCTTCCTTATGTTGGTAAAATTTTTTAGTTGCTGCCAGATTTTCAAATTTGATAGGGAAGTGCTCAAAATCATGTTGGTATTGTAATCTTTTTTCGATATTTTCACAAATAGCATGAATATGAAAGGTATTTCCTTTGATGTATAAAGGAGTGAAAAAAGGTAGCCCTTGTATATGATCCCAATGGGTGTGGGTAAATAACATATGACATTCTCCCTTACCTTCTCCATAACCTTCTTTTAACAAAAGATTTCCCAATTCTCTAATCCCTGTTCCTGCATCAATAATGATCAATTCATTCCTTTCTGTTCTTATTTCTAAACAGGTTGTGTTGCCTCCATACGTGTGGGTTAAGGAAAATGGTAAAGATTCTATAAAGTGATTGATTGATTTTTCGTCTAATAGATCTGATGGTCGAGCTAACTTTAGAATTTCTTTGATTTTGTTTTTGATTGTATTCCCTTTAATAGGACTGGGAACAGAACCTCTTACACCCCAAAATTTTACTTTCATATCTCTATTTTTTCTATTGATATTCAATTTAAAAGAAAAAAAATAATCAAAACTTAGTTTTATGAATTTGGATCAATATTTGGATGTTTTATTTCATGTTTCGGATTTGGCTATATTTATTTTTCAAGTAGAAGAAAAAGATAATGATTACATTTACAAATTTATTACTACGAATCCAACACACCAAAAATTGACAGGAATTGCATTAAGCGAGATAGAGAATAAAACACTTTTTGAATTACAAGATACGGTACCTCTAATGCATCTTAAAGAGATAAAAAAAAGGTATGATACGTGTGTTCGTTCAAAAAGAATTTATGAATATGAAGAGGAAATCTGGATTAAAGGTAAACTTACCTATTGGTTTACTAAATTGATTCCTGTACTTGAAAACGGCAAAGTAAAAATAATTATAGGAATGGCTCTTGATATATCCAATAAAAAAAAGTTAGAAACACAAATTGATCAACAAACAAAATTATTAAACAAGCTTTTGGAAGTTTCTCCTTTTGGAATTGCTGTAACAGATGCCAATCTGAATATTATTTATTATAGTCCAAACTTTTTGAAAATTTGGAATCTAACAGAAGAACAAATGTCAAACAATAAACAAGTTTTTATAAAAATGTTAAAACAAATCAAAAACAGAAAAAAGATCTATCCTAAGATTATCCAGTCTTTTAGAGAGAGAAAGCAAAATACTATCCGCTACTTAATACTAAAAAAAAGAATCGTAGAAATGATTGTTTTTCCTATTTTTTCTTCTGCAAATACTTTAGAATCCTATGTTGGGATATATATTGATCAAACCAAAAGTTATTTACAATCCAAAAAAATAAAAAAAATATTAAAAAATGCAATCCTTGCAAATAAAACAAAGACAGAATTTTTAACAAATATCAGTCATGAATTGCGAACTCCCTTAACTACGATTTTAGGTGTAACAGAAATTCTCAAAAGCCAAACTTTAACAGAAAGCAACCAAAAGTATGTCGATATGATCCATCATTCTTCTAAATTGCTTTTAAGTTTAATCGATGATATACTGGAACTTTCCTTGATAGAATCCAACGCTTTGCAATTTAAAAATGAATCGTTTTCTTTATTTAAAATGATTGAATATTTGGTTCAAACCTACAAATTCCATTGTGAACAAAAAGACTTAAAATTTATTTATAAAACCAATTTAGTCAAAGATATCATTTTACATGCTGATAGAAAGCGAATTTATCAAATTATCAATAACTTATTATCAAATGCAGTAAAATTTACATCAAAAGGGTTTGTAGAATTTCAGGTCATTAAAGAGAAAGAAACTTTTGAACAGGTTCATTTGAATTTTATAGTAAAGGATTCTGGCATAGGGATTTCTAAAAGCGAATTGCCTTTTATTTTTGATAAGTTTAAAAAAAACGAAAATATAGAAATCAATCCAACGGGTACAGGAATTGGCCTTTCTCTTGTTAAAGAATTCGTAACCAAGATGAAGGGAAATATTGAAGTGGATACTGAATTAGGTAAAGGAACACAATTTTCTGTCAAGTTAACAATTCCTTTTATACAAGAAAAAGAATTTTTCTTTCCCAAAAAAAGCGAAAATTATCAACAATATTTGCCCTTTTTAAAAGAAAAGAAAATTTTGGTTGCAGAAGATTCTATAGACATTCAGTTGCTTGTAAAAAAATTTTTAGAAGAAACCCAAATGGAAGTAATTTTTGCAAATGATGGATACGAAGCAATTCAGAAAGCAAAAGAACATCTATTGGATATTATACTATTGGATATGCGAATGCCTCGATTAGACGGATTTAAAGCTATCAAGGAAATTGAAACAATTTCACAAGCTCCTATAATTGCATTTACAGCTTATTCAGATAGTGAGGATAAAAATACATATTTAAATTTAGGATTTTCAGATTACATAAAGAAACCTTTTTCCAAAAATGAGTTATTAGAAAAAATTATCAAGAACCTTTTACGAGTATAAACTCTTTATTTTTTATGATTTTTATTCTTTTAGAGCATTTAGAATTTTTTCTTTTGTTTCTTCTTTACTTAATTCAGACTTCCCGAAACCATAAAGTCCTCCTAATTCGACAGCTTTTTCTTGAACTTCGTTATAATTGCTAATGATCATGACTTTTAGATTTTGGATTTCGGGATCCTCTTTGATCTTTTTTAACAACTCAATTCCATTGCTATTGTCTAAATCTAATTTTCGATTGATTAAAACCAAAGAATATTTATTTTTATTTTTTTTAAGAGAATTCAAAGCAAGAATTTGGGAGTCCACTTTCTCTACTTGAATTCCCAAAGAATTCAATAGTTTGGATATAGCCAAATGGTCTGGGAAACATTGTCCAACACTCATTACTACTTTTGGGTGCATGATAAAAATTTAAATCAAATTTACAGATAGGCAATTTTTTTTTGAATTTTATTCAGTAATGATAGGGAAAAAATCCCTATGAGGATTCAAGATTTAAAATTTTTTGAAATTCTACAAATTTTTCTTCGTTAAAAAAATAAGGTTTGATTTTGTTTAATATTTCTTTTTTCCCTTGTTGGTTATATTTGCTTAGAACTTCTTTATAAATCTCTATATTATCGTTATAATTTTCGTAAATAGAGACCATTTTTTGGTAATATTCTTTTTTTAGCATTGTTTTGAAAATTTCTTCGATTTTTTGATTCGAAATTTTTTTCATAAGTTTAAGGGTTATTGATAAATCCAATTCGTTGACTACTTCAGTAAGGAAATTTGTATCAAAATATTGAAGCAAAGAAACAATTTGGCTTTCGGACATAAAGCGAACAATATTGGCACACATATAAGGAGTTAGAGCGACCCTGGCAATTTTGGCAATAATAAATTCTGGTAATACGGATGCATTTTTAGCTAATCGTTCAAAAACAATATCGAAAACTAGATTCAATTTATATTCAAAGTAAGAAATGTTTTTAAGCAAAATCCAAAAATCATTTTGATTGTTTTCAAACTCTTCCCTTGGAAGTTTTAAAAAATGAAATAATTTTGTATAGACTAAGGATTCATTGAAATCTTTAAAGTGAGAATTAATAAACATTTCGTAACTATCAAAGTGGAATTTAGGTGCTTCTCCCAGAAGTCCTTTTAAAAAAAAGGGGATGATCCCATCTACAGTATAGAGATAATCTAAAACATTTTTTATTTTCTTTTTTTCGATTTCTAAGAATTCAGCAAAGTATTTCTTATATAAATATTGATTTTTAATTTTCTCTTGTTCGCTATGTTGGAAAGTCTGTACTAAATTTTCGATTTCTTTTGCACTATCTCTATGAAATGGCATAAAACCTCCTTGGAATTAATTAGGATACTAAACTTATGACTTGTTTATTTTTTGTTTTAGTAGATTCTTTTTTTTCTTTTAATTCAGAAAAAGGGAAATTTTCTCCTGTTACAAAAGAAAGATCCAAAACTTCTAAATTCTCAGAAACTATAAATTGTGCTTCGCTATATTGTTGTATTTCTTTTGTGCTTATACCGGGTAAAATCTTAGTTAAAACTAACCCTCGTTCTTGGAGTTCGAAAATTCCTACATCGGTTACATAGAATACTTTTTTTTTCTTTTGAATCGCATGTTGAGCATTGAAAGTAATTTGGTGTAGTTTTTTTACAAATTTTGCTTTGCCAGATTTTTGAATTTTTAACCCTTTATCAGTAATGATGATTTTACTTTTCCACATAAAGGGGCCCACGAAGATTATGGTTTTTGCATTTTTGGTAATATTAGGAAAACCACCAGGTCCCACATATTCCTTAATGGAACTTCCTTTAGAAGAGACATTGACATTTCCTAAAGAATCCACTTCTAACATTCCTAAAACCGTTACATCCAAATTCTTTTCATATAGATGAAACATCCAGGAACTCTGATTGATTTGCTCAGGATTGATAGAAGCACCAAAAAAGATTCCGGATACAGGAAGTCCTCCATAAACTCCACTTTCTGTTGTAAAAATTAGATCTTTATAGATTCCTGTTTCGTAAAGGATTCTACTAACTTCTTCCGGAAGACCAATCCCAATATTAACTATGGAATTTTTTTTCACATTTTCAACAAAAACATAAGTAGCCAATCTTGCTATGAGGTTGTCTATCTCTTTTCGATAAGGAGTAATTCCCAAAATTGAATTAATAATTTTAATTTGAGAGATTGCAAAATCTATATCTTCGATAGTTCCTTCTTTTTCTTGAATCTTTTTAGGCAAAAACATCTTCCAATACTTTCTTTGTTTCACTCCACCTACTTGTTCATTTTTTGGATTCACTACAATATAATCTACCAACTCGTGAGGAAGAATTTGTCCTTCTTTAGCTTCAGAGATAATGTCCGAAACAGCAACTATAACGAGTCCTTCGTTTTTTTTTGCTGCATAAGAAGCATCAAACATTTCTGTAATTACTGCAGATTTATCTAAATAAATATTTCCTTTTTCGTCTGCAAAAGGTGCGGAAAGTAATGCTACATCAATTTTGGGTAATGAATATTCTAAGAGATTGTCTTTTACAGATATGTAATTTTTTGTTGCATTAATGACTGCTGAACCCGCTCCTACTCTAGGATCTAAAAAAGTTCCCAAGCCAGTATCTGATAGCAAACTATATTGTGCATTTTTTTGTGCCTCAATTAAAAAAGCCATTTCTCCTTGTGGCATTGTATGGAGTTCCCATTTGCCCTCTTGAGCCAATTCAAGAAACTTTTTTGCAGTTTCTAAATGTCCGCAAATATATTCTTTTATAAGTACGGGAATTGCCAGTTCTTCGATTGTACCGGGTGCTTTACCTCTGCCTCCTTGTGCTGATACAGATATCCAAGTTAAATTTTTTGGAGACCTTTTCTCTTTGAATACTTCCCTGAGGGCTCTGAAAAAAATAGAACATCTTCCATTTGCTGCAAATCCACTAGTGTAAACAACGCTGGAATCTGGTATTTTAGAGACTGCTTCCCTTGCAGATAAAATTTTAGGGTTGTTCAAACCATTAGGTTTATAATCAATAGGAAATTCATCCCAGTGAATTCTATAATCTATTAAATCTATGAGATTTTGTATAAATATGTTCGCTTTATTAGAAGAAAGATTGATTATCGCTTCTGAAAGAATAAAATTTAATCTTAAAAGAAAATTATAAATTTCTTTTATATTTTCAGTTTGGCTTAAAAGAAATTCTTTTAAGAGATCGTTTTTTATAATGGAATCTATCAAGTTCGCTAGTTCTTGGATCAGAGTAAGATTGATTTCTTCTCCATAGAGGATTCCCTTTTCGATTTTTTTTCTTAGATCATACAATAAGGTTTTCAAAAAACTAGTATACATATTTCCCCCCTTAAAAGTTTTAATCTAATGATTCGAGGATGCAAGCAGCACCTAAACCGCCAGCTGCACAAATTCCTAGTAAAGCTCTTTTCTTTTTCGAATATTTTAGTTCATTAGCCATTGTGGTAACCATTCGTGCACCCGTTGCAGCAAAAGGATGCCCTAAAGCAATGGAGCCACCCCAGATATTTAATTTTTCTCTTGGAATCGATCCTATAGCTTTATCTTTTTTTAATTTGTATTTTGCGAATACATCACTTTCCAGAGCTTTCAAAACACTCAAAACTTGCGCTGCAAATGCTTCGTGAATATCAAATAAATCCACATCCTCTAATTTAAGATTTGCTTTGTCTAATGCATTTGGCATGGAAATGGCTGGTCCAATTAACAATTGATCATAAGGATCTACACCTACATAATCCCAACTTCTAATATATGCGAGAGGTTCATACCCTAATTTTTCTGCTGTTTCTTGATTGATAAGTAATACAGCTGCTGCTCCATCAGTTAAGGCACTTGCATTCCCTGCAGTAATGGTTCCGTCTTTGGTAAAGGCAGGTTTAAGTTGGCTTAGTTTTTCCAAAGTAGTATCTGCACGAACAATCGTATCTCTATATACAGTATTGCCATTGATTGTAACAGGAATGATCTCAGAATCATATCTACCTATTTCGTATGCTTTAGCTGCATTTCTATGGGACTTTAATGCGAATTCATCTTGTTCTTCTCTTGATATATTATTTTTTTTTGCCATGATTTCTGCTGATTCTCCCATTAATTGTTTTGTTTTTCTTTCTCTTACTTCTGGCATCTTAGGCAACAGATCTGTAAAAGGTGCTAATTGTGGTAGAACTTTTAAATAATCCAAAGGGCTTGTTTTCTTTGACATTACTAAAGGAGCTAAAGTTTGGATTAACTTTTTAGGTAGATTTACCTCTGCATTCGATACAGATTCGCTTCCACCAGCAATGATTACATCTGCATCTCCTCTTTCGATTGCAGAAGCAGCTAAAGTAATTGTCAGAAGACTTGTGGTGCAAGCTCTCGTAACTGTAAAAGCTTCTATTTCTGGTGGTAAATTTAAATCTAAAGCAATTTCTCTAGCTATATTTGGATATGTGTGGGGTAAAAGAACAGCACCCCAATAAATTGCATTGATCTTATGGTACGGTAGATGGGTTTTATCCAATAAACCTTTAACAGCGATTTTCCCTAATTCTATTGTATCTAATTTTGTATATTCTTGAAAGGCTCTTACAAATGGTGTTCGAATTCCTGCAACTACTACAGCTCTTCTTTTTTTTGTTAAAATTTCCATATAAACTCCTTAAATTTAAAATTTATTTGATTTTAGGCTCCTATTAAAGCACCACCACAAACACGAATTACTTGACCTGTAATTCCATAACTTAGAGGCGAAATCAAAAAAGTTATTAATTGGGCAACATCTTCAGGTCGCCCTCCTTGAGAAAGATTGTTTAGTCTTCTTCCTGCTTCTCTTATAAAAAAAGGCATGGCTTCTGTCATTTTTGTTTCGATAAAACCTGGAGCTATTGCATTTATGGTTATACCTTTTTTGGAAAGTTCTTTAGATAAATATTTTACGAAGCCTATCAAACCTGCTTTCGATGTAGCATAGTTGGATTGTCCAAAATTTCCAGCAATTCCAGAAACAGAAGATACGCAAACAATATGTCCAAAATCATTCAAGAGAGAATCTGTCAATAAAGAGTGCATTACTAAAATCGATTTTAAATTAACACGTAGTACTTGGTCCCATTGTTCTTTTTTCATGTTTCCAATAGTTTTGTCTCTTGTAATTCCCGCGTTATACACAATTCCGTCTAATGGACCCACCTTAGCTTTAATTTCTTCTATTATTTTTGGAAGTGAGTCCAAATCATTCAAATCTGTTAGAATGGGATATCCATTAAGTCTCTCTGCAACTTTTCCTAAGTCTGCACTCGCTGAAGGGTGATCCAAAACAATCACTTTTCCTCCTTCGTTAGCTATGATTTCTGAAGTTTTCTCTCCAATACCGCGTGCTGCACCCGTTATTAGAATTTTTTTTCTATCTAAAGATCGATAAAAAGAAGTCTTTTCTGGTGGTTTGACAAGATTGGATACTCTGATTACTTGACCATCAACATAAACAGATAATTCAGAGAGTAAAAATATCAGTACCCCTGTAATCCTTTCTTCTGATTTTTCTTTGGTATATATCAAGTTAGCAGTACTTCCTTTTTTCCCTATTTCTTTTGCAATACTTCTCATAAATCCTTCGATTGATCTGGATACAACATAGGATTCTAAGTCTTTTTGATCTTCTTCTTCTTTTGCAATAATTATAATTCTACCGTTTGATTCTAATGATCGAATCTGATTATGGAAAAACTCATACATGAAAAATAAATCTTCAACTTTTTTTAATTGAGTGGCATCAAAGACTAAAGCATTTGGTTTTTCTTCATTTGCTACTAAAATGCCACCTAACCCATTTTTGATATTTTCGTAATTATCTTTTACAAGATCTTTTATAGATTCGTCTAAGATTATTTTAGCACCAGAAGTAAATAAACCCAGAGAAATCACTTCGTGGATTTTGGAATGGTTCAACCCTCCTATTCGAATAACTTTATTTTCTAACATTCTTTCTTTCCATTGACCTTCGTATCTTTTTAAAGGATACGGTAGGGGGATACCTATACTACTTGCAATTTGTTTCGAAAAAGGATCTTTACTAATTTGTAGCAATAAATCTTTCATATAAACTCTCCTGAATTTAAATTTTAAAATTACCCACTAAATAAGCTCTCGCAAGTTTTGAATCTCCTAAAAAAAATTGGTTTGTTTCTTTAAGGTAATACAACTTTGGTTTTGCAGGTAAAAATAATGGTTTTGTAAACTTAACTTCTACTTCTTTGAGTTTAGAAACATCTCCTGTAAAAAGATTCTGATGAATTGCTTCTATACAAAAAGAAGCAGATGCAAAGCCATGCAAAATAATTGTTTTTAATCCCATTAATTTTGCGTAAGGTTCTATCCAATGTACTGGATTTAAATCTCCGGAAAGGATAGCATAGTTTAAACCAGTTGTGTTAGAAAAATTAAAGGAAGCAATTTCCTTCGAACCAAAGGGTATATTAAAATCATCCATTGTTTTTTTGGATTCAACTACGACTTCTTTTTTTTCTTTAGGTAAGCGAATTAAAGTGGTTAAATAAGCAATCAATGCATCTTTAAAGCTTTTGGTTTCTGTAATAATTTTAACTGTAAAATATAAGAAGTTTTTCTTTTCTTCAATTTTAACCAGTTGGGATCTTACAAAAAGCTTTTCGTTTCTTGGTATATGATTGTGGATTTCTACTTTAAAACCCGCATTCATAATTTGAATAAAACTGATGGGAAGATCTCTTAAAGATTTACCTATTAACGGGAATGCCCATTGGGGAAAGAAATGAAAAGGTACTATATTTTTATATGCATTCAAATTTCCCTTTACGAATTTTACATATTCATCAATTAATGGATTGGATCTTGGCTCCAAAATTTCTGAATATTCAGGATATTCGCGATTTATTAAATCTTCCTTAGAAACCTTTAAGTGCATTTTTTTTGTTAATCCTTCGAATCCAGCAATGCCTAAGGTTTTAAGAACTTCTTTCTGTTCGAATAAAAATAAGGGAGAAACAATAGGTATTTTTAAACTTAGATTCATAAATTCCTCCTTTAAGCTACTTTTTTTTCTAAATGGTTGGCTAAATCTTTTAGTATTTTATCACCCAATGTTAAAATTTCTTTATAATAATAATCTACTCTTAGTTCTGCCTTTTCTATGTATCTATAAAACAGATCTTCCCTTTCTGGAAACCGTTGGCCTTGCTCTAAAAGAATTTTACAAACTGCTTTTTCGATCATAATTTTTGTTAATCTTTCTGCATGCAATAGAGCTTGTGCAAAATCTTTTTTGGGATCCCAATTGGATGTGATTACATCAATCCATCTTTCTACAGGAATATCTTTTAATGTTATAAATTTATCTGTTGTTACTCTTAATAAAAGTATGATTAAAATATGATAGGTAGTAGTTTCTATCTTAGCAACTCTTCTTACTTTTGGGTCGGGATTGAGTAATCCTTTTAGCCTAATATTTAAATATTTTTGCATAAATTCTTTTGGATTGTTTATAATCTCCATCATAGAATCTTTCATCACCATCAAACATTGAATTTGGCTAGTTCCTTCGTAAATAGGGAAAATGATAGAGTCTCTTAAAAGTTTTTCTACTCCATATTCCTTGATATATCCATAACCACCGAGG
The DNA here is from genome assembly GCA_046291925.1 of Leptonema sp. (in: bacteria). Classification (GTDB taxonomy): domain Bacteria; phylum Spirochaetota; class Leptospiria; order Leptospirales; family Leptonemataceae; genus SKYB61. The sequence continues at coordinate 93,541 of JBKBRY010000001.1, read as the reverse complement.
ATCTGAATGGCTTTACGAGCAATTTCTACAGATTTTTCTGATGCAAAATATTTAAGAAGTGGTGTCAGTTCTCTAGATTTTTTAGCATGGTATTTCTGTCTATTTTTGATTTCATTAAGTTTCTTATAATCCTTTGGTAATGTCAAAAGGAGAATTTCCAATCTTTGATTCATTTCTTCGTGGTAAGCAGATTTCATAGCTAAAGCGCGAATAGCTTGAATATCTGTGTACATATCATTTAAGTATTCTGCGATCATTTCGTGATTGTTGATAGTTTTTCCCATACTTTCTCTCTGTTCAGCATATTCTTTTGCTTTTCTGTAAGCAGCTTCGCATAAACCCAAAGCCTCAAAACCAACACTAATTCGTGCATTATTCATTAAAAGAAGCATCAGTTTAAAACCTTGTCCTCGTTTTCCTATTAAATAAGCTGGCGATTTATCAAAATTCAATGCTACGGTTGCAGAAGCATGAATCCCCAATTTTTTTTCTAAGCCAATGATTTCTATATTTCTCTTTCGATTTCCTTGGTAATCTTCTTCCCAAGCGGGAACATAAAATAGTGATAATCGATCCAGACCATAAGGGAATTTGTTAGTTCCATCGAATTCTGTTTTTGCTATTACAATATGATGTTTACCATGACCAGATGTAATGAACAACTTTTGGCCCGTGAGATACCATTGTCCCTTTTCGTCTTGCTCCGCATAAGTTCGAATGGCTCCCATATCACTACCTGCTGAGGGTTCTGTAATATCCATACTTCCCCAAGCCCTTCCCTCTACGATTTCTTGGATTTCTTTATAAAATCGCGTTTCTATTAGTCTAGGAGGCTCAACTTGAAATTTTGTTGTGCCTTCTTGGATTGAGTATTTTAAAAGTGCCAATGCAATTCCTGTATGGAATCCATAATGATTCATTACAGAACTATCACCTCGAGCAATCATTTCTGCATTTATGAAATACAATATAAAGGGGCAATTCATTCCACCCAATTCTCTGGGGATTGACATGCCATAAAGTCCCATTTCTTTAAATCGCTCGAAAATTTGATTGAATTCTTTTGGAGCGTATACCTCTCCATTTTTAAACTCTAATTCCTTTTCGTCTAAAATTTTGGATACAGGTGCAATTTCCTCTGCGGAAACTTTGCCGACTTCCCTCAGAATATCTTTGTAAAATTCTTTGGCTTCTTCAATAGAGGTAAAAGAATCTAAAGCTTTAAAATCAAATTCAACAACCCTTACAATTTCGTCCCATTTGATTTCTTTTTCTACGTAAAACTGTAAGTCTTGATTGTCTTCGTAAAAATTAGCCATAAAATTCCTCCTATGATAAACAAATTCGTAAATCTAAATTCATAACAAACCCAATGTTTTTTTATGAACTTAGATTCATAAACCATAAAAAAAAAACAAAGAAAAAAGTCAATGAAAAAATAACACTGTTGTCATTTTTTTTGAAAGATTTTTGATAAATTTCAAATGCTAAAATAAGAATTGACTTAGAAGAAAAACATAGAAGAACCAAACTATGGGTTTAAGAGAAGATAAAAAAAAACAGAATAGAGAAGATATAGTAAACTCTGCAAGAAAAGTTTTTGTAGAAAAAGGATTTCATCATACAAGTATTACGGATATAATTCGGGGAACAGGACTCTCAAGAAGCACATTCTATTTATATTTCAAAAATAAAGAAGAAATTTTTGCAATTCTTTTACATCAGTTATACCAAAATTTATTGTCAGACTTAATTCAATTGAATAAAGAAGTAAAAATCAATAAATACAATATAAAAAGTAATATTGAAAAAAATTTAATTTCATTATTCAAAACTTTGTACCACCATCAAGATTTAATCAAAATTATCATTGAAACTCCTACAAAAAATAATTCAGAATTTAACGAAATTATAAAAAAATACCAAAGAATTTTTTTAAAAGCGATTCGAGATCTATTGGAAAGAGGTAAACAATATAAAATTCTCAGGATAGAAAACATAGAAATTGCATCGTATATCATTTTTGGAGCCTTAAAAGAAATCATAAATAATTTAGAAGTATCTAAATACACTGAAAAAGAAATCGAAGAACAAATTATGGAAACTTTAAAAATATTCCAAAATGGTCTCCTAAAATGATCGAAATTTTAAAAAATCTTTTAGTCAATTATTTGATTTTTTAGAAAAATTATTTTTTTTTATGAATTCATCATACAACATATAAATATGATTTACAATTTTTTTTGGTGAGATCGGAAAATTTGCTTTCAAAAAAAATAAATCGTTCGATATTAGAGTTAAAAAAAGGAATTGTATATGAAAATTTTTAGCTATAGCGGAGTTCAATTTCCTTCAGGTTTTCCTAAGGTAGAGAAGGGTGAAACTATAAATCCTCTTCAGTTAAAAACTTCTCATGAAAAGCATATGAAAATTTCTCAGAAACCCTATTTGAATGATTTAGTACCTAATCAAGAGAGGATTGCAACCAATTTTGCTGAGTCTTTAAACCAATTTATTAATAGTGTAGAATCTTTAACAACCGAATCGGATGAATTAACCAAAAAAGCCGTATATGATCCCGATTCCGTAGATGTTCATGAGATTATGATTGCAGCTCAAAAATCAAGATTTGCTATTAATTTGACAAAAACCGTTACAGACGGTTTGGTTAGAGCTTACAAAGAACTAATAACTCCGAGATAAAAATTTTAAAAAGGGCTAAAAAAAATTCTGTACAAAAAATCATAAAAACATTTAGTTGGCATTTTCATAGGAGTTTCTTATGCCAGAAGGACTGCAGCAAATTATAAATAAAATAAAAGAAGTTTGGAAAACCTTAGATACCACAAAAAAGATTACTTTAGGTGTGGTTTTAGCGATTATTATTGCAAGTTTTTCCTTCATTGGTTCTTATTCAAAAAAACCGAGTATGGAAGTACTTTACGACAACCTTTCTTCCTCTGATTATGCTACCATTACAAAATTTTTGGATGCTGCAGGTTATGAATGGAAAGGTGCGGGAACCACAACCATTTACGTAAATGGACTAAAAAGACAAGAAATCATCACAAAATTAGCTCAAGAAAACTTGATTCCTTCTGGTGTAGAAGGATGGGAATTGTTTAATATGTCCAGATGGGACGAAACAACTTTTGATAAGAATATCAAATTACATAGAGCCATTAAAGGCTCTTTAGAGCAGATGCTAATGACGTTAGACTTTATCAAATCTGCAAAAGTAGAATTAGCCATTCCTCAAAGAAATAATTTTTTAACGGATACAGAACCCGTAAAAGCTTCTGTTGTGCTTACTCTAAAACCAGGTATAGAAACCATCTCTCGAAAGCAAGTTATGGGAATTAAAAATTTGATTTATCGAGCTGTTCCAAACTTAAAAAGAGAAAATATAACCATTACAGATAACTTGGGAAAGGAATTTGTGGAACCAGATGAGTTAGATAATGAACAAAGAAAATTGGAATTGGTAGAAAAGAAAAAAGAATTAGAAGAAAAAGAAAGAAAAAAATGGGTTGGTGAAATTCAAAAAAGTTTGCACGAATTTTATACAGAGGATAGAATTTCTATTGTTAGGGTTGCTCTAACAATGAACTGGGATGAAGTCAAAGAAAAACAACATCTGGTAGAACCAGTAGAAGCGGAACCTGAAAATCCCGACACACCATATCCCGATAGAAAATTAATGCCGGGTGGAACTTTAATTATTTCAGAAAATGCAAGGAATGAGCGTTTCAGAGGTAATGGATTTACTCCAGGAGGTCCTACAGGAACAGAACAACAACTCCCTCCTGGATATAGGGATTTGGATTACCAAAAAGCAGAATATGGGAACAATGATGTAATCAGAAACTATGATTATAATAGAATCGAAAAAGAAATTTTGCGTCAACCGTGGGAAGAAAGGGCACGTTCCATAGCAGTTGCAGTAGATGGTAAGTGGTTCAAAAAAGGGGTTAAAGAAGACGGTAGTGGCTATATTCGGGAATACATTCCACCTAGTAATGAGGAATTAAAAACTATCGAAAAATTGCTAAAAGCATCTATTTTATACAAAGCTGCAAGGGGAGATCAAATTGTGGTAGCCCATTTGCAGAAGGATAGAACTGCACAATTCGAAAAAGAAGACGAAGAGTTGCGGCAAAAGTTGATGTTTCAGCGAATGCTTGTAGTTTCTGCTATATCCATTGTTGCTTTCTCTCTATTGTATTTGTTGTATAGAGCAATCAAAAACGAAATTGCAAGAAGAAGAAGATTAAGGGAAGAAGAGCTTGCTGCTCAACAACAACTAATGCGAGAAGCTGCCCTACGTGTTGCAGAGGAAGGAGCTGCTGAAGTGGAACTTTCTATTGACGAAAAAGCAAGAAGAGAACTTTTAGAAAATGCAATCAACTTAGCAAGAGAGAAACCCGACGAGGTAGCAAAACTTTTGAGAACCTGGTTGAACGAAGAATAGTTTATTTTCTGCCTTCGTAGCCAATGATATCCATGAACGCACTAACGGAAAAAACAGCTTTTCCTCTACCTGCTTCTCCATAACCTTTAGGGATTGGCAATTTGTATTTTTCGAAGGTTCGCTTCCAAACGGTTAAAAGTTCTAAAAAATATCTTAAAGGTGGTTTTTGTTGATTTCCTAAGGTAGTGTAAGGTTCAGGGCACCAGGTAGTAAATCTTGGAACAACTCCATGGCTCATAAAAAAATCTAATCCTTCTGAGGTAGATTGAATCGCTTCTTCGATTGTGTTGAAACCATAAGGTTTAGCCAATTCTACTCCGCCAACGAAATTAGGGATCACATGGGACGGACCAAAAATTTCTGTTGCTTCTAAGATTCTTCGGATCCAATTCTCCCTTCCTATGAATTTCTCTTTTCCAGGGCATAAAATTCGAAAAAGTTTTGGATCCCATACTTCAAAGTTGGGATGGTAAATTTGGATTCCTATGTCTTTGAATCTTTTTAGATCTTCTTTTTCCCAGGCTTGAACTACAATTTTCCCTATCCATCGTTTAGGGAAATTGGTTTCGATTGCTTCTGCGTATTGAAAATAAAAATCTTGTTCATTTTTATTTTGCAAATTTGTAATTACGGAGCCTCCTGTAATTGTATATGCCTTAGCTGTTTGATCCTGCTTATCAATCCAAGAAAGTACTTCTATAATATCGTTTATATTTTTGATTCCCGTATAAGGTCTCTTTAAAATTTTTTGTTGCCTCCAATTGTGATTGATATCACAAAAAGCGCATTCTTCTTCTTTGCCGAAGTATTGGCAATTTCTAAAAACCGTTAAATAGATCAAATATCCCCATTCGATTACAGGGGCAATTTCTCCGGGAAATTTACCAGAAGAAGTAGTATTTTGGTACCACTTGGGTTGGGGGGGGAACTCTACATCAGCTAAAATAATATCATTAATTTTTAGAACTATTTTTTCGTTTTCTTTTGTAATTTGGTAGGGTGATTCCGGATCAATCCTTACAGAAATTACAGTGGGCAAAAGCTCAAACATTCCACCCGAAATTTTGATTTCTTCTGGAACTTTAAATCTATACTCTTCCGATTGTTCTGTTAAGGGGATGTGATCAAAAGTAAAAATAAAATAATCTTTCTTTTTGTAATTTTCTTTAAACAATGCTTCCTTATCAAATCGTAAACCCAATCGTAATATATCTTGTTTGATAATTCCTTCGATAGGTATTTCTTTAAATTCTTGAATGTAATTTTCTAAAATTGAAATTTCTGGAACATGATTCAGATTTGCTTGTAACATAGTTACCATTTAAAAAAAATAAATTTCTATTTAAAGTAAATTTTTCTTTATGGATTTTTTTCATTTCAATAATGCAATTTTAATTTGACTATCCAATAAGGATTCCTAATTTGGTTATCAAAATCGTTAAGGGCCAGTAGCTCAGCTGGTTAGAGCACTTCTCTGATAAGGAAGGGGTCGGTAGTTCAAGTCTACCCTGGCCCAGATCCAAAATTTTTTGTAAATCCAGTTTTGGTTTCTTTTTGTAAATATGTAATAGAACCATATGCGAGGGCTTAAAAACATTCCCATCATCGAGGGTAGGGCTTTGTAGTTTATTTTTCTATAGGTTTCTATGAAACTTATTGGAATTGATTTGGATAAAAATAAAAAAAATTAGTTCTCTTTTGTATGATAGTAGTTCTAGATTATAAAATGGGAAATATCCATTCCATTTTAAAAGCTTTACAATTATTTTCTGATCAAATCTTATTTACAAGTGACAAAAATAAAATCCAAAATTGTAAAGCTTTGGTTTTACCGGGAGACGGGCATTTCCATACAGCTATGAATCACTTACAGAACGGCTTAGAAGATTTAATTCGAGAGCATATTTTTAAAGAAAAACCTTTACTTGGGATTTGTATTGGATTTCAGATTCTTTTCGAGGATTCCGACGAGGTATTCAAAGATTCAGATCAAACAACTATAAAAGGTTTGGGCATATTCAAAGGAAAGATTCGACGATTTCCGAAAGTGAAAAATTATAGAATACCCCATATGGGATGGAACCGACTTATACCTAATCATAAATTGCAAAGCTATCCAGCCTATTTTGAACATTATATGTATTTTATTCATTCTTTTAGAGCCATTGAAGTAGATAAAGAAGATGTTTTAACTTGGACAAATTATGCAGAAGAATTTTTTCCTTCTACTGTAAAGAAGAACAATGTTTTAGCTACCCAATACCACCCAGAAAAATCAGACAAAGCAGGTTTAGAGCTATTAAAAGATTGGATCCATAGTATTTAAATTTCTTATTTCTTGGTTGTTTCTATGGATATTGATTGACAAAAAAGAATTTTTGATTTTTATAAAATTAGATGGGTACAACGAAGGAAATTAGTGAGATCCAGAATCTTTTCTATTTGTATTTTGAACACAAAGAAACGCAAATTAGAGAAAAAATAAAACAAAAGATATTGGAAAAAATACCCTTTGGTTACCACCCATTTTATTTTATTGAAACTATTGAACATCCAGAAATTCGCTTTTTTCTTAGAAAAGAATTCGAAGAACTGAATCTCAATAAAATCCTTTTTGACTTCCAATTTTTTTATAGAGAAAGTAGCAATTTAATGATGGGATCTTATTTAGTTTCTTGCTTTTCTGATTCAATTTTTTTAACTTACGAAGAATATCAAAGAAAATTTTTTGTTCTGGTAAAAGAGTTTCTAAAACTATACCCCGATTTTGATTCATATTCCAATTATGAAAAATTTCAGAAGATAACCAATTTTTTATTTTTTATTAAGGATTTTAAAGGAAATACAAGAGATTATTACAATCCCGAAAATAGTTTTTTATCTGTTGTATTGGATTCAAAAAAAGGAAATCCCATCACCCTTTCTGTATTGGTTTTATTATTTTATGAAGTTTTAAAAAAAATTTTGGAGAGTAAATCCAATAAAAAAATCGATTTTAAAATCGTAGGCATCAATCTACCGGGTCATTTTATTGCATCCTATAGATCCAAGGAGTATACCACACTTTTTGACCCATTCAATTATGGGAATCCATTAACTTATGAGGATTGTTGTAAATTTTTACTTGCCAATGGATTTCTTATAGATATAAATTACTTTTATCCAGCCGAAACGAAAATCATTATAAGAAGAATGTTGAAAAATTTACTAAATTTTTATAGTAATTCCAAAAACTTAAAAAAAGAAAAGACATTGGAAACACTCATAAGAAACTTGGATAATTTAATCCAAGTTGAAGAGAAAAAGATTGAACATTGATGTCAAAGGTTATATTAAAAAAAATAAATTAAAAAAAATTATAAAAAAAATTGATAATAAGTTATTCAAAATTATTAAAGAAGATTTATATTTTTTCAAAATTTTAAAAAGATTTGTAATTCAATCTGGGGGGAAAAGAATTCGTCCTCTAACTCATTATTATTTTTGCAAGCTTATAAATTCTAATTTCGAAGAGTGGGATGACATTGGTGCAATAGGAGAATTGGTTCATTCTGCATCCTTATTGCATGATGATGTGATCGATAATTCAGAATTCAGAAGAGGCAAGCCAGCTTTACATACTTTATATGGAAATAAAAAAACTATTTTAGGTGGAGATTATTTACTTGCTTGTGGATTGGAACATCTATCTAAGTTAAAACAAGGAATCCAATTATTGCCTATTTTTACTCGAGTCATTAGGAATTTAGCAGTTTCTGAAATTTTACAAATGGAATACGAAAGCAATCCAAAAATAACTAAAGAAATATACGAAACCATTATATTAGGAAAAACTGCTGATTTGTTTTCTGCAATGACAGAATCAGCTGCTTTGATCAATCACTTAAACGCAAAACAAATCGAAGTTTTTAAAGAATGTGGACGAAAAATGGGTAGAATCTTTCAAATAAGAGATGATTATCTTGATTTTTTTTCTACAGAAGAAAAGATGGGTAAAGCTTTGTATTTAGATTACCAAAGAGGTCTGATTACTTATCCCATGTTGCTTCTAAAAAAAGAGTTAACCATTAAAGAAAAAAAAGAGATTTTTTCAGACTGGAAAGATTTAGAAAGAAGAATGGGTAATTTAAATAAAACCTTAGAATTATTTGAAAAATACAAAATCAAAGAAAAAATCGTGGAAGAAATTAAAAAAGAAATTTCCGAGATCATAGAATTTATAAATTCAATAGACACAAAAAACATAACAGAAAAAAGAGAGTTAATCTATACTTTAGAAGCTTTGTTAGTATAAAAATGAAGTTTTTTTATTATTTGATTCTTTTTCTGTTAACTTTAGAGGTATCTTTAAGATTCTATCAAGTCGATTCTCTAAATTATTTTATAACAAATAAAAAAATTCATACTTATAACAATCGTTATTTTGTTGGTTTAAAACCAAATACAAAAGAACACATCAAACATTATTCAGGAAAGTGGGAGGGTACTTTTACTATCAATTCTTATGGAATGAGAAATTTAGAAGAACCAAAAAAGGATTATACAAAAATTTTATGCTTAGGAGATAGTATTGTAATGGGTTTTGGAGTTTCTGACGAAGAAACTTTTTGTTACCTATTAAACGAAAATTTTAAAAATCAAAACCTACAGTTTTTAAATGCTGGGATCGATGGTTTAGGTTCGTGGGGTATTTACCAAAGATACCAAGAAATTATGGAAAGAGTGGAAAATATCCGCTATGCACTTTTTTTTGTTTCTCCAAATGATTTTTCAGTGCCTCCCTTATTAAAAAAACAAGGTATTTTAACAGATGATGAAGTCGAAGAAGCAAGATTAATCAATCCTTTTAAAAAATTTTTGGATGCATCTCAATTTTTGATTACGGATTGGTTTTATAGTTTTTTTTATTTAAAAATTTTTATAAAACAAGCTAAGCTTCATTGGAGTCTCTTTAAAAATGATGTTCAAAAAGAATATCATTCGATAAAACAAAAATCTTTAACGAACTATATTGTTTCGAGTTTCCTTCTACCCCAAAAGAAAGAACCATGTATTTCATCAGAAGAAAAATTCAAAATATTTTATACTTTGGGAATGGAATACCAAAAACCCTCTAAAGAAAAAGAAAAAGATATTTCTTGTCCCCAAAAAATTCCAAAAAATATAGAAAGTGAATGTACAGATTTTCCAGTATCCATCCCTCCTTTACCTGAGTTTACTAAAAAAGTATATTTAGATTTGGTTCGTTTTTCTAAAGAAAAAGGCGTGGAATTAATCGTAGTTTTTTTACCTCTACAATTAGAAGAGATTTATTGTAATCAAATCCATCGGTTTCATCCTTTAAGAATGTATGCTTTGCAGGCTCAGAAGTTCTTTCAAGAGAATCAAATCAAAACGATCGATCTAATGGACTATACGAATTATCAATGTATAGAAGGAGAATATCGCATTGAAGATCATTATATTCCTGAGGATGGTCATTTTACGAAATTAGGAAATGAATGGGTTGCTCGTCATCTAAAAACAATTTTGGAAAAACTTCTCTATGCTTTTTAATTCATTGCACTTTTTTATTTTTGCTCCTTTAGTGATTCTTATATTTTTTTTAGTACCCCAGAAATACCAGAAATATTGGCTATTTCTTGTAAGTTTGTACTTTTACGCTGCTTTCAAGTTGGTTTATATTTTTTTACTATTGTATTCTATTGTGGTTTCTTATTTGAGTATAGTTCTGATTTTTCGCTATAAACACCATCAAATTTTAAAAAAGACTTTTTTGATCATGGGGATAATAGGAAATTTGATTCTTCTTGTTATTTTTAAATATATAGTTCAATTTTATGATATTTTGAATTTCCTCTTGGGTGTTTCTCCTTGTGATAAAGATTATATAACTCCTCCCAATATTCTTTTACCTATGGGAATTTCTTTTTTTGGATTACAAGCCATTTCGGCGATAATTGATTCTTATCGCGGTGTTATCCAAAAACCCAAAGGGATTCTCTATTTTGGATTGTACTTGAGCTTTTTTCCTCAGTTGGTAGCAGGTCCTATTCTACGAGCAAAAGATTTATTGGATCAATTATACCAAAATCAGAAATTTGATTTTACCAACTTTCGTTTTGGTTTTTTTTATGTTACTTTAGGTTTCTTTAAAAAAACTCTTTTGGCTGATCAAATCTCAGTGTATGTAGATCAGGTTTTTGCTTCTCCTTGGGAGTATCATACTTTAAGTTTATGGATGGCAGTTTTTATATTCTCTATCCAAATTTATTGTGATTTTTCTGGTTATTCTGATATAGCTATTGGAATTGCGAAAATTATGGGGTTTTCTTTACCAGAAAATTTTCGAAGACCTTTCTTTTCGACAACGATGGGTGAATTTTGGCGTAGATGGCATATTTCTTTATCGAGCTGGTTTAGAGATTATGTGTATGTTCCATTAGGAGGTAGCAAAGTTAGTAATCTAAGAACTTACATAAATCTTTTTATTACTATGTTTATAAGTGGCATTTGGCATGGTGCAGGGTGGAACTATGTTTTGTGGGGTTCGATTCATGGATTTTTTTTACTTTTAGAAAAATTTTTATTATCTTTTCATTTTTTTAAAAATATTACGATTCCTAAAATTTTGGGAAGAATTTATACTTTTTGGGTATTTTCTTTTACTTTTTTCTTCTTTAGGGCAAAGCCGATTTACTTTCCAGAAACAGATTTTCTATCTTCTTCTATTGATGTAGCAATTTATATGGTTGCTAGAGCCTTTTATCCCTCTACGGGAAAATTCCTTTCTATTGATTTGACTTACCTAAGTTTGATTCTATTTTTGTTTATTTTTGAACTTTATGTAGAAAAAAATGGAGACGAAAAAATAAAAAATTCCTCTTGGGTTTTTCCTTTTGGATTTGTAGTTTTCTTTATTTGTTTGATTATCTATTCAATAACTGCGGCTCAGCCTTTTGTATACTTTCAATTTTAAAAAAATTCTTGATTGATAGCTCATTAAAAAAAGTTTTACTTTAAAAACTTTTTGCTATTTTATAATTATGACAAATCCTATATCCGAAATTTCTCCTATCGAAGAAGCCATTGAAGAGATTAAACAAGGGAGAATGATTATCTTGGTGGATTCAGAAGATAGAGAAAATGAGGGAGATTTGATCATTTCTGCAGAGTATGCAACTCCCGAAGTTATCAATTTTATGGCAACTTATGGGAAAGGACTTATTTGTGTACCCTTAGAGAGTTCCCGTATTCAAGCTTTACAGCTCGAACCCATGGTAAAAAATAATACTGAGCTTTATAGAACAGCATTTACGGTATCTGTGGATGCAGCGAAAGGAATTACTACAGGTATTTCAGCTTATGATAGAGCGAGGACAATTCAAGTTTTAATCGATCCCCAAACAAAGCCAGAAGATTTAGTAAAACCCGGACATGTATTCCCTTTAGAAGCTGTGGCTGGTGGAGTGATTCGAAGAGCTGGGCACACCGAAGCTTCGATAGATTTGTGTAAGTTAGCCGGATTAAAACCTGCCGCTGTTATATGTGAAATCATGAAAGATGATGGAACCATGGCAAGGCTTCCTGATTTAATTGAGTTTGCCAAAAAACATGGTTTAAAAATATTTACAATAGAAGATTTAATTCGCTACAGATTAAAATTTGATTCTTTGATCAAGTTAGAAGTAAGTTCTAACCTTCCGACTGAATATGGAAATTTTCGAATTTATGCATATTCTACGACCATAGATGATAAAATTCATTTAGCAATGGTGATGGGGGAAATACAAAACCAAGAGAATGTTTTGGTTAGGGTCCATAGTGAATGCTTAACAGGAGACATTTTTCATTCAAAGCGTTGTGATTGTGGGAAACAATTGGATAGTGCTTTACGAAAAATAGCCGAAGAGGGAAGAGGGGTTTTGTTATATATGCGACAAGAAGGTAGAGGTATTGGGCTTATCAATAAACTCAAAACCTACCAATTGCAAGACGAAGGATACGATACAGTAGAAGCAAACGAAAAATTGGGGTTTAAACCCGATTTAAGAGATTATGGCGTGGGGGCTCAGATTTTGAGAAGTTTGGGATTAAGTACGATACGTTTAATGACCAATAATCCCAGAAAAATTGTGGGTTTAGAAGGCTATGGACTAAGAGTTGTAGAAAGAATTCCTATTATAATAGAACCTCACGAAGAAAACAAAAAATATTTATACGCAAAACAAACCAAGTTAGGGCACTTGTTGGATCTATGATTCATTTAGAAGAGTTGCATAAAGATATAGAAGGAGGGATTGCTGTTATTGATTTTGGAGGACAATATGCCCACTTAATTGCATCTAAGATTCGTCGTTTGGGTTGTTATAGTGAAATTTTACTACCTGAAGAATTTTTAAAAAAAAACATAGATTTTTATAAAGGGATTGTATTATCAGGAGGTCCTGAATCTGTTTACGAAGAAAGTTCTCCCAAAATATCAAAAGAAATCTTTAACTTGAATTTACCCATCTTAGGTATATGCTATGGGCATCAGTATATTGTTCATACTTTAGGTGGTGTTGTACAAAAAAGCGAAACGAGAGAATATGGACCAGCGGAACTTATTCTTAAAAAGGAATCTTTGATTGTAAAAAATTTAAAGAATCCTTCTGTGGTTTGGATGAGTCATGGCGACGAAGTAAAATCTTTGCCTGCGGGTTTTAAGGATGTAGGTTTTACAAAAAATTGTAAGTTTGCTGTAGTGGAAAATTCAGAAAAAAAAATTTTCGGATTACAGTTTCATCCAGAAGTATATCATACAGAAGAAGGAACAAAAATTTTAAACAATTTTATAGAAATTTGTAATTTGAAAGGAAGTTGGAATCTACAACGATATTTAGACAATTTAATCAAATACCTAAAAATCCATTTAAAAGATAAAAAAGTATTTTTTTTAGTCTCGGGTGGAGTGGATTCTACAGTAGCTTTTACCCTTTTGGGTAAAGTCCTTGATTCTGAACATTTATTTGGTGTTCTGGTAGATACAGGTTTTTTAAGATATAACGAAGCAAAGAGAATTCAAGAATCCCTAAAAGAAATTGGGATTTTTATTCATATCGAAGATGCCAAAGAAATTTTTTTTAATGCTTTAAAAAATATTTTAGATCCTGAAAAAAAAAGAAAGCTTATTGGAGAACTCTTTTTGCAAGTACAAAAATCTCTTATAGAAAAGCTAAATCTGGATTCTTCCGAATGGATTTTGGGTATGGGTACTATATATCCCGATACAATAGAGTCGGGATCCACGAAACATAGTCATAAAATCAAAACCCACCACAATCGCATACCAATTATAGGAGAAATGATCTCAAAAAAATTAGTTGTAGAACCATTAAAGGATTTATATAAAGACGAAGTTCGAGAGATAGGAAAATTACTGGGACTTCCCAAAGAAATTTTATATAAGCATCCTTTCCCAGGCCCTGGACTTGCCATTCGTTGTTTGTGTAACGAAAACTCAAAAAGTATAGAAAACTTAAAAATTTCTTTTGCACCCTTTGCTTCTTTTTTGGAAAAGTCTTTTATACAGGTATATCGATTGCCTTTGTTTTCCGTAGGTGTCCAAGGGGACCAAAGAAGCTATGCGAATACTGCAGGAATTTTTTTTAAAAATCAAGATGCTTTTAAAAATAACTTTGATTGGGATAACCTACTGAATTTTGCAAAAGAAGTCATTAACCATTATAAAAATATCAATCGAGTAATCTTGTATTTGAATACCCAAAAAGAAAATCAGTTTGAACTGAAATTAAAGCGAAGTTATCTAACAGAAGATAGAATAAAGATCTTACAAATTGTTGATGAAATCGTGTATAGATTTTTAATAGAAAAAGAGCTTTACTATCAAATTTGGCAGTTTCCAGTAATTTTGGCACCTCTAACAGATTCCACTGATAAAGAAAGCATCATTTTAAGACCGATTCTTTCCACTGATGCTATGACTGCAGCTGTATACCAAATGGATTTAAGGGATTTATTGGAATTATCAGAAAGAATTTATAATACCAATTTAATTTCTTTTGTGTTTTATGATCTAACCACAAAACCACCAGCTACAATAGAATGGGAATAATCTATTTGATTACCGATTTTGGCAATACTGATCCTTATGTTGGTATTTTAAAAAGCAGAATTTATAATTTATATTCAAATGCAAAAATTATAGATTTAACTCATAATATAAATCCTTATGATATAGAAAGTGCTTGTTGGTTTTTGTATTATTCATTTTTGAATTTGGAAAAAGATTCTATTTTCTGTTGTGTTGTAGATCCTGGTGTAGGTTCAGAAAGAAAACCTTTACTTATAGAGGTTCAAAAGAGATATTTTATTTTACCAGATAATGGAATTTTTACTTTGGTTTTAGAAGAATGCAAAAGAAAAAAATTAAATTATAGAATTTACGAAGTAGATGTAGAAAAACTTTATAAAATTTATAAAAAAGAATATAAAAAAGCTTATATATTTTTTTATATTAGCCATACATTTCATGGAAGAGATGTCTTTGCTCCTTTAGCAGCTCTTGTTTCTAAAAAAAAATTCAAAATTGCTAAAGTTACAAAAAAAATTAAAAATGTAAAAATCATTCCTATTGCTTCTCCTATAGAAGTAGATTTAGATATAGTTGGAAAAAGATCTTTTTATGCTAAAGTTGTTTATGTGGATGGTTTTGGAAATCTTTTTACCAATCTAAAAATTCTAAACTATCGTAGTAAAAAACTGAGTTTAACGTTCAAAAATAAAAAAGAGGAAGAAATTCTAAAAATCCATGGGCTTTCTACAACTTTTTCTGATCAAAAAAAAGGTGATTTCTTGTTTTATGTTGGTTCTTTTGGGTTTTTAGAAATTGCAAGAAACCAAGATAGCGCCTACGATTTCTTTGGAAGTATCGAAAAAATCAAACAACTTGACATAATTTTAGAAATTTTAGAATGAAATGCAAACTTTCTACTTTATGGAATTGGATCCATAATCAATTATGGATTTCCAATCCTCGAAAGGAGAGTTACTACATATTAAAAAATTTTTTTTCTCTTTCAGAAAAAGACTTTATAATAGATACACAAGTAGAAGTTTCTTTAAAAAAGTTAAAAACCTTAAAAGATATAATTCGAAGAAGAAATTTACATGAACCTTTTGCTTATATCTTTCAGAAAAAAGAATTCTTTTCTTTAAATTTTAAGGTAACACCTGATGTGTTAATCCCTAGACCAGAAACAGAAGAACTTGTAGAATTGGCATTAAAGGAAATCAACAAAATTTCATTTGAACATTTGTTGGGGATGGATATAGGAACAGGTTCTGGTTGTATTGCAATTTCTTTGCTAAAGAACTGTCCTAAAATCCAAACCATATATGCCATTGATCGGGAACCCAAAACATTAGTGATTGCTCGTGAAAATGCTATTTTATTACTAAAAGAAAAGGCAAATCAAATTCGCTTTTTAGTTTGGGATATTTTGCAAAAAAACCTCTTATTTGAAAATTTTTTTCATTTTCTTATTGCGAATCCGCCCTACATTTTAGTACATGAACACGAAAAATTACAAAAAGAAATTTTTTTTGAGCCATACGAAGCTTTGGTAGTGGAGAAGCCTACCTATTTTTTTTATCGATTTTTTAAAAATGCATTTCTGTTACTAAAAAGCAACGGATATTTTTTTTTAGAAAGTTCTCCTTCTTTAATTCCCCTTCAAAAAAAAATCCTCAAAAGGATTGGTTTTTCTACTGTTTTTGTTTATAAGGATTATAACCACTTAGAAAGATTTTTGGTTACAAGGAAACCTTAGGAAGTTGTAATGTTTGCCTTTTTTTTTCGGGCAAAATAAAACTTGCCGTATGAATTTCCTTTGAGTAGAATTCTAAATTCCAATTTTCTAGGTTTTCTTTTTCCCATCTTTCTTTTGTATTTTCGAAGGGAGTATATCTTTTAGAGAAAAAAGTAAAGCCAATACATCCACCGGGATATGTAGGAACAAGAGTGTTGTAATAATAATACATAGAAAAATACTTTTTTCCATATTCCAGCAGTTCTTTAATTATATCAGTAAATAAAAGTAAATGTTCTGCCTGATTTACCAAAATGCCGTCTTCTTTTAAGGCTTCGCTACATAATTTTATAAATTCTTCTTTAAATAAAATTTCTGCTGGGCCAACCGGATCACTTGAATCTACAATAATTACATCATAGTATGCTTTGTGATTTTGTACCCAATCAAATCCATCTTGAAAAATCAAATTCACCTTCGGATGCGAAAGTTGACTCGACATTGTGGGCAAAAACCGTTTGGAAACTTCTACAACTCTTTCGTCAATTTCGCACATATCTACTTTTTCTAAACTATTATGGCGAACAATTTCGCGAACTGTTCCTCCATCACCCCCTCCGACTACAAGAACGACTTTTGGATTTTTATGTGCAAACATAGGGACATGACTAATCATTTCGTGGTAACCCGACTCTTCTTTTTCTGTACACATGATAACATCATCAAGGGTAAGCATTCTACCAAAACCTGTGGTTTCGTAAATGCCGATTTCTTGGTATTTACTTTTTTCTGAATAAATCTTTTCTTTAATCAGAACTTGAGTTTTTAAATGTTGTGCCATATTTAATTTTTCAACAAACCATTCTTGCATAGAATCCTCCTGTTCTTGAAAAAGCTAAAAAAATTAAGAGACTATATAGGTAAAGAGAAAACTTTGTACTTTATGGAAAGACCATTTAAGATTTTAGGACTTCAGCAGGTTGCGATCGGAGGTTTAGATAAAGAAAAACTAAGAAAATTTTGGGTGGACTTATTAGGCTTAGAAAAACTCTCTTCTTTTAAAAGTGAAAAGGAAAATGTAGACGAAGATATATTACAAATAGGGAAATACCCCTATTCCGTAGAATTAGATATTATGCAACCTTTGGATTCAGAAAAATCACCAAAGGTACATATCCCTCCTTTAAATCATATTGGATTATGGATAGATGATTTAGAAAAAGCTGTAGAATGGCTAACAGAAAAAGGAGTTCGTTTTGCCCCAGGAGGTATCCGTACGGGAGCATCGGGTCATAAAATAGCATTTATTCATCCGAAAAGCAATGAAGAATTCCCCTATTCGGGAGAAGGTGTTTTGATTGAGCTTGTGCAAGCACCCAAAGAAATTCAAGAATTCTTATCTTAAAGTTATATGATTCGATTTAAACCCTTTAAAGCATTTTTACCAAATAAAGATTTTGTTAACGAGATTCTCTGTCTTCCTTATGATGTTATAGATACTAAAGAGGCTAAAGAAATTGCAAAAAAGAAAGGAAATAAAAATTTTGTTCATATAATCCGGTCTGAAATCGATTTAGAAGAAAATACCAATCCGTATGATCAATCTGTATATCTTAAAGCTAAAGAAAATTTAACAAATTTTATCAATAAACGTTTTTTGATTCGAGATACTGAGGATTCTTTCTATATATACGAATTGTTATGGCAGGGAAGAAGGCAAATAGGCTTAGTAGGTTTATGCCACATTCAAGATTACTTAGAAAAAAAAATTAAGATTCATGAATTTACACTACCAGATAAAGAAGAGGATCGATTGAATCATATTGATATTACCGGATTTAATTCAGAGCCTGTTTTTTTTATGTTTTTTTCTCAGGATGCTCAATCTTTACAAAACTTTCTTGAAACTTATGTTGAAAAAACTACCCCCGAATATGAGGTTTTAGATGAACAAGAAACGCAACATAAAATATATTATGTCAAAGATAAAAAAGATATAGAATGGATTATTCAAAAATTTCATGAATTGGATGCTCTTTATATAGCAGATGGACATCATCGCACTTCTGCAACAGTGAGGGCAGCCCTTAAAAGAAAAGATTTGGATCAAAATTATCATCTCGAAAAATCTTATCATTGGTTTTTAAGTGTAGTTTTTCCATCGAATCATCTTAAAACTTTGGGTTATCATAGAATTGTTTTTGATTTAAATTCCTTAACAAAAGAAGAGTTTTTAGAACATGTAAAACAAAAATTTTATATACAAAAAGGGAAAGGGAATTTACAGTTACACAGTTTTCGTATGTTTTTAATCGATGAATGGTTTACTTTAACTTTAAAAGAAAAATTTTATAGGCAAGAAGTTATCGAAGATCTAGATGTTAGCTATCTACAAGATTATATATTAGATCCTATTTTGGGAATTCAAAATCCAAGAACATCCCATCGAATCTCTTTTATTGGTGGAATCAAAGGGGAAGAGGAATTGGAAAGAATTATTAGAAATGCAGGTAAGGGTGTAGCCTTTTCCTTGTATCCTACGCCTGTAGAATCTGTGATCAAAGTAGCCAATGCAAATCAAGTTATGCCACCAAAATCTACGTGGTTTGAACCTAAACTAAAATCGGGTTTTTTTTTAAATAAAATTGACGATTAGAATAAATTTTATTTATTAAAAAAAAATAATGATCAACAATACTACTATTTTTTTAAATCCAGGGGAGGTAATTATTTCTAAAGATCCAACAGTCATAAAAACTGTATTGGGTTCTTGTGTTGCCGTTACTTTATACGATAAAAAAAACAAAAGAGGAGGGATGTGCCATTTTTTATTGCCAAATTTTTCTCAGTCCGAGGTTAGTACAAAATATGGAAGTGTTGCAATTCCTTTATTGATTAAGAAATTTTTAGAGATGGGAACAAAAAAAAACAATCTTGAATCTAAGGTTTTCGGTGGTGCTAGTGTACTTTTAGACGAAAAAGAAATTTTTTTTATAGGCGATAGAAATATTGAATTGGCAATTAGACTTTTAAAAGAATATTCAATTCCTATTAAAGAAATGCAAGTGGGAGGAGAAACAGGTAAAATCGTTTTTTTCTATACAGATACGGGTCAGACTATTCTTAAAGACATAAAAAAGATGAGTATAAAAGATTTATACAATCCAACACTATAACCATGATAAAAGTTCTGATAGTAGATGATTCTGCAATTATAAGAGATAGCTTATCAAAATATTTATCTAATTTTCAGGATATCCAAGTAGTGGGGGTTGCTCCTGATCCCTTTGTTGCAAGAGACAAGATTCTAAAATTAAAGCCTGATGTAATCACCTTAGATATAGAAATGCCACGTATGGATGGATTATCTTTTTTAGAAAAATTGATGGTATATTATCCTATACCAGTTATTATAGTAAGTTCCATTACAAAAAAGGATCCCAATAGTGTCATCAAAGCAATGGAATTAGGAGCTTTTGATGTAGTTAATAAATCCAATCTATTCTCTGTGCAAGAGGTTTTGGAAGAAATTTTAGTCAAAATACGAAATGCATACGAAAGTAGAGAAGAGTTTTTAAAAAAATTTCAGAAAGTTTCCCAGTCTCATAAGATCAAAAAGCACGAAATTTATACAAGAGACATTCAAACTACTGACAAGATTATTGCAATAGGAGCATCTACTGGTGGTACTGTAGCGATTGAATTTATATTATCCAATTTGCCAAAAAATATTCCTCCAATTGTGGTAGTTCAACATATGCCAATGGGTTTTACTTATCAGTTTGCGAATCGATTAAACGAAATTTCGAATTTAGAAGTAAAAGAAGCCCAAGAAGGAGATCTCTTAGAAATTGGTAAAGTCTTGATTGCTAAAGGAGGTTATCATTTAAAAGTCATCAGAAAAGGAAATCATACCTACACTCATTTAGATACAGGGGAAAAAGTTTATTTTCAAAAACCTTCTGTAGATGTGCTTTTTTATTCTGTTGCAGAAAATTTTGGGAAAAATTCTATAGCAATACTTCTTACGGGTATGGGACGAGATGGTTCTACAGGGCTTAAAAAAATCAAGGAATTGGGAGGGTATACAATTGTGCAAGATGAAGAAAGTTCTATTGTGTGGGGAATGCCTAAAGCAGCTATAGATTTGGGAGCGCACAATGAAATTTTACCTTTAAATCAGATACCACAAAAAATTTTAAAATTGTTGAGCTAAAAAATTTCATAAAAGATATCGATTATAGTAAAAACTTATATATTAATTTTAATTTTTTTTCTTAAATCTTAAAAAAATGGTTTGTCAAATGATTTTTGTTTTTCAAAATGTGCAAAACCATGAAATTGGATCATAACCAGAAATATCTTAACTTTATTCTTTTAATGATTTCTTTCTTTTTGATAGGTGGGGGGATCTTTATTGTCTATCGTGGTTTTTCCTTAAATGATAAAAATAATGCTTTTCAATTGGATTCTAAACCTAATTGTATTGTAAATCTATTGGGCAATGAGGAACTTTTTCTTACTATAGAAGGTAAAATCGTTCAAAAAACCCAATGCATTCATCAAGATCTAAAAAATTTACCTATTTTAAAGAATTCTTTTTATTTGAAAAACGAACCAAATCACATAAAGAAATTTTTTTATTCTTTAATTAAAATTGCCAAGATAAACCCTTCCGTTTTATATGCTATTTCTGAAATTACATTTACTAACGAAGAAGTACAATTTTTTTTAAATTTTCATAAAATAAGAGTTGATGTAAAAGAATATACTAAAATTAATTGGGAAGAAAAATTTATTTCTCTAATAATTTGGTTATATAACCAAAAAAAAATTACCAAAGGTTATTTAGAAATAACAGAAAAGGATAGTTTATTGATTGCTGGTGGCGATATATGAGGCAAATTATTAGTTCTATTGATTTAGGAAGTTTTTCTATAAAAGTACTAATCGGACAGATCATCAATTCGAAAATAGAAATTATTGGTATTGGTTCTTCGGAATCTAGGGGAGTTAAAGAAGGAGAAATTCTAAACATAGAACAATTGAGCAAAAGTTTGTCTTATGCAATTCGAGAAGCGGAAAATATGAGTGGAATTAAAATATCTTCTGCCATAGTGAATCTATCTAATAAATATGTAAGAGGAGAAAATTCAAAAGGAATTTGCGTAATTACTAATGAAGAAAGAATGATTACCCAAAATGATGTAAATCGAGCAGTGGAAAATGCAAAAGATATTCATATTCCTTCGGAATATCAGCTTTTGCATGTTCTTTCGAGGGAATACATAGTAGATAAGAAAACGAATGTAAGCGATCCCATAGGAATGACTGGCTTTCGATTGGAAGCCGATGTGCATGTAGTGATGGCACCAAAAGTGCAGATAAATACAATTTTTAAAATTTTTCAGAAAATGGAAATAGAAATAGAGCATATTATTTTGAATTCTATTGCTTCTTCGGAAGCTATATTAAAAGAAAGTGAAAGAAATTCAGGTTGTATCGTAATCGATTTCGGATTTGGGGTTAGCGATGTATGTATCTATATAGATGGAGGAATTTATCATACTTTTTCTTTACCATTAGGTGCTAGTTACTTGACTTCTGATTTAGAATATGCTTTTAAAATTCCTTTCGAAATTGCTGAGTTTATCAAAAGAAGAGATGGAGTTGCCAGTGTAGAAGATGTGGATCCTACGCAAAGAATTGAGTTGCCTCATATAATGGGAAGCAGTAAAAAAATAATTTATTTGAAGGATCTAGTCAATGTGTTGGAATCACGGATAGAAGAGATCTTTGGAATCATTTATAAAATTATAAGAAAAAAAGTTGACAAAAACCTACTTTCTGGTGGAGTTATATTGACTGGAGGTGGTTCTTTACTTACTGGGATTGCCAAAGTTGTAGAAAAGATTTTTGGGTTGCCTTCTAGAATTGGTAAACCTATAGGAATTGAAGGTTTGTTTAACGAAGTACATTCCCCTGAATTTTCTACCTCGGTAGGGATGATTAAATTTTTTTCTAAACAAATCAGGGATGACTTTAAAGAAATAGAAAATTATGAACGTTATCCTATAAAAAAAGAAAAAAAAATTTTAAATAAATTAAAAAATTGGATAGAAAATATATAAGGGCTTCTTTTTGGGAAAAAAGGAGTATTGCTATGATACATTTAGATGAAGAAAGAACATCACCTACTATTATTAAGGTTGTGGGTGTCGGAGGTGGCGGTTCCAATGCCGTAAATCGAATGATTCATATGGGGATGAACCAAGTGGAATTCATTGTAATCAATACAGATGAACAAGCGTTAAAAGTTTCGAATGCTCCCATTAAGCTTGCGATTGGCAAAAAAGTTACTATGGGTATGGGAGCGGGGGGAGATCCTGAGATTGGTTTGAAATCGGCAAAAGAAGATAAAGAGAAAATTGCAAAAGTATTAGATGGTGCTGATATGGTTTTTGTTACTGCTGGTATGGGAGGTGGTACGGGAACTGGTGCTGCCCCGGTAGTTGCGGAAATTGCAAAAAGTTTAGGTGCCTTGACGGTAGGTGTGGTAACAGTTCCTTTTAGTTTCGAAGGCAAAGTAAGGGAAAAAAATGCACGATTGGGTATAGAAGCTTTAAAACAACATGTAGATACTTTAATTGTCATTAAAAATGATCAAATCTTTCAGATTATTGATCCAAGTGTCCCTGCAAACATGGCTCTGAAAATGGTAGATGATATCCTTTTGAATGCTGTTAAAGGGATTTCTGATATTATAAATAAGCCGGGTCTAATCAATGTAGATTTTGCTGATGTGAAAAATATTATGAAGTCTTCTGGAGAAGCTGTTTTGGGTTTTGGGGAAGGTATAGGAGAAAAAAAAGTAGAGCAGGCTGTAATGCAAGCAATCAATAATGTTTTATTAGAAAATCCAGATATTAGGGGAGCAACCGGAATTTTAATCAATGTTGTGGGGGGCAATGATCTGTCCTTACAAGATTGGAAGGATGTTTCGGAATTAATAACCAAAGAGGTAGATGTCGAAGCGAATAAAATTATTGGTTTGACCTTAGAACCAGAATTGCAAGAAAAAGTCCGCGTAGTTGTTATTGCAACTGGATTTAAAAGGCAAAGAACTAAAGAATACAAAGAGATCAACGAAATACCTAAAATAAACTATTACCATTCAAAAAATGATATAAAAAAAGAAGTAGTTTCTAATAAAAAAATTCCAATAGAAAAAGAAGAAAGAGATCCCTATCCAATAAAATCATCTTTTCCTTTTAACAAAGAAAAAGTTGCTTCTGTGATTTCTCAGGTTTTACAATCCTCTTACGAAAAAGAAAATTCCAAAATAAATCCCCCTATTTATACAGAAAAATCCTATGGAAAATCTGAAATAGAAAATTCAATCCCTTATGAATATAAAACGATTTCCAGACAAAATTCTATGAATCTTAAAGAAGAGGTTCTTAAACCATATGGTTCAGACGAAACTTTTCGATTCCATCATAACCCTTTGGAGGATGATTTTTTTGAAATTAATTTCCAAGAACTCCAAAAACCAGCTTATTTAAGAAAATTGCATCACAATGGATCTCATTAATGAATAGTACTTTTTGGTATATTTTAGGGATTCTATTGATTGTAAGTGAGATATTTTTGCCGGGGATGATAGTAATCTTTTTTGGAATTTCGGCAATTTTTGTAGGCATTTTGTCATCTTTACTTTTATTGACTTCTATATCTTCTCAATTTCTTTCTTGGGCTATATTTTCTATACTTTTAATTGTTTTTTTGAGAGGTTTTTTTAAAAAAATGTTTCCATCTTTGGAAATTAAACAGCAAGTAAAAGATACCTTAGTAGGGAAATCTGCTATTGTAATCGAAGAAATTAATCCTTTAAAAGGAACGGGTAGAGTGGAATTAGGAGGTACCACTTGGAAAGCCATTTCTATAAATGGAGAAATCATTTCTATAAATAAAAAGGTATTGGTAGAGAATCAAGAAAATTTAACTTTATTTGTAAAAGAAATCGTTTGATTTTTTTTGAAAAGATCCGAATTGCATAATAATGAAATTTTTTTGCTTATTTTTAGCTTTTCTTTCTACTTTATCTGCGGAAAGATTTTTTTTAAAGTCAGAATTGGATCGAGTATATTTTTTGGATAGATTTTTATCGGAATTTCCCAATGATTATAAAGTAGAAATCTTGGATACTTTCGAAACAAACCAATATTTTGTTTATGATCCTTCTTCTATATTAAAGGAATTAAAAGTAATTTATAAAAGCCCTTTACTATCAAGAAGCTTAGAACAAAGGAGAGCCTACGAAATAGAGCAAATATTTTTAGGTATTTGGAATTCTGGTTCTTTCGAAAAAAGTCTAATGTTTTATTATAATGTGGATTATCCAGGTAGACAACATTTTAGAATTAAACCTAAATACGAAAAATATTTAAAAGGCAAGCTTTTTTTGTATTCTCTTTGGATTCATAGCAGTTCTTATAGGGATGCACTTTTTCTCGTTTTTAAAACTTTAGACAATCAAGAGAAAATTTTAAAGATTGGTTCTTTGAATTGGAAGGGTTGGCGAAGAATAGAAGGTTTGTTTCCAGAAAGTTTTTCTTATTATCCTAAACTCAATCAAGAAATAGGCTATTATAAATTTGATGGTTTTTATATACAAACTTATAGAAACTCAGAGGTAGGAGTACGCGAGCTCTTATTGGATCAATTTTATGTAATTTTGAATCGAACCAATTTAAACTATAATGGTTCGGAGATATTAGACAATTTTTAAATTAAAAATAAATATCAAGTTGCACCCCCATACTACCTAAAATAACTAAATAACGAGAAGGAATTTGTAGTTTCTGGGTTTCTGCTGTATCTATATTACAAATGAGTTGTACGTTAAATCTCTGGGAAATATTTTGGATTTCTTTTCTAGAAGGATAGAGTCTTTTGAGTATGTCTTCTATATGTTCCAAGATTTCTTTACGCCCTTCCAATGTGCTATTTAGCTGCCAACTAACTGTTCCATCGTATTCACTAATTCTTACTGTATTGGGTTTGATTTGTAAATTTTGGGTAATTTCTTCAGGGTTTAGATCCCTACCCGAAATAAGAAAAAGAACAAAATTTTTCATTAATTACAATATCGTAGATTCGGAAAAGGATTATTTAATTTGAATCACAAAAATTCATAATCCAAATATTTGGCTAAAAAGTTTTGGCTTTTTTGATTTTTAAATCACAAATGAGGACAAGTCTATAAATTTTTTCTTTTACAAAACAAAAATCGATTGCCTTTCTTTCTACCATCTTATCTTGTAGCTTATGGCAATCTTTTTTGTTTTTTTTTTACTTCTTTTTTTAAATTGTAGTGATTTACAGCATTCCTTACAGAATTGGGGAGAACGCTATAGAAAAGAAAGACAGGTAAAAATCGATGAAGAGGATATAAAAAAATGGATGCACGAGTTGAAAATTTCAGAAAAAGAAAGTAAAGAGCTTTTTACCTTAATTGAAAAATATGCCATAGAAAAAAAATTCCAAGGAGAACTTTCTTGGAAAATTGCCAAAGCTTTAACAAAGCAAAATTCCTTAGAGATAGCACAAGATTTTTTTCTTAACTCTTTCGAAAACAAGTTGGAAGAACCTACAAATAAAAAAATTTACGAATCAGCTTTGGTTTATTACGAAAAAGCCTTAAAATATTATACACCTGTTCCTGATCTTCTTTTCGATGCTGCTATATGTTATGGAAATGCTTCTTCTGCTTTAGGATGGGAAGAGGAGCGGTTTCGTACAGCTGTATTTTTATTAGAAAGAGGTCGTAGAATCAAGCCAAACGATATTCGGTTTCCTTATACTTTGGCTATTTTGTTGGGAAAAACTACCAATCAATTTAAAGATATAGAAAAGGCATTGGAACTTTTGGATTCAGTAATTAAGCAAGATAAATATAACATACCTTCGTATTTTGCAAAAGCCCATATCCTTGTAGAAAATGGGGACTTTAAAGAAAGTTTTTCTGTATATGAAGAAATTACTCGTATTATAGAAGAAATGTATAAAATGAATCTTCTTAAAGGGGATTATACAAAAAATAGAAAATATTTAAAAGCACAAGAAAATATGAAGCTTTTGATACCTTGTATAGAAGGGAGGAAAGAATGTCAAATCAAAGTAGAGCCAGAATAATTACTGCTTTATTTTTTTCATGTCTTCCTTACAGAAGAAAGTTTTTACACTTTATAAAAGAAAAAAATAAAACCATTTCAATAACAGAAAATCCTTGGGAAACGAACCAAAATCTTTTAAAATATTTTTTTAGATCTTTCGTAATCGAATATGCGAAAGAAAAGACATTATCTTACTTTCAAAAAAAATCTTTTAATTTCGATTTTGTAATTTTATGGGGTGATGAATCCTATCCCCAATACCTAAAAGAAATTTATGACCCACCAGTAGTACTATTTTGTAAAAGTACAAAAAAGCAAGAAATTGATTTGAATCGTTTTGATTCTATTTCTTTAGTAGGTACACGAAAGCCATATTCACTGAGTTTATTAGCTGTCGACAGAATAGTAGAACTTTTTCGTATATCCAAAAGTTCAAAAAATTTAATACATAATTTATCGGACTTTAAAGAGAATTCAAAAGATTTATTTGAGAGTTTTTTTTCGAGAAATTTAAGCGAGAAGGAACAAAACCCTAAAGAACTTGCTACCATTTCTGGTTTTGCCAAAGGAATTGATTTTAGAGTACACAAAGCTTCCATTTTCTTTGAGATTCCAACTATAGGTGTATTGGGAAGCGGCATAGACTGCATTTCTCCAAAATCTAGTGAAGTTCTTTTTCAAGAAGCCCAAGAAAAAAATCAAACTTTTATTTTGGTTTCTGAATTTTTTCCTACTTATAAAGCTGGCAAATATACCTTTCCCTTAAGAAATCGAATTATTGCGGGAATGTCCCTCTATTTATTTCTGATACAAGCTGGTAAAAAAAGTGGTGCTTTAATTAGTGTAGACTATGCATTGCAGGAAAACCGAGATGTATTTGTATTTGATCACAAAAGGTTTCGGCAGTTGGGGGGTAACGAAGGAGGAGAAGAACTCTTACAACAAGGAGCAAATTTAATCGTTCTCCCAATATAGAACATACTATTTTTGATATCAATACAATTTGTTTTGATTTTTATGTTTTATTAGCGTGGCATACTCAAGAAAAAGCTTTAAAAAATTCAAAATACTTAGCATTTTTTTTAAAAAAAAAATACAATTTTATATATATAACTAATGATGGCAATATATACAATTCCAAAAGAGCAAAAAAAAGATACTTTTGTCTATCTTAGAATTATGGTTTACACTCCCTATCTTTTTTATTTGGAAGAAATAAAAAATCGATTTTCCGACAATACAGAAATGTTTTTTTATTTGAGTAAAAAATATAAACAAAAATTTAAGGAACTCGCAGCCCAAAAAAGTTCTAGTAAAAAGAAATACCAAGAAGTAACCTGTGAATATACAAATCTTGGGATTCGAGTGGCACCTTCAATCCACCAAATATTAAAAAATATTTCTGATGCAACAGGCTATAGTATATCAGCAATTGTACGTTTTTTTATTGAGTGGGAGTTTTTAGGGGAATTGGCTTCTTTGAATCAAGTTGGCAGATCGGTTGAACTGGATCTCTCTTCTGAAACAGTTATCACAAAAATGGAGTTGAAACACCAATATTTTATAGAAGAAGAGAGGGTAGAAGAAATCTTTGAATTCAGTTAGGAAATAAAAACAACAAAAAAAACAACAAAACAACAAAAAAACAAAAAA
This sequence comes from Leptonema sp. (in: bacteria), assembly GCA_046291925.1. Lineage (GTDB taxonomy): Bacteria > Spirochaetota > Leptospiria > Leptospirales > Leptonemataceae > SKYB61. The sequence continues at coordinate 65,426 of JBKBRY010000001.1, read as the reverse complement.
ACAAATCAAATAACAAAAAAACAAATCAAAAACACACACAAAACACAAAAAAACAACAAAAAAACATAAAAAAAATCCAGAATTTCGAAAATTCAAAAAAATATAAAAAAATTCATATTTTTTTTTAAAAAAAAATGCAAATTTTTCTTGTATTATACGTCCTATAGATAATTAACAGTAAGAAACTTTCAAGGAGGTTGTATGAAACTTTTGAATAAATTTTTATTTTTATTCATTTTGGGACTTTTTGTAATTGTTGTTAATTGCAAAAAGTATGGCAAAAAAGAAGATTCATGTGAAGTATGTGGTTTGGGAATGCTTTGGATATTATCCCAAGAGAATCAGAAAAATTCGTTTCTTATAGAAATTCCTGCGGGATTAGCAAAGTAGACTTTAGGAGGTAAGGTATGATTTTTTTAAAAAAATTTAATAAAATATTGTTCCTTATTTTGACTTTTGGAATATTTTTTGGAGTTTCTCTTAAATTGGACTTTCCTCTAAGAGAAGAACCGATTTCTAAAAAAGTAGACTTTATCAAATACCCTGCTTATTTTGATTTTAAGTCATTGCAAAAACTTTTTGCTGCAAACGAAAACCAATGGGATGGAGTTAGGGATATTGTAAAATTTGTTAGAGATTTTACTTTAGGTATTAATAGCCTGATGAGTCAATTCGAGAGTTTAGGGATTTTAAATCAAAACATTAATTTTTCTACAACAAGTGGTGGTTATAAAATCAAATTGGTTACCAATAACCCCCAATCCATTTCTTTGACTGCAACAGGAACTTCTGTGGAATTCTCTCATAGACTAATTCTTTGGAATGCAACTACAAATCAAAAATATTTAGAATTGTTTTTTGATGATGCTTCTACTAAAACAGGAGGTGATGGTGCGGTTGTAACTTTTGAACCTTACCAATCTGTTTTGGGAGGTTCTTCTTATAATAGTGCACAAAGAATGGAATGTTATACAAAAGATAATACAATGATTTGTTCTTGGGATGGACCAATCCTTATTAGTGGTACAACAGAAAAAGCTCAATTGGTAGTAATAAAAAGCGATGACGGCACAATGTCAATCAATCTTTTGGATAGACTAAACACAACTACTACTAGTACGATTAACACAAATTTAGGAGTATCATGCCAAGAAAATCCCAATACAGGTGCAGGAGAAAGGTATTATTATACGGTTCTTGCAATCCTCAAACTATCCAATCCTTACTATACGACGGCTGCTTTTGGAGTAAAAAAAGATACAAAAAGCCTTAATTTAGGAACTTGTACAAACATCTATAATCATGGCTATTTTAATACGAATGCCAATCCCAATGCTACAGATTCTACAAAATATTTTGCTGCTATGGGACCTACTCCACCTAGTGCGGATTATCCCTCTACAAGTTCAGTGGATAATTTATTGTCTTTAGAACCTACAAAAGCAACGGTAGATGCACTTAGTGTAAGTTTTAAAAGTTCAGATTCGGCTCCTTAACGTAAGTTTTATAGCCCAGCTTTTACTGGGCTATAAAAAATAGTTTTCTTTTCGAATGAGAGTTAAAAATTAACCCAATCTTATGCTTATGGGGAAAATAATTTTTTACTTAAAAGAATCATATACCTTTTTTAAAGAAAAATATAAAAGCAAAGAATTTAAAATTCAGATTTTTTTTCTTTGTAGTATTCTTTCTATATTTAGTTTTTCTTACCTTACCTTAAGAAATCCTTTGAATTTTTTACTTCCTTTTCGACTGTATCCTTTGTCTATGATTACAAAAAAAACGATTTATTATTATACATATGAAAGAGAAACAAAGCAATTGGTAGAAATACAAAAAGAAATGTATTTTTCTGAGGATTGGGAGCAAAATCTATTAAGAATAGCTCAAATCATCCAACAGCCGGAGCCATATTTAAGAAGTTATAAAAAAAGAATTAAAGAAACTGTTTATTTTCCATGGTATAGCTTAGGGATTACTAAGGTTTGGTTTCAGGATTCAATTCTTTATATTGACTTTGATGAATCTATTTTAAACCAACACTACCAGAGAGAGAATTCCCTAAAAGATTTTGATTTTAAAAAAAAGTTTCTTATTGCTTTTTTTAAAACTATTTTTAAAAATTTTACAGAAATTCAAGAAATCCACTGGATAGAGAACGAAAAAGAAATAGTAGTATCTAAAAATTAAAAAGAAAAAAAATTCCTAAATTTGCAAAAGAGTGCACCAAAAAGGGAAAAACCAAAGATCGAAGTTCAATCCTTAGAAGAGATAAAAACATTCCGCTCAAAAAATAAAGAATCCATTCATACACATCTTTGGGGAAATGTAAAAAAGCAAATCCTAAATTCGATACAAAATGAGAAGTTATCATACAAAACAGAGTATCTCTATTGCAAAGCATCTTTGGAATAAGATGGCGAAATACAATTTCTTCAGAAAGAGGAGCAAAACCAACTCCAAGCCCAAATATTGCTTTTTCTAAACCATTTAGTTTTGTATAAGAACTAGGTTTTTGATTCAAAAGAAACAGAATAAAAAAAACAAAGTAAAAAACAAAAATGCTAAAAAAATAAGGATAGGGCTTTTTGGGAATTCTAAATAAAAAATGAAATTCATATCCTTCTAAAGTCAAAACTAAATAAAAAGAAAATACTCCTAAAGCCAAGGGCCAAAATAAAGTAAATAAAAATGTTGGAGTTGCTTTTGGGGAGAAAACAATATAAGTAATAAAAAGTACTATAAATCCCAAAAAAGAAATGATTAAAGACACTAAAAAAAATTGATTTGAGGTACTAAAAAAATAATACATTTGCTTCTGAAATTTTTTTTGTTCTTGCAGAGGTAGTTGAAGAAATTCTTGAAGCCCTTTTTCTAAGATTTCTTTTTCTTGGTTGGTTAAGTAACTACTGACCAAATTTTTATATTTCTTAGGTAGTATACCCCATAAAAGAGAAGCCATTTTTTTGTTTGTAATCATAAATATTTTTTAAAAAATGCCCTTAAGGAGTTTTTATGCCTAAAAATATTGCAATAGTGGGTGTCACAGGAGCTGTAGGTCAAGAATTTTTAAAAGTCTTAGAAAAAAGAAATTTTCCAGTGAATCATTTAAAACTTTTAGCTTCTTCTAAAAGTGCCGGGAAAAAATTAAAATTCAAAGGAGAAGAAATCCCCGTAGAGACACTAAAAGAAAATTCCTTTCATGATGTAGAAATTGCCTTGTTTAGTGCTGGTAGTTCTGTAAGTAAAGAATTTGCACCTGCTGCTGTTTCTTTTGGTACGATTCTAATTGATAATTCAAGTGCCTTTCGTATGGAAAAAGAGGTTCCTTTGGTGATTCCCGAAATCAATCCTCAAGATATTAAAAATCATAAAGGAATTATAGCAAATCCTAATTGTAGTACAATTATAATGTTGATGGCAATTTATCCTATTTATAAATTATATCCGATAAGAAGAATCATAGTTTCTACTTATCAGGCTGCATCAGGTGCTGGTGCTCAGGCTATGAAGGAGTTAGAAGATCAAGCAAGGGCTTATCTGGAAAATAAGCCAATCCCTACAAATGTTTTACCTTATCCTCTCGCCTTTAATGTTTTTAGCCATAATTCTTCTGTAGATCTTGAAAGTGGTTACAACCAAGAAGAAATCAAAATGATTAAAGAAACAAAGAAAATTTTGCATAATCCAAAAATCCATTTAAGCCCTACCTGTGTTCGTGTTTCTACTTTTAGAGCCCATGCAGAATCCATAACTTTGGAATTAGATGAACCTGTAAAAAACTTAGAAGAAATTCTAGAAGCTTATAAAAATTTTCCCGGTGTTCAAATAAGAGACGACAGAAAAAAAAATTATTTCCCTATGCCCTTAGAAGTTGCAAATCAAGACGATGTTTATATAGGTCGAATTCGATTGGACTACGAAAATAAAAAAATCTTACATTTATTTGCTGTTGGAGATCAACTCTTAAAAGGAGCAGCACTAAATGCCGTACAAATTGCGGAACTGTTATAATAAATCTACAGGATCGATTTCTATCTCTAAATAATTTTCTTCTTTTAATCTTTTTTTAAAGAGTAGAACCTTTTCTTTTATGGTCTTCAATGTTTCTTCGAAAAATTTTGTTTTTAGTAAAAAATGATTTCGGTATTTATTATTCATTTTAACTATAGGAGCTGGTGCTGGTCCAATTATCTGATACAATCCTAATTTTGATTTTACCAAACTTTCCAATTCAAGAGCCAATTCTTGGATAAGCATCTCTGAATGTTTAGGATTTGCAGAACGAATTAAAAAGCGAATTAATCTACAAAAAGGAGGGTAATCAAATTGGTGTCTTTGTTGAACTTCGTATTTATAGAAAGATTCATAATCTTGGCGAATTGCCCATTGGATGTATGGGTTTTCTTTGTTTTGAACTTCCAAAAACACCATACCCGAATGATCTCTTCTTCCTGCTCTACCAGCTACCTGTAGAAGTAAACTAAAGGTTCTTTCTGTTGCCCGAAAATCAGGTAAATAAAGCCCTTCTTCTGCTTGTAATACTCCTACTAAATTTACCTTTGGGGCGTCCAAACCTTTTGCAATCATTTGTGTTCCTATTAAGATAGGGATCTCTCCCCGAATAAATTCTTGTAGGGTTTCTCTTAAAATTAGATTTTTGTTTGTATCTGTGTCGATTCTTGCTATTTTTAGATCAGGGAATACAGAAATCAAAAATTCCTCTAATTTTTGTATTCCTATTCCAAGTTGCAAAAGTCTTGTATTGCATTTAGGACAATAAAAAAAAGCATCTTGTTGAAAATTACAATAATGACACTTTAATTTTTGTTGTTTTGTTTTGTGTAATGTCAAGGATATAGAACAATTGGGACATTGCATTGTGGTTTGGCATTTTTTACAATACAGATAGGGGGTATAACCCCTCCGATTCAATAAAATAATGGCTTGTTTATTATTTTTGATCGTTTTTTCAATTTCATTTAACAATCTGGTGCTTATAGGCTGATCTAAATTATCTTTTTCGATAATTTGGACTTTGGGTAGTTCTCCTAAAACTCTTTTTCTTAAAAAATAAATTTTATATAGAATTCCTTTTTCTTCTTTGTTGTTGTTTTTTTGAGTTGCGTATCGAATTTCGATTCTGGGCGTTGCAGAACCCAATACTAAAGGAATTTGATTGAGCTCTATTCTTTTTCTTGCTATAAATCTTGCATCGTAACGAGGATGGCTATTTTCTCTAAAAGAAGAATCGTGTTCTTCGTCAATGATGATCATTCCTAAATTTTCTAAAGGAGCAAAGATAGAGGATCTTGTACCTAAGACCACATCTACTTGCTTAAATAAGATCTTTAAATATTCTGAATACCTTTCTTTGGCAGAAAGCCCAGAATGGAGTACGCTTAAATTCTCACCAACGATTTTTTTAATCCTTTCGATCATTTGGATTGTTAAACTAATTTCTGGAACTAAAAATAACACTTGTTTGTTGTTTAATAGAGTCTCTACGATGCAATGTAAATAAATCTCTGTTTTGCCAGAACCTGTTATTCCCTGAATTAAATGTATACTGGGTTTATTGATTGTAAGTGAATTTTTTATTTCTAAATAAATTTTATTTTGTTCTTCGGTTAGTTGTACTAAATTTTCTTTATAAATTTTTTTATTTATTTGATTTTTTAAGGAATCTATATTTTTGATCTTTACTGGTTTAGGATACATTTTATTTAAAGCTTCGCCAATTTCACAAAAATAAATTTTTTCCATCCATCTTGCTAAAAGAATTTGTTCATCTATAAGAAGAGGAAAATCGTCCAAATTTTTTTCTATTTTTTTAAAATGAATATTCTCTCCAGACTCAAAGAAATCTTTTTTTATATCTAAAACAATTCCTTCTTCGGTACGATTTTTTAGGTTCACTAAAACACGACTACCAATAAAAATTTTATTTTTTAAATCATCAGGTATCCAATAATAATAACCTTTGGGGATTGGATTCGAAAATACTACTTCTGCAAACATTCCTATTCTAAAAATTTTTCTAAAGAATTAAGAATTTGATTTTTTATATGGATTTCTTCGATTCGATAACTTATGGATTTATATAAAATAAATTTAGCTGTTCCTAATTTAGTTTTTATTTCTTTTTCGATTTCTTTTTCGGATTTAATTTGATTTGCAGTAAAAAGTTTGGTGTTTCCAATCACTTTTATATTTTTTTGTTTTAGGACTTCTCCTCGAATTTCTTCTTTTAACTGATTGATATTTTTTAGATTTTGAATATAGTATTTATATTCTTCTTTGAATTGTTCTAATTTTTTTTCATATTCTTTTCTGTTTTTTTCTATGTATAGAATTGCTAAGGGGCTTCGTAAAACTAAGGTTGGTATTTTTTTTTCTTCTATAGATGAATGAAATATAGTAGATGATTTAGCAAAATTTGGGGCTTCTTCACCAAATAAAAGAAGTGCTGCGTTGCCAACGACAATCAATTTTTCGATTTGATTTTCTATTATGTTTTTTTTAAGAAAATAAAGACAATTTTCTACTCTTTGTTTCCATTCCTCATAAATACTATTTCCAGGAAAATGGCAAGCAACAAATTCCATAACATACAAATTTTGTAGATTTAAATTTACTTTCGAAAGCATTTTATTAAAAATTTCGTCTTCTTCTTGCGAAGAAAAATAAAATCGATGGCTAAAATCCTTTGGTATATTTTTTTCGTTCAATGAACCATTGTAAAGAATCACCATAATTTTTTTGGGAGAAATTTTGGGTATTTTGAAATAATTTCTTACTGCATATAATTTGTTTTTACATAATTGGCAAGCTTGATTTTCTGTTAAAGGTATTTTCGCGTTTTCTTTTTCAGGGATGCTAAGAGATACTTTTTTAGTTTTTTTTTGAGGAATCCATATTTTTTCTTTTAATTGAGTATAAAAAATAGCTACTTCTGAGTTTTTGGAAGAATTCAAATATTCTTCTAAGTTTTTTAAAAGTGTTATGTATTTTTCTTTTAAAACAGTTATATCAGTCATCTTTTAATTTGATATTTAAGCTTTTGATTTTTTTATGAAGATGAGTTCGTTCCATTCCTAAAAATTTTGCTGTTTTACTAATGTTGTTATCAAACTGTTTTAGGGCTTTCAAGATATAGTTTTTTTCGAATTCACGGCGTGCACTTTTAAAATCCAAGCCCGATAGATCCTCTTTTTCTGGATCCGATAAAACATTGAATAAACTATCCCTAACTTCTTGAATTCCAATTTCTTCTTTTTCTGTTAGAATGGCTAATCTTTCTACTATGTTTTTCAATTCTCTTACATTTCCTGGCCAGCTATACTGAGTTAACAAATCAATTGCTTGAGTTGTAAAAATTTTGGGTTTTAGTTTGTTGGTTTCGATAGTTTTTTTTAAAAAATAATCCAAAAGATAAGGTATGTCCGAAATCCTTTCTCTTAATGGTGGCATAACAATTGGGATCACATTAAGTCGGTAGTACAGATCTTCTCTAAATTTTCCTTCTTTAGTTGCTTGCAGAGGATCCACATTGGTTGCAGCAATAATTCTTACATCAATGTGAATTTTTTCTGTTCCGCCAACTCTTGTAATGTTTTGCTCTTCGATTACTCTAAGTACTTTTGCCTGTGTAGTTAAAGACATATCGCAGACTTCGTCTAAGAATAAAGTACCGCCGTTTGCTTGTTCGAATTTGCCTATTCTTCTTTCATTGGCTCCTGTAAAAGCTCCTTTTTCGTGTCCAAATAATTCACTTTCAATTAGATCTTCTGGAATAGCTGCACAATTGATATCTATGAATGGCTTATTTTTTCTTTCTGAATTTTTATAAATCATTCGTGCAACCAATTCTTTACCAGTTCCATTTTCTCCATAGATGAGTACTCGGGCATTCGTTTTTGCTGCATTGGCAATGGCTTGCTTTACCTTATAGATTTGATCTGATTCTCCAATTATTTCATCGTATTCTAATTTGATTTCTTTGGTATTTTCACTTGTTTTATCTTTTAAGCAATTTTCTATTTTCTCTAAAACTGTTTGAATGGATAAGGGTTTTTCTAAAAAATCAAATGCTCCCAATTTTGTTGCTTGAACAGCATTTTCTATAGTAGCGTGTCCAGAGATCATAATTACAGGTTGCAAAGGATACATTTTTTTGATTTCCTTTAAAACTTCTATGCCGTCTTCATTTTGTAACCAAACATCAAGTAAAATTACAGAAGGCTTTTCTTTTTCTAAGGATTTTAAGCATGCTTTCCCTGTAGAGAAAACTTGTACTTCGTAATTTTCATCTTCCAATATTTCTTTTAGTGATTTTTGAATATTTTTATCATCATCAACTACAAAAATTTTTCCACTCATATGATTTAAGTATTGAATAAAATTCTAAATTCTGCTCCCCCCAAACTTGATTTTAGTACTTGTATTCTTGCATTGTGTTCCATAACTGCTCTTTCCACAAAAGCCAATCCCAATCCACTTCCATAAGTTCCTTTTGTAGAGAAATAAGGTTCAAAAATTTTTTCTCTCATATCTTCTGGAATTCCATGTCCATTATCTTCTATCCTTAAAACAACTACACTTTTGCCCATTTTTTTTTGTTCTACTACCGATACCAAAATGACTCCTTTTTTTTCGTTAGAATCTTTGTAGTGTTCTTTAATTGCTTCTATTGCGTTTTTTATTAAATTGTTCATTATTCCTATAAACAAATTTTTATCTAAATACACATTGGGCAGTTTGTCTTGGTATCGGAATTCAATTTTTATATCGGGTATATTTTTAAATAGTTCTATGGATTCTTTAATTAAAGGAACAATAGATTGAGGTTCTAATTTAGCGACGGGTAGCCTTGTAAAGTTAGAAAATTCTTCTAAAAGATGTTTTAAAACATTTACTTGTTCAATAATGGTATTGGAACAAGATGCAACTACTTCGTTAATTTCTTTAGGATTTTTTTGTTCTACTTTTCTCAGCATTCTTTCTGCTGATAGCTGTATTGGTGTTAAAGGATTTTTAATTTCGTGAGCAAGCCTTTTTGCAACTTCTTGCCAAGCTGCTACCCTTAAACTATGCATTAAACGACTTCTTAAAGTTTGGAGTTCTTCTGTCATCATGTTAAAACTTTGGATTAGTGTTGCAATTTCTCCTTCTGATTTTATATCCAGTCGGGTATCCAATTTCCCTTCTGTTACTTTTTGGGTTGCTTCTGCTAAAGAAACGATCGGATAAGAAATTTGTCTTGCCAAAAGTATGGCAACAAGAATTGCAATTACAATCATACTTAAATAGAGTATCGCTAAGCTCAATCTCAAATTATAGGGTATAATTTCACTAAATCTCTCTTCTCCCTTAGAAAGTAGCAAATAAACATTTCTAAATTTAGACTCTTCTAAAGTATAGTTTTTATAAATTTGTTTTAAAAATAAAATCTTGTTTTGGTTTTGTAGGTTTATATTGATGAATATATATTTTTTTGTATTGAATAAAATCAAAGAAAATTCGAGAAGTTCGGGATTTATATTTTTATCTTTAATTAAACTTAACCCATAAATTTTTACCAATGAGTTGCCATCGTAAATATAAACGGCATCTGTAGTTTCGTTGAACCATTTTTCTAAAAATTTAAAAAACTTTTGTTTTTCGTTAACATTAGCAAGATTTTGAATATAATACAAAAAGGTAGGTTTATTGAGATTGATTTCTGTATATAAATTCTCAGCTAATTTTTTTTCGTGGTATTCTAAAAGTTTTTCTACAGATTCCATACTACCTTTTAAGTCTAATTTAAAAAATAAAGAAACAATAGATTCTACTTTGCTAGACGAAAGCAAAAATATGGGCATTGCAGGTATAATCGAAACTAATAAAAATGCTAAAATCAGTCTATACCTTAAACTGGATCTTAGCTTTCCCGTTATCCTAATTTTGCGATTTCTATAAAGATAGTGCAACAAAAAATTTAGTGTTCCCAGAGGTAAAAAAATAATTATATACGAAAAGATTCTATCTATAGGAGTAGAATTGGAATCTAAGAAAAAATATTCAGAGATAAAAATACTAATCCATAAGACTAAGAAAACATAAAAGATATCACGAAGGAGGATTCTATCTTCTTCTTTTTTCCATTCTTCTCGAGTAGGATTTACAAATGTTTTTTTAGAGTCAGAAATTAGTGTATTCATGCTTGTCCACTTTCTAGAAGTTTTGTAATTTCTTCTAAGGCGGCTGCTTCGTCTTCTCCATCGATAATCAATCTAATTTCAGAGCCGGGAGCAAGACCCAGCATCAATAGTCCCATGATACTTTTTCCATTTATAGTCAGTCCTTCGTGTTCTATAATAACATTTGATTTGAATTTACTTGCAACTCGTACAAATTCGGCAGCTGGTCTTGCATGCAATCCATTTGACATATGGATTTTTATGATTTTAGTTAGCATAGTTTTGTTGATTAGAAATGTAAGACGTTTTTTTTTCGATATTTTTTTTTACTTTTTCTATAAAGGTTTTCGAAGTGTCATAACCCATTGTTTTTAATCGATAGTTCATTGCTGCTGTTTCGATTAAGATTGGAATATTTCTGCCAGGACGAACAGGTAAAGTAATTTTGGGAATTTTTACATTTAAAAAATATGAGTATTCTTCCAAAACACCCAATCGATCGTATTCCACCTCCTTTTTCCATTCTTCTAAGTAAATACAGATTTCTACGTTAATTTTTTTTCTTGTTGAACGAACACCATACATTTCTTTTATATTGATTATACCAATACCTCTCAACTCCATATGGTATTCAATCGTAGGATCTGTATAGCCCATAATTACGCTTTCAGAGATAGCCTTTATACGAACCACATCATCTGCAATCAATCTATGCCCTCTTTCAATTAATTCCAATGCCGTTTCTGATTTGCCTATGCCGCTTTCTCCTTGCAACAAAACACCAACGCCAAAAATATCCAAGAGTACACCCGGAACTGTAATTTCTTCTGCTAAAATTTCCGAAATAAAACTATAAAATTTCATTTGGAAATCATGGGTAGAACATTTGGAAACTAAAACCGGGATTTGATTTTTATTTGCTTCTTCTATAAAGCATTCAGGAGGGAATTGGTTATGGGTAAAGATAACTGCTGGAATAGGAAAGCTTAAAAAGCTATTGATGATCCCCTTTTGTTTGTTAATTTCGCATTTGTCGATAAAAGAATATTCTCCTTTTCCGATTACCTGAATTCTATCTGCAGCAAAATTTTCATAAAATCCAATTAAAGCAAGGCCAGGACGGTTGATGTCCATTTTGGTTATTTCTCTTTCTAATCCCTCTATTCCAGCAATTACTTCTAAATGTAAGTCTGTTAAAGTTAGTAAATCTTTTACTTGGATTTTTTGCATTTTAATGTTTTATAAATTTTTCTCTATGTTTCTTGATTTGTTTTTCAATTTTTTTTTCTACTAAATCAATCGATGCATACATATCATTGGATTTCCCTTCTGCAACAAAAAGGCCGCCATCTCCATTTATGGTAACTTCTACGATATGTTCACTTCTTTCTTTTTTAAATCTAACTGTTATGGAAATGATTCTGCTAAAATAATTAGAAATTTTATCGATTATCTTCTTTGAGTATTCTTTTAGAGCTTCGGAACTTTCTAAATTTGTAAAATGGTATTGGATTTCCATAGTCTCTCCTTTTTGGATTTATAAATGAGTATTTTTAAAATTTTATAGATCTGTCAATCATTTAAACTTTTTCAAATAACTGGGAATTTCTTTTATCCAAAAAAATAAAATCCCTAATCCCCTTACCAAATTTGCTTCTATTTAATAAATAAAACCAAGTTTTTTAAAAAGCTTTTAAGAATTTTTTTGTATAAGGATTTCTTTTAAAAAAATTTCAATTCTTAATCTCATTTGGATTTTTCCATCAAGGTTTTTTTGATCGTATTTTCTAATTGCTTTGACATTTTATGAATCCCGAAAACTTCTAAGAATAGAAAAACAAAATAACATTCGAGTAGATTCAAGAGAAGGGAAAATCTTTGTAGATTGAATTGCAGACATAGACAAAATAAAAAAAGTCATGGGGGTCAATGAATTCAATCGAGAAGAAGTAGACAACAATGGGAATGCTTCTATTTTTTATAAATGGAATATTTTAGTACCTCAAAAGAATGGGGTATACCTGTTAAGCTTTCTGTAAGCCCAAGAATTAAATAACCATTTCTTTTAATGTAAGGATATATTTTTTTTATAATTTCTTTTTTCTCTTCTAAGGTAAAATAAATCAAAACATTTCTTAAAAAGATAATATCAAATTCTTTGGTAAAAGGAAAGGGAGAAATTAGGTTTAAAATCCGAAAAGCAATGAATTCTTTTACTCTTTGTTTTATTTGGTAGGATTCTAAGTGGGGTAGATAGTCAAAATATTTTAGAATCAATTCTTTATTGAAATTTTCTAATTTATGTTTCGAAAATATACCTTGCTTTGCTTGAAGAATATATTCTTTTACTACATCAGAAGCTAAAATTTTAAAATCATATTGTTGTAGATTGGGTAATTCCATCAATGCAGTGATAGCAATACTATAAGCTTCTTCTCCCGTGGAACAGCCACAAGACCAAATGCGCAGATAAGGTTGCTTTTCTTTATTGTTTCGCAGATACCATCGTAAAAAAGAAAAATGAATTGGTTCTCGAAAGAAAAAAGTGTAATTTGTAATTAATGCCTGAATCAATAAGTTTTTTAGATTTCCTGATGGATCTGTTACTAAAGCATCATAGAAATCTTCAAATGTTTTAAAATTTTTGTTTTCGCCAACAAATTTGGATAATCGATTTTCTACTAAATATTTTTTATTTTCTTTTAATTTTATACCCGTTAATCTATAAAATAGATCCTGTAATTTATAAAAAGTAGAATTTTTAAGCATTCAATCCATTAAAAGAGTATAACATCACTTTTGGTGTATTGATTTTGTAACTCTTTTTTTAAGTTTACAATATTAAATTTATCACATAAAGACAAAAGTACATTCAATTCTATTTCTGTTTTTGTCATTTTTGCATATTCTCTAAGAGTTTCTTCTATGATTTTGGTTTTATCAATATCTTCTTTAAATAGAATCCAAAAACTTGACTCTACATTTTCTTCGTATAAATTGTTTTTAGTTTTTAATAAGGAAAAAATATTTTTAAAAGATTCTTCGATGATTTTTAGATTTTGGTAGTTGTTAAAAAAATTTTGTAAGGCTTGTTCGCTTTTGGTTAAAACTTCTTTAGAACGGATTATCAAATTTTTATGAATTTCTTCGAAATTTAAAAAAGTGCTTACGATGGATTTTCTAAGGGAGGTTAAATTTTCTACAGAGAACTTAATGTTTTCTAATTTCTTTATTTGGATTTCGGTTTCTTCTTTTGCTTTTTCGTTTGTTTGTAAAATTTCTTCTCGAATTCGAAAAGAAAAATTCTGAATTCTGTGGGAAAAACTTTGCAATTCTTCTGATAAAACATCAAAAACTTTATTGCTACTTGTTCTACTTGCTTCTATAGATAAGTTTAAAGAGAGCATTTTGATTTTTTCCGAGATTTCTTGAATATTTTTTAAGATTTCTAAATTTTTTTCGTAATCCTTAGAAATTTGATCTATAAAATTAATATTCTGATTCGTAAATTCTTTAAAAAATTCTATAAACTCATCTATAGTATTGCTATGACTTTCTATATCTTTTTTGATTGTATTTATATTTTTTTGTAAAGTAGAAAGTTCATCTTGGATAATTTTACTATCCATATGAAATTCTTTTGCAAAATTAGAGATAAACTCGTATACTTTATTTAAAAGTTTAAAATAAGCTTCAATGTAATATTCAAAAATATTCAAATTGATTTCTACTGTAAATAAAGTTTTAAAAAAATTGACTGTTGTAAATTGTTCAATTAGTTTCTTGGTATTTTCTACATAAAATAAAAACAATCGGTTTGTTCTATCTTTACAGCTTATGGTTTCCTTAATCAATTCCTCAAAACTTACCTCTTTTTCGTTTAATTTATCACAAAGATTTTGTTCATTATTTATAGGATCTTTTTGATACTCTATTAAAAAATTCTTAGAAATATGAGAATCTTTCACCATTTCTAAAAAGGATTTGATTGCCAATACAATTTTTTGATTTTTTTCTTGCTCATCTTTTAGGATTTCTATTAAGATGTCTTTCTGTTTATTTTCTTTAAGAAATAAAGCTTGGAGTTTATAGATTAAATAAATAAAAACAAGAAAACCAAGAAAATCTATTGCAAGGGTAAGAAAAATTAAATTTTTAGGGAGATAGCTAAAAATATAAAACAAATGAAAAGTAGCTAAAAGAAATACAAAAAAAATTATATAGATTATCTTTTTGTCTATTTTTTTCATTAAAAATCCTTGAAATCTTTTAATTCTATATCTTCTAAGGGAATCTTATCTTCGGGTTTAATAATTTCAATTCTTTTTTGGGTAAGAGCCGGTTCTTTTCTTTCTTGTGGTTTGGTAAATTCCATTTTTGTTTTAGATTCAGATACTTTTTTGGATTCTACATTTTGGGTAATTCCTTTTTTCTCGATCATATCTTGCAATTTTTGAATGACTTCCCTAATTTGTAAGATCTGACTTTGCAATTCTTGTCCCATAGAAGCATTTTCTTCGGAGTTACTTGCTACTTGTTGGATGGATTGGTTGATCTGAGAAATTGCCGAAGAGATTTGTTGGCTACCTTTGGCTTGTTCTTTAAAAGCTATGTTGACTTCTTCGAGTAAAACTAAAACTTTATTAGAAAATTCAGTCACTTTAAGAATTGATTCTTTATTTATTTGTACTTTTTGATTTCCTTTTTCTACACTTTCTAAGATTTCTAAAATCAGATCGCTTGTTTCTTTAGAACTTTCTGAACTTTTTTGTGCTAAACTTTTTACTTGTTCAGCAACAACAGCAAAACCTCTACCTGCATCCCCTGCACGAGCTGCCTCTACGGCAGCATTTAAAGCAAGGATATTTGTCTGGAAAGCAATATCTTCAATAGCTTTATTGATTTTATGAATCTTTTTTGAATTTTCTACAATGGCTTGCATAGCTTCGAATAGATCTTCTGAGTTCGTTTTTGATTGGTTGGCAATTGCATTGGTTTCTTGCATTAAAATTTTTCCTTCGTTAATGGTTTTTACATTAGAATCTATTATGGACTGCAATTCTTCCATACTGGATGTAATTTCTTCTATGGAACTTGCAGATTCGCTGGCATGGGTTGATAGTTGTTGGCTGGATAAAGAAACCTGATTGGCTGAAGTTTCTATTTGTTTACTTGATTGGGTTAAGTTCTCTATGGCGTTTTTTAGATTTTTATTAATGTTGTTTATCATAAGAATATTAAAAATTAGAACTAAAAGGACTCCGAAAACCCCAAAAGCAATTACCAAAACATTCCCTTTATTCGCATTTTCTATAGATTCTTCCACCACAATATTTGCATAATAATTTCTGATATATTCCACCAATTCTTCTAAACTTTTACGAACTTGCTCAAAAGCTTCTTTGTAATCCCCTTTCTCATCAAGGGCTGCAAAGGCAATGGTTCTATGGATATTTTCTATTGTTTTCAGATCCTCTGTATTTAAAATTTTTTTTGCCAAATCTTTGTACTTAAGCAAGACCTCTAAATGTTTTTTTCTTAGTTCCAGTACTTTTTGGAACAATCGATCCTCTTCTTCTGTTCTTGGTAAAACTTCATAATCTTTTAGAGATTTGGTTACGGTTTCTATGTTGTTTTCGATCTGTTGAATTTGATTTTGTGTACTTTGCTTGTCTAAAAATGGATTTCCTAAAGCAAGCATTCCTCTTCTTTGGTTATAAAGTCCTAATTGGACTTTATAAATGGAATCAATAGAAGGGATGCTAACTTTCCCCAAATTTTCTACATCTTTAGAAACATTGCGGATTTGATAGTAAGATACCAAAACCAAAAGAATGTACAATCCTAAATTGATTGTAATCAATACTCCAAATTGGAATTTTAGAGTTTTATTTTTTAGCATAGATTCACCTCTTATGAGTTTTCTTGGATTTCTATGATTTCTTCTGTAGTTAGGATTTGGTTTATATCAAGAATTGTAATGATTTCTTCTTGAAACTGTACAATCCCCAAAAGGTATTTGCTTTTAAATTTAAAACCAACTTCTGGGGGTTGTTGCAAATCCTTATCTTCTATCGTAATGACATCTTTAACCATATCTACTGCTAAACCTAACAAAGAAGAATAACCTTGGTACTCTATATTTACGATTATAAAGATTGTGCGTTCCGTATATTCTTTTTTGGGTAAATGGAATTTAAGCCTTAAGTCAAGAATGGGTATAATTTTGCCTCTAAGATTGATCACTCCTACAAGATAGTTGGATACTTCGTATAGAGGGGTTATGGGCATAAAGCTAATTACTTCATTAACTGCGGATAAAGAAATCCCAAATGAATCATTTTCTAACTGAAAAACCAAATATTTATTTTTCATTTCTTGCATAAAATTACTCGTTCTCTAACAACATCTTTACGATTTGAATAAATTTATCAGAATTGAAAGGTTTAATAATCCAACCTGTTGCTCCATATTCTTTTGCTTTTTCTATTTTGGCTTTTTCTACTTCTGTGGTTAACATAACGATGGGTGTATTAGCATCAAAAGCTCTGATTTCTTTTACTAAGGAAATTCCATCCATACGAGGCATATTTACATCCAATACATAAAGAGAAATGTTACCTTGATTTTTTTTGGAGATTTCTAAAGCTTCTTGTCCATCGTGAGCTTCTAAAATATTTTTGTAATTATGCAATATAAGACTATTTTTTACAATATCCAAAATTACCTCTGAATCGTCTGCAAGTAAAATATAACCCATTTTTTCTTTCATATATTAATACTATTCAAAAAGCCTTCCATATCAAGCACAAAACCTATATTTCCATCCCCAAAAATGGTTCCACCTGAAAATTTTTTATTTTTTATTATATTTCCTAAATTTCGAATCACGATTTCTTGTTTTCCTAATATTTCATCTACTACAATGCATAAAGATTGATTTTCGTATCTAACTATAATAGACTTATAGATCTCTTTTTTTTGAATTTCTTTTTTATTTTCTAAAATTGCTTCCAGATAAAGAATCGGGATTAGATTCCCTCTGCGGTTTACCATTTCTCGATTTTGGTAAATTAGAATTTCTTCTAACTTAAATATATAGATTTCTTCTATAAAATTAAAAGGAAATACATATTTGTTATTGTGTACTTGAACCACAAATCCATCAATAATAGCTAAAGTTAAAGGTAGTTTTAATAAAAATTTTGTATATTCATTTTCTTTACTTTCTACTTCTATTTTTCCATTTATGGACTCGATATTTTTTTTTACAACGTCCAATCCAACTCCTCTACCGGATATGGATGTAGCTTCGTCTTTTGTAGATAAACTAGGAAGAAACATAATTTCGTATATTTCTTTATCGGTAATCGAAGAAATCTTTTCTTTATCGATTAGATGTTTTTCCAAAGCTTTTTTTAGAATTTTATCTTTCTGAATTCCTTTTCCGTCGTCTTGAATAAGAATCCAAATTTCACTTCCTTTATTTTCTGCTTTTAGAAAGATTTTCCCTACTTTTGGTTTTAGTTTTTTTTCTCTTTCTTCGGGACTTTCGATTCCATGATCAATAGAATTTCTTAGAAGATGGACTAAAGGTTCATAAAGGATTTCTATAATACTTCGATCCAGTTCTGTATCGTCTCCTTCGGTTTCCAAGAAAACCAATTTGTTTAAATCTTTAGCTGTATTTCTTGCTGTGATTTTTAACTTATTAAATATTTCTCGGATGGGTACCATCCCCAGAGTTAAAACTATGTTTTTGATCATAGAAGTAATACTATCAAGTTGTTGTATCGTTTTATCGTAGAGTTCTATGTTGTATTTTGTTTTGGTTTCTTGTATCTTTTGTTTTAGTATAGATTGATTGATTACCAGTTCGCCTATTAAATCTACTAAAGTATTCAATTTTATACTTGATACTTTTACATAATGACTTTCTGCAATTCTTTTTTTGATTTCTTTTTGTTTTTGTAAAGCTATTTCCAAATCTTTTTCTTCAATCAATCCTTCTTTTACGGCCATTACTCCAAAGGGCTTTTTTACTTGACTTTGTTTTTTTAATAATTCTTCTATTTCGCTTATTTTTAATTTACTTTCTTCTTGTAGGATTTCCCCAATTTTTTTAAATTCTAATTTGGAAACAAAATCTCTTATGAAATTTACAAAGGGGAATATATTAATCTGTTGAAAGTTTTTAATCAAATTTTGTAGAGAAAATTCTTTTTCGTTCAGTTCTAAAATTAAAATATCTAATAGAGTTCTAAGAATTTTCGCTCCCAAAAAGATGATATTGATCACATCTTTGTTTAAAGTTACTTTTTTATCTCTCGCTTTAGAAAGCAATTCTTCTAAAGTATGGCTAACTTCCTCGAAATTTTTTAATCCTAAAAAACTAGAAGAACCTTTAATAGTATGTAGATCTCTAAAGATTATATTTAGGAATTCATAATTTGTAGGATCATATTCTATTTCTATCAAAAGAGTTTGGACATTGTTTAAATGTTCCTCTGCTTCGTAATAAAATTTTTTTAATAAATCCACATCAACAACAATGTTGTCAAAGTAATTTTTATTGTAATCATCAAAACTATCTAAACTTTCTTTTGTATCTACCTTCTCAATTTTCGATTCTAAATATTTGATAAATTTTTCTTTATCTTGAGTACTTAAAAAATTCGTAAAATTTTCTGAAACTTCTTCTATTTCTTTGAATACTTTTTGAATTTCTTTTGGATTCTTTAGAAATTTTAAGATTTTTTTTCTCCAAATGTCTAATTTTTTTTGGTTTTCTCCATCTTGGAGGTGTTGTTTATAAAGCTCGATTAAATTGTCGAAATATCCTTTAAATTCTACAACCTTTATTAAGTTTCCCTCTTCTATGGAATGAATGTTTACTTTGATTTGATTGAGAATTTCTTCGTTCATATTTTTTTTCTTTATTTTTGTCGGTTTTTTTCGAAACGAAATTAAAAAATGGTTATTCTTTTTTACAAAAATGGTATTTTAAAAAAGCTAAAAAATCGGATTCAGTCCCAAATGTCTTGCAATTACAATTCTTTGGATTTCTGAGGTTCCTTCTCCAATTTGGAGTAATCTTTGATCTCTATAAAATCTTTCGATATCGTATTCTTTCATAAGTCCATAACCACCAAAAATCTGTACTGCATCATTGGTTATTTCTCCTGCAATTTCGGAACAATAAAGCTTTGCCATAGCTGCTTCTTTAGAAAAAGGTTTATGATTGTCTTTAAGCCAACAAGCTTTATACAATAAATTCCTTGCAAGTTCTATTTTTAAAGCCATATCTGCCAATTTAAAAGATATTGCTTGGAAGTTTCCAATGGGTTTTCCAAATTGTTCTCTTTTTTTTGAATATTCAAGAGCCAATTCGAAAGCTCCCTGGGCACATCCCAATCCCATGGCAGCAATGGATAATCTACCTGAATCCAATGTAGATAACATAATTTTTGATCCTTCTCCAATTTTCCCAAGAACATTATTTGAGGGAACAAAACAGTCATCAAAAAATAATTCCGAAGTATTGGAAGCCCTCCACATAAGTTTCCCTCGCATGGTTCGCGTAGTCAAACCTTTTGTATCTTTTTCTACAAGAAAACAAGTATATTCTTTTTTTTCGTTATGTTGTACAATTGCCTGTACAGTAATCCCTAATGTTATTGGAGTATCTCCATTTGTTATAAATGTTTTTTGACCATTTAAAATATAGCCTTTTTCTACTTCTTTTGCAGTAGTCTTAGTCCCTCTACTATCGGAACCAGCGTTTGGTTCTGTTAAGCCAAAAGCCCACAAATACCCTGAACAAATTTTAGGTAAATACTTTTCTTTTTGTTCTTCTGTTCCAAAATGGATTATGGGACCTGTTCCTAAAGAATTGTGTGCGGCAATGGTTGCTGCTTGGGAGCCATCAATTCTTGCCAATTCTTCTACAATCAAAATATAAGAAAGATAATCCAAACCCAACCCTCCGTATTTTTCTGGAACTGTAATTCCTAAAAAACCCATATCTGCCATTTGTTTGGTAATTTCTACAGAGAATTCTTCTTTTTCGTCTAATTCTTTTGCCTTTGGTTTGATTACTTTCTCTGCAAAATCTCTAGCCAAATTTTTAATTTTTTTATGTTCTTCGCTTAATTCGAAATTCATACTTTACCTCTGTAATAGGATGCTTTTAGGAATATAAATGTATTGATTTAAAAATGCTTGGGCAATGGTTTTCCCTTGAGCGTCGATCTCTATGGAGCGAGTACCACCTCCTTCCAAACTATTTTTTAAAATAAAATTAAAAGACAATAAATTAGGAATTTCGTATCTAAGAACTTCTCTAGTAAAAGCTTTAAATAAAAATTTGATATAATCTGCTGTAAGATGCTTTTCTAAGTAATCATAGATGAATTGATTTCTTGCAATTACTCCTAAGTTGATGTTATCTCCTTTATCTCCGCTTCGAGCCAAACAAATCTTTAGAAAAGAAACTTTGATTTTATTATCTCTGGGAATCATCAATTCAGATGCAAAGTCTTTTGGATCATCCTTTGAAGTTTGTGGTATAGAAAGCGTTATTTCTTTTTCTAAACCCGTTAAAGAGGCAACTACCAACTCCTTTTTTGTTGCATTCAAAATCGTAACTTTTGGTTCTACGAAAGCTTTTGGAATAAGAGTTGGATAGTATGCAATTACTTCTGAAACTTTTTGTCTTCCTCCTGTTACAGAAATGCCGGGGGGAGCAGAAAGAATAATAGAAGGAAGAACACGAGTTAATTCTTCCAATTCTTCTTTGTTAGGATGGTGAGCTATCACCCGAAGTAGAACTTCATTTGTATTTTTATATTGGATCAGATTTCTATGGCAGCTGTTGTATCCTACCGAAAGAAAATTGATTCTTTCGTATTTTGTTTTTAATTTTGATAAAATAATTTCTTTACATATTTTTGATTTTTTTAAAACCTCTGGTCCCGAAAGGATCAATTCTGCAGATACTTTAAAGCCATCTTTATACCCCATAGAAACCTTATAGTACGGAGTAGGTGGTTTTCCCTTTACATTTTTAATTCGAACTTTGTCTTTTTGAATCTTTTCCAGTTGGATTGTGTTAAAATCGGCAATTACATCGGGAGAAATATAATTGTTGGGATCTTGAATTTCGTAAAGTAATTGTTCTTTTATAGTATTTTCGCTAATTCTACCACCTGTTTTGGGGTGTTTCTTTACTATAAATTCTCCATTTTCGTAGGCTTCTACAATAGGATACCCTAAATCCCAGTTTTTTATTAATTTCCAGTCAGTAAAATTTCCACCAGAAACTTGAGTTCCACATTCAATAAGATGGCCAGCAACGAGAGCACTTGCGAGAAGATCAAAATCTTTACTCTGCCAGCCAAATTCATAGATTAGAGGAGCCATTACCAAAGCTGCATCCGTAACCCTTCCTGTAATTACGATGTTTGCGCCCTCTTTTAAAGCTTCTACTATGGGATTGGCTCCAAAATATACATTTGCAATTTGTAATTTTTTTTGAATTTCTTTAAATAAAATCTTTTGGTCATCTAAATGGATAAAATTGTAATCCTTAAATTTAGAAAAAATTTCTGGATAAATATTATCTCCTGTTACTACACCAATCTTAAAATAGGAATCTAAGGAACTTTGCTTTAAGATTTCTAAAATTTTCTCACCACATTGAATTGGATTCAATCCCCCAGCATTCGTAATGATTTTTATATTTTTTTTTATTAAAATCTCTGCATTTTCTTTGATTAATTGGATTACATCAGAAATATATCCCAATTCAGGATTTTTGATTTGTTGTTTTCTTAGAATGCTCATAGTTACTTCTGCCAAATAGTCCATGGTAATGTAATGTATGGTTCCGCCTAAAATTTGTTTTTTAAAAGCTAAAGGATCATCCCCCCAAAAACCTCCAGCATTGGCAATGAGCACTTTTTTGTTTTTCTTTAGAGTCATAACAATTCTACATCAAATTAACTAGAAACCAAATAAAAACAAGTTTTTTTTTAAGTATATTTTAAAAGGGATCTGGATTAATCTTGACAATTTCTTTTTAGAAGTATATATTCATAAACATGAAAAAGACGCGCCCTAGTGCGGTTTCTGGTTATTTTTATCCAGCCCAAAAAGAAGTCTTAAAAAAAGAAATAGAGTCTTATTTAGAAAATGCAAATGGAATGCTTCCAAAAAAGCCAAATGCTATTATTTCTCCCCATGCAGGGTATGTGTATTCTGGTCCTATTGCAGGTTATTCTTACAAGGTTTTAGTTCCTTATAGAGATAGTTATAAAAAAATTTTAATTTTAGGACCAAGCCACTATGAGTATGTTTCGGGAATCGCTTATACTCCTGTTCAATATTTCGAAACTCCCTTAGGTATGGTGGAAGTAGATACAGAGGCAATAGAAATTGCTAAGCAATTTGACTTAATTGTAGAAAGGCCTTCAGCTCATCAAAAAGAACATAGTATAGAAGTTCAGATCCCTTTTTTGCAATTTATTTTTTCCAAAAAAATTTCAATAATACCATTAGCATTTGGAAAAGTTGAACCTCTTAAAATTTTTATGCTTTTAAAAAAATTATGGAGTCCCGAATTGTTGATTCTTATAAGCTCAGATTTAAGCCACTATTATAGTTACGAAGAAGCATCCGAATTGGATAGAAAAACTTCTAATGCAATTTTAAATTTAGATCCCGATTCTATTAAAGAGGAACAGGCTTGTGGAAGAATAGGAATCCAAGGTTTGTTGCTATTTGCTAAAGAAAAAAATTGGAAAGCACATCTATTGGATTTAAGAAATTCAGGGGATACAGCAGGCAGAAAAAATCAAGTAGTTGGCTATGGTGCCTGGGGCTTTACAGATGCAGATTCCTCATCTAACTAACGAAGAAAAAGAAATTTTAAAAAAAATTGCGTATGAATCCATCGGATATGGATTCGAGCACAATCAATATCTTTTACCCCGATTAGAGAATTTACCAAAAATTTTAGCGCAAAAAGGAGCTTCTTTTGTAACATTATATAGAAAAGATTTGCCAATTCATAAAAATTTAAGAGGCTGTATAGGTTCTCTTATACCAAAAGATCCCTTAGCTAAGGATGTAGCCAAAAATGCATATTCTGCTGCTTTTTCAGATCCACGATTCTTAAAACTAACTAAAGAAGAATTCCAAACAATAGAAATAAAGATTTCTCTCCTTAGTCCGTTAGAAAAAATTTATCCAAAAAGTTTCGATGATTTGTTGGATTCTTTAAAGCCAAAATTGGATGGACTTTATCTAAAGACCGCCGAGGGTTCAGCTACCTTTTTGCCAGATGTTTGGGATAAGGTTTCGGATGCTAAAGAATTTCTAAAAGAATTGTATAAGAAGGCAGACTTAGAGATCCATTACCCTTTTGATAAAATTGAATGGTTTCGGTATACTACCACTACTTTTTGATGCTTTCAAAAAAAATTTGCAATCCAAACCAATTCTAAAAGAATCTATAATAAAAAGCAATAAGATTTCCGAACTAAAAAAAAAATCCGAGTAATGGCATGGTTCGGACATTCATCTTTGGCAAAGTACTATAAAACCAAAAAAGGATTGGATTCTTCCTTAGCATTAGACATCTGGGATTATATAACAAACTGGTGATAAGGTTTTGCATAAAAAAGGTGATAAGGTTGTCCTTTTTTTTGGGATCAGTTGTGGTACATGTAAATTTTTATCAAAGAGAGAAAATTTATGCAATGCTTTAGGAGTTATAGGATTCGAAAGAGCTTTTTCTGAGTTGAATTCTGTTTCTACCTCAATTGTTTTTGATTACCCGATGAAATTCCCTTTGAAGAAGCTGCTATATTAACACAAGCAGTTTCTACTTTTATTCCAAGCTTTTTATTTTAAGCTCTTTGTTTTGTAGGAAACTTAAAAAAAGTTCAAAATGTCATTGTTTGGTTGCGGGGGCTTAGGAATTCTTGGAAAATTTCAAAAATCCTTAAAGCAAAAAAAATCTATGCAATCGATAAAGATCTCCTTAGCTCTGGAGAATTTAGAAAAGATGGGTTCCTTGGCTTAAATAGTCTTTTTATTAGATAGCCTCTTTAATGGAGAATCCAAAACAACTTAAAAGATTTAAGATTCATGTTGTATAATCCTAAATTCTTCGGGAATTTATGATTATTATGAAACTTTTTTAAGGTTACTAGAGCCAGGAGGAGATCTATTCTTGTTAGGAAAAAGAAAAAAGCTCTGAATGTAAAAGTTCTCGCCATTTTTCTTTTGTTAAAGATATAATAATTTTGCAGAAAATTTCAGAAACTAAATTGAATTTTACTTTAGATTTCTATTTTTTTAAAATTTTTTTGGTATAATTTTTGCATTAAAGATTTTGATTACAAAATTTCATGGAGGTAAGATTATGGAAACCAATATCCAAAGTTTAGAACAGCAAAAAGAAAAACGAAAAAATAGAATATATACTCCAGCAGTCGATATTTTAGAAAATCAAGACTCTTATATCCTTTTTGTTGAAATGCCAGGATGTAGCGAAAAAGATGTAGATATTACAGTAGAAAGAAATATTTTAAAAATCTATGGTAAAGTACAGCACCAAATTCCAGAAGGTTATAGACTTTTCTATTCTGAATACGGAATTGGAGATTACGAGAGAACTTTTGAATTGAGTGACGAAATTAATCAGGAGAACATCGAAGCTACTCTAAAGGACGGAATTTTAAAATTGGTTTTACCTAAGGTACAACCTTCTGTGAAAAAAATAAATGTAAAAATCGCATAAGTTGCACTCCTTACGAGTGCTTTATTTTTATCATTAGATAGTGGTTGGGAAATTCATTAAAAAAATTTCCTTTCTGGGTGTTAAGTTCTACTTTTTTTTGTTTTTTCTATTAAATACTTTACATATAATAAAGTGGATATTTTTTGAAAGGTATGCAATATTCCACTAAAATATACGAAGCATTTAAGGATGAGCCAGAGAAAGCAAAAGTTTTGTTTGAATTTGCAGAGGCTGTCGAGAAAACCTATGAGTTAATACCAAAATTATCTACGAAAGAAGATTTAGACCGAGTAAGGCTTGAATTGGGGTATCGCATAAAGGAGTTGGAATATAAGATAAAAGGTTTAGATGGTAAAGTAGAAATTAAACTAAAAGAATTGGAAGGGAAATTCGAGGCAAGGTTTAAAGAAATTGAAGGCAAGATAGAGACTACGAAAAGAGAGTTAGAAGGAGGATTTGAGGCAAGGTTTAAAGAAATTGAAGGCAAGATAGAGACTACGAAAAAAGAAATTGAAGGCAAGATAGAGACTACGAAAAAAGAAATTGAAGGCAAGATAGAGACTACGAAAAAAGAAATTGA
>JBKBRY010000001.1:0-39756 GCA_046291925.1 Leptonema sp. (in: bacteria) | reverse complement strand
AGGCAAGATAGAGACTACGAAAAGAGAGTTAGAAGGAAGATTTGAGGCAAGGTTTAAAGAAATTGAGGGTAAGATAGAAACCACCAAAAAAGAATTGGAAGGTAAAATAGAACTCTCTCGTGCAGAACTCGAAATCAAAATAGAAAAAACGAGATCCTCATTGCTTAAATGGTCATTTATTTTTTGGCTTTCTCAGATGATTACTTCGTTAACGATTTTGATTAGTGTGTTGAAATTGTCACCTAATTTTTAATGTTGCAGATTGCTAAAATAGATTGATGGATTCAATACTCAACTCCATGATTTTAGTTTTCAACTAAGGTTTTTGATAGGATTGAGCAAATGATGCCAATGCAATGGGTGTAAAAGAATTGGTTTTTGGCTTTAAGAAAAAATTTAGATTGTATTAATAAACTTCTATATTACTAAAGTTTTTAAGCACAAAAAGAAAATCCCAAAGCCATACAAAAATTTCTGATCCCTAAAATCAATAAGAATCTTTATTATGATTATTCAACATTAAAAAATTGATAACGGCATTACTAAAAGTAAGATTGAATTTTATTGGATGGTTTCATAAAAACAATCCATATTGTACTTGCATTGAGTTCTTTTGATTTTTTTTTGAAACTATGGGCATAAAAGATAAATTAAAACAAATGGCAGAATTAAAAGAATTAAAGGAAGAAGCAAGCAAACTTCAGGAAATGATGCAAGAAATAGAAAGCATAGACGATGCTGGTAATGGTGCTGTAGAAGCAACAGTCAATGGAGAGGGTAAAGTAGTTCGTATAGTTTTGAGAGATAATTTTTTTGCTGAAAAAGATAGAGAAAAGCAACAAAAATGGATTACAATAGCTGTCAATGGGGCTATAGAAAAATCTAAAAAAAGAGTCGAAAAAGAAATGAAAAAAATAGAAAAATTTGACAAATTGGGTAAATTTTTTAAATAATGTTTTTAAAAGAATTACAAAATTTTATTGAAATTTTTTCTCAATTACCCGGAATAGGAGAAAAAAGTGCAAGGAGAATTGCTTTTTATTTATTAAAAATTTCTAAAGAAGAAGCAAAAAAATTTTCAGATGCTCTTATAGAATTGTATTCGAATATTCGGTTTTGTTCCGTTTGTGGAGGTTTTTCTACAACTTCTGTTTGTGAAATTTGTTCAAGTTCTGAAAGAAATAGAACAATATTATGCGTAGTAGAATATCCCTCCGATATTTTCGTTATTGAGTCTACTAAGGAATACAACGGACTCTACCATGTTCTCATGGGAGCATTATCACCGATCGATGGTATTGGTCCCGAAGATCTAAGAATCAAGGAACTTGAGGATAGATTAAAAAAAGAATCTATAAAAGAATGTTTTATAGCAACAAATCCCACATTAGAAGGAGATGCAACAGCAGACTATATTTCGAGAAAGTTTTCGGCTTTTCCCGTCGTTTTTACAAGATTGATGCATGGGATTACTACAGGTTCGAGTATTGAATTCTCTGATAAATATTCATTGGCTCTTAGTATAAGAAATCGAATTCCTATAAAGGTTTAATAAAATTACGAAATGAGTTTTCTTTTTTCTTCTATAAAGTCAGCAAGTACGATTTTTCCCAATTCACTGGGGTGGGGATAGAAAATTCTACCTTTTGTTTTGGATGCAAAGTCATAAATAAAAGATCTACCTTCAAAGAAATGGATATTCCAATCATTGGTTAATAAAAATGTATTGATAGTAATTCCTTCTTCCTTACAATAAATAGCTTCTTTTAAAGCGAAATCAAAATCGGAGGGCGCAGGAGGGTAGTTGATAAACAAATGATTTCCTTCTGTATGTGCAGTAGGGACACCATCCGTAATTAGAATGATTTGTTTATTTTGGGTCTGTTTTGTGTTTAATAATCTTCGTGATAATTCTAAACCTTTTTGTAGATTCGTAAAATATTCGGGTATACCTAATTTTGAATGGTTTCTTTTGGTTAAATCAATCTTTAAGCGAATATAGGGATCAAATAAGGTTACGGGAAAAGGTTGTAATTTAGGTATTTCCCCAATAGAGTAAATATTAGCAAAAGTTCCAAATCCAACTATAAACAAGGAATCTTCTTTAAATTCTTCTCGAATTAAAGTTTCCAAAGCAAGGATCATTTTTTTTGCATAATAAAACCTATCGGATCGAAACATAGATCCCGACATATCTAACAAAATGACAATACTACTTTTTGCAAAACCTCTACTCTTAAAAACTTCTAAATCCATACTTCTTGGTTTTGGATTTTTTGTTCTAATATAAGCATTTAAAATACTGTTTACAAAGTCAATATGGGAAATGGAATTACCAAATTGGTATTCTTTCGTTTCTGGAATTACTTGATCCCCTTCTCCTTCTTCTTTTGTAATCAAAAACCCATTCGAAAAATCAGCCTTTAAATGTCTATAAATTTCTTCTAAAAATTTTTTCCCTATTTTTTTTAATGAATAAGGAGATAGTTGTAATTTACCCTCTTCGTTACGAATGATTCTACCTTGAGTTTCTAATATTTTAGTTAATTTTTCTAAAATTTGCTCTCTTCGTTTTAAAAATTCTTCGTAAGATTCTGCTCCTAAATACTTGCTGATTTTTTCTAAATCAAAATTGTAAATATCTCCATTTTGTAGGGCAGTTTCTAAATTTTGCATTAATCTTTCTAATTCTTCAAGAAATTTAATTAGTTCTATAGCTTCTTTTTTATTTAAAGAAATTTTTCCTTTAAACTGGTATTTTTTTAAACCTTCTAAAATAAAGTTGTATTCTTCAATAAGATTGATATTAAAGTTAAAATCTTCGATCAAATTAGAATTTGTGATTTTTGTATTTTTAAAAATTTCCCATTTTAATAGATTCATCTGATCAAAGGATCGATTTTCAATTGCTTCTTCGAATTTTTTTAGAAATTCGGGAAACTTCTTAAGTTTTTTTTGTAATAATCGGGAATTTTCTTTAATTTCTTTATCTACAGCTTCTAAAGCAGTTTGGATTTCATAAGTATTCAAAATATTTTTTTTCTGATTTTTTAGTTTTTCAATAAAATCCTTTAAAAGATCTTCCCATCCCCCTTCCTTTAAAAAAAGATTGACAGGATAACCTTTTTGTATGATTTCTTTTAAAGCATCTTCTAATTCCATATCATAGCGTATTACGAATTCGCTGAGGAGGGACATGAGTTGATCAACATTTCTCTTTGGATCTTCATCAGGTTGGTATGGGGTATAGCGATATACAATCATGTTACGAGTCCTTACTTATAATATTCATAAAGCTATTGGAAATGATAAAAAATACTCCTTGGATAGAATAATAGCAATTTTAAAAAAAAGTCAAGCAGATATTATTGCTTTACAAGAAGTGGATTTTTTAGTTCCTCGTTCTCACAAGGAAAATTTGGCACTTATCATTGCAGAAAGTTTAAACTATGAATATGAAATTGGATTAAATGTATATTTAAAAAAAGGTGCGTATGGAAATGCAATCTTTAGTAAATATAAAATTTTACATTCAGAGAATTTAAATTTAACCTGGGGAATTAAAAAGCGAAGAGGGTGTTTGATGAGCAAAATTTTAGTTCCTGCATCCCTTTTTAAGATCAAAAATTTGGAATTTATAGAAATTGGAGTAATGAATTTTCATTTAGGTTTGGCTAATTTCGAAAGGGTTTGGCAAGTACATCAGATGCTCGAATCCGCATTTTTTGAGATGATGAAAACTCATCCAATCATTTGTATGGGAGATACAAATGATCGATTATCAAAATTAGATTTTTTATTCGAGCAAGTTGATATTATAGATACCTTCAAATCTATTACTTCTAAAAAGCAATTAAAAAAATTCGAAGGCAACACCTTTCCGAGTTATACAAGAAGACCTATATTTCGAATTGATAAAATTTTTATAAACTCCTTTTGGAAAGTTGAAAATCACCAAATCCTTCGAGATCCTTTAGCTTCTGTTGCATCGGATCATTATCCCGTTTTAGCAGATTTAGAGATTGTTTTCCCAAATAAAAAAGAACTAAAATGAAATTCAGATTTTTGGTTTTACTTATTTTTGTTTATTGGATTCACTGTGATTTTTTTAAAAAAAATCTACCAATCAGTGCTCCCGGCATTGGCGTAGAAATGGAAAATTCAAAATTCGTTATATACTTTGAGGTAGGAATTTTAACAACTTCTGATTTGAATCTTTCGAAAAGTAGTGTGCAAGAAATAATCGATACAACCATTAAAGATATAGAAAAGGACTACGATTTTATAAAATTAAAACCTATTGTTGATCAACCTTTGGATGCTATATTTATCATCCAAAAATCTACCAAAAAGAAAAAAAACCCATTCGTTCAAGTTAAAAAAATTCAATTGGATTCAGAATGGGAAAGGATAAATCCCATTCTTTTCTTTAACAAAAAAGAAAACCAATTGTATTTTTCTTTTGCAGAACTAGAAAATTATATTTACAATCAAGTCCGATATGATGTGATTTTTTTACCTTTACCAATCCTTAATGATCTAAATATCGAAGAAGATCAAAAGATTCTCGAAAATACTTTTTTTATTTCGAAAGGTAGGAATTCCTTAGATAAAATAAGTTATGTTGTTTTATTTGATAACTCGGATCTTCCCAAAAGTAGTTTACTCGTAAAAAAAACATTTTTAAGTTTAATTTTTTATATACATCCCAACTGGGTAGGAGAGCTTACAAAAAATCAAGAATATTTAGAGCTTCGCAAAGAAATTTTACAAATGTATTACAATTACCATAAGGGGAAACAAAAATCCCGATGCCAAGATATAGAAAATTTAGAAAAAAAAATATTTGAAAACATTAGTTTTCATAAAAATCCAGAATATTTTATCTACCCTCTTAAAGAAAATTTTCAATTTTTTAAAAAAAAGTGTAAATAATTTTAAAAATTTTCGTCCAAAAAGAAAAAATGAAAATCCAAGTTCTTTTTTTAATGTGTTTTTTGGGAATTCTTTTAAGTTGTAATCCTAAGATAATTCGAGAAAAAGAAACAAAAATGCATAATTCTTTTAAGTATCAGGAAACAAAAGAAGTACAAAGCAAAAAAGAAGATTTTGGATTTCATGTGTGTAGTATAGAAAGTAAATCTAAGGATTTTTGTATAGAAATTTACCAACCTGTTTGTGGATGGTTTGTAGAATCTCCTATTCAATGTATGAACCCTTATTGTAGAGAAAGTTTTGCTAATGAGTGTTTTGCTTGTAAAGATAAAAGAGTTATTGGCTATACAAATGGAAGTTGCAAGCAATAACTTTATGGAGAATAAATCCAAAGATTCATCGCCAATCATACCTTCCGTATTTTAAGGAAGGGTGTTTTTTTTGAACTCGATTTTCAATTTTTTGTACTTTAGGTAGTTGTATATAAAAGGTTGTGCCTTTTTCGCTTGATTCAAAAAAAATCTTTCCTTGATGATTCTCAACTATATTCTTTACAATGCCTAATCCCAATCCAGTACCTTCTCCCGGTGCTTTCGTTGTAAAAAAAGGATTCCAAACTTGTTCTTGAATTTCTTTAGGAATTCCTGGACCATTATCTGTTATTTGTATTTCGATCATTTTTTCATCCAATTCTTTCGTTTTAATTGTAATAGTAGGATTCAGACTTTTACTACTCATTAAAGCCTGAAAAGAATTCATAATTAGATTAATGAATACTTGTTGAATTTGGGTAGAATCGCATTCAATAGAAGAAGAATACGAAAGATCCATTTGAATTTCTATTTTGCTTTTTAAAGTATTTGCCAATAAATTTAAAGTGTCTCGAATTGTATTCGAAAGATTGGTACTTACAAATTCATTCTTCGAGCTTCTTGAATAGGTTCTGAGGGACTGTACTAACTTAGAAATATTTTTGGAAGAGTGTGAAATTCTAGAAATATTCTCGTATATCAATGCAATCAATTCTAAAGTTTCTAAGGATATTTTTTTTTCTTCTTCGTTACATTCCGTATAGTAATGGATTAAAATATGAAATAAATTGTTTTTGTTG
Source organism: Leptonema sp. (in: bacteria) (assembly GCA_046291925.1). GTDB lineage: Bacteria > Spirochaetota > Leptospiria > Leptospirales > Leptonemataceae > SKYB61. The sequence goes on along the minus strand of JBKBRY010000001.1, from coordinate 33,710 downwards.
TTGAACGTTTTGGGATTTCCAGAGTATAATTTAAATTCAATTAGAAATTGTATTAGTTTTTCGTCAATTTGGATCTGATTGGTCTTGAAATAATTTTTTAAATCGTCTTTTAATTTATAACTTTTTTGTATAATATTGGTGTCCATCAGAGATAGATGATATATAAAATAGTTTAATACATCGAAAAATGGATTGGAAAGAATACGAAAGTCTTTTTTAATAAAAACTGTTTCTAATAATTTTTCGAAATATTTTATGAGACTTGTAGAAGAAGCTGAAATCACTCCTGTAGGGGTATTTAATTCATGAGCGATTCCTGAAATCATAGTACCCAAAATTGCCATTTTTTCTTGTTGCAATAAGGTTTTTTGTGTTTTTTCGAGTTCTTCTGTTCTCTCTTTTATTTTTTCTTCCAAATTTTTTAATAAGTTTTCCAATCTGTTGTAAATTATGGAATTGGAAAGTGCAATGATTGCAAAATATCTAAATTCCTCTAAAGTAAAATATTCAGAAACACTTAAATACTTTTTTGTGTTTGCATAAATAAAACCAAGTACGGATTCATTTAGAATTAATGGAATTAAAACATTTGCATTTTTTTCTTCGAATAAATTCAATATATGTTTTTTATGCTCAGGATTTTTGATTAAGTCTAGATTCCTTTTTAAAAAAATCAAATCATAGTCGGAAAGGATTAAAATGATGGGATCAAAAATCTGTATTGTTTTTTGGTTTTCGTTTATATAATCTGTGAATTGTCCCAAAGCTTCGTTCCAAAAATAAAAGCCAAAATTTTCTGTTTCTAAAAAATCTTTTAAGAAGCTTACAATAGCATCTATAATTTCTTTGGTTTTTCTATAACGAATAATGTTTCTACGAAAGAAATCGATTTTTCTTTTTCCAGAATAATGACTTCTTTGTTCTTCTCTATTTTCTTTAGAACCAAAAAAACGAAAAAAAGAGTTGTAAAGGGAATTCAATTTTTTCATTCAGGTATTAGGAAATCCTTAGAGAAAGAGTTGTCAATTTTTTTTATGGATTCTGCCAGAACATATAGGTTAATGGAAATTCATGGTAGTTTGTTTTATTTACTTTCAGAGAATTTAGAAAAAAAATTAGCAGTTTTAAGAGGAAAAATGAGAATTTTAAAAGAGACTCATCCTTCTGGAATTCCTTACAGGAATCCTTTAAGTGTAGGAGATTATGTCTTGGCAACCCAGGATTTTCAAAGTAAGGATAATCATTTAGTGATTTTAGAAGTTTTACCAAGAAAACAAGTTTTGATTCGATCTACACCTACAGAAATTCATCTATTAGGTTCTAATCTGGATTATGCAGTTTGTACTGTTAGCTTTGTGGAACCTGATATACGTACTGGATTTATTGACAGATTTTTAATTTCGTGTTTAAAGGAAAATATAAAACCAATTCTTTTTTTTACAAAATGTGATCGAATCAACAAAGACAATCCTACTCATAAAGAATACATTTCTTATAGTTTTTACTACAAAAAAATTGTAGAAAATGTTTTTTTTGATAATCTTTTAGAAATTGAAAATTATAAGGATTTTTTATTTTTTTTAAAAAGTTCAGAAAAAATTTCTGGGTTTAAGGAATTTCGAGAAAGTATTAAAAAAGGAACAATCTTATTGGTGGGTCAATCTGGGACTGGAAAATCCACTTTACTAAATTTGATTTTAGGGACTCCCGTACAAAAAACAAGTCCCGTTAGTAAAACTACAAAAAAAGGTAAGCATACAACCACAACTTCTACTCTGTTTGCCATATCCAAGGAATTGAGTATTATTGATTCTCCGGGAATTAAAGAATGGGGATTGAATCATTTAACCAAAAAAGAAATTATCGAAACCTATCCAGAGTGGAAAGAGATATTAGGAAATTGTAAGTTTAAAAATTGTTCTCATATTCCTAATATAGAAGGGTGTGCAATTCAAGAAGCGATCTCTAATGGCAGCTTACCAATTTGGAGAAAAGAGAATTTGGATAGCATCTTAAATTCCATAGATTATTACGAAAAGATCCGACCGGGGGATTACAAAAAATCTACGGGAAGGTTTCATAATACTTTTTATAATTACGATAATTAAAAAAACATGAAATTTTTAATGATCTTATTTACTTTTAATTTTCTTTTTGTTCTAAATATTTTCCCTAAAGAGTGTGAATTTACTATTAAAGAGGGAGAATTTTTTTCTTTGGAAGGGGAATGGAATTTTTTTAGAGGAAGACTCACCGTTACAGCTGATCCCAAATTGGATCTTTCTTTTTGGAAAAGTTTATATGTCCCTTTTAAATGGTATCAAGTTCCTGAGTTAAAAAACTATAAAGGGGAAATTTGGTTAAGGTGTAATCTTATTTTTGAATTTTTACCAAAAGAATCTTATCTGGATTTAGGATTTCTAAAAGAAATTGATGAAGTTTATTGGAATGGGGAAAAGATCGGAGGGATGGGAAATTTCGAAGAAAGAATACCAGACTTTTCAGAAAGAAGAATTTACTCTTTACCTGTCCCTAATGTAATGGAGAAGAATACACTTGCTATAAGAATCTATGGTACTTTTTGGAATGCGGGTATACCTACGAAACCAAAAATTCATTTTTCTTCGGATTTTTTACAAAAAAAATATAGATACGAAACCTTGGCATTTGCTTTTAGCCTTGCTTATGTTTTTTCTTCCCTTTTTTTTGTGTTTTTTGGCATTTTTACGTCGGAAAAAAAGGTAAACTTATATTTTTCTGCCTTTGTAATTTTACTTTCTCTTTACTATTCTATTATTTTAGGTAAGCGTTATGATTTTTTTGATAACTACATTCTATCTTATATTGCAGAATTATTTTGTTTGATACCTCTTCCTTTACTCTTTTATAGTTTTATCAAAGAATGGATAAAAGTAGAAGAGAATAAAGCATTTAAAATAATTTTCTTCTCCACTATGGCGATTTTGATTTTAGCTTTTATAGGATACATGATTCCATATATATATAGAACTATATATTTACACTTGGTAACTTATATTAACATAATTAATATTTTCTACGTTTTATACCATACTTTAAAACTTTTAATTCAAAACAACGAAAAAGTAGAATATTCAAAGTTTTTAAAAATTGGGCTTTTTGGTTTAGTACCCTTTATAATTAACGATGCTTTCATTGCCTTAGATTTCATCAATACTCCTAGAATGTTTATTTTCTCTTTTTCTATTTTTTTGATTTCTTATGGCTTATACCTTTCTGAAAAAACTTTATTCTTAAAAAAAGAATCTGAAGAGAAATCATTGGAATTAAGGAATTTAGAAAAACAAAAATTAAATGTAATTTACAATATTTCCAATGAATTTCAATCTATTTTTGCGGATTTAAGACAATCTTTGATTTTAAATCAGAAAAGCGAATCAGAAGTCCTTAGATTAGAATATCTCTTAGAAAACATAAACACATTAGAAAATCTGGAAAATCATAGATATTCTTTACAGCCAAGTAAAATCAACCTAAAAGAGGAATTCCATGCTCTTTTGGAAAGAATATTACAAGCAACCAAACAAAAAAAAACGCGAGTTAAAATAAAATTTCATACGGATTCTATTTTTTTTTGGACAGATTCTTATCTATTCAAAATTATATTTTATAATTTAATAGAAAATGCATTATTGTATTCAAGAAGTGTTGTAAAAGTTGATATAGATAAAGAAAACGAAACTTTGATTGTTCTAATAAAAGACGAAGGACCAGGAATACCCGAAGATATAAAGAATAAGATTTTTTTAAAATACATTCGAGGGAATCATCAAAAAGTTCCGGGTAGCGGTATTGGCCTAACTATAGTAAACGAAGCAATTGCTCTTTTATCTGGAGAAATCTACTTTGAGTCTAAATTGGATTTTTTCACAGAATTTAAAATTCTTTTACCACCCTTAAAGGAAATTCTATGAAAAATTTTTTCTTGATACTTTTGATCATCTGCTTTTCTACAGTTTCTTCTGAAGAACTAATCGACTGGAAAATAAGTTTAAAGGATTCTTTAGAAAATGTAAAAAGAGAACGAATCGATAAAAACTGGAGTGATATTCAAATACCTATCCATTTTGACGAAATTGTTAAGACAAAAAATCGGGTTCTTTGGTTGAGAAAAGAGATCAAATTAGAAAAAAATCAAAACCTATCAATTTATTTTTCACAAGTGAATGGCTATATGGATGTTTATTTTAACGAAGTTAAGATTGCCTCTGGTCCTACGATTCCAGGTGGTTCTTTACTCGTATCTTTACCTAAAAACTTATATCAAGAAGATTATAATCTTATATCCATTAAGTTTTATTTAAAAAGCGTTGTGCAAAATGGAATCTTTGAACCTGTACTTCTACAAGAAACCAAAAATCGAATCAACCTATTTTACAAAAAAAACATAAAACCCTTATTTATTTCTATTGTTTTTGGAGGAGTAGCATTTTTCTTGTTATTTTTGTTCTTAAAATTTTCTTCACAAAAGTATTATGTTTATTTATCCCTGTTTTATTTGAGCTCTTCTTTAAGTAGTTTTTTTAGTAGTCCGGGGTTTTTGGAATCTACGTTTTATCCAAAAATTTTTTACAATCTTGCAATGGGATTGCCTATATTTTTACCTGTTTTCTACATTCGGTATTTTTCTTTATATTTTAAACATTTATCCAAAACCTATTGGATACATAGATTTGATTTAATAATAAGTATTTTATTATTTTTTTTAATTTTTCTTTTGGGAATGTATAATATTTTTTTAGGGAGGATTTTCAGTTTTCTTTGGATTGTTTTATTTTTGCTTGTTTTGGTATATTCTTTATATATTGTTTTGTTAGAACTTTCAAAAAATTTCCAAATACAAAATATAATCTTATTATTATTTTTAATCTATCTAATTACAAATTCTTTGAATTCTCTTTTTCATCTATACTCTTTTAAAGAAGAACTTTTTTTGTATAATTTGGATGTTTTTCTTGTTTTATTGATTCCTGTTTCTTTTGTCTTTTGGGAAATTATAGAACTACAAAATCAGCTTACAAAAAAAGAGGAACAATTTATCTCTTTTGATATTCTCCAAACAAAATTATTTAATTATATTTTAACGGCATTACAGATTCCTATAAAGGAATTGTTAGAGGTATTTGATAAAACTAAAGATAAAGAACTTACACCAAACCAAGCAAAAAACTTAATTTATAAATTAGATGATTTAGAAAAAAATTTAAATGACATTTTAGAACTAAGTAGATTGGAAGTTTTGGAAGGGCCTGAATCTTTTATCGAAATCAATGTAAAAGATTTTTTAGAAACAATTTTAAATAAAAGTTCCATTTCTTATTCTATAAACGTAGAACCCAATTTGGTCCTCAATACAAGCTTAGAACTTGTAAACTCACTACTGATCAGATTTGTTGATTTTCCTGGTTTTGGAAGCTTTCAACATATCGATTTAGTAGTTTTGTCAGAAGAGGATTCTCTCAATTTTAGATTTTTTTTATTGAATACGAAGCAAAAAATAATAAATCGAATTTATAAAATCATTCGAGAAAAACTACCAGATCAAGAAGGTTTGTGGATCCAATGGAAAATTATTAAAGAAATTATTAGAGTTTTAGGAGGGAATTTAAAGATAAAACTTTACAATAAAAGATATTTGTATATAGAATTCCATATACGAATTGCACAAAAGCAATCTAAATTACATAAAGAAAAAAAAGAATTTTCCAAAAAAATCCCCTTAGTCTATTTGTATTATTTAGAAAATCATAACATCCATAAGTCGAAGCAGTCTCAATCCATTTTAGAAAAACTTAAGGAATTTTTTAAAAAAAAGATTGCTTAAGAATCCTTTTCTTTAAAAAAGGAAGCATGAATTATGCAGAAATAACTTTTGATAAAAAAATTAGGGTTCCCGTTCTTGAAAGTTCCGATAGAAAACATTTTTTGGAAATCAGTTATTTCCATCAGGAATCAGGTTGGAGTACTTATGATCCTGCACTCAATAATACAGCAATTACCAAAAGTAAAATTTCTTATATTGACTCTGCCAAAGGAAAATTGTATTACAGAGGGTATGATGTGGAAGAACTAGTGGAAAAATCTACGTTTGTTGAAACATCTTTTCTTTTAATTTTTGGTCATTTACCTACAAAAGAAGAATTAAAAAAATTTTCTAATGAATTAAGCAAGCATTCTATGATTCACGAATCAATGAGGTTATTTTTTGATGCTTTTCCTGGCAATGCCCATCCTTTAGCATTGCTTGCAACTTTAGTGACAGCTTTGTCCGCCTACTATCCATCTTCTTTCGAAGAAAATGTTCGTAAAGGGATTGATATTCGCATTCGGCTTTTAGCAAAAGTTCGGACATTGGCTGCTTGGTCTTACAAGAAAAGTGTAGGTCAACCCATTATCTATCCAAGAGATGAACTTCCTTATTGTACAAACTTTTTAAATATGATGTTTGCAACTCCAGCAGAGCCTTATAAGGTGGATCCATTAGATGATCGAGTTTTAAATCAAATTTTAATCATATATGCTGATCACGAAATGAATGCTACCACAACAACCGTAAGGATTGTAGCCAGTGGAAGGGCGAATCTGTTTGCATGTATTAATGCTGGGATTTGCTCTTTATGGGGTTCTCGAGAATCGGATGCCAATGTACCTCCTATTGTGATGTTGGAGGAGATGATTAACAAAAATATCAGTCTAGAAGATTATTTTAAAGACTTTTTAATGGGGAAAAAACAGTTAAAACTAAATGGTTTGGGTCACAATGCTTACGAGGTGGAAGATCCAAGAGCACGAATTTCTAGAGAAATTTTTAAAGAATACTATCGAAAAAAGTTAGAAAAACAGCCTTTTTTATCACAAGATCCAATTTTAAAAAAAGCATTAGAAGTAGAAGAATATGTACTGAATCATCCTACTTTTAAAGAAATGAATTTATATCCGAATTTGGAATTTTATTCTGCTTTAATTTTTAAATTATTAGCAATCCCACCTACAATGAATAATGTAATTCGTGCTATTGGAAAGCTTCCTGGATGGTTGGCTCATTGGACAGAGCAAAGGGAAAATCCTGATAGGAAGGTCTATAGACCTAGACAAATTTATATTGGAGAATTGAATCGACCATATAAACCAATACAGGAAAGATAAAATTTTAATGGGAGAATCAATAATCTATTTTATACTTTTTCTTTTTTTACCATGGTTTTTATAAAGAATTTATATTTGCATTTTGAATAAATTGGGGAAAAAACATTTCTTTCGAAAATTCCAGAAATGTCCCATCTATAAAGAGAAAGATCTTTTAGATCACCTAAGATGTCTGTACCATTCCATAAAATAAATTCGATATCTGTTAAAGCCCTTATGACCTGAAATTTTATGTGCTTCTCGTTAAAGATTTCTATATTACAAATGCGAATACCATTTAAAGTAAAATAAATTTCCTTATTGCCATTTCCAAAAGGTTCTAAGAGTCTTAAGTCTTTTGCAAGATCTTCTCCCAAAAACTCTGGTTTAATTCCAAACTCTAAGTAATTTTTGGAATTTTCAAAAAAGCTTTGATCCGAAGCCTTAGGTTGTTTGCTACTAATTTTTTTTAGTTCTTCTTTGAGCACATCAATTTTTTCGTATTCGATAGTAAATCCAGCTGCTTCGGGATGACCCCCCAAGTCTACGAATAGATCTTTTAAATCCATTAACATCTCTAATACATTGATGCGATTCCAGCTTCTAATGGATCCTTTTGCAAATTCTCCTTCGGGATTAATCCAAATGGCTGGTTTTTGGTATTTTTCTGAAAGTTTGGCTGCCATAATTCCCGAAACTCCAGACTCCAATTGTTCGTTATAAAAAAATACGAAAGGTTCTATTTCGTCTATGGAATCTAAATTAGCATTTAAGATTTTCATATTTTTTCTCGTTTTATTTTTTCTTTGTTGATTCAATTCTATTAGTAAATTTGCTTTTTTGAGTGCAATTAAGAGGTTTTTTTCTAAAAGTAAATCAGTTGCTTTTTTTGTTTCTCCAGTTCTACCAGCTGCATTAATTACCGGTGCTAGATTCCAACCAATATCCCGAGAGGTGAGTAAGTTTACATTTAGGCCCAACTGCTGAAGCAAAGCTTTTAAACCTTCTGGAAGCAATAAAGGATATCTAAGCAAACCCAATCCAGCTTTTACGATGGTACGATTTTCTCCAATTAAGGGAACGTAATCTGCAATGTATCCAATTGCAGCCAAAGTAGAATAAAGCATTAAAAGATTTAGGATGTTTTTCCTGAGTTCAATAGAGATACAAGTAATGTATTTTCCAATTTCGTATACGTTGATTTCCAATAATTTTTGTAAGTTTTCGTAAGGAACTTCAGGAAAATATTTAGCAATATCATCTATTAAAATTACTTTTTTTTGATAATCTAAAAGTTCTTCTTTGGTTTCTATTTTTTTTATAAAGCATCCGTTTTTATATAAATAGTAAGTACCTTTGTCTTTAAGGATTTGGTGCTTTTCTAAAATTCCATACAAATAAAGTTCAAAGCCTAAAATAAATTTAAAAACTAAACCCACTGTTGGGATTTTGTTCTCGTGTTCCAATAAAACTGTTCCTAAAAGGGGATTTACAAAAGCAATTTTTTCTAATAGTTCGATAGGGACATCTTCCAATTGAGGGATGTGATGATCTAAAATCATGATTTTTTTCTGATTGAGAATCCATTCTTTTAATAGATTGATATGAGAGCTACCCATATCTAAAAAAATGATTAAATCTGGATTGATTTTCTGTATTTCTTCGAGGATTTTGCTCGTAATGCCATAATATTCACCTTCCGAAGAGTTTCTATATTGGATAGGAACTTCTGGAAATTTAGAACTTAAATAATCATACAATATAACAGTAGAAGTAATTCCATCAACGTCTTTATCACTAAAAATAAAAATTTTTTCTTTTTTTTTTATACTTTCCTCAAGGAAGCAAATTGCCTTTTTTATATCGGGAAGGTATAAAGGGGAATGGATTAAAAATCTATCTGTAAAGTAGTCGTGGTTTCGAATTTGATTGTATTCTTTTAGGTATACTAAATCTTTTAAAACTTTTAATTTGTTAGAATTCATATTGTATCGAAATACTGACGGTTTAAATATCGAAAAATAATACTTGGAAGTTTAAAAATCTTCTTTTAGAAGTGACGGTTCTTCGAATGAATTTGTTATGGGATCATAAAATCTTTTTTTATAGGGTGAAAATTCTTCAGGAACGGATATAAATTTTTTGCTTAGATCTCCCCTTTCCCGTATAAAAACTCTTTCTAAAGTTAAAAAAAATCCTAAGAAAAAGTTTTTGTTTAAGCTTTCTTTTGCGTACTGTGAACAAGTTGGATATAAGGGACACCGATCCCCATTCATTAGAGTTTCTTCTTTTTGGTATTTTTCTATAAAATGAATTAAAGGATCGGTTTTGCAGTTTGAAACTACAAGAAACAATACGAAAACAATCAATCTATGCTTCATTTTCTGATAGGTCCCAGTAAGCTTCTGGTTTGGTTTGAGGAGTTCCTTGAGAAATATAGGCAGCAAACGATTCCATAAGAAGTCTCGATTCTTCTTTAAAGTTAGCAAGTTGTTTGAACAAATAGCGGATATTCGGATCTTCGAATTTTTTTGACATTTTTTCGTAAAATTCTGCTGCATCTTCCAATTGTTTTACTGCTAAACCCAATGCCTCAATTTCTACACCTTCTGAATCTCTTTTGGTGATTCTATCCAATCTACGCATTAAAATCTGTAAAGAAGTACTATTGAATTTTTGTACTTCCGAAGATAATTTTAGATTGGGTAAGGCTTCTCCTCCTTTTATTGTGGAATACAGATTAGAAATCATTTTGATTTGTTCGTCTTGTTCTTCGGCTAATTTGTAAAATAAGTCTTTGATAGGACCTTCAGGAAGTTTGTCAGCATTTCTTACATAAAAATCAAAAACATCTTTTTCGTGCTGAATGCATGCTGCAACTGCTTCCAAAAAAGTTGACTTTTTTACAGGTTTAAAAGTTTTCATGGTTTATATTTATTTAAGTATAAAAGAATTTCAAGTTTTTTATGGATTTTGGTAGATTTTTTTTAGAAGAAACTTGCAAAAGAAAAGTTTTCTATCTTATGAATCAAGAATTTTCTAAAGAAGAAATAGAAAACGAGTTGAAAAATTTAAAAATTTTTCGTAAAGGACCTTTTCTTATCAATGGAATAAAAATCAATTCTCACTGGAATAGTTTTATAAAGTGGAAATATCTATTAAAGGTCTTAGAAAGTTTAGAAAGCCAAATGGTTCATTTTAAAAACAAAAGCTTAAAAGTTTTGGATATTGGATCCAACAATGGGTATTATTCTTTTTTACTATATTACCATTTAAAACAAAAAGGTTTTCTAAGCAAATTTGATTTGATAGATCCTATCGTTGATTTTTACCAGCAGTATTTGTTTTTAAAAAAAATTTTTCCTGCAGAAGATCAAAAAAATTGGAATTTTTACTCTTTTGGTTGGCAGGAAATTCCTTCTTTAAATACAAAGTATGATCTCATTCTATGTATGGGAATTTTATACCATCACAAAAATCCAATGGAATTATTGGATGTAATTTATCATCAGCTCAATAAAAAAGGAATACTGATTTTAGAAACCATCACAATTCGTTATTCTAAATATCCCATTCTACTAATTCCGAAAAATAGATACATAGGTTCCAAAGGATTTTGGTTTATTCCAAATAAAATGGCTTTATTGAATATGTTACAGAAAACCAATTTTTCGAAAATTCAATTTCATTCAGAAAGATTTGTTCTTAGAGAAATGGAAAAAAATCATTATCTACCTTCCTTAAAGGAATTGGTGGATAAAAATCAAACTATAGAAAATTATCCGAAACCATATCGTAGTTTCTTTTCTGCTATAAAGTGATTTTTTATAAACTTCTTTATAAATTTTTAATATAAAAAAATAATAAAAAAAATTGATAAGAAAAAAATCAATGTATAAATGGGTTTATGCAAGATAAAAAATTCATTATAGGTGTTATAGGTCCTAATCAATCTTTGTGCACAAAAGAAATTTATGATTTTGGTTTAACCTTAGGAAGAAGATTGATTGATGACGGATACATGATTGTTTGTGGTGGTATGTATGGAATTATGGAAGCCGTTTGTAGAGGAGCAAGAAATTCTCCTTTGTATTTTTATGGATGTACGATTGGAATCATTCCTTCTTCTGAAAAAAAATTTGCAAACCCTTTTTGTGATGTAGTAATTCCAACAGGTATGGGATTGGCTAGAAACGTTCTAGTAGTAAATACTTCTGATGTTATTGTTGCTATAGCTGGAGGAGCAGGTACATTGTCCGAAATTGCTTATGCTTGGCAAGTAGGCAAAGAGGTTTTGTGTTATACTAAATTTGGTGGATGGTCAAAAGAATTAGCAGGAACAGAAATAGATTCCACACAAAAGAGAAAAATCAAAGCAGTTCAAAATTTAGAGGAAATTTTAGAAGAATTACGAAAACTTTTATACAAAGTTTAAAAAAATTGATTTTATATTACTTTTATTTAAGAATTTGATTGAAATTTTTTTAATTACTTTATAAATGTTATTTCAAGTTTTTTTTTAGGAGTTTAGCATGAGTAAAATTCTACCTACAATTTTGTTGGGTTATGGAGTAAAATTTCATCGCCCCGAGGCACCTGTATTTGAACCCTTACAACCTACCGATCCTGCTATTAAGGCTATGACAGATTTAAAAAAAATACCTGCTCGAATTATTTATCCAAACGAAACCATTGATGCAGCAAATGAAAAAATGATCGCCAATAAAGTACGATTGTTATTTGTTGTAAATTATTCTGATCAAATCTTAGGTATCATTACTGCACAAGATATTTTGGGAGAAAAGCCAATCCAATTTGCTCAAGAGTTCAATATAAAAAGAAATCAAATTTTAGTCAAAGATATTATGACCGCTGCGGAAAATTTAGATGTGATTGAAATCAAAACACTAACTTTATCTACAGTTGCTGATATAATCGAAACTCTTAGACAGAAAAAAAGACAGCATATATTGGTTGTAGATTACCAAGGACCTAATAACGAAAAAACAGTTCGAGGGATTTTTTCTTTGAATCAAATTGCAAGACAGTTAGGAATTTCGATAAGAACTTTCGACATTGCAGACACTTTAGTAGAAATTGCAAAAGTATTGCAATCGAAATAAGGAAACAACTATGAATCAAAAATTTATCATTGCAATTGATCATGGTACTACAGGTTCAAGAGTATTTTGCTTTAGTGAAAAAGGAGAAGTTTTGAGTTCTAGTTATCGTGAATTTACCCAACACTTTCCAAGACCTGGTTGGGTAGAACATGATCCTGAAGAAATTTGGGCCGGCATAAAATTTTTAATTCAAGATGCCATAAACAAAAAAGATTTATCTCCTCGAAATGCGATTGCTATAGGAATTACAAATCAAAGAGAAACTGTTGTAGTATGGGATCAATTAAAAAAACAACCTATTTATAATGCTATCGTTTGGCAATGTAGAAGAACATCTGATTTATGCGAGGATTTAAAGAAAAAAGGATACGAAAATATCGTAAAAAATAAAACTGGACTTGTAATCGATGCCTATTTTTCGGGAACCAAAATTCAATGGATTTTAGATCATGTGGAAGGTGCAAGAGATTTAGCAAAGAATGGTCGGCTACAAGTAGGCACGATGGATTCTTGGTTGTTGTATAAATTGACTGGAGAACACAGAACAGATTATACAAATGCAAGTAGGACTATGATTTACAATATAAAGGAAAAAAAATGGGACGAAGAACTTCTTGAAATTCTCAATATACCCAAAAATATTTTACCAGAAGTATTCTCTAGTAGATTTCCTTTTGGAAAAACAAAAGACATTCAAGTTTTACCAGATGGAATACCTGTATATGCTTTGATAGGTGATCAACAAGCAGCATTGTTTGGTCAATTATGTGTAAAACCCGGAGAAGCAAAAAATACTTACGGAACCGGTTGCTTTTTGTTATTCAATACAGGGAACGAATTTATCCTAAGTAATTCTGGCTTATTGACCACATTAGCATGCGATAACGAAGGAAACCCTGCATACGCTCTCGAAGGTGCTGTTTTTATTGCCGGTGCAGTAGTGCAGTGGTTGAGAGATTATATGAAATTTTTTGCAAATGCAAAGGAAAGCGAAGAATTGATTAGGGATTTAAAAGATGAAGATGATGTTGTAGTGGTTCCTGCTTTTGTGGGATTGGGTGCACCCCATTGGGATATGAAGGCAAGAGGTGCCATTTTTGGACTAACAAGAGATACAACCCCAGCACGTATTACCCGAGCAGCGCTAAAATCTATTGCTTTCCAGACTTATGATTTAGTAACAGCAATGGAAAAAGATACAGGTAAACGATTACCCTATTTAAGGGTAGATGGTGGTGCAACAAGTAACCAATATCTAATGCAATTTCAGGCAGATATTTTAAATAGAAGAGTAGAAAGACCTAAAAATATTGATACAACGGCAGCAGGTTCTGCCTATTTGGCGGGGATTCAAGCTGGGATTTGGAAAAACGCTGAAGAACTTTCACAAATTATTCAAGATAGAACTATATTCGAACCAAAAATTACAGAAGAGGAAAGAAAAAAATACTTAACATATTGGCATAAGGGAGTAGAAAGAGTCAAAAATTGGATAGAATCATAAAAAATAGAGGTAGGGCATGAAATTTAAAAAAATTTTAAAATTTTTTATTGTCAATTTTATGGTTTTAGGATTGCTGATGCAGTGTTATGGGAGTTTTCCGTTAGTGAGAACTGTTTATAAATTCAATGGTTCTATAGGTGATAATTCTAAAGCTGGTGGGGTCATTCGATCTGTTGTTATGATTTTGATGACTGTTATTCCTATATACGAAATCTCATTTCTTGTGGATGCGCTTCTTTTAAATTCAATAGAATTTTGGACTGGCAATAAAATTCAGTTAGGACTGGCAAATCCCTATATTAAATTAAGAGAAGAAGGAGATACGTTAATACTGAGCGATAAGAAGGATCAGTATACTTTTTATCTTCTTAGAAACAGACCAGGAGAGGTATTTATTTACAAAAACCAAGAATATATACCAATACAATACGAGATCAATGAGCATTACTTGATTCTAAAGGATAACGAAAGAATCCTCCTTAAAAAGAAATTAAGTGAAGAACAAATTGCTTATTTAAAAAACTATAAGGACTTTGGATATTAGCTGCAAATCAGATGAGTCAAAGAGTTGGGAATTTCTAATTTCTGCCAATTAAAGTTTTTTGTGTGTACCATCACAATAAGGTTTGTTCTGGGAATGTTTGCATCCGCACCATGCAATTTTTTGTTTTTTTTCAATATTTACAACAACTGGAGACATCCCTGTGTTTTCTTTTTTGTGGCTTCCATCACAATAAGGTTGGGTTTGAGATAATCCACAACTACACCAAGCCCTTTTGGTGCCAGCTTCTTCTTCAATTACAAAAGGAGCTTTCTGTACAATTTTGGGTTCAAAATCCATATAAGATCTTTTATAAAAAACTGAATTTTATGTCAAACTTTTTTTATTTAAAAAACAAAATACAAAAAGATTCGTGCTTCTTTTTCAATTTTTTTTTGTGGTTGCATTTTTTATTTTTGGGTTGCTCATTTCTTATAAAATTATTGATTTTATAGAGAGGGGAAAAAAATTTGTACTTTTAATTTTCAATTAGGAGCGAGTATGATTGGAATTATAGTAAAAGAGGGAGAAAGTATTGATTCTGCTTTAAAAAGATTTAAAAAGGAAATTATTAATGCAGGGATCCAAAGCGAAATTAAAAAGAGGGAATTTTACGAAAAACCATCAGAAATAAGAAAGAAAAAGAGAGAAGCGGCTATAAGAAAGCGAAGAAAAAAAATGATGCTGATGCTTCGAAAAGAAAATCAAAAAAATTAAAACGGTTCATCCTATTCAATTTTAAATATTCCTTTGCAATCCATTATGTATGATTTAAAAGAAAGGATCTTGCAAACAATACCCATTGAAAATTATATAAGTCGGTTTGTACATTTAAAAAAAAAAGGTAGGTATCTAGTTGGTTTATGCCCCTTTCACAAAGAAAAAACACCTTCATTTACAGTAACTCCAGAAAAAGGCATCTTTTATTGTTTTGGATGTGGCAGGGGGGGAAATCTAATTACTTTTGTAATGGAAAAAGAAAAAATTTCTTTTCAGGATGCATTGAGTCTATTGGCTAGTTATGCGGGGATTAAAAGCCAGAGCTTTTTTAAAGAAAATAATAAATATTATGAATTATTAAATTTTATAAATCAAATTTATAGAGAATTTTTATTTTCTAAGAAAGGAGAAAGATTTTTAACTTATATTCAATCTCGTGGAGTGGGTCTGTCTTATTTAGCTAAATTTCAGATTGGTGCTTGTTCAGAAGATACCCAATGGATTTTGGAAAAATTTGTTGGAGAGGGGAAAGAAGCAAAAATTCAAGATCTTATATTTTTAGGAATATTAAAAAAAAAGGAAAGCGGTGAATACGTAAATTTTTTTGGTAATAGGATAATCTTTCCTATTTTTGATTCTAAGCAAAATACAATTGGTTTTGGTGGAAGAAGCATAAACAATTCAGACAAACCTAAATATTTGAATTCACCCGATTCTAGTTTTTTTCATAAGGGTTCTACATTGTATGGATTGAATTTTGCTATAAAAGAAATCCAAAAAAAAAATGAGGTATTTTTAACTGAAGGGTATTTGGATGTAATTGGTTTACACCAAATTGGGTGGGAAAATGTTATAGCACCTTTAGGTACTGCATTTACCGAAGAACACAAAAGATTGTTGTTGCGATATACTAAAAATATCTTTTTGCTTTTGGATGGAGATCAGGCGGGGAGAAATGCAATTGTAAGGATTTTGAATTTATTTCAGGAAGATCTACAATCTATTAAAGTGATTTTATTACCAGAATCCAAAGATCCTTTTGATTGGAGTTTAGAGATACAATCAGGAAAAGAAGATCTCATTGGAATCAACGAAATCAAAGAAATTGCACTTACGGGATTTGAATTTTTAATTTTTTATCTAATTTTGTTAGAAAAAGATAGAGAAACCTTTTTCTTGGAAAAAAGTGTTTTAGAACTTAACAAGAAAATAAAAAAATTTATAGAAAAAGATTCTTTAAAAACTTACTATTCTTCGTTCACTCTAAACGAAAAACAAGATTTTTTAAATAAAATCAAAAACTTTTTGTTGGACTTTCAGAATCAATTTTTTAGGGAACTATTTTTACAAGAATGTAAGGCAATCACCCATTGGGAATTTAACAATTCTTTTTTTCTTAATAGAGAGGTGGATTCAAAAAAAATAGAAAAAAATTTATCTGATCCTATTGCCAAACAAGAAAATATGATTTATTTGATAGAAAAAGAAATAGTTGGCTTTTTACTAAACCACCCCGAAATGATTAAAAGCTTTGCTGAAGATTTGGAAAAAATTACTTTCTATGACGAACAGTCCCAACTAGTTTATAGGACTTTATACGAAAATTATATGGTTCAAGAGAACAACATTGAAATCAAAGAATTTTTATCCTTCTTTCCAATGGAAATCCAAAGAGCTTTTGTACCCTATATTGTCGGTGATATGGAAAATTTTTATGAATCCAAAAAATCTTTAGAAGAAAAATCCGATACTTTAATAAAAAATATTTTTAGGGAATTTTTAATAAGACATAGAATAGAAGAAATCAACAACTCCATAAACATTAAGCAAAAAGAAATGATTTTAGCAGAAGGTGAAAAAAAAGAACTGTATAACCAATTGAATCAGCTACTAAAGGAAAAGAAAGAATTAACATCCTCTTTAAAAGGAAATTTATAAAAAATTTTTTTAGAGGTAATTTATGAATTTAATGGAATTAGAAGAGTTTAAACAAATTATAAAAATTGGAAAAATCAATGGAGAAATCACATATGATGAAATTAACGAGCTTTTGCCAGAAAAGATTACGAACTCAGAAAAGATTGAAGAAGTTTTTACCATATTGCACGACTTAGGTATCAAAATCACAGAAGATTATACAAATGATTCTGTAGAAGAAAATAAATTGGATGGAAAACTTCGCAAAGAAAAATCTAAAAAAAAGAAAAAAGAAAGTTATAATGATGATCCCATAAGAGATTATTTAAAAGACATAGGTCAGATTTCATTGATTTCTGGTGATCAAGAAGCTTTTTTAGCAGAAAGAATAGAAAACGGAGAAAAAATTATAGAAGATACAGTTCTTCGTTCCACAATCTTAAGATTACAATTTAAAAAATTAATGCCTAAAGTTCGTGCTGGGAAGATCAAAGTTTCCGATGCAATTTATACACCCCGCGCTTATGCATTAACAGAAAAACAAATTAAAGAGTTAGAAAAAAAATTTTTTGATTTAGTTGAATTTATAAAAAAAGAAGACCAAAAGTTACAAGAAGCAAGAGCAAAACTCAAAAAATTTCCAGAAAATTCAAAAAAATGGCAAGAAAATTACGAAATCGTTAAAGAATGCCAAACGAAAATCTACGAACAAATCAAAGGCTTAGGGGTATCCCAAAAAGAAATTGATAGAATTTCTGGAAAAATCAAAGGTATGGTTAACAGAATTAAAGAAATACAAAAACATTTTCTTTCTTTAAAAGCAAAATATGGAAAAGATGTAAAACAAATTAAAGCCTACAATCGGTTCATAGAGAAAAATGAAAATCTCGATATAGTAGAAAAAGAAATGGGTTGTTCTGTAGAAGAGGTAAGAGAAATTATAAAGGATATAAGAAATAACGAAAGAAAATTACGAAGAATGGAACAAGATGCTGGTTGTTCCATACAAGATATTTTATCTTGGGGAGAAAATATAGAAAAAGGAGAAAGAGAAATTTCGCAAGCTAAAAAAGAGTTGATAAAGTCTAACTTAAGGTTGGTAGTTTCTATTGCTAAGAAATACTCGAATAGAGGATTGTCTTTTTTTGATTTAATTCAAGAAGGGAATATTGGTTTAATTCGTGCAGTCAATAAATTTGAATATAAAAAAGGATTCAAATTTTCCACTTATGCTACCTGGTGGATAAGACAAGCAATTACACGTGCTTTATCAGAGCAAGCTAGGACGATTCGTGTTCCTATCCACATGATCGAACAAGTGAATAAAATCAATAAAGAAACAAAACTTTTTCTACAGGAATACGGTAGAGAACCTACAAATGAAGAACTGGCAGATAGGTTGGGTTGGTCTGTTTCTAAAGTAAAGTCAGTAAAAAATATTGCGAAAGATCCTGTCTCTTTAGAAACACCCATAGGTGATGAAGATGATTCTAAATTAGGAAATTTTATCGAAGATGAAAACGTACAATCGCCACTCAATCAAACTGCTTATAAAATGTTGCAAGAACAGATAAAAAGTGTATTGAATACCTTACCACAAAGAGAACAAAAAGTATTGAAAATGCGATTTGGTTTGGAAGATGGTTATATTCATACCTTAGAAGAAGTTGGATATGTATTCCAAGTTACAAGGGAGCGAATACGACAAATAGAGGCAAAAGCACTTAGACGTTTAAGAAATCCTTCTCGTAGCAAAAAACTTAAAGATTATCTTGACGATCTGGACTGAATTTTTAGTGTGTGTAAATATCTTCTGTAAATCCTCGACTGTCCAATTCAACTCGAAAGGGTAAGAATTGAAAGCATTTTAATGCTAAGTCATATCGATTTTCTCTTGTAAGAATTTCGTTTAAAATCCTTTTGATCTGAAATAGATAGATAACATCATTTTGGGCATACAATAATTGTTCATCAGTTAAATTTGGATTTCCCCAATCTGTAGAGGTAACAGTTTTGTCTAAATTGTCACCAAAAAATTCTTTTACCAGTTCTTTCAATCCATGTTTATCTGTATAGGTTCTGGCAAGTTTAGAAGCAATTTTTGTACAATAGATATTTTTTACTTCTATATTAAGTCTGAGCTTTAAAAATAGCATATCCGATCTGGCATAATGAAAAATTTTTTCAATCCCTTCATTTTCTAAAATATTTTTTAATAATACAGGGGGATGCTTTTCGTCGATTTGAATAATTGTGCAGGTTCCATTTTCTTTAGCAATTTGAACCAAACACAATCTATCTCTATGTGGATTTAACCCCATCATTTCACAGTCCACAGCTAACTCTTGGGCTTGTTGGTATTCATTATAAATTTCTTCTGTTAAGTCTTTTTTTAAAACTAAGGATTTATTCATAAAAATTCCTTTCCTTTTGATTTATTTTTTTTGCTTTATTTAGTCAAATATATTTTTTCTTTACAAATATTTAAACAATTTAATACCATTTTTTTTGTAAAATCTTTATATTGTATTTCCAATGAAATTTTTTTCATAGGACCTAAATAAAATATCCATCGATTTTCGTAGAAATTGGAAATGTTTTCTTCCTCGAAGTAAAAGACATTTAAAATCTTAATGTTTGGTTGGATAGGATTCTGGTTTTTATCAAAAAATGATAATTCTAATCTGGGACTATAAAGTGCTGTATTCAATAAATTGTACCAGATATTTCTTATTCCAACAATACTATATTTAGCAATTGGGAAGGGAGGATGGTTCATAGATCCTTCAACTAAAAAAGCTATACATCCTATTTGGTTGTAGATCCAATCTTGGTCTGTTCCCGTAACAGGATATAATTTCTTAGCAAGGATATAATTTTGCTTTCTAAAAGAGATTGCATTTTTGATTATTTGAGTACCAAAGAAAAAGGCTCTGTCGGGAATAGGATTCCAGACGGGATCGATAGAATAGGGGAAGAGCACTTTATTTGCAAAAGTATGATAACTTATACTATAGCTACATGGTTTTTTTTTTAGAAATTCTATAATTGTAGAAACTTCTATTTCTGAACCAAAAGTATTTCCTTGGTATGTGGGAGAATTTATGTCCGAAGCAATAAAAGATGTCTTTAAGGAATTCCAATAAAAAGGATAATTGCGATTTAGATCTACATTTCGTGCATTTTTTCTACCCTTATGGATAGAGGTATACCAGAATGTTTCTAAACCATCTGGGTTTACTATAGGTATAATAAAAATATCCAATTGATCCAAAAAATGTTGCCTTTCTTTTTCCGAAATTTCTTTAAGGATTTTTTCATAGTTTAAATTTGGTAATTTTATATATGGTTCGCCTAATAGAAGAAAAATCATATCAAAAATATATTCTACAGTTAGAATTTCGTTTCCATGATGTAAAGAATTGAAATATAAAGGAATTTTAAATTGAGAATTGATATTATGATTTGTTAATTGTAAAGCAAAAAGTTCTCTATTTTGATAAGTTTTTCCTAAAGGGATTTTTCTTAAATAATTAGGGTATTTTTTTAGTAGGTAATCAATTACCATCATGATGGCTTGGTAATCTTTATATCCTTCTTTAAGAAGATCTATATCTTTTGATTTTTTTCTTAAATCAATCTCTTTATCCATATATTCAAAAGGAAATTCTTTTAAAACTTGAATATAAGAAAAATTTTTTATTTGATTTTGGTTCTCAGCAGGTATTTTATAATATAAAAAATAATCCTCTTCTTTTACTACTTGAATAGGAAAGGAATGTTTTGAAAAAAATGATTCCCATTCCCTAAGATTTTTTTTAGAAACTTTTATAATTGAATAGTAATCGTACCAATGGATTTTTTCTATAATAAATGGGTCCTCTAACTTTTCTTTTCTAAAAGAAGAAGTACAATATAAAAAAAAAACAAAGAATAAAAAAAATTTTAGCATATTTTTAAATCATAAGTAAATTCCATTCTTCGATTGTCACATTTCTTTTAAAAATTAAATTGTCTATAATGAAACCAGTAGGCAATGGTATTTATGTAAATTCTAAGTGGAAATTTAATAAAGAAGTTGCAAAACATTTTGATGTTCATATAAAAAAATCAATACCTCTTTACGAAGAAGGGCATAAACTTATCATAGATGTTATTTCGCATTATGTATTGCATCATAAGACAAAAAAACCACAGATTATTTTAGACTTGGGATGTTCTACGGGTTCTTTAATTTATAAAATTTCGAAAAATTTTTCTGACATTCCTATTCTTTTTTATGGTTTAGATTTAGAACCTTCTATGTTGGACATTGCCAAAAAAAGAAAATTCTCTAAAAATCACAAGGTACATTGGATTTCTTCGAAAATAGAGAAATTTGATTTTCCCTTTGCATTTGATATTTGCATTAGCTATTACTCTTTACAATTTATTCCTGTTCAAAAAAGAAAATATATAGTTAGTTTCATTTATAAAAAACTCTATAAAAAAGGTTTCTTTTTATTATTCGAAAAGGTAAAATTCAAAAATCCTTTTGAAAATCAAATAAACCAATATCTGATAGAAAAATATAAATTGAGCTCTGGTTATACCTTAGAAGAAATTAAGAATAAAGAAGAAAGTTTAAAAAATGTTTTGATTCCTTTAACAAGTCAAAAAAATTTTGAATTGCTTAAACAAGCGGGTTTTAAAAAATATTTTAAAATAATGCAATATTCTTTTTTCGAGGGTATTTTGGCAATCAAGTAGGAGAAATAATGGAAAAAATATTCATTCGTTTTGGGAATTTCTTTTTTCGATGGAGAGATACTTTATTTAGTTTGATTCTTATTTTTGGTTTATATTCTTTAACATTACCTAAAGAAGAATTGTTTTTTTATTTTGGTGATGTAGAACTCGATATAATTCTATCTTGGATTGGTTTTTTTGTATTGTTAATAGGAATTCTTATTAGAGTTTTTACTATAGGTTTTATTTATATTAAAAGAGCAGGCATTCAAAAAAAGATTTATGCGGAAGTATTATTTCAAGAAGGTTTATTTGCTCATTCAAGAAATCCTTTGTATCTTGGGAATTTACTAGTAGTTACGGGTTTTGTAATCACAATCAATTTAATTGCCTTTTGGTATTTGATTTTACCATTGTTTTTTTTTATATATTTTTGTATTATAAAAGCAGAAGAAGATTTTCTTTTTAAAAAGTTCCAAGATAAGTATTTAGACTATTATAAAAAAGTACCAAGGTTGATTTTTGGTAATTTTTCTCTCTATCCACAATCTTTTAAAAACTTAACTTTTTCTTTTAAAAGGATGATTAAAGTGGAACATTCTTCTCATTTTTTAATATTCTTTAGTTTGGTTCTTGTGAATTTATTTAAATTTCATTTTAGATACCAATGGGATTGGAGTCATCCTTTTTTTTATCTTTTGTATTTGATTTCTATAGTTTTATTGTTATACCAAGGAGTTAGTTTTTATTTAAAAAAAATAGGGAAATTGGATGTTCAAGAAAGTTAATTTTTTGGTTCTCGTAATTTTTTTCGAGTCTCTATTGCTTATAGGATTTTCCATTTTGGGATTGGGTTCTTTGTTGTTGAATTCTTCAAATTCATTTTTTTGGATTCAGATTTTGTTATTTACTTTTTATTTTTTTGTAGGTATTTTGGGGATTTTTTCTATAATAATAAAAAAATACTCTTCTAAATTAAAAAAGCTTTTTGGAATTTGTTTAATGACTTTATATATTTATTTTCCTTTTACGGTAATTATGGATGTGTATGTTCCCATCTTAATTTATATTTTAACTACCACTGGAATTGTTTTGTTTTTGAGGAATAGATAATAGGAGCATCTGCCCAAAGTTTTTCTAAATTGTAATAGGATCGAGTTTCTTCTAAAAAAATATGAACGATGATGTCAATAAAATCATAGACTACCCATCCCGAATCTGTTTCTGATAAAGGATTATTTTTTTTATCCATTAAATTAAAAAAATTTTTGTACAATTCTTTATGTATGGATTTTAATTGCAAAGAAGAATTTGCCGTAGCTAAAATAAAAAAACAGAAATATGGATTTACTTTTTCTATATTCAAAAGAAGAATCTCTTGCATTTTTTTATTTTCTAAAAAAAGAACCAATTCTTTGGCAAGCTTCCTTATGCTTTCTTGTTGGGATTGGAATAGGACGGTTTTCGTTTGCTTCATTTTTTTTGTTCATGTTATTCAATGTCTTTATTTTTTCAATAAACTTTTTATAGAAAAATCTTTTCCCAATATCAAGCTGTAGGGAATATCTTGAATCATCCTATAAAAATAAATTTGGTTTTCTTTTAGAGAAAGTAAATTTTGGATTTTTTGGATTTCGAATCCATTAGGAAAATTGCACAATAAAATCGTATAAGGTATGGTATAATAAAAATTGTCTGTATTCAGAACTTTAAATTGTTCTGAATGGATTCTCATTTTGACCCGGTTTGCAAGTCTATCTGTCCCGTTTGCATTCAAAATTTCTAAATAAATGGAATCTCTTGTATTTTGATTTTCTATGTGGGAAAGATTAGAAACAAAGGAATTGTATAAATTTTGAGTTTTCTTTATGTTTAAGAAGAATAGAGTTTCTTTCGAGGAAAAATTTTGTTTAGCAATTAAGGGAAATTCTATTAAAAAAAATTTAGATTCTCCTATAGAAGAAAAAATATTTTTTATAGTTTCTATGTTGGTATTGGTATTTAAAAAAGAATAGAGATACTTTATCTGGTTTTCTTGCTTGATTAACTTTGGTTTGAATTTTAATTGATAAAAAAAATTTAATAGTAAAGTTTCCCATCTTAAATGTCTATAGAGTAATATTAAATCTTTGTTTTCTTCCTGAGTTGGTTCTAAAAGGGATATGAATTCGTATGCATTTTCTCCAAAAAGTGAGTGAAAACCTTCTTTGAAATAATATTCAGATTCTTTCAATTCTAACTTTTTAGGTAGAAAAAGATTCAAACCTTCGGAAAAATTTAAGAGTCGTATAAAGCTTTCTTTAGTAAAAGAAATTGTTATATCTGATGTTTTGCCTGTAATAGTATTTAAGATAGCTATTTTTTCTGAAAGATTTTGTTTTTGGGAATTATAAAAAAAATCTTTGTTGATGTCATTTATGTTTTCTTCTGTAATTCTTGGGTCAATTATGGCTAAGGGATTGTAAAATAGAAAAAGAGTTGTTTTTTTTTCTGGGAAATACACCATTCTTACGAAATTGTAGAAAGAATCATTTTCTAAACTTAAATCTATATGAATTTGCTTGTGTACTTGCTTTTCTTTCGTGCAAAATAGAGTTATAAACAAAATAATATAAAGAAATTTTTTTAAAAATAACATTGTTTTTCTTCTATTTCGGCAATTGTAGCTATTTGTCTTTTATTCCATTCATCCGTACTATAAGGTGTTTCGAAGAAAGCTTCTAAGATTTCTTTTGCTTTAAAAGGTGTAGTCAATCTTATGCTTAAACCCAATACATTGGCATGATTCCAGATTTTAGCTCCTTTTGCTGTTTCTGCATCAAAGCACAAAGCGGCCCGAATGCCTTTAATTTTGTTGGCAGCAAGAGTGGCTCCAGTTCCTGTCCAACACATTACAATCCCATAGTCTACTTTCTTAGCAGTTACCAAGCAAGCAACTTTTACAGATACCAATGGCCAATCTGTAGAGGGATCGTCTTTTTTTGGTCCGAAATATTCTACTTCGTAATTTCTTTTTTTACATTCCTCAAGGACTATATTGACTAATTCGCACCATTCATCACTGGAAATAGCTATCTTCATAAGATGAAAGTTTTAGAATAAATCTATAAATGCAATGAAAAAATTATGCACTTTCCTTTTGTAGAATGTCTGTAGAAATTATAGAAATTTGTTCTACTTTTATATCTGGTGGGATTTCTTCGCTAGCAATAACAGCAAAATTTCTAGAAGGAAAAAGTCTCTCTAAGAGATAAAAAATACCAGCACGAACACTTCTACTTGTCAGAAAAATAGGATATAATCCTTTTTCGTTTGCTTTTTGGTATTCTTGAATTAAGGCTTGTTGCAAGCTTAATTGAAATTCTGGATGTAAAGCTAATATAAATCCTTCTTCTGGATCTCGATGGATACCTTCTCTTAATTTTTGATCTACTTCTGGATGAATGAGAATTACTTTTAATGTTTTATCTTGATCAATAAAATCACTTACAATTTGTCTTCTTATACTTTGCCTTACTGCTTCTGTTAACAAGAAGGGATCTTTTTGAGATTTTTCCCAATTTGTAGAAATGGCTTCTAAAATTTTAACAATGTTTTTAATGGATATATTTTCTTTTAATAAATTTTGCAAAACAATTTGAATGTTATCCAATCCAATTTTCTTTTCGTTTAGGACTTCATCTACAACAACACTATAGTCTTCTCTTACTTTATCTAAAATGTTTTTAATTTCTTGTCTTCCTAAGATTTCGGGGCTATTTTGTTGAATCAAAGAAGATAAATGTGTAGCGATTACAGTAGAAGGATCTACTACATCGTATCCTAAATTCTCGGCTTCTTGTTTTCTTGTAGGTTCAATCCAATAAGACTTCAACTGATAGGTAGGCTCTTTAATTTCTTTTGCATCAGGTATAGGACCTTTCGTTTTTCCTGTATCGATAGCTAAAAGTTTCGTAGGATCAATTTTAGCAGTTGCAATTAAAGTTCCGTGCAATCTTATAGAATATTCGTCAGGATCCAAATTCATATTGTCTCGAATTCTTACAGGTGGTACAATTAACCCCAAATCCATAGCATACCTTCTTCGAAGGCGAGAAATTTGTTCTAATAAAGTACCGCCTGATTTAGGATCGACTAAGGGGATTAAGTTGTATCCAATTTCGATTTCTAAGGGGTCTGATTTTAAATGCTCTAAATAGGTTTCGGGTTTTTTTTCTTCTTGTTTTTCTTTTACTTCGATTTCTTTTTGTTTTTGTATTTTTGCACTCTGTTCCATTTTGTAAGCAAGATACATCA
Organism: Leptonema sp. (in: bacteria); assembly: GCA_046291925.1. Classification (GTDB taxonomy): domain Bacteria; phylum Spirochaetota; class Leptospiria; order Leptospirales; family Leptonemataceae; genus SKYB61. The sequence continues at coordinate 7,717 of JBKBRY010000001.1, read as the reverse complement.
TACCTACACCTAAAAGAATTAAAGTCACAGTAGGAAAACCGGGTATTAATGAGGCTAAAATCAAAAACCCTCCAGTTAGATACAATAAATTTGCATTACTAAACAATTGTTTTTTTAACTCCATAGGTAAAGAAGTTTCTCCCGACGATCTTGCAACAACAATACCTGTTGCTGTGGATACTAACAATGCTGGGATTTGAGAGACTAAGCCATCTCCTATGGTAAATCTTGTATAGATTTCCACTGCTTCTCCAAATCCTAAATTTTGTAAAGAGATTCCAATAAACATACCACCAAGAATATTAATTGCAGTGATGATTAATCCCAAACGCACATCTCCTTGAACAAACTTAGAAGCACCGTCCATGGCTCCATAAAAATTCATTTCTTGTTGTAAAGCCATTCTTCTTCTTCTTGCTTCGGCTTCGTCAATATATCCACTACTTAAATCTGCATCAATTGCCATTTGTTTACCTGGCATAGAATCCAAAGCAAATCTTGCTGCAACTTCGGATACTCTTGTAGCACCTTTCGTAATTACAATAATTTGTACCAATGTTAAAATTATAAATATAATGATTCCTACAACTATACTAAAAGCACTTCCGCCACCACCTATCACGAAACTTCCAAAAGCATTGATTAATGCAGAATCGGCTGCTTGCCCTTTGGTTAAAATCAATCTAGTTGTAGAAATGTTTAAAGCAATCCTATAAATCGTAGTAACCAATAGAAGAGTTGGGAAAGAACTAAAATCTGATGGATTTGTGATGCTAAGAGAAGTTAATAAGATCATAATACCAAATAATAAACTAAAAGCAATCAAACCATCTAAAATAAAACCTGGTAATGGTATAATGATTAAAGCTATAATAAAAATAACTCCCAAACCTAAAACAGCATCGCTATTGGATAAATATTTCCTAAGGATTGTTAAGTATTCTGTCATAATATTCCTCTGTTTCTTTTTATTTTAAAAAACATAAAATCTAAACATTGTAGCAACCTGCAAATAAAATCTATTTTCTTAGCAACTTCCTAAATTTTTCTAATTTTTGATAAATCAAAATGATAGCTCTATAAAGTTCTTGCGGAATTTCTTGACCTATTTCTACACGATTGAATAATTCTTTTGCAAGAGGTGGATTCTCTTCTATAGGAATTTGGTTTTCTTTCGCAATATTTCTGATGAGTAAAGCAAAGTAGTCTTTTCCTTTTGCAATTACTTTTGGGGCATTATCGATGGGATATTCGTATTTTAAAGCAACTGCATAATGAGTGGGATTCGTAATTACTACATCTGCCTCCAAGACTTTTTTTAAAGATGCCCGATTTCTAGCAATTTCTAAGGCTCGTTCTCTTTGCCTTTTTCGAATGAGAGGATCCCCTATTTCTTCTTTGATCTCTTGCTTTACTTCTGTTAAAGTCATTTTTAAATTTTCCATATATTCGTATCTTTGATAGAAATAGTCCAATATAGCGATGACCAATAAAATCATTCCTGTTATTAAAAAAATTTTAAAAGAAACAATACCAAAAATAGAAACAGCTTTTCTTAAATCTGTGCCCGAAGTTTTGAGCATTGGAATCAAATCATCCTTCACTAAAAGAAATGTGATAAAAAGAATCAAAATGATTTGGAAAATTGTTTTTATTAAATTTACAATGTTTCTTCGATTTGGCAAAACTCTTTTAAAATCTGGGATAATCCTTTGCAATTGAAATTCTAAGGGCCTAAGAGTAAACAAAAATCCAACTTGCACAATATTACCAATGATTCCTAATAAAAACGAAACAATTACTATAGGAAAAACCACTTTTCCCGTTTGTAGAAAAACATTTCTCAATAGTTCTTTAAAATCTTCCATAGTAAACAGATGAGTTTCTCCCACTTTCTGAAAATAAAAATTAAAAATTTCCATGATTTGATTTATAATATAAGAAGATAGAAGAAATAAAATTAAAACAGTACCTAATAGAATGATGGCACTTGGTAGTTCGTTTGTTCTTGGAACATTGCCTTTTTCTCTTTCTTCTCGTTTTCTTCTTTCTGTAGGTTCCTCTGTTCTACCTTCGTCTTCTGCGGCAAATCTTTGGAAATCAAAATTTATTTTGATTTTTTTGTAGATAACATCAATTGCGCGAAAGTCATCTTTCTTTTTTTTTATTGTAAATTTATAAATTAATTTATAAAAAAAATTAAATTTATTTTTTAGGCCAAGCATAAAACATTTCCCCTATAAAATCAAGGATTTGTATAAAAGAATCTTTGATTAAAGGAATGATGACAGGATAAAGAATCAGTAAAATCATAAACCCAGTTAAAATATTGATTTGTAATCCTAAATTTAAAATATTAAGTTGTGGAGAGGCTTTTCCAATAATTCCCATTGTAAGAGAAGTAATAAAAAGAATTCCGACGAGAGGTAAACCAATTTTTAGGGCTACCAAAAACATAATTCCAAAAGATTGATCCACATAGTTTATAATTCCAGAAATTGTCTGAAAGTCATAATCCATCGTAGGTACTTGAACAAATGAATATTGCAATGCGCGAAAAATATGGAGGTAGGCAGGAATATAGAAACCGTCCATTTCGAAATCCACAACCAAGAATAAAATCATAGAAATTAAATTTTTTAAAGTTCCTAATAAAGGCAAAGAAACTTCTGACTGCGGATCCAATACCTCAGAAAAAGAAACACCCATTTGGATTCCAAAAAGTTCTCCTGTCATTACAAATGCGCTAAAGATGACTTGAATAAAAAAACCAATTATAGCTCCTATAAAAAATTGTACAAATATTTCTAATAAATAACTATAGAAATTTTCAAAAGATACTTTTGGTAAGTATTCAGAAACTAAAGGAAAGAAAATCATAGAAATAAAAAAAACCAAACTCATTCGAATTCTATAGGGGATGTTTTCCGAAGATAAAATCGGTAAAAAAAATACCAATCCTGAAATTCTTGCAAGTATAAGTAAATACATCCAAAAGCCTTTAAAAAAAGGTTCCATAAAATTAAAATCTTACGATGTATTGAAAAAGCTCTGTTGTAAAATCAACAAGAGTATGGATCAAAAACGAAGAGAGAAACAATAACGTAAAAAAAATAGCAATTAATTTGGGAACAAAAGTCAAAGTTTGTTCTTGAATGGAAGTGGTAGTTTGCAAAATAGAAATGATGAGTCCAGTAACCAAACTAACTAACAATACTGGAGCAGATACTTTTAAAGCAACGATCAAAGTTTCGTAAGTGAGCTTTATCACATCGGCTTCTGTCATAGTCTACCTCTATAAATAGGACTGAACTAAATTGTAAGTAATCAAATGCCATCCGTCTACCAAAATAAATAGTATAATCTTAAAAGGCATAGAAATCATCGCAGGTGGAAGCATAATCATGCCCATAGACATTAAGGTAGAGGCAACTACTAAATCGATGACGATAAAAGGAATAAAAATCAAAATTCCAATAATAAAGGCTTTTTTGATTTCAGAAAGCATAAAGGCTGGAATAATTATGTATGTGTCTATATCTTCTATTTTTTTTATGCTATTCCTATCTTTTCCAGATATTTGAATAAATAAAGCAATTTCTTTTGCTCCTTCCTTTCCAATCTGCTTAATCATAAACTTTCGGAAGGGTTCCATTCCTTTTTGTAAGAATTGTGTTGTAGTTAATTTATTGTTTGCTATATAAGGTTGTAAAGCTTGCTCGTTGAATTCTCGAATTGTAGGTGCCATTATATAAAAGGTCAAGAATAAAGCTAAACTAAAAAGTACTTGGTTGGGGGGCATATTTTGTAATGCCAATGCTCTTCGAATAAAATCCAAAACGATTATGATTTTTGTAAAAGAAGTCATCATCATAATTAAAGCTGGAGATAGACTTAAAAAGGTCACCAAAAGAATCAACATTAAAGAAGTCGATGCTTCTTGACCTGTTCTCGCGGGGCGAATTCCGTTAATAACGGGTATAGAAAGATTGGGAATTTCTTGGGATAAAACTGGAAAAACCGAAATAACAAACAAAATCAAAAATACCAATCTTTTTTGCATAGTTATTCTTTTAATTTTTTTAATTTTTCTTTTTGAAATTTGAATAGCTCTTCTAAATCTTCTAAATAGATGTCTTCACTGTTTCTTTCTTTTAATTCGGTGTAAAAATTTCTTTGGTCTTTTGAATTTTCGTGCCAAAAAGAAAAGGGATTGCCAAAAATCTTATTCATAATACGGGAAAAGTTCCATTGGCTTTGGCGAATCTTTTTTTCGTTCTCTTCGTACCATAAGCGCAGTTTTTCTGCAATTCTACTATTTTCTACAATTTGGATTAATTGGATATTGTTTTCTGAAATACCTAAAATTACAATTTGCCCCGAGATATCTACAATTTGTAAGTACTTCCCTGCCATCAGAGGGATGGAACCTAAAATTTTTATAGGAGATATGTTTTGGTTGATAATTAAATTTTTCTTTTTAAAGTACTGGATTAGAAAATAAACAAAACCTGCTGATAGAAAAAGTACCAGTGTAAAACGTGAAAATAAACTAACAAAGGAGGGAGGTTCACCAAATAGATTTTCTTTTGTGATTGTTTCGGACTCTTTTTGATTTTCTTCCGATTTCTCGTTTTTAGGATTTTGGATTTGCTTTAACCAAGATTCTTCGATTTCGTTAATTTCTGCTTTTTTGTTTAAGGGAGTTTGTGGCAACAAGAAATTTGCATTAAAAAAAATAAAAAAAATAAAAACAAAAATTGCTTTTGTTGGAATTTTCATAGGAAACCTTCTTTTTCCAAAACTGGAGAATTATTGAAATTATGCAATCAAAAAATCAATATTTTTCAAAAAGAATACTTTACATTTGTTCCGTAAAATCCATTTTAAAAGGAATCTAAAAATAAAAGCATATAAAAGTTGCATTTGGATTTATTAATTTTAAAATATTTCTTTACATTTTTTTCGATTGAGATTTTCCATACATTATGTCCGAAAGTAAGGATAACCAAGATACACATAATGAACAAGATAAGCCCATCATTGATGTAGATATAGCAGAAGATAAACCCAATAAAGATTTTATTAAAGTAAGAGAAGTTAAAGACGAAAAAGAGAAAAACGAAAAAGAATGAATCTATATGAACTCCATACTCATCTGTATGGATGTTTGGTAGAAGAAGATCTTCAGTGGTTGGGGCAAAGGAGAACTCCTCGTTGGGAAATTTATATTAATTCTTTTAAAAAGATTTATGGATATGAACCCAAAATTGAAATTTTATATAAAAATCAAATCTTTTCGAATTCTAAACTTAACCAATATCAGAAGAGAATTCTTAGAAAATTTTATAGAATGGATCCCACAAAATTTGGTTTTTTGCAGTTTCAGAATTGTTTTGATTTTATCATTGCTTTATCCAATACAGATCCTGAAGAACTACAAGAAATAACGAAAAGAGTCTTATCAAGGCAAGAAGAAATCTATGCTGAATATAGAATGATGTTTAGTCCGTTTATCAAAGAAACTGAATTTAAAGAAAAAGTTTCGGGATTGGTAGAAGCTTTTGATTCTTTGGAAACAAAAATCTATCCAAAACAAGCAAAATTCATCATTTCTTTAAATAGAGAGTACCCGTTATATGAATGGCAATACGAAATTATAAAAAGTTTACAAAAAAAAACAAAAAATTTAATAGGAATCGATTTTGCAGGCAAAGAAGAAGGATTTCCTCCTAAAGAAAAAAGAAACTTTATTAAAAAGGTATTAAAAGAAAACCAAAGTTCAAAGCCTTTGTTGCTAACTTATCATGTTGGAGAAAGTTTTACAGATAAAACACCTGCAAGTACAATACGATGGATATTAGAATTGCAAGAAATGGGAGTACATAGAATCGGTCACGCTGTGGCTCTTGCATATACAGAAGAAAAAGTTCAAAATAAAACTTTTAGGGAAATTTTTTCAGAAAGAAAAGATTATCTGAATTTTCTGTATTCTCTTTACGAAAAAGGAGAAAAATGGATTCCAATCGATTTTCTTAAAAAAGAAGAAAAATTACAAAACTCATCTTATATAGATATTGTTTACGAAGGTTTAGAAAAAAAATTGTATTTAGATTTTTTAGAATATAGTTTACATTTTCTTAGAAGTCATGGTGCTGTTATAGAGAGCTGTCCTACATCGAATCAAAAAATCTGTGGCTTTTCTCCTTTGAAGTTTTTTGTTGATGCAGGACTTAAAGTTTGTTTGGGAGCAGATGATCCTTCCATTTTGGGTACCACTTTAAAAAAAGAATTTGATTATGCCAAAAAAATTTTAGGAAAAGAATTAACTGAAACCATCAAAAAAAACAATCAAAACTATTGTGGTGTTGAATTGTTAAAAAAGCTTTATTCCTAACTCTCCCATAGATTCCCTTTTATCTTTTAGAAATTTCTATCCATAAATCAGGTTTTGAATATTCCACCTCAGGTAAGCTTGCAAGTTGATTTGCTAGTTCTAAGGAAGCCAAACCAGAAGGCGATTCAATAATATAATAGTCTTGTTCTAAGATTTTTTGAATTCTGATTACTTTTAAATTTTTTGATTGTAAAATTTGATCAATTTGGCTTTTTGAAACTGAGTCTTTAAATTTTATTATGATGTTTCCGGGTAACGCAATTTTCGGACCTCCTGATGGATGGGTAGAGAATACTTCGGAAAGCTTACTTTGAGGTTTTAAACTTTTCGTTAAAGTTCCTTTTTGGATTTGATTTCTGATTTTTGGATCACCAACTTGGTATATGCTTACTGTACCTTGTTTTTTAAGAAGCTTTCCTTTGGGATCTATGTTCTTTATAAAAGAACTATTTTCAGTAAAATCTGCTAAATAGTCTTTTTGTAAGTATAGCTTTTTTTCTTCTTTTCCCTCGTAATATCGAAATTCCTGACTTAGCAAACCAAAAGAAACACTAAAAAATAATACAAAGAAATTTTTTTTTTCATAACAACCTCCTTATCATCTTCCGTAAATTTTTATAGACCAATAGTGTAAAGTACCAGAAGTAACTGTAAGAACAAAATTTCCAATTGGAGTTTCGTCCAAAAATCTAGATACTCCAAACCTCCAAGTCTTATATGAGTAAGATGCACAACTTGGATCACATTGATGAGTTTCTACTAATTTTGCTTGTGTTCCTGAGGGGGATTGTAAGGTAATATTGGTATTGCCAAAGTTAGTCGAAGAAAAATTTACATTGACTTCTACAAATTCAATTTTGGAAATTCCAGAATCAGAAACTGCAATCGTATTTGTCGTATTGTTAGGGGATTCGTATATAATTAGACTATTGTAACCGCCTAAAGAAGAAAATGTTTTGCTAAGATTTACTGCAGCAAAGGTATCTACAACTCCAAAACCATATTTGTGATTGATACTGAATCCTCCAGCGTTGGTGGTCCAATCTGTATCGGTGGGATCCACTTTTCTTGCAGTTTTGGCTAATATATAACGAATGTCTCTATAAGTTAAATTCGGGTTGGTAGAAAGCATGAATGCTACAACGCCAGAAATATAAGGAGTTGCGGAAGAAGTTCCTCCAAAGTCATCCGTGTAGTCATAAGGAGAATATCCATAACTGCCCCGAATATCTGTTGTAGTAATTCCCGATTCCGAAGGCAATCCATTAGAAGGAGCACAAACCCACAAATTGGCACCTCTTTCAGAATACCAGCTTTGTT